>JAWLEI010000032.1:0-27383 GCA_041686195.1 Desulfovermiculus sp.
GTCATTTGCTTATATGCAGCCAGAGCGGTCCGGGCAGTAATCCCATAGGCGATAATCACTGTTTCCGCATCCCGGGGACCGATGTACTCATAAAAGGCCATATCCTGGACATGGGCCTCAACCTTATGCTTCAGCCGGTCCTGCATGGCCTGGATCTGGGTTGGATCGGTGGTGATATACCCGTCTTCTCCGTGGGTGGACGAGGTCTGGCGGACCGGGATGCGGGGATGGCCCAAAGGCAAAAAGCCGGGCACATCGGAATCATCCGCAGGAGCAAAGGGCAAAAAGCCTTCTTCCCGGGCCAGGGTCCGGTCCTGGACCTGGGGCCAGGAAATGGAATCCAGGTCCACGCTTTCCTTGGTCAAAGCGATCTCCTTGTTCGAGGCTACAAAGACCGGGCAGCGGAAGCGCTCAGCCAGGTTGAAGGCCTGCATGGTGAGGACAAATGCATCCCGGACATCGGTCGGACACAGAACAATGACCGGCAGCCCTCCGGAGCTGTTCCAGCGCATGAACTGCACATCCCCGTCAGCTCCCTTGGTGGCCGAACCAGTGGACGGACCCAGGCGCTGGACATTGATGACCACCAAAGGGATCTCTGAACCCACGGCAAACGAGAGTTGCTCCGAATAAAGGCTGATCCCTGGACCTGAAGTGGCGGTCATGGTCTTCATTCCGGCCATGCTGGCCCCGATACAGGCCCCGATGGACGCGATCTCGTCCTCGGCCTGCAAGACCTGGCCCCCGGCCGGAGGCAGGATATCCAAAACAGCGTTAAACACCCCGGTGGCCGGAGTGATGGGATAGCCAGCAAAGTAGCGGCATCCTGAATAGTACGCGCCCCAGGCTGCGGCCTCATTGCCGTCCATGAACCGCAGGTGCCGGGTTGACGTGGTTGTGGACATGATAACTTTTCACTCCTTGCTCTATTGGTGAACGAAAATATCGACAGCCCCGGGAACCGGACAGACTGAAAAGCACCCCCCGCATCCGATGCAATCCTCCTGCCTAACCCAGGTGGCTTGATCTCCGGGCTGCATGGCGTCTTGAAAACAGACCTTGAGGCAGCGACCGCAATTGGTGCACAGGTCCGGATTCACCCTTGCCTTTTCATAAGGCATTTCCGAGTACTGCAGGGCGGCATCCGAGGCGATGCCCAGCATGTCATAGATAGTGGCATAGCCTTTCTCATCCATGTATTTTTCCAGACCATTCACCTGCTTTCCCATCCATTCATAGCCATAGGCCATGACCGCAGCACACATCTCCACAATATGGGCCCCGCTCATGATGAACTGCACAATATCACGCCAGTCGTATGCCCCGTTGGTGCCGGCAATATAGAGATCGTCCTTAAAGGCCTGACGCACCTCGTTGATCCAGCGCAGAGTCAAGGGTTTGATCCATGGCCCACCGATCCCGGCCTGACCGTAGATAAAGGGCTTGCCGGTCTCAATATCCGGAACAAAGCCGATGAACCGGTTGGTCAAGGTGACAGCTGACGCCCCGGCCTCTTTCAGCTGTCCGGAAAAGGCCACCAAATCGGTAACCTGGGGGGTGACCTTGACCATAATGGGGATGGACACTGCCTCGGCCACCCGCTGGGTAATGCCGCAGGCATAATCAAAATCCTGGCCTACGTTCATTCCAGTACGCACCCCGGGCATGAGCTTGGGATGGGGACAGCCGAAGTTGAGTTCCAGCAAAGGCACGCCGGCGTCTTCCATCTGTTTACTCATGTCCACCCAGCCCTGCTCTTCAATGGAGCCCACGCTGCCGATGACCGTGGCCCTGTGCTCCTTTGCATAGCGAACGGTCTCCTTCATCTCCTTGATAAATTCGTCAGGGGTCTCCAGAGCCAGGCCGCTTCTGCTGTATAGGCTGAACATGCGCGGCACCCGGCCCCGGCAGACCTCGTGTTTTTCATTCAAGAAACGCCACTTGGCCTTGCTGGTCAGCTCACGCATGGCATCTGAATCGGTCATGGTCTTGGCAATGACCCCGCCAGCCCCGGCATCGATGCACCGCTTCATGTTTTTGGCGTTCAATGTCGGCTCGGCCGACGCAGCTACAAGGGGGTTTTTGATCTTCACCCCGCAAAATTCGATTTCTGTATTGGCCATCATATCCTCCTTCATATTAAGTGTTCGGTGTTCATATTTGCCGGAGGCAAAGCGCGTATGAAACGAGACTTTTCACTGAAAAGGCCTGTCCGGCACTCACTTGCAGTTTAAACGTTCCTGCAAAATACTACGGCCATGCCTGCAAGTGAGTGCCGGACGGCCTACTGGTGTTGCTTCCGTAGGCCCAAGTCCCTGACTCCGCTTGACTATCTCAATACAGAACTGCCCTAAAAGACAAGGATGGTTCCTGCTACTCATCCAGTAGGGCGGGCCCGGCACTCACTTTCATTTCAAAAGTTACTACCAAAAACAGACGCCCATTCTCAAAGTGAGTGCCGGGCCCAGCCCTCTTGGTCAGTTTCACCCTCGATCAAACTAGGCGTCTGCGGCCAGAGGTCCCGCCAAGGCGGGACTGAACACCGAAACTCGTATGAAACTAGATTTTGCTTTTTCCGTCACCCCGGCGTAGGCCGGGGTCCAGCTCTTAAATTTTTATTCTGGATTCCGGCTTTCGCCGGAATGACGGAGGAGGTAACTCAAAGTTTCCTTCTTGATCAAACTGGGCGGCTGCGGCCAGCGGCGGCGCTCGTATGAAACTAGAATCAAATCCGAAGAAGGCCAGCCCTTGGGGGCAAGGGCGGCCTACCTACGAGCCGGGCTTTTCAGTAGGACGGGCTTGACCCCAAGCCCTGTCCCTCTGAGACAACACTTTCATCCCAGATCAAACTGGCGGCCGCTGCCAGAGGCGGCGCTGAACACTGAACACAGTCCTACAGCCACTCCGTCCGTCCGGCCAGGCCGGGAAAGCGCTCCCGGGCCTGATGAATTTTGTTTACATCCACCTCGGTACGCAGGATGACCTCGTCATCTCCCCCTCCGGCCATGACCGTACCCCAGGCATCGACGATCATGCTGTGACCGACCAGGGTTGTTCCACGGTTAGGTCCTACGGAATTGGCGGATACCAAAGCGCACTGATTCTCGATGGCCCGAGCCCGGTTGAATATCTGCCAGTGCTCCAGGCGGGGATAGGGCCAGGCCGAGCAGACCAGAAAGATCTCCGCGCCCTGCTCCACCATCCGTCGGAAGAGTTCCGGAAAACGCAGGTCAAAGCAGGTGGCCAGGCCAAAGGTGCCCAGGGGAGTGGGAACCACGCTGATTTGATCTCCAGGAGTCAACAGCTGTTTTTCCCGGGAGTTAAAGGCAAAGAGATGGATCTTGCGATAGGAACCCAGGATCTCCCCCTGGGGAGAGAGGAGATAACTGGCATTGTAATAGGCATTCCCCTCCTGCAGGACAAAGCTTCCAGTGTGCACATAAGCCTTCATTTCCCGGGCCATGGACTGCATGGCGGTCAGGGTCGGGCCATCCTCTTTCTCGGCTTGGGAGTAATACTGATCAAAACTCATGAAGCCGATGTTCCACAGCTCCGGAAGCACAATCAGATCCGCGCCCCGGCACTGACGAATGCGCTCCACAGCCTGGTCAATGGCCCCGGTCTTATTGTCTTCAATCACACCCATTTGAATAGAGGCCACTTCCATAGCCTGTTCTCCTTTATGCTTCAGTTTTGCCTCCGGCAAATCTGAATTATTTTGTCCTTTCAAGCGGACAAAAATGAGGAATATTACCGGTCTGATCAGTGATGAAACGTACGGTTTGGCAGGAGGGGCGGCGCTCGCCCCTCCCGGGACAGACCGGAGTCTGGACGAACCGGAGGGACAGCCGGGGTTCAAGAGCAGCTGCCGTTTCCTCAGCCCACTTTCCGCTTTCAGCTTCCAGCTTCCAGTTCCATATACGCCAGAGGCTCAATGTCATAGGCCAGCTCCAGACTGCGGCCCAGCCTGGGATCTGTCAGCTGGGCCTGGAAACGCTGCCCGAAGACAAAGCCCTCCGTCTTCATACCCACTGTTCCGGAATAGATAATGGTCTTATCCAAGGGTCCAGGGATCTTGCTGCGCACAAAATCCATGAGCTGGGCCGGAGAAAGAATAAGCTCCAGTTTGCCTTCCTGGTACTCGATTGTGTGTCCGTCCTTGACCACCTGGCTTTTCAAGACCAGCTCGTCCCAGTGCTCCTGGACCTCATCCAGGGTCCACACAGTAGAGGTAATCAAGTTGGGGCAGATCTGCTTGGACCTGGGGATGTCAACTTCTTCCAGATGCCTGTCGGTGTGGTCGCTGCCCAGGGCCACGTAAACGTTCTGCTCGTTCTCAATGAGCAAAACATATTCAACTTCTCCGGAAGTCTCGGCTCCATAAGCTTCGATGTTTGAATCCATACTCAAAGTTCGGCACAGAACAGGATATAAGGTTGGCGTGGAGGAAGGGGCGGGAATACCCTTGGCCGCCAGCTCCTGGACATGTTTTTGGACCTCTTCCTGATTGCGGCCTACATATCCGGCATTGACCATCCGCGTGTACTCAAACTGCAGCGGGATGGTCTTTTCTTTTTCCTGAAGTGTGAATTGGACGATCAAAATTTCCTCCCGGATTTTAAGATGTTCATCCTTATTCTCAGCGCACCGGCTACTTTTTGTGGTACCTGATCTCAAAGGTCACACAACCATAGGGAATCTCATAGGGACCATGGGTCATTCCCGGGGGACGGCAGGCATAGAACCCGGGCAAATAGGTTTCTTTCTTCACCTTGTCATACAAGGTGCCCTCGATAATCCACACTTCTTCCCAGAAGTCATGAACCAGGGTGTCCTTGGTCTCGATGCCCGGAGGAAATTTCAAAAGCCGGGTATAATCTCCGGAATCCGGATCGTGGCTTAAGATTTTTTCCTTGATCCCCAGGGTGTCGCCTTCCACAGGCCGCCATTGATAGGATGTATCGCAATCAATGAATTCAATTTCCGGCTTGGCCATAATAATCCTCCTTATTTAATATGTTGAATTTGATATATCAATGTAGGGTTAAAGTGCCAGGCTCACGGTTTATGAACAAAGGGACATATCAAAGCGTCGAGGAAAAATATTCAGCTCATCGAACCACCCGCCTGATGGGGAAAGAGAATGGACTCGGCCTTTTGCCTGGACATCTCCAGGTGATGGGCCATGGTATTTCTGGCCTCTTCCGGATCCTGGCTGGCCAGGGCGGTGAGCACTCTCTGGTGTTCGGCTATGACCTCTTGTAACCTCCCATGGGCAGAGAGGGCATGGGCGCCCATGAACTGAATCAAATCCCGAATGGTCTCCAGATTGGCTACCAATCTGCGGTTATCGGTCAATTCACTGAGCAAGGTGTGAAATTCCCGGTCATGGGTTAAAAAACCCATAAAATCACTCGTATCCGCACATGAACTCTGCTCCCTGAGTACCGATTCAATACCCTGCAGCTGATCTTGGGTAATTTTGCCGGCCACCTTTTCTATAGCCATGAGCTCCAATGCTTTTCGCAACTCAAATATTTCGTTCAAGTCCTGAAGATCAAACTGGGTGACCTGAATACCCTTGCGGGGAAGAAAGGTGACCAGACCTTTGCCCGAGAGTTCCAGCAAGGCCTCTCGAACCGGGGTCCTGGAGATATTCAACATCCGGGCCAGATCTTTTTCCTTATATACCTCTCCCGACTTCAGATCACCGGTAAGCAAAGCCCGGTGCAGGGCCTTATAGGCGATCTGCTTCAAGGACTCAGGTTGATCTACAGGACTCAACACTTTGAAGGGAACGTCATTCTCAGTCCTGGCTTTTGTATTGGGCATGGTTTCGACATCTCTACTCACAGATTCTCCTTCATGTGAATGATAGTATTTGAAATATCACAACCTGATTGCTGTCAATAATTTCATCCAGACGCAACGAACAAACTCATGCACGATTTTTCTGGCTTTCTTGATCGTGATCACTATCTCTACAGGGCAGGACAATAGTCAAACCACTGCCCCACCCACACGAGCATGCAACGTAAAAGTCCTATCTAGAGGTCTTCCGCAGGGTAAAACCTGCGTTCCACCCATTCGCCATCTTTTGCCTCCAGAAGGGCATAGCTTCCCATGACATTTCCATACTTATCGAAATCGCAAGGTCCGGAAGCCCCTTGGTAATTGATTTCGTTGCCTTTGCGCAATTCTTTAATCCCCTGCTCAAATGATATGACTTCTTTTCCTGGGGGGGAGGCCACAGCTCTATAATTTTCAGCAATTGCCTCACCGCTTGCTTCTCCAGCTGCTTCAATGGCTAAAGCCAGTATGATTTGAGCGTCATAAGCATTCGCCTGATAAGCGCCAGATGCCTTGCTGTCGTAAGCATCTTCCCATTTTTTAGCAAAGCGCTCGTATTCCTCGGTATCCTTTTGGGTAATTGGCATTTCACCCAAGAAGCCTTCGGCAACCTCTGGTGAGACAAGATCAAAGAATTCAGTTATCGCCAGATCTGCGGTAACCATCATGTTTTCACCGTAGCCGCGTTGATTCCAATTCTTAATGATGGTGGGGCCGGTATCCTGACCTGCCGCTAGAAAAAGTATTTCCGGATCGTCCTTAAATGCTTTTTTGAGCTCTGAGAGGTACCTGCTTTTCCCCCCTGACACAGACACTTTGGATACTACTTCACCGCCTAGCTCTTTAAAAGCCTCTTCACAGCTTTCTGCAACACTTGTGGAGCCTTCATCATTTACATGCATGATCGCAATTCGCTGATAGCCTTCATCCATGAGCATTTGAGCGGAGGCTTTGCCATCAAAACTATCCGATGGACAGGTCCGAAATTGATACTTTCCACCCAATTTGTCCAATTTAGTGGATCCAGCATAGGGCGAAGCAATCACCACCTCGCTTTCTTTAGCATAGTTCATACTTGCCGTAATAACATCAGATACAGGCCCATTTATGGCAATGACTTCATTTTGGGTTATCAATTTTCTACATCCTCTGATACCTTGCTCCACAGATGACTCGTCATCCTCCCTGTAGAGTTCGATTTTTCGGTCCAATGGCCCCCCTGCTTCGTTAATTTCTTTGGTTGCCAAGTTGGCTGCATTATATGCGTATTTTCCAAATCCAGCCATCTCCCCTGAAAATGATGCGAGAATCCCAAAGCGTATGGGGTCTTCTTGCGATTCCTCCGCAAAGGATAATTCAGCTGTCATAAGATTAACACTTAAAACAAAAAGGCCAAGATACATTGCAAACGAGATAATAGACTTCAGATATTTCATACTCTCCTCCAGTGATCTCAGGGTGATTCATTTATGTAATTTAATTCTCTTGCCTGCAAACGCTCAAACAAACTGCTTTTAATAATTAAGTTTCACTATTCAGATGCCGCATCAACATCGTGACCCAAAAAAAGTTTTTCAAAGTTTTCATCGGCCAGGAAATCATCAGAACTCCCCTCCTTTACAACTTTACCATTGGACAACAAATATACTCTATCAGCATGTGACAGGGATTCGCGAGGATTTTCTTCAACCACCCAGAGTAATGAGCATCCCCCTTTATTAATATTGGTGATGCTCTCGATGAGAGATTGCGAAGCTTGCGGTGACAATCCGCTAATTGGTTCATCTAGGATCAACAAGTCCGGACTGGTCAAAAGGGCAGAGCCCACCGCCAACATTTGCCTCTCTCCACCGCTGAGGGTACTGGCGTACTGCGTGTTTCGTTCTTTGAGTTTTGGAAAGTAATCAAATACTTCCTCTATTTTTTGGCTCAGATTAGAAATCGTGAATCCCCCCATCTCCAGATTCTCTTGGACCGTCAAATCAGGAAAAATATTAGCATCCTGGGGGACATACCCCATCCCCATCTCAACTCGTAGATACGTGGGGAGCGAATCAATCCTGGTGTCCTTATATGTGATCTCGCCTTTTTGGACTGGTAAAACTCCGCAGATTGTATGCATGAGGGTAGATTTTCCAGCTCCGTTGGCCCCAATTACATTGACAACTTCTCCTTTGTCCACAAAAAGATCTATGTTGTGGAGGACCTCCAGTTTTTGATAGCCGGAACAGAGATTATCCAGTGTGAGCAAACTCATGCCGCCGTCCTCCCCAAATAAATTTCCTTAACCTCTTCATTGTTCATCACAACATCAGGCGGTCCTTCATAGAATATTACGCCTGCATTCATAACGTAGATATAGTGGCTCAACCTGGTGATGAATCCCAGATTATGGTCAATAATTAAAAAAGTCATTCCCTCATCAAAGAGTTCAAAAATAAATTGACTCAAAATATCTTGAACCGAAGGATTTACTCCGGCTGCGGGCTCGTCAAGCAATAAGAACTCTGGATCTAGCATAAGCTGTCTTCCTAGCTCGAGCATACGGGCCTCACCAGTAGTGAGGTTGTCTACCACATCATTGCGCCGATCAGCCAGGTTTGTTCTTTCCAGCAGTTTTATGGCTTTTTCTTTATGAGCCTTTTCTTCTGTTTTGTATTGACTTGGTTTGGTCAGGATATTCCAAATACTTTCTCCTTGTTGGTGCAATGGAGCGGCCATAAGATTTTCCATAACTGTCAGCCGCTTAAAGCCATGGGGGACTTGAAAAGTCCGGGCAATTCCTTTTTGTGCGATTGAATGAGCAGGCAAATTGGTGATGTCTGCTCCTTTGTGCAAAATGTGACCTTCACTCACAGGCAAAAAGCTGGAAATACAATTAAAAAGAGTCGTTTTTCCGGCTCCATTGGGACCAATCAAGCCCGTGATCCTGCTTTTCGGGACCTCAAGGCTACAATCGGAGATGGCGGTAAAACCGCCAAATCGTTTGGTAACGTTTTGAACTTGCAAGCTGTCCATAAATCAACTCCTCAAAAGGCGCCGTGACCTGGTTGTAATTTGAAGTCTAAAAGCATCCCTCGAGATCACATGACAACTTTTTGTTCCGGAAAAAGCCCTCTGCGTCTAAACCGTATAATCAGCACGAGAAGTAAGCCAATGGTCATATGACGAATAGCAGCCACTAGGTGTGCAAAATCTGAAGAAGACTCAATTAAACGTGTCATCTCCTGAGCGCCAATCAGGACCAGGGCACCGAGAATGGCTCCCTTGTAATTTCCTGTCCCCCCTAAAATCAAAGAAATCCAGACTGTAAAAGTCATTGTTTCTGTAAACATGCCCGGGACAATAACTGTAGTATACCACATATAGCAGGCACCAGCGAAGCCAAAAATCGCTGCAGACAGGATGTAGGCTTTCATCCGGAAAACGAACAGGTTTTTACCTATGGATAGGGCAACTTCCTCATTTTCACGAATAGCTTTCAAAGATCTGCCCAAAGGGGCCAGCGAAATGGTACGCAGGAACCAGTAAAGCCCAGCCGCTATCAGGACCAGAATCAGCAATAAAAAATACTGGTACACAATGGTAGAACTGAAAAAATCCCGAAAAGGCTGTTCCAAGCCGTAAAAACCACGATTCCCATTTGTCAGCCACGATTCATTGGTGAAGACCCTGGCTACAACCATAGAGAAGGCGTAGGCGGCAACGGCCAGGTATTCACCGCGCAATCGCAGCGCAGGAAGCCCGATAATTGCGGCCACTAAGGCAGGGATGAGTATGGCCCCCGCAATACCAGCCCAAACTGGTAAATTCAGACCGATGCTATAGTCATCTACAGGACTCGGCGGGGGAATGGTGATAATGGCATAGGCATAGGCTCCGATAGCTACCCAGGCCATGAGACCAAAATCGATGAGACCTGTTTGACCATAGGATAAATTAAGAGCCATGGCCATTATGGCGTAAACTGCCACCACGAGAAGTATTCCGACGACAAAGTTCATTGCGCAAAACTCCTTGATTTAACTGATACAACCACCAGTGGTTCTCATCTTCTCCTGAACAACCCTTCGGGTTTGATAAATAGAACAACTATAATAACTACAAATGCCACAGCTGTATCGTACGCAGAGGGCAGGACCATAGAGCTGAGTTCTATCCCCACACCCATAAGCATGGCCGCAAGCATGACTCCATATATGCTTCCCTGGAGACCAGCCAAAATAACAGCAGAGAGGATCAAGAGAATTTGCGACCAGCCAATGTCTGGATATAACGTGCCGCTAATGCCCATGATAACCCCGGCCAAACCACCTAATGCTCCGGCAATAAGATGCACATATGAGGACATCTTTGAGGTATCAATACCGCGGATATTGGCCAGCTGAAAGTTGCTGGCCATGGCTCGTATTGCTTTGCCTATTTTAGTTTTTTTAAATAAAATATGGATTGCCAAAGTAGCAAGGAAAGCCACAAGAATAATAACAAGCTCAGTTGAAGTTACCATAAAGGTGTCCCCTAAATGAAAAACATGGGGAACAGGAACATTGAAATTTTTTGCACTCACTCCCCAGATCGCTTCAATGGCACCATTGAGCAGGAATGCTACACCCACAGAGGTAAACAAGAGCATCACATTTCCATATGATCTAATTGGTTTATAAAATATTATATTACAAAGGAGAGCAAGCAAGGACGTGGACCCAACAGCCAAAACAGAGGCAAGTATGATATGTATATCAAGACTGTAGAGGTACCAGGAAATGTAGGCACCAATGGCAATATATTGCCCATAACCTATATCTAAATACCCTTCCACCTGACGAATTATGGAAAACCCCACAGAGCCTAAAAGCAATACACTTCCAGTCAAAATTCCATACAACAAATAGTCAAACATTCCATAACTCCCTGTTTCTTATGAACATATACAGCCCACCTAAAAACCTCACCCTGGCACATACGACTGGAATTTTTTTCACTCATTTTTTGGCTGACATATCACATACAGCATGTCATATGTCAAGATTTTTTTCCTCATTTTTCCTTAAGAAGCACCAGCTCTTCAACGACATCGATTGAGCTTTGCCATGCACACAACGGTTGAGCTTCTCTCAATCCTGATTATCCGCTGAAACATTGTTTATAAACTCCGGATTATGCTTCGTACAGATGCACCCTGCTCATCCTGGTATTTGATATATCACATACACACAGAGGGTTGTCAATCATGAAACCTGAGGACGTCTTTCTCCGTCATTGCCCGGCCCGGCACTCACTTGCAGAACGAAGCTTCGTATTTAGCTGAAACTTGAAAGCTACAAGTGAGTGCCGGGAAAGCCCTTCCATCTGCTCTGGATTCCCGCCTTCGCGGGAATGACGGGCAAAGACTGATCTCGTTTAATATGAGACATAGAGTAGACGCATTGATATAATTGGATGTAGTAAGGAGAACCAATAAGCCCTGTGTCAACCCCTTTTGGGGTTGACAACACGATTTTTTGGATATGATATATCACATATTACAATTCAGCACAGCGCATCAGGGAGGCATGCATGTACCAAAAAGTTGATGTGCACAAGGCGGTGGGCATGGTCCTTGGACACGACATCACCCGGATTGTACCCAAAGAGTTCAAAGGGCCGGCCCTGAAAAAGGGGCATGTGATTCAGGAATCTGACATCCCCTTGCTCTTGTCCATGGGCAAGCGCCAAGTCTACGTTTTGAATCTGGGCCGGGATTTTATTCATGAAGATGAGGCCGCACAGCGCATGGCTGCGGCTGCAGCCGGAGCCAACCTGAACCAGAGCCAGCCCAGCGAGGGCAAAGTCAACCTCACAGCGCAAGACCAGGGCCTGCTCAAGGTCAACACCCGGCTCCTGGAAAGAATAAACGAAATTCAAGATGTGATGTTCGCCACCATTCACAGCAATCAGGTGGTTGCCAAGGGACAATCTGTGGCCGGGACCCGGGTTATCCCTTTGGTGGTCCAAAATTCGTGTATACAGGAGGTTGAGGATCTCTGCGCCGGGCAATCCGTAGTGGAGGTCAAGCCTTTGCGCTCAGCCCAGGTCGGCCTGGTGGTCACAGGGAGTGAGGTGTATAATGGTTTGATTGAAGACGGCTTTTCTCCAGTGGTTCGCCGCAAGTTTGAAGAGCTGGGAAGCGCAATCAGTGCACAAATCATGGTCTCTGATGAGCTAAACATGACTATTGAGGCCATTTTTCGGCTCATTGAACACGGGGCGGACTTCATTGCCCTCACCGGGGGCATGTCTGTGGATCCTGACGATCAGACCCCGGCTGCGATCAGGGCTGCCGGAGCGGAGATAGTGACCTATGGGGCACCGGTATTGCCCGGGGCCATGTTCATGCTGGCCTGGCTTAAGGAGGTGCCCATTGTTGGCCTGCCCGGATGCGTCATGTATTACCAGGCCAGTATTTTCGATCTTGTTGTCCCCCGTCTCTTGGCCGGGGAACAGGTAACCCGTAAGGATATTATATCCTTAGGCCACGGCGGCATGTGCATGAACTGCTCAGCCTGCCGCTATCCCCGGTGTCCATTCGGCAAAGGGGCATAGCCTTGAACATCCAAGCTTTGATCCTGGCCGCCGGTTTTTCCCGGCGTATGGGCCGGTTCAAGCCCTTACTTTTCTTGGATGGAAAAACTGCTCTGGCCAGGTGCGTGGAAAGCTTCCGTCAGTCCGGAATCATTGATATTACCGTGGTCACCGGCCACAGACACCAGGAAGTGGCCGGGGCCTGCGCCCAACTGGGAGTGAATTGGGTATACAACCCTGACTATGCCCAGGGCATGTTTTCCTCTGTCCTGACCGGTGTTTCCTCTCTGCCCGCTCAGGCCGAAGCTTTTTTTCTGCTGCCGGTAGACATCCCCCTAGTCAGGCCCTGGACCATAGCCCAAACAGCCCTGCGCTATCACCAGCACGCACCATTGGTTGCCTCCCCTTGCTTTCAGAAACACCGGGGTCACCCTCCCCTGATATCCACTGAACTGAAAAAACCTATTGCTGCGCATGAGGGACATGGCGGTTTACGCCATGTATTGCAGCACGTTGAAGATCAATCCCTGGATGTGGATACTTTTGATCATAACATCCTCCTGGACATGGACCGGCCTGAAGATTTTGCCCAGGCTGAACAAAGAGCTTCCTCCCTGGTCAGGCTGGACAGGGAGGAAGCCTGGACCCTGATCCAGAGCGTCTATCCAATTTCTGAAGCCGGTCTAGCTCACGGCCTGGCCGTGGCCCAGACCGCCGAGGCCATGACCATTGCCCTGAACCGGGCCGGATGCAGCGTGGATGTCGAACTGGCCTATGTCTGCGGCCTGGTTCACGACCTGGCCAAGGGGCAGCCTCGGCATGAAGAAGCCGGGGGGAGGCTGCTGTACTGCATGGGCCTCGATCACATGGCTCCAATTGTGGCTGCCCATAGAGATTTGACCCTGCTCAAAGACCAAGACATTACGGCCAAAGAAGTCGTCTACCTGGCCGATAAGCTGACCCGGGGGTCCCAACGGGTCAGTGTACGGGATCGTTTCCAGGAAAAGCTGGACCTTTTCAGCCATGACCCTCAGGCCGTAGCCGCTATTTCCAGACGACTGGCGAATGCCTTGACGGTCCAGGCCAGGATGGAGAGTATCCTGTCCTGTTCGGTACAGGAAATTGTTCCCGATTTATAACAAAATCGAGGGACGTATTGTGTTTTTACCCTTTTGAAAAGATACACAGACAGGCTCCTTTATGCGTAACCTCCTTGAATTTATTCATTCAGAACTCGCTTCGGGTCGACCGGTTGTCAGTGCGGTCATAGTCACCAGCAGCGGGTCAACTCCCCGCAGCACAGGGTCCCGGATGGCCGTATCCATAGACGGCCGCAGTCAGGGGACCGTGGGCGGGGGACCTGGCGAGGCCATGGCCCAGCGCAAAGCTCAAATCGTGCATCAAACCCGGCGCAGCACGCTGCTTGCCCTGGACCTGACCGGAAAGGAGGCCGCAGACGCAGGCATGATCTGCGGCGGAAAACAAGAGATCCTCTTGGAATACATCCCTGCAGGCCGCGTAAATGAGGAACTCTTTTCCCGCTTGCTGGCTGCTTGGGATGCAGGACAGGCCAGCTCCCTGTGCACAGTCTTTATCCAAAAGTCCCAGGAGACGAACCTCCTGGACCGGACCCTGGACCCGGCCTCGCTTGCAGACTCCATCCCTGCTTCCCTCAGGGAGGAAGCCCGGAGATTGGCCCATACATCAAGGCTGCCCACAATTGCTCACCAAGATGCCTGCACGCTTCTGGTCGAGCCCATCCGCCCGCCCGGCACCCTGTATATCACTGGAGCCGGACATGTGGGCAAGACCACGGCCGATCTGGCCGCCTATGTCGGGTTTCGAACCATCATTATCGATGACCGAACCGACTTCCTCATTCCGGAACGATTTCCCCGGACCGGAAGGCTGCATTATGCCCCTGGTTTCGAGGCCTGCTTTGAGCAGCTGCATATGCCGGTGGACAGCTTCATCGTTATTGTGACCAGAGGACACGTGCACGACAAGAATGTCCTGGCCCAGGCCCTCAAAACCAGGGCCGAATATATCGGAATGATTGGAAGCAGAAAAAAGCGGAACGCCATCTATGTGGCCCTTCGCCAGCAGGGAGTGACTCAAAGGGAGCTGGACCGGGTGCACTGCCCCATCGGACTGTCCATTGGGGCAGACACTCCGGAAGAGATTGCGGTGAGTATAGTTGCGGAATTGATACACGAAAGGGCCGGTATGCAGTGATGCGTAGAGTAATATTTATGTGCGGCGATATCACCTGGCATGTCGGGAAATGGTTGAGGATGTAGTACAGACCTTGTAATAATGAAACTGAGAGATTAACCCCTCTGTCATTGCCCGGCCCGGATCAAGCCTGCCCCGGACCAAGATCCGGGGCCTGCCCCGGCGAAAGCCGGGGTCCGGGATGACGTTCCTGCGCGGGAATGACGAACAAGTTGGATCTTGTTTCATACGAGGGGGCCTTTCCCAGCCAGGCGATGGCCAGCCCCTTAGCAAACTCCTTTCCATTACCTCCGGTTGAGTATGGTCCGGCAACCAATCAAACAACCGTAATCAGGCCTCCAGCGCCTGGATGGGAAAGGCCCCATGAACGGATATATCCCCTCGTATGAACCAAGAGTTCGCAAAGGTTTAACCCACTGTCCTGTTTATAAGTCAAAACAGGCCTCTGGCGATACTGGAAGCTTAATTATCAAAGAGCTTACTTCCTACTTCCATTCCTTCCACACCTTACCCACCAGATCCGGACCGGGCTTCAAGGTCATTTTTCCCGGTTCCCATCCGGCTGGACAGGCCTCTGTGCCTCCACTCTGGCGCACGTGCTGGAAGGCTTTGATCTGGCGCAGGGTCTCGTTGATATTCCGTCCCACAGGAGGAGCCAGGACCTCCATGGCCTGGATGACCCCATCCGGGTCGATGAGAAATCTGCCCCGGATGTCCACGCCGGCTTCATCATCATACACCCCGTAAACCTTCCCCAGGTTCCCGCCGCCGTCGGAAACCATGGGAAACGGAATACCGCCGTCGACCATGTGGGCCAGCTCATTTTCATCCCACATCTTGTGCACAAAAGCGCTGTCCACACTTACGGACATCACTTCCACACCCAGCTTTTGCAGCTCGTCGTATTTACCAGCGACCGCTGATATCTCCGTAGGTCAGACAAAGGTGAAGTCCCCGGGATAGAAGCAGAGCATTACCCACTTGCCCAGATAATCGGAAAGCTTCACATTAGTAAATTTTCCCTGCTGATAGGCAGGGGCTTCAAAATCCGGCGCTTTGGCGCCTACTTTGGCCTGCACCATTGGTTCCTCCTTTTGATTTTGTTGGGGTTGCCTCTCGTCTTGCCCACCAGCCTCTTCAACCACTCGACCAGAAGGCTTGGCACATCCGACTCCGTCTCCACTCATCGCAACCTCCTTTTCCAGATTATTGCCGATAATAGCCTTTACAGGCCCGAAAATGGCGGCTGACTCACAGTCTTGTAGCAAAATTTGACAATAATTATCAATGCTGACCTTAATTCCGTTTGCCTTCCTCTTTCACGCTCTTTATCGCCCAGTCACTCAGTCGCCCAGTCGCTCTTCGTCTCACCCCCTGCCTCTTCCTCCTCCGCCTTGGCCCCGGCCGCCCTGACCAGATCCCTTACCTTTTCCTCCTCCGCCCATGCCTTGTCCCCCTTGATCGGGTCCTCGGCCTCTGGCTCCGCCGCCCATGCCCCGTCCGCCCTGATCCGGACCGCGACCACGGCCTCCGCCTCCTCGGCCCATACCCTGGCCGGCTCCGGGCTGTCCGCCTCCAGAAGAGGTAATGGGCTGAAGTTCGTTGCGCTCCCAAGCCTGGATTGCCTCTTGCACCGTTTGAGCAGAAGTGGCAAAGAGTTGAACTTGAGCGTGACTCAGAGCATCCAGGGCCTTGGGCCCGATCTGGCCGGAGATGATCACATCGGCACCGGCTCCGGTAATCAATTGCGCGGTTTGAATGCCCGCCCCCTGGGGCAGATTTTGGTTCTGGGAATTGTCAAGATACGTGCTCGTCTGGTTGTCCGAGTCATAAACAACAAAACCAGGGCAACGTCCGAAGCTGGGATCAAGTGGATCTTGCAGGGTTTGCCCTTTGGAACTCACGGCGATCTTCATGGTAAACCTCCTGGAGATTAAGTGATAATGCAAACATCTTGTTACAGTTTAAATATAAACACTTTGCGACTCAATGAAAAGCCTTTGGGGATTATGAATTGAATATACAGTATCAATAATCCCTGCAAATATATCTACCAATTTGGAAGGTTTTTGGCTATATTTCCTTTGCTGCACATGCAGCAAATAAGGGAGGGCTTAAATGCTCAATCATGTAGTTATCCCTTTAAGTCTTAAAGAATCGGATCAAAAAACAATCTCTATGGGCCGTTTGTTGAGGTATTTTGGGACCAAACACGTTTCTCTGGTCCATGTCCGGACCAACATAAAAAAGAAGAAAAAAGAGGAGCGGCTCACGGACGCTATCCGAGCTTATGCCTTGAAACTCCGGGAATTGGGCTTTGAGGTGGACATGTACTTTAAACAGGGACACGTTGCCTCGGAGATCTTGACCATAGCCGCAGAGTTGGAGGCTGACTTTATAAGCATACTCTGGGAGAGAAAGTGGGTCCTGCAAAAGGCCCTGCTTGGAAATGTGGAGGCCGATGTCGTGCGTATGGCCGAGCGCCCTGTCTTTATATACAAACACTCCATTTTTCTGGCCAAAGAGCAAAAGATGAGTCAGGCCATGTACGCCACGAACTTTCAGATTACTGACAGCCACGTCATGCCATACCTGACCAATCCTGACTTTGCCACTCAGAACCTTTTTATTCTGCATGTCGGTGAACGGGCCCCGGATCCAAAGGCTGAGGCCGAACGGCGCAAACAGGTCCAGGACAACCTCAAGCGACTAAAGGCTGAATGCGAACATGCCTTTTATGAGATAAAAACCCTGGATGTGGTTGGTCATCCGGGGGCCAAGATCGTCCACATGGCCAGGTGGCATGGGGTGGATTTGTTGATTATCGGGAAATGCGACACCCAGAGCACTTTTGAACAAATCATGGGGTCCACAGCCCAACTCATCGCCGAGAAGGCGAATTGTTCAATCTTTATCGTTCCAGGAGCGCAGAGGCGATGATAAAAAAAATCTTCTCTTTGGAGCACTGGAAAAAACAGACCGTATTCGGGATCTCCCTGGTCATTGTCTTAAGCTTAGTCGGCCTGGGAGTCATAAGTCCCTCCCTGCTCGACAAGTATTCCAGCCTGGTCCATGAGCACATTATTGAGAGCTTTGGCTGGGCCTACCTTATCGCCGCCCTGATCTTTCTGGTCTTTAATGTCTGGCTGGCCTTGAGCAAGTACGGGAATCTTCGTCTGGGCAAAGACAATGAAAAGCCGCAGTACTCGTATTTTGGCTGGTTCAGCATGCTCTTTGCGGCCGGGATGGGTATCGGGATGATTTTCTGGGGGGTGGCTGAACCCATGAGCCACTATCTCAACCCCCCGGAATACCTGGCCGGACAATCGGATGGAGCGGCCAAATTCGCCATGAAATACAGCTTTTTCCATTGGGGAGTTCACCCCTGGGCTGTATACATCACCATGAGTCTGGCCATTGCCTATTTTTCCTTTCGCCGGGGCATGCCCCCCTTGATCTCCAGCTGTTTCTACCCCTTGCTTGGAGAAAAAATTTATGGACTCTTTGGCTATTGCATCGATGTCCTGGCCGTATTTGCCACAGTATTTGGCATTGTGACCTCCCTCGGCCTGGGAGCGATGCAGATCACAACCGGTCTGGGTGAAGTCTTTCATTTCGCCCCCACCTTTCAGGCTCAAGTCGCAGTTATTGCCGTGGTTACCGTCTTGTTCATGATATCCAGCATGACCGGCCTGGACAAGGGCATCCAGATCTTGAGCAAGACCAATATCCTTTTGGCCATCACCCTTCTCGGATTCATGCTCCTGGTCGGGCCCACAGCCTATACCTTCAATGTGTTCACCAACACGATTGCCGACTACTTGTCCGGACTGTTCAACATGAGCCTGTCCACCAACCCCTTTCAGGGGTATGCCTGGACTCAGTCCTGGACCATATTCTATTGGGCCTGGTGGATCGCCTGGTCCCCTTTTGTCGGTCTCTTTGTGGCCAGCATCTCCCGGGGCAGGACCATACGCGAATTCATCCTCGGGGCCCTGCTCGTACCCACCCTGCTCACTTTTATCTGGTTCAGCGTCTTCGGCGGGGCGGCTTTTTTTCTGGAACTGCGGGAAGGGGCGGAGATCGCCGAAGCTGTGTCCGAAGACGTGTCTGTGGGCATGTTTCGCCTGTATGCCCATTACCCTCTGAGCGGGGTATTGACCATGCTCACTGTCCTCTTGCTGGGCGTTTTTTTTGTCACCTCCGCCGATTCGGCCACTTTTGTCCTGTCCATGATGACCTCCCAGGGCAACCTGAATCCTTCGGCAGCCAAAAAAATCATCTGGGGGCTGACCGTATCTACCACTGCAATCATTTTACTCTTTTCCGGGGGATTGGAAGCCTTGCAGAAAATGGCCATCGCTGCCGCCCTGCCCTTTTCCGTGATCATGCTCTTTTTGTGCCGCAGCCTGGTCAAAGGCCTACGTTATGAGTTTAAACATATCAAAGACCAGGAGGAAGAGCTGCAAGGCCCGCAGTCAGACCCGCATGCCTTATGAGCCGTGCCTTCTGGCCTGACCTGCCTTGTCGTGACCGCTGTGCACGGGTAGCATTTGGGCTACGAAATCTGTATGCCTTCACAAGGAGAACTTCATGACCGAAGATTTTTTATTTCCAGAAGACTTTATGCACTGCGTCAAGTTTCACGGACATATCTGTCCAGGCCTGTCTATCGGCTATCGAGCGGCCAAAGCCGGCCTGGACCATTTGCGCACCAAGCGGGCAGAAGACGAAGAGCTGGTGGCTGTCGTGGAAACTGACGCCTGCGGGGTGGATGCCGTCCAGGTGCTCACCGGCTGCACCTTTGGCAAGGGAAATTTTGTATATAGAGATCACGGCAAGCAGGCCTTCACTCTGCTTGATCGGTCCAGCGGGCAGGGAATCCGGTTCTGCATGCGTCCGGACGGCTTCGCTCCGGACGGCCGGCATCAGGAACTCTTAAGCCGGGTCATGCACGGCCAGGCCACTGAAGAGGAAAGACAGGAATTTTTTGCCCTTCATGAGCAGGCCAGCAAGCAGGTCCTGGATATGCCCTTGAACGAACTCTTTTCCATCCAGACCGGAGAATTCCAAGTCCCGGACAAGGCCAGGATCGATAAATCCCAGTGCTGTGAGATATGCGGAGAACCGACCATGCAGTCCAAGCTGCTCCAGGTCCAGGGCCGATTCATCTGCCGGGAGTGCGTCCAGGACAATGAGTGATTGGTTTACCAACCTGCGCATCAGGCACAAGCTGCTTTTGGTCTACTCGCTGCTCTTTTTCTTTGCCTTCAGCCTGGCCGGTGGACTGCTCTATATCTTTGTCAAGAATCGTATTCAAGACGGCATCGAGCAGGAGCTCAAAACCACAACCCAGACTCTTTTGCATATTGTAAGCAATTCCGCAGATGTATCAATAAAAAATCATCTGCGGGCCATAGCTGAGAAGAATCGGGACATTGCGGTTTATTTTTATTCCCAATACAGGCAAGGACGTATCTCGGAGCAGGAGGCCAAAGAGCGGACCAAAGAGATCTATCAGGCCCAACAGATCGGAAGCACCGGATATATCTATTGCCTGGACAGCCAGGGGCACATTGTCAACCACAAGTATGCCGATCTCCTGGGTGCAGATCTCTCTGGCTTTGAATTCATCCAGCAACAGCTCGAAATGCGGGAAGGATACTTGGAGTATGACTGGAAAAATCCAGGAGAGGACAAGGCCCGGCCTAAGGCCCTGTACATGACCGGGTTTGAACCCTGGGACTGGATAATTTCCGCTTCTTCCTACCGGGAAGAGTTCAATGAGTTGATCAGCGTCAAAGATCTCGAGGAAAGCATCCTCTCCTTAAGCTTTGGGCAAAGCGGACATTCCTTTGTCCTGGACAGCCAGGGAGAGTTGATCATTCACCCGGACTATGCCGGGGAAAACATCTTTGAAATCATGCCTGATCAAAGCAGACGTGCCCTCAAGCGCATGGTCCGGGACGAGAGCGGAACCATTGTCTATCCCTGGCGCAATCCCGGAGAAGAAAGACTGCGCCGCAAGATGGTCATTTTTCAGTCCATCCCTGAGTTTGACTGGGTAGTGGCCTCCTCCCTGTATCTGGATGAATTTTATGCCCCCCTGACCACAGTGGGCCAGATAATCGCCGCCACCATGGCCATTGTCCTCCTCCTGGTCATTCCTATCACCTGGTCCATCAGCGCTACTATCACCAATCCCATTCGAGAACTCATGTACAAGTTTTCCCAGGGAGCGAAAGGGGATGATTCTGTGCGCATGGAAGTTCGTTCCCAAGACGAAATCGGCACTTTGGGAGCGTTTTTCAACACCTTCATGGAGCACCTGCAGACCTCACGAAACAGCCTGGAAGCAGAGATTGCCGAACGAAGAGAGGCGGAAGAGTCCATCCGCAAAAGCGAGATAAAATACAGAGAGTTGGTCCAGAACGCCAACAGCATTATCCTCCGGGTGGACATGGGCGGGCGGATAACTTTTTTTAATGAATTTGCCCAGAATCTGTTCGGCTATACCCAGAATGAGGTCCTGGGCCGCAAGAGCCTTGGTCTTCTTATGCCTGAATTCGATTCAAGTGGCCGCAAAATGCAGGATATACTTGATCAGGCCGCCCGCTGTCCGGAACAATATCAGTACTATGAAACTGAAGCCCTTCGCCGCAATGGGGAACGTCTCCAGGTGGCCTGGACCAACAAAGGGGTCCGTGATGCACAGGGCCGAATTGTTGAATACCTGTGCGTTGGCCACGACATTACCGCCTCCCGGGAGGCTGAACAGGAAATGGCCAGCATGCGTCAATTCTTAAAGCATATAGTGGATTCCATGCCTTCGGCCCTGATCAGCGTGGACCTTGACCAGCGCATCACCCAGTGGAACCAGGAAGCCGTCCGCCTGACCGACATCGAGCCGGAGCAGGCCCTGTATCACCCTCTTTCTCGAATAATTCCCCAGTTAAACGGTTACATGGACATGGTCCGAACTGCAGTAGAACTAGATAAAACCACGACAAGGGAGAAAATCCCTTTGAGATTTTCTCATGAATCTCAATTCATGGACCTTATGGTCTATCCGGTTGTCCTGGAGGATTTTCAAGGTGCGGTCATCCGCCTGGATGATGTCACCTCCAGGGTCCGCATGGAAGAGGTCATGGTCCAAACCGAAAAAATGATGTCTGTTGGTGGCCTGGCTGCCGGTATGGCCCATGAGATCAACAATCCTTTGGGCGGCATTCTGCAAAATTCCCAAAATATCATCCGCCGCCTCTCACCCGACCTGCCCGGCAATGTTCAAGCCGCCCGGTCCCTGGGCCTTGATCTGAATACAGTGGCCGAGTACCTGGAACAGAGACAGGTTCTGCATTTTGTTCGCCGGATTCAGGAATCAGGAGAGCGGGCGGCCAAGATCGTGGACAACATGCTCACCTTCAGCCGCAACAGCGAAAGAAAAAAAGAAATGGCCAATCTCAAGGATGTCATCAATCGGACCATTGAATTGGCCGCTCACGAGTATGACTTGAAAAAAAGATATGACTTTCGCAATATACAAATCGTCCGGTATCTTGCGGACAATGTTCCCCGGGTTTTCTGTGTGGTCACTGAGCTGGAGCAGGTTTTGCTCAACCTGCTGCGCAATGCTGCACAGGCCATGGCTGAAGGCAGGAGAGGAGGGAGCCAGTCCAAAATTTCCATCCACCTGTTCCAGGACGGAAGTTGGACAGTATTAACTGTAGAAGATAATGGTCCGGGAATGGATGAAGCAACCAGCAAACGGATTTTTGAACCCTTTTTCACCACCAAGGGTGTGGGCGTAGGCACTGGTCTGGGGCTCTCCGTAGCCTACTTTATTGTCACCAACAATCACAATGGATACATGCATGTACATTCCGTACCCAATAAAGGGACCAGGTTCAGTATCGGCCTGCCCGGGCAGCGGCATGAATTCGCCGGCTTGTAGGAGGTGCTTTGTGTCTAGCGCAGAAGACAGACCTGCCAGACTTCTGATCATTGACGACGATCCAGTGGTCCGGGAGAGCGTGGCCGTTTACCTGGAAGACAGCGGTTTTGCCGTTTTGGAGGCCAAAGACGGTTTCCAGGGTCTTGAATACTTCCGGAACTCCCGGCCGGATGTCCTGCTTCTGGATTTGCGCATGCCGGGCCTGGACGGTCTGGATGTATTGGCTGAAGTCCACCGTGAGGATGAGGATTTACCGGTGATCGTGATCACCGGAGTGGGAGTCCTGCAGGACGCGGTGAGTGCTCTCCGACACGGGGCTTTTGACTTTGTGACCAAGCCGATAACTGACATGTCCGTACTCGAACACTCGGTGACCAATGCCTTAAATCAGCTCCGGCTGAAAAAAGAGAACCAGGCCTACCGCTCGCACCTGGAACAGGAGGTGGACAAGAAAACCCAAAGCCTGGAGGAACGGACCCAGGAACTGGTAGAGGCCAATCGCAAATTGAGATTGGAAATGGCCGAGCGCATGCGCTCCGAAGAAGCTCTCCGGAGCAGCGAAAGGCAGTTAAGAGAGATCATTTCATTCTTCGAAGGCTTTATCTTCATCTGTACTCCAGAGGGCAAGATAGAGTTCATGAATGACAAACTGCAGGAGCATATAGGATCAGATGCAGGGTCCGGATGGTGTTATGAGCTGATTTGCGCTCAAGATTCTCCCTGTTCCTGGTGTCAGGGGCATCTTTCCCTGCAGGGACAAACTGTGCGCACCGAGTTTTTCAATCCCCGGGACCAGCGCTGGTACTATGCTATTCATTCTCCCGTCTTTGACCTGCAGGGTGAAGTGCACAAGTATCAGACCATCATGATGGACATTAGTGAGCGGAAGCAGGCCGAAGAATCCTTGAGGCAAAGTGAAGCCAAGTGGCGCAAGCAAAGCAAGAGACTGCAATCCTTCATGCACGGATCGGACCGATTTATGGGCATTGTGGGCAAAAGCCAAGCCATGCACGACGTGTATGAATCCATGCTCAAGGCTGCCAACTCCCAGGCTCATGTGATCATTTACGGGGAATCCGGAACAGGCAAGGAAATGGTGGCCCAAACTATCCACTCTCTGAGCGAGCGGGGGGAGCAACCTTTCATTACTGTTCATTGCGGGGCTCTTCCTGAGAATCTGATAGAGAGCGAATTCTTCGGCTATGTCAAAGGCGCGTTCACCGGGGCCCAGACAGATAAGCCCGGATACCTGCATGCTGCTCATGGAGGCACCTTATTCATGGATGAAGTTGGAGAGTTGAGCCTGAACATGCAGGTCAAATTACTCCGGGCCATTGAGGGACAGGGATACACTCCTTTGGGCGGCCGGGAAGTCAAAAAGGCCGATATCCGGATCATTGCCGCCACCAACAAAGACCTGACCCAGCTCATGCAGGCCGGAAAGGTGCGCAGGGATTTTTTCTATCGCATACACATCATCCCCATCACCTTGCCTCCCTTGCGCAAACGTGCAGACGACATCCCTCTGCTTATCCATCATTTTTTGCAGCAAAACAGGGATGCCGATCAGATTGATACCCTGCCCAGGAATGTGATGCAGCCCATGATCAAGTATGACTGGCCGGGCAACGTGCGGGAGCTGCAAAACACCATTCACCGGTATCTTGCCTTTGGGGGGATAGATTTTGTGGGATCAAGCGGTCAGATGCAGGGGATGAACCCTCTGGAGGAGAGTGGAGACTTCAGAGAACCAGCTCAAAACCATGCAAAACTCCAGGAAGTTCTGCAGGCTCGGGAAAAAGAGTACATTGAGCATCTGCTGCAGGAATACAGATGGCACAGGTCAAGGGTAGCCGAGATACTGGGTATCGACCGCCGTACCTTGTTTCGAAAAATGAAACTCCACGGTCTGGACTAATTCCATTGTGAAAAAGAGCTCAACCCTGGTCGCTGGCTTCCAGCGACCGCCAGTCACACGCAGACGCGTGACAGTCCATAAGAGGGCGAATGATTATTCGCCTCTACAACCCACCCGCTAGTTTTATCCTTGATCAATCCAGCAAAGCTCGCATGATACGAGACATTAACCTTAAGATGGTTCTGGCTTCTCCGGGGTAGGGCTGGCCCTCTCCGAGGCCCAGCCTCTTTGATCAACACACTCCCGGCCCTCGGAGAGGCCCGGGCTACTGGGCCCAGCCCTCTTCATACCCTATTTTATCCTCGATCAAACCGGCCGTCTGCGGCCAGAGGCAGGGCTGACACTTGAACATAAAATTCCATGCCTCTCCCCCTCTTTTTTGCATAGACAACACATCAATATTCTGTATAATCTCCACAATAATATATTCTCATGAAAAGTCTTTGCAATTCGGCATAAGCAGCATGCAAAACTATCTCTTTTTGAGTCATTAATGTCCCAGATATGTAAATGCCTATTTTTTATTACTCATATCTCCCAAGCCCATTCTTTGGGACGTACGTGTCACAACACAAACACTTGGGATAACTGCCCCTCGTCATCATTAATACTCCATGATTATTAACAAAAAAAGAGCAAGGGGTGCCATGGAACGCGAATTGCTAGTATTGTATGGCGGAGCGCGACGCGAGGCCCTCTTTCCCCTGGCCCCATGCAGATGGTGAGCAAATAGAGCCCAGGACGACTGCCACATCTGCTTGGACGCCATGGTCCCTGAGGGTTCGTACTCGAGCAGGTCCCGAACGCTTACCAAAAAGGAGGAGTAAGGATATGTCCAATGCCTATGAACAGGCCTTTCAGCGCTCTATTCAAGACCCGGAAGGCTTTTGGGGTGAAATGGCCGAGGACTGTCAGTGGTTTAAACGCTGGGACAAAGTCTTAGACGACTCCAACAAGCCCTTCTATCGCTGGTTTGTCGGCGGGGAGCTCAACACCTGCTACAACGGATTGGATCTGCATGTAGACAGCGGGCGGGGGGACCAAACAGCCTTGATCCACGACAGCCCGGTCACCGATTCCATCACTCCCTTCACCTACCGGGAACTTCGGGACCTGACAGCAAAATTTGCCGGAGTGCTGGCCGATCAGGGAGTAGGCAAGGGAGACCGGGTCATCATCTACATGCCCATGATTCCCGAGGCCTGCATAGCCATGTACGCCTGCGCCCGCCTGGGGGCCATTCATTCAGTCGTTTTCGGTGGATTTGCGGCCAATGAGCTGGCCACCCGCATCGACGATGCCAAGCCCAAGGTCTTGGTCTCCGCGTCCTGCGGAATTGAAGTCAACCGGGTGGTCAAATACAAGCCGCTTTTGGACAAAGCTATTGAGCTGTCCACCCACCAGCCGGACAAGTGCGTCATTTTTCAACGGCCCATGGAAAAGGCTGAACTGAAACCAGGCCGGGATATAGACTGGGATGAGGCCATGGCCAAGGCCCAGCCCAGGGACTGTGTTCCGGTCAAGGCCACCGATCCGCTCTATATCCTGTACACCTCCGGGACCACAGGCCAGCCCAAGGGGGTGGTTCGAGACAACGGCGGCCATGTGGTGGCCCTGAAATGGACCATGAAGGCCATATACAATGTCGATCCCGGAGATGTCTATTGGGCGGCTTCGGACATCGGCTGGGTGGTCGGCCACTCGTATATTATCTACGCTCCGCTCTTTAAGGGCTGTACAAGCATCATGTACGAAGGCAAGCCGGTAGGAACTCCGGATGCCGGGGCCTTCTGGCGGGTCATCTCCCAGCACAAGGTCCGGACCATGTTTACTGCGCCCACTGCTTTCCGGGCCATCAAACAACGCGATCCCAAGGCCGAGCTGCTCAAAAATTATGACCTGTCCACCTTCGAGACTCTTTTTCTGGCTGGAGAGCGCTTAGATCCGGATACCTTGCACTGGGCTGAAGACAAACTCCAGGTCCCGGTCATTGATCACTGGTGGCAGACAGAAACGGCCTGGGCCATTGCCGCTAATTGCATGGGCCTGCACCAGTTTCCGATCAAGCCCGGCTCACCTACCAAGCCCTCACCTGGCTGGAACCTGCATGTGCTGGACCCGGACAGCAACCCCCTGCCTCCTGGAGAGATTGGGACCCTGGTGGTCAAGCTCCCTCTCCCGCCCGGTGCCCTGCCCACTCTGTGGCAAAACGACGAGGGCTATGTCCAAAAGTACCTCTCAGAGTTCCCTGGCTACTATACCACCGCAGATGCCGGATATATGGACGATGAAAACTATGTTTTCGTCATGTCCAGGACTGACGACATCATTAACGTGGCCGGCCACCGTCTGTCTACCGGGGCCATAGAAGAGGTCTTGTCCGAGCATCCGGATGTGGCCGAGTGCGCCGTGGTCGGCGTGGAAGATGCCCTCAAAGGCCAGCTTCCGGTGGGCTTTGTGGTATTAAGCGCTGGCGTGAATCGGGACGAGTCCGAGATAGAGAAAGAATGCGTCAAGCTGGTACGGGATCGGATCGGTCCAGTGGCCGCTTTCAAGAACACAACTGTGGTCCAGCGGCTGCCCAAGACCCGGTCCGGCAAGGTCTTGCGGGGCACCATCCAGAAAATTGCGGACAACAAGGAATACAAGGTCCCGGCCACTATCGACGATCCGGACATCCTGACCGAAATGGAGGAAAGCCTGGCCAAGATCGGCTACGGAAAGGTAAAAAGCGACTCCTAAAGACAGGATACTCTCTTGTCAGCTGTTGGACACCCACATATCCAACGTGATTGGAGAGATTGAAGACATCACTCAGAGATTGTTTCTGAAATGATGTCCCAGGAGGGGCACATCCTGAACGAG
>JAWLEI010000033.1:0-27018 GCA_041686195.1 Desulfovermiculus sp.
ACAATGACTCTTTCCACTCCTTGTAATTCCACCCGCTGGTGCCAATATATAATTGAGGCCTGCCCATATTCGCCCCCTCGCATGAAACGAGAATTTACCATATTTTCTGATCCCCCTGTGACGCGCCGGTACAATAAGAGAATGGCTGGAGTCATAAGAAGAAGACGTCCCCAGGGAGGACCCCGGGTACGAAGGGGGTATCTCTTACGCCTTTGGCTCAAACCTCAAATCTCATGCTCGATTAATCCGGCAAAATGACATCTTCCTCAAGCGCGGTTTATACCATAAGAGCCACCGGGAAATCGTGCAGCAGCCTGCTCACAGTCTGTGGGCCGCCTTGAACTTGAGTATCGGTCAGGATATCATTCCAGGTGCCCTCTGGGAGACTGACTATGGTATCCTCCCACATTCCGTCCAGGGAAAGGGGAAGGCGGGGCAGGATGCTCACAGCCTGCCCACCCCGGACAAAAGCCAGGACATGCGCGGCCTTGGCCCCCTGGACCGGAAGAGGTTCATAGCTCCCGGCCGGACCGAAGGTTTCAGGCATTCGGCGGCGAAGATGCAGAGCCTGGCGCACAAGCCACATTTTGGGCAGTCCCTCCGATATCCGGTCCATTATTTGCTGGAGAGAAAGGTCCTCCACTTCACTCAGCAGATTGCGGCGCAAGGTATAATCCACCGCCCTCCGGTTGTCCGGATCGACCAGGCTGAAATCCCAGAGTTCGGTCCCCTGATACAGATCCGGAACTCCAGGGCAGGTCAGCTTCAGGAGTGTTTGGGACAAGCTGTTGATATATCCTGCATACTCAATTTCCCGAACCAGGGTCTGAAGCTCGGACATAAAGGCCTGATTTTGATATAAGGCCTGGATAAAAGAGTGCAGGCTTTGTTCATACGCAGGTTCCACCCTGGTCCAGGAGGTATGGGTCTTGGCCTCCCTGGCCGCCTTTTCCGCATATCCGTGCAAGCGGTCTTCTTCGAGAGGCCATGCGCCGACCAGGGTCTGATACAGGATGTATTCCAGGTTTGCTTCCGGCCATCCCCGTGATTTGTGATCCTTGTTGCAAGCCGCCCAACTGCGCACATGCTCGGACCAGCGCCGGGGGATCTCCGAAAGTACGGCCAATCTGGCCCGGACATCCTCGCTGCGTTTGGTATCATGGGTTGAAGTGGCGGACATGGCCAGCGGCGTGGTCTGCAGGCGCTCCTGCATGGTCTGATGAAATTCTTGCGGGGACAGGCCAAAACTGCCCGGATCGCCACCCACCTCATTCAAGGCTATGAACCTATTATAACAATAAAATGCCGTGTCTTCAGCCCCCTTGGCCATAGCCGGAGCGGTAAGCTGCTGGAGGCGCATGACAAATTCAGACTCCTGTTCACCGCTCTTTTCCAGCAAAAGGATCTTTTCAATGAGCAGCAGGAGCTCAGGGTCAGTATCCGGCAGCGTGTCTTTGGTCTGAGCCATGATTCTGCGGATGATTTCACTGTCCGCAGGATCAACTTGTCCACTATCAGCCCGGATATAGGTCCGATAGATCGGAGTTTGGACTGCAATTTCCGTGATCACAGCCTCCAGTTCCGGGAGGGTGAAATCCCGGTACCGTCTGTTTCTGCTGCAAATAGAGCGCAGCACCTCGCATAAACGGTGCACATCGCTTCCAAAAAGATCTTTGAGCACCAGGCGCTTTTTGGAGTGCAGGACTTCGTGGTACTCTGGAGAACAGCCGGTAAAATCTGCATAGAAATCGGTCAGGAGTCTTTCTGCGCTCTTATCTGTTAAAAGATGCAAAGCAGCATTTAAAAAATCATATCCAGTGGTTCCCTGGATCGGCCAGGAAGAGCGAAGCCTTTCTCCTGGATGCAGGATTTTCTCGGCCACAATCCAGACCTCGGTACTGTACTGGCGCAAGCGGCGGAAGTATTGTTCCGGATCGCGCAATCCATCTGGGTGGTCTATGCGCAGTCCGTCCAGCCAACCTTCACTCAGCCAGCGATGGACTAGAAAATGGGTGTCGGCAAAAACTTCTTCATCCTCCACCCGGAGTCCGACCAGAGTGTTGATATCAAAGAAGCGACGGTATCCGATATCCCGGCCGGCCAGACGCCAAAAGCTCAGCCGGTAGTTCTGCTGCTCCAGGAGATGATCCAGAGAGTCAGGATCGTTGTTTATTTCAGAAATGACGGCATCCAGGGTTTCCCGGGATTTGGGTGAGGACTCCAGGAGATGGAGCAGGTAGCGGAAGATGACTTCCTTGTTTCGGTGCCGGCGTTTGCGGGTCTTGCGATCCTTGACCGTGGGCAGGGGCAGATTGTGCAGGCAATCCACCCAAAAAGTCAGTTCATCTGAACCCAGGCGCTGGGCGGCTCGATGCAGGATCTGCACCAAAGAGCGGGGGGCCAGGGGGAATTCGTGTTCAAAGTAGCAGGCCAGGAAGAATTGACCGCGGCGTTGAATAAGGATGTCTCCCTGTTCCAGGATCCGACCGTAATGATCGCCGAGAACAGGAAGGAGAATGCGGTTGGCCGGTGAGGCCTCCGAAGCCTCCCAGTCCACGTCGAAATGAGAGGCAAACCGGCTGGCCGGCCCGTTTTCCAATACGTCCCACCACCAGCGGTTCAAAGGACTGCTGATAGACATATGATTGGGAACCACGTCCAGAACCAGGTTCAAGCCCTGGGTTTGTAATGTCTTAACCAAGGCCTGGAATCCCTGATATCCGCCCAGGTCTTCGTTGACCCGGGCCGGATCGACCACATCATAGCCATGCGTGCTTCCAGGCACTGCTTGAAAGACAGGGGAGGCATACAGGTGACTTACCCCCAGGTTTTGCAAGTACCCGGCCAGTTCCGCGCTGTGGGCAAAGGTGAAATCGGGGTTGAACTGCAGACGATATGTGGCGGTAATCGGTAAGGGCATGGTTGACCTGTTTTTGGTGTTCGGGTTTCAGATTTGCCTCCGGCAAATCTGAAATATTTTTGGGCCAAAGCGCCCAAAAAAAGATTTGCCGGATTGATCATGAATGAAACTTACGGCTTGCCCCCTCTGTCATTGCCCGGCCCGGCACTCACTTGCAGGATAACTTTCTTTGCTTACCTGGAACATTCACACTGCAAGTGAGTGCCGGGCAATCTAGGGAAAGCCATTCTATCTGTTCTGGATTCCCGCCTTCGCGGGAATGACGAACGAGTTGAATCTTGTTTCATACGTGCGCCGCCTCTGGCCGCAGACGCCCAGTTTGATCGAGGAAGAAACTCTGTCACCTTTTCTGAGAGATTGCTTCGCTACGCTCGCAATGACGGGCTAAAGAGATAGTGCGTAGCTGGGACCCAACCCGTCATTGCGAGAAGTCTTCGACGAAGCAATCTCAATGGGTTATGATCAATTTCATACGAGTCCCGCCGTTGGCGGGACCTCCGGCAAATCTGAAACTTTCAACCCTTAAGGCGGGAGTGATCATTTATGGTAAAGTCTACGAAGGAGGTAAGCCCTTTGTCAACATCAGGGCATAGGAACCAAAGGCTGAAGGCCATGCCGGGGCGGAGCAGAACGATATTTTTCAATCTTTTTCTTTTCTCTGTTCTGATGGCCGGCTGTACCCATCACCCGCAGTCGGGATCTGTGGCTGATCTGTCTGAGATTCCGCAGGTTCCTTTTCTGTACGTACATCCTCAAGGACAAATGGGGCCGGACAGTGATCAGGCTAGACTGGAGAAAATGTCCCGGGAATTTAGAAACAGATATTTTCGGCCCTGGAGGGATAAGAACACTTCGTATCCCAGGGACAAACTGTACTGGGGCGTGGATAAGTTCAAAGACAAGGTACTGTATGCAGCCAAAGGTCTGCCCTATCCGCAGGATTGGTTTGCTGCGGTGCGGTCCAATGCAGACCGGGAGGGATTTCCCTCCAGGTCACGGGCCGGGATCACGGTGCGCACTTCCAATGTCCGTGTTTTGCCCACCCAGGAACCTGTGTTTTTTGATCCGGATCAGGCCGGGCAGGGTTATCCGTTCGATATGATGCAAAATTCAGTCCTGTGGACCGGCACTCCGGTCCGGGTGGTGCACAGATCCAGGGACAAGGCCTGGCTTTTGGTGATGACTGACTGGGTTTCCGGTTGGGTACGGGCCCAGGACGTGGCTTGGGTCAGTTCTGAGCAGCAGGAGTTCATCCAACAGAGCCCGCTCCTGGCAGTGAGCAAAGACAACTTGTCCTTGGCAGATTCCAGGGGAACTTTTCACAGCCAGGCCCATATCGGAACCCTGCTTGCAATCCAGAATGAGAACCGGCATGGCTTCCAGGTCATGCTCCCGGCTCGGGGGGCAAATGGGCATTTGCAGATCCAATCAGGCTTTGTTTCCCGCCGGGATGCACGCCGTTTTCCCTTCAGGCTTGGCCCGGAGGAGGTGGCTTCTCTGGCCGGGGAAATGATGGACCAGATCTATGGCTGGGGCGGGCTGTACTCCAGGCGGGACTGTTCAGCCAGCATTCGTGATCTGTTTGCTCCCTTCGGCCTGTGGCTGCCGCGCAATTCGTCGCAACAGGCAGAGGCCGGCCAGGTGATCGATCTTTCCGGATTGTCGGCAGCAGACAAGGAAGAGTTGATCATCCAACGCGGGGAGCCCTTTTTCACCCTGCTCTGGAAGCCGGGGCACATTATGCTCTACATCGGCCAATATCAAGAGAGACCGGTGATCTGGCACACAATGTGGGGAGTTAAGACGCAGACCCTGCTGGCAGGGGAGAGACGGCATGTGGTGGGCCGCACAGTGATCACCAGCTTGCGCCCGGGAGATGAACTCCCCAGCCTGGCCCGGCCGGAAGGACTGCTCATCAACGGAATAGAGCGGATGATATTGGTAATGAAACCCATCGAACTGCCCTTTTCCAGCCAGCGATAAAGGCTTGATGCTGGTTGGAGCAGTTTTTTTCGCAGCCAGGAACTGTTTGCTCCTATATTGATGGCGTTGCATATATCCCGGCCGGAGTGTTCATGCAAAAAAAGTGCTGAGGAAATGTCTTATGCTCCTTTCTGCCTGGTAAGGCCCAGATAGATGGCAGTTAAGGCCACGCCGGCGCCCATGACCTCAACAATGCCTGTGGGCCGGGCAAAAAGCAGGATATCCCAGATAAAAGCCAGGGACGGCTGGAGGAGGATGATCAGGCCGGCTACCGAGACCTGGACCCGGGGCAGGGCGGTAGAGATCAGGATCCAGCCTACCATCTGGGAGAAAAAGCCGTATCCGGCCAGAGCAGCCAGGCTTGTGCCGTCCGGAATGGTAAAAGATTCCCCGGCCAGTTGCAGCTGGACCCCCATGATCAGGCCTGTGGCCAAGGAGATAAGGGCCATGTTGACCACCACCGCGCCAAAGGATTTTTTGGTCTGGAGAAAGCGGACCGAAAGGAGGTAGGCGGCATAGGCCACTGCAGTGAGCAGGCCGTAGTAGACTCCCCAGCGCCACTGGGGTCCAAATGCGCTCCAGCCTGGGCTGACCAGCATAAAAAGCCCGGCCATGGCCAGGCAGACGGCCACAATAAAGCGCAGAGTCAGGCGTTCGGAAAACAGGATCATACCGGCTGCGGCCATGATAAATACCTGAAAGTTGGATAGAACCGTGGCCAGACCTGGGCCCACACCGTGGATACTCTTATGCCACCAGGTGAGATCCAGGGCAAAGACCACCCCACAGAGAAGGGCCATGTACAGGCTCTTGCGGGTCAGTTCCCGAAAATACCCCCGGGCCACGGCAAAAAGGAGCAGAAATATACCACCGAACAGGACACGGTAAAATCCAGCCGTGATCGGCCCGACTGCGGCCAACTTGACGAACACGGCGGAAAAGCTGATCAGGGTGGCCCCAACAGTCAGGGTGAGAACAGCCTTCCAGTCCACGAGTGAAGATGTGTGCATGGGACATTAGGCTCCGGAGAAGGTGAGTAAAATGGTTCTATCGATGCTCAAGTCTCAGCCAGGTGTGGAGCCGGGGGCAAAGCCCTTAAGAGATGGGCCGGGTCAGTGATCAAGAGGTCCCGCCAGTTTGGTCCCAGGCGCTTGCCGGCCAGATGCTCCAGGGTGTGCTCCACTTGCAGATTGAGCTTGTGGTTGCGCACAATCCGCAAGAGTCCGATCTTGCACGAGGGGCAGCTGACCAGAATGTGCCGGGCCTTGTCCTGTGCGGCCAGCTCCTTGAGGTTCCCGGTTTTCCTTTTGCGCAGCTTGTTGTAGATGGCTGGTGAAGTGAGTGCCCCCAGGCCGCTTTCAGCGCAGCAGTGCTCAGAGATACTGACCCTGTCTTGGACTGCAGACTGTATGTGCCGGGCATATATGGATGCTGCTTTGTCCTGGGGCACATTGCTCCAGGCGGCATGGCAGGAGGAATGGTAGATCAGGCCCTGACCCTGGTTCCTGGCCGGTACCCGCCCTTGCAGCCAGGGATAAAGATATTGAAAAACGTCCTGGATCTGAACCGGCCCGGGACCGAGAGTGTTTACATCCAGATGCTCCAGTCCGGCCCGGCACGTACCGCAGGAGGTAAGGATGGTATCTATCTTGATTCCCGCCTGTTCTGCCCGGAGCAGGGTGGAGCTTAAGGCCTCGTGGGTCCGCTCCTGCAAGGAGGAGAAGGTCTTGGAGCAGCCTGCGGACAGCAGGGGGTATCCGCAACACAAATGCTGGGGGGTGATGATTGCATGCAGTCCGCAATCAGCGATCAAGGTCAGGGCGGCCAGGCCGATATCCGGAAAAAAAAGCCCGCCTCCGCAGCCAGGAAAGTAGAGGACTCCGCGCTTGGACGGTCCTGAGGCAAAAGGAGCGATAATGCCTTGCTCATTACCGGGCAAGAGGTCGTGCAGATTGCGGGTGGTGAGCTCTGGGCCAGGACCCTGCATAACAGGGTTGTTTATCCGCCGCCGCCAGAAGGAGGGAATAAAGCGCACAGCCTTGTTCTGCAGATTCTGACCCCAGGCCATGGCCTTGGCCACCCTGGACATGCGCTCAGGCTCCCGGGTCAGGTAGGACAAAACCTTTGATTTCAGGGGATGTCCGCCCTGTCCTTCTCCTTCCAGATAGGAGCGTACCTGCAGGGTGACTTCAGCGCTGTCGATTTTCACCGGACAAACAGAGAAGCACTTGCCGCAGGCGGTGCAGTAGTCCATGAGCTGCCGCAGTTTACCCATGGCGTAGGGATCGACAATGTTCACCGTCTTTTGGGTGTAGACCAGGGCTTCCAGGATGGCTCCCAGACTGAGATTCTTGTTCCGGGGATGGTGCAGAAAGCCTTTCTCCGGATAGAACATGGGACAGACCTGTTTGCACTTGCCGCATCTGGTGCAGGCTCGGATGTGTTGAAGCTGCTCTACCAGCAGCTCCTTGTGCGGCAACTCGGTATGATGGGCTACATCCTCAATAAGCCGGTCCCAGGATAGGGTGAAGGGTGGGGAAGAGACCTCCCCGGCCTGCAGTTTGTCCGGATTCAAGATATTGTTGGGATCAATGCGCCGCTTGTAGGTCTTCAGGGCCTCAATTTTTTCCTGGCCCAGATAACGGATCTTGGTGATCCCGATGCCGTGCTCCCCGGACACCTGTCCCCCCAAGGCCAGTACTTTGGAGAAGATTCTGTCCACCAAGTCTTCGGCCGCACGGACCATGTCCTGATCATTGGCCTGAACAGGAAGGTTCACATGGCAATTGCCGTCCCCGGCATGCATATGGTTGGCTACTTCCAGACGTTTTGTGAACATATCGTCGACCAGAGCGGTCAAGGTATGGGCAAACCCGGGATTGAAGGTCAACGCCTGGCGGAAGAAGCGGCGGATGGACGCTTCCAGCTCAGGTTCGGGGCACTCTTGGGGACCGATTATCTGATCCAGTATGTCCCGGCACAGTTTTTTTTCCTGATCCACGTATTCCCGGGACATATGCAGTCCGTGCAAAGAGGAGAGAGAATCCAGGGTCTGGCTGTAGGCCCTGGCCAGTGTCTCCAGATTCAAGGTCTGCAGAAAGATGGAAAATTCCGGGATGGCCTGGATGGGGATAACCACGTCTTCGTTGATCTTAAAGCCATTGGTCCGCTTGGAAATAGCACTTAATTTATGCCGGTCTTCCCAGAACTTGTCACCTTCAGCTTCATCAGCAGCCAGGGTGACCTCCACGTCCGGATAGAGCTGGGCCAGGTCCAGGATGGTCCAGGCTGTTTCCTGCAGCAGCCGCTGATTGTCCGAGTCCAGACGAACCAGAAGGACCGAAGCCGGAATTCCCGGGTGGCGAGTGGATTTGGGGGTATATTCTATGGCCTTGATGTACCGGCGATCGAACTCTTCCAGGGCGGACATGGTAACTGTTGTTCCCTGCTCCCGAATGCGATCACGCAAACGGACCAAGTCCTGGATTATATGCACGGCGCTTTGCATGTCGGATCCGTAAAACTCCAGGCACAGGGTCTGCGAATGTTTCAAGACCGGGTGGAGAACAAAGACGGCTTCGGTAATTATTCCATCCACTCCCTCCTTCTGCACTCCGGGAAGACCTTTTAAATGCTTGTTGGTTACGTCTTTCCCCAGACCTTTTCCCCGGATCTCTTCCCCGCCCAGATGAATCGTCTCCAGGATCCGGCCTGTCGGGTCTTGAATCTGAAAGACGGCTGTATCACCGGGCTGGATTTTGTGTTCCGGGTGATCGATGCGCTGGACGTTGATCATATCTCCTGTGGGGCGGACCATGGTGTAGGAAACGAGATTGTCCAGAGTGGTTCCATACTCAAAAGCATAAGGACCGCCGGCATTTTCGGCAATGTTTCCGCCCAGGGAAGAGGCGGTCTTGGAGGCCGGGTCGACAGTAAACAGAAGGCCTTTTTCAGCCGCAGCCTGAGCAGCCTGGGCAGTGATCACCCCGGATTGGGCCCTCAGGCGTCTGGCAGAGGAGTCGACCTCAAAGATGGTCTTGAACCTGGACAGGCTGAGAATGACCGAGCGGCGCAAAGCAGGCAATGCCCCGCCGGTAAGCCCGGAACCTCCACCGCGGGGAACGATGGAAAATCCCAGTTCATTTGCCAGGCGGACAATGGACTGGACTTGTTCAGTATCTTCCGGAAAAAGGACCAGGAGAGGAAGCTCCATGATTAAGCCGGTGGCGTCTGTGCAGGACTGAAGGAGGGAATGCGGGGATTGGACGATATTGTCCTCCGGCATATCGGTCTTCAGCCGGGTGCGGATTTCATCTCGCAAAAGCATAAGCCCGTTCTGTTCCTGCCAGAACTGCTGCACCCGGTGATACAAAAGCTGAATAATGTGAGGATCATATACTTGATTCGGGTCGGCCAGAGCGGCAAAAACGTTTTTTTTGACTACTTCCGGATGAACAAAGGGATTGCTGCGGACCAGGAAGGCCTCAGCAGCCAGGTTCAGAGCCATTTCCCGGGTGGGTTCAGGCCAATCCGCAGTATCTCGTTCAGTGAGGTCAAAGACAGTTTTCAGCAAGCGGGATCTGGAGATGTTGATATGTGGAGTCCGGGAGGAAATCGAAGTATGTGACGTCATGAGTGGTGATTCTCTCACTGGCTTTCAGTTTGCCGGATTGATCAAGGATCAAACAGGCAGGTGAATAATTTGAGGTGGCTAAAAAGCAAAGCTCTTCTTTATCCAACCGCGTTGACTGGAAATAAGGAGGCAAAGTCCTGCACCTGTCTGTGGATCTCGTTCAGAGCGCTTTCATTGCTGCGCGAATTTAACGCAGCCTCGATCCAGCCGGCGATTTTGGCCATGTCCTTTTCATCCATTCCCCGGGTGGTCACCAGAGGAGTCCCCAGACGGATGCCGGAAGTGATCGCAGGTGGAGCAGGATCAAAGGGAATGGCGTTCTTGTTCACAGTGATGCCCACCCGATCCAGGATTTTTTCCGCCTCCTGTCCGGTAAGTTCATAGTTTCGAAGATCAAGAAGCAGGAGGTGATTGTCAGTTCCACCGGTGAGCAGGGAAAAACCGGCCTGTTGCAGGTTGCGGCCCAAAGCCCGGGCATTGGCCACAATCCGGTCTTGATAGGCCCGGAAGTCTTGATCCATGGCTTCTTTAAAGGCCACGGCCTTGGCGGCAATGACATGCATGAGCGGACCTCCCTGCATACCGGGAAATATTTTGGAATTCAGAGCCCGGCCGTATTCACTGGAGCTGAGGATAAAGCCTCCCCTGGGACCGCGCATGGTCTTGTGGCTGGTGGAGGTCACGAAGTGGGCCTGTCCTATGGGCGAAGGATGCAGGTCTGCAGCCACCAAACCGGCGATATGGGCCATGTCGGCCAAAAGCAGGGCCTCCACCTCGTCGGCGATGTCCCGGAAGATATGAAAGTCGATGCTTCGGGGATACGTGCTTGCTCCGGCAATGATGAGCTTTGGCTGGTGCTTTTTGGCCACTCGGCGTATCTGTTCATAATCCAGGGTATGGGACTGTGGATCCACGCCGTAGGTCACGATGTTGTACATCATCCCGGAAAAATTGACTTTGCTCCCATGGGTCAGATGGCCGCCATGGGCCAGATCCATACCTAAAACGGTATCTCCGGGCTGGATGGCCGCAAAATAGACAGCCATATTGGCCTGGGATCCTGAATGGGGCTGCACATTGGCGTATTCGGCCCCAAACAGAGTGCAGGCCCGCTGCTTGGCCAGATTTTCCACTACATCCACGTAAGTGCATCCGCCATAGTAGCGGCGGCCGGGATAGCCTTCAGCGTATTTATTGGTCAGGCAGCTTCCTGTGGCTGCGCGCACAGCAGGCGAAGTCAAGTTTTCGGAGGCGATGAGGTCGATGGTTGTGCGTTGCCGGTTCTCCTCATTATCGATGGCCTGCCAGATCTCGGGATCAATATGCTGTAAATCTTTTGTATTCATCGGCGATTACAAACATGTCCTTTGCGGTTTTAAGAGTCGGGTTATCAGTACGCAAGCGGTGGGTCTTGGGTGCGGATGAAAGGGTAGACCTCGTCGTGAAATAAAACGTTCACCCGGGATTTTGTCTAGACCAGAACCAGAATTGTGTCAAATGGGTGCTGAGAATCAAAGAGTATAAGTGCATGGAATTGTGTTTTAAAAATTTGTATAGATCAAAAATTGGCAAAGTAGTTACTGGTATTGTAAAATATTGATCAGCAAATTTTGCGGAATACAATTTTCTTCATTCCCCTTTTCCCTCGGAAGAGTCAAACCCGATCTTATCAAATATCTTTTGTTTGATTTGGGCATCAAAAGCCTGCCACTTGAGCTGCTTGTACTCATCACCCTTGCCTCCGGCCAGAAAAGCCACCGGAATCTGAAATCCGCCAGCTGAGTGCTTGCCACCGCCGTAGGGAGCGCCGGAAGCGTCCTGTCCCAGGGCACCTTTGAGAAAGTCGTCCGGATCCAGAGTGAGTTTGGAGGTCCGTAAGGAACCAATGATGGACTCCTGCTGGTCAGGGCCTTGAACCAGGCCATAGACAATGGCGGTATGGACGTTTTCCTCAGTGACCAGAAAATCTGCTGCCTGAGGAATGGCATCCCGGTCATCACTGCGCAGGTAGCCGATGCCGGCAATGGATACACTCTCGGCAATAACCCTTTCTTCAAGGGCCTTTTGAATGATCTCCATGGTTTTTTTTGATCTGGCCTGACTCATGATTTGCTCCAGGATATCGGCGTCGCGGTAGCGGCTCAAGAAAGCCGCAGCTGAGAAATCCGCCGGGCCGGCCCGCATGAAATTGTTGGTGTCCGTGATCAGCCCGTGCATTAAAGCAGTGGCCATTTTTACATGTTCATCCTGGCCGCTGTCCAATTCAAGAATCCCCTGTTCCAGATATTGGGCATATATGGTGGCAGTAGAGCCAAAGCTCCGAATATCGGAAAACTCAGCCCCGGGAGCGTTTTGGGGTTCATGGTGGTCTAAAATCATGAGCACAGGTACATGGGCCTTTTCCAGGGACTTGGCGATTATTCTGGCCGTTGTTCCCTGGTGATCAACAAAGATCGCGCCGGTGTATATACTCAGATCCATATCCCGGGAAAAGGGCTGGAGCTTGATTCCCAGCAGATTGACCAGGGCCAGGTTCTGCTGATGACTGATACTTCCGCTATAGACAATGTCTGCTTCTATCGTATAGCTTGTGCTGATAAGTTGATGGGCATACGCTGCGGATATAGCATCTGGATCAGGAAAATCCTGAAGCACAATAACATGGCGCTCCCCTTGATGGTTTTCCATGATATGCTGGAAACCCTGGCACTGGTTGTGACCTGTCCGCATATCTTCGCTGTTCGATTTGGGTGGCTGGGACATGGAAAATCCTTATGACAATGAGGGATAATTGACGGCAGCATTTATCACTATCCAGAGTACATTCTTAGTCTGAGCTGGATTTCAGGTCAAGTGACCCTGGGAGGAAGACCATGGTTTTTGAAGCTCGTATGAATATTCCCTAATAAGGAGCTCATTTTATGCAGGTACTGATCTGCGGGGCGGGCCGGATTGTCGTCGAGGTCCTCAGACGGCTGGGCCAGGGCTGGCGGGTGACCGTTATTGATCTCAACAACATCCTGACCTGGGAGCAGATGCTCTTCACCATAAAGCTTCTGGGACTGGCCCTGCTGGTCAAGCTTATGCCCAGTCTTCTCTTTGTTCTGAATCGGATTTCGGCTTACGAGAGTCTGAAACTGGGATTTTTGCTTTCCTCCCGCTTGAGCCTGATAGTGGTGGCTGCCTCCATTGGTTATGAGGCCGGGTTTATCACCGCGGCCTACAAGGACTCCATTATCCTTTTGGCAGTGTGCACCTGTCTCACCGGACCTACACTGTTTAAGATGCTTTATTCGCTGTCCAGACACAGACTGAGGGTTTAGAGGTAAGAAAACACATATGATTATGATAAGGATATGCTTATGTCTGTTTTCAAATTAAGTGATGTTCCCCTGTTTCAGGGCTTGCAGGAAAAACAGATCCAGGAGTTAAAAGACATCAGCCTGGAGCAGGGCTTTGGGAAAAATCAAGCTATCTTCAGTCAGGGAGATCCAGGCCAGGGCTTCTATGTCGTGGTTCAAGGCCGGGTGAAGGTTTATAAGCTCTCCCTGGACGGTCGGGAACAAATTCTGCATGTTTTTGGTCCCGGGGAGCCTATCGGCGAGGTTCCGGTCTTTGCCGGCGATACTTTCCCGGCCCATGCCCTGGCTCTTGAGCCTTCCCGGCTGCTCTTTTTTCCCCGGGAACGTTTGCGCACCCTGTTTGAGGAGGACCCGTCCCTGGCCCTGAACATGCTGGCTGTACTGGCCGGGCGGCTGCGCGAATTCACTCGTCTGGTGGAGGATCTGTCCCTCAAGGAACTGCCCAGCCGGCTGGCATCCTATCTGGTCCAGCTCCAGGATGCCCAGGGAGGCAAGGAGCATGTGAACCTGGAGGTCAGCAAAGGGACCCTGGCCAAGGTATTGGGCACATCGCAGGAGACTCTGTCCCGGGTGTTGAAAAAGATGAGCGAGGCGAACATCATTGAAGTGGACAAACGGCAGATTACCATTTTGCGGGACGGGGATCTGGAGGATCTGGCAGAGGGGTACTTGTCATTGACTTGATTGACGCATTTACGTACAGAAGAAAGGTAATGAAACTGGTTTTATGGATGAACAGGATAAATGTAAGCAAGACGGCATCAATATGCTCACAAAATACATCCTTAAGGAGGTGGCATGAGCAAGAAAGTTGTATTGGATCAGGAAGAATGTATTGGATGTGAAAGCTGCGTGGAAATCTGCCCAGAGGTGTTTGCCTTTGATGAGGAAACAGAGAAGGCGTATGTAATCAAGGCCGAAGGGGGACCAGAGGACGAAATCCAGGAGGCCATTGATTCCTGCCCGGTGGAGTGCATCTTCTGGGAAGAGTAAACTGGAAAAAAATGGCCCCCTGAGATCTTTTGCAGGCTGGGGAGGCTCGGCGAAAGGGGCAGGGGGCCAAAGATTTCCTTACAATTTGTCATCCGGCCGTATGCCGGCCTGGGCATAGGTAGCTACTTCCTCCAGGCGGTCCAGCCGGGCAAAAAACTGTTTGCAGCGGGAGAACAGGGATATAATTCGACTCATGGGAAACTCCTTCCTAAAATGTTTTCAAATTTGATTTAGATTTTTAGCAAGGAGTGTGCCAAAACATATCTATATGTGAATATCAAATATATCAATAAGATGAAAGTGGGCAGCATATGGATCACGTTGCAATGTGAAACAAGGGGGTCTGACTTTTGGCGGGTGGGCGGGACTGTTGCCGGCTGACGCCACTTGATTCATTTTGCAACTTGTTGCATTATGAATCACTCTCCTGGTGGGCTAGGCCGAACCGCTTGATCTTGCGCCACAGGGAGACCCGGTCAATCCCTAAGATGCGGGCGGACTGCGATTTATTGTGCCCGGTGTGCTCCAGGACTGCCTTGATGTGCTCCCGTTCGAGTTCAGCCAGGGTGGAAAAACTGCCCGTTCTTTCCTGTCTGGCTCTTCGTCTTTCCTGGCCCTGTAATCTCTGGGGCAAGTGTTCGGGCATGATCACCTGCCCATCGGCCAGGACCACTGCCCTCTCAATGATGTTCTCAAGCTCGCGCACGTTGCCAGGAAAGGAATAGGCGCTTATTCGCTGCATGGCCGCAGGTGAGATGTGGGTCACATCCTTGCCGAACTGCCGGGAGTACTTATCCACAAAGTAGCGGCAGAAAAGAGGGAGGTCATCCATGCGTTCCCTGAGGGGAGGGATGCGGAGAGTGAACACGTTGAGCCGATAATAGAGGTCTTCCCGGAAAGTTCCTTTGCTCATTTCCTCCTTCAAGGGCCGGTTGGTGGCGGCCAGGATGCGAACGTCTACCGGTATTTCTTCTGTTCCCCCCACCCGCATGACGGTTTTTTCCTGGAGTACACGCAAGAGCTGGACCTGCATCTGGGCCGGCATGTCTCCGATTTCATCCAAAAGGATGGTTCCTCCGGAGATGGCTTCAAATACTCCTTTTTTGACCTGGTGGGCGCCGGTAAAGGCTTCTTTTTCGTGCCCGAAGAGTTCGTTGCTCAAAAGTTCAGCGTTCAACGTGCCGCAGTTGACAGCCAGGAATTTACGTTCAGCCCGCAGGCTCATCCGATGGATGATCCGGGCCACCATTTCCTTCCCTGTGCCGGTTTCTCCTCGAATAAGTACAGTGCAGTCCAGGGGGGCAACCCGGGTGATCTCTTTTTTCAGATCCTGGATCTTGGGGCTTTTGCCGATCAGGTCGTTGAGGTAGCGTTTATCTGAAACCAGGTCCCTGAGCTCCATGAGTTCCAGGCGCATGATCCTTTTGTCCAGGGCATTTTTTACCAGAAAAAGGACTTCGTCCAGATTGAAGGGTTTGGGCAGATAGTGAAAGGCCCCTTCCTTAATGGCTTCGACTGCTATCTCCACTGAGGCTGAGGCAGTGATAATGATCACTTCGGTGGCTGGAGAGTGTTCTTTGGTTCGCCGCAAGAGAGTAAACTCGTCGATGGATTCATGTTCCAGATCAATGATGACTACATCAAATTCCTTTTCAGCCAGAGCCGCCAATCCCTTGTCTTTGCTCAGGCAACAGGTAACCCCGTATCCTTCCTCCTGGAACCTTGTCCTGAGTTCCTGCATGGACGCGGGATCATCGGCAATTATCAGGATATCAATTCCGTGCATACGTCACTCGTAATATTTACCCCATTTTGAGACCGGGCAGGTCATTCCGGCTCAAGCTTAAAATAGCACCAGCCATGCGTATGGCCTCTGCGATACTTGTGAACTCAAGTTCTGGGGGATACGCGGGATATGTCCACCAGGTCATAATAAATGAGGGACAGAATCACCGTCCAGCCAACAAAATGAAACAAGACATTGCCCAGGGGATCAAGACTGGGCTGGATGGTCTTTAATGTGGCGCTGATGAGAAAGACGGTGCTGATGAGGATGAGAACGGCCACCACATGGGTGAAAACAGACATAAAGGCATTTTTTTGTTCTCGATAGGTGGTCGTGGTCCAGATCTGGATCAAGGTGGCCCAGATAATGGGGATAGCCACAAAATAGAGCAGGAGATTGTCTTCGTCCGGAAAGGTATAGCCCACGCGGAACTCAAAATACCAGATCCCCAGGATGAAGATGGCCAGGTCCCGGAGGGCAACAAACAGGACCAGATTTCTTGAAATGGAGTGAGTCATTTTCAGTGAAGGCATGATGGCCTTAATCATTTTCAAGATCTTGGGAATCTTGAAAACAGGCTTTTAACTTGTCTACCCGTTTCCTGTTTTTCCCGAAATCATAGTATCCGATCCTGGATGCAGAGCGGACTTGGATCCGGTTTCTCTCTGGTTCCAGATACAACTCGAGATCGTCCACAAAGCCGAATACAGCCGAGTCAAAGGTAGCCCACAGATACCCGTTCTCCACTTTTTGTACAGTCCCTCCGATCTGCTGAACACAGTCTCTTGCTTGATTGAAGGCTTGCTCGGCCGGAGATTCATAGGCCAGGGCTTCGACCCGGGAAGGATGGTCCTTTTCTTGTTGGCTGGAGACGCAGATCGGGCGCTCAGGGCAGTTCATGAGCTGGCCTTCAATAAGTCCAATGGGCGATTGATGCCTGGACACATAGCCTAAGAGCATAAGAAGCAGGCAGATCAGAAGGCCCAGGAAGATACCGTAATGGATGAGTGTGCGTAGCATGTATCCAGCCTTTTATTGGTTGTTCAGTCCCGCCTCAGGCGGGACCCCCGGCAAATCCGAAATAATTTTTGCGCCTGGCACAAAAAGAGGATCACTCTTTGCGCGCCTCCACCAGGCAATCCATACGTTCAAACGAGTCCTGGCCGCTGCGCAGATCTTGGATGCGGGAAAACCCAGCCTGCTCAAGATCCTGGCTGACCTCAGACAGGGTATAGGTATCTCCGCCTCTGGTGTTGACCAGCATATTCAAGGCAAACATGGCTCCGGCCGCAGGCCTGGTCCGGGTTTCATCCATGATGTGATCCCGGATTAAAATCCGGCCTCCCGGCTCCAGGGCCCGGTGGATCTTGGTGAACAACTCCCGGTTTTCTTCCCGGCTGTTTTGATGAATAATGGCTGAAAGCAGGGCCAAATCACATCCAGTGGGGAGTTCATCCTGGTAGAAATCACCGGCCACAAAACTGACCCGGTCTTCCAGGCCATGGTCAGTGATAAATTTGCGGCTCAAGGGAATGACCTTGTCCAGATCGAAGATGACGGCCCGCAGATTCGGAATGGACCACAGGAAAGCAGTAGTGTATATACCTGATCCCCCTCCGATGTCCAGGAGGCAATGAGCGAAGGAGGCATCGTATTCAGCGGCAATGTCTGCGGAGAGTTCCTGTCCCACTACGTGCATGGCTCCGATAAAGGCTTCCTGCTCATCCGGGTTCAGATCGGTGACGTGGCGTTGATGGGTGTTTTCTCCCCGGCGCACGGTTTCAGTCAGGTGATGCCAGTTGTTCCAGGTATGGGCCAGGTGGAGGGCCATGGGCAGGACGGTTTGCCTGTGGTCTGCGGACAACAGCCGGCCATTCTCCGTCGGCCGATAACGCCCATGCTCATCCTTGGCCAGAAAATCAAGGGTGACCAGGCAGTCAAGGACTCTGGTCAAGCCTCGAATATCAAGGTTCAAGGCCTGGGCCATTTCGGCGCTAGGGACCGGTGTGCGGTCCAGTGCGGTAAACAGATCCAGCTCACAGGCGGTGAGCAAAGTCCGGCTGGCCATGTATTGGCGAATTTGGGCCAGTACCTCCTGTCCTTGGGGCATACAGTCTCCTTGGCTTGGGTTTGGTCAGCTTTCTGATAACTTGATTTTTATTCCACGGGTCTCAATCTAGCCGGGGAGGGAGAGTCGGGTCAAGTTGGCCTCACTTTGCCCAAAGATTTTGAAACAGGGAACGAATAAACCAGGAGCAGTAGGCATCAACGAGTTGGGAGTTGGCTGCATCTTCCGCAGGACATTCCATCTGGGCCAGAGGGAGGGTAAAGCGCTTGTCATCCGAGGTCCGTTGAACCTGGACAATGATCCCTTCGCTTTCATCCACTTCCTCTTCACAGTCAAGCAGCAAAACGGCCTCAAAATGGGCTCCTTCTTCGCTGGTAATGAAAAGAAAGCAGGGATCCTCCAGATTGGATCGTAAGTGATCACGAAATAATTCGAGATTCTGGTGATTTACATCTGGAATCTCCTGGGAACCAAAGATCTCTTTGACCTGCGTTTTCCAGGATGGATAGGTCATGATGGCCTCCAATAAACTAAAAGCATTAACTCTCATTGGTGGTCTTATGTTGAAAAGTTTCCGCAAGCTCGTCAAGCAGTTTCAGTCCCTTCCGGAAAAAGATTTCCGGCATGGCCGCACCAGGGAGCAAACCCTGGAGTATATCGCTTCTCTGGGCCCGGATGCAGCGCATACCCAAGAGTTGCGCCGCCACTTATACGCTCACGACCCGGACATACGCCGGGCAGCAGCTCAGGCCTTGCAGGCTCAGAAGTGGTCCCCCCAGAGTGCCGCGGACATGCAGATTTTTTTGTTGTCCATTGGCTCTGGGACAGAAGTGGATAACCTGTCAGCCAAACGTCACTTGACCGATTGGGAGGCTGAGACCTCTCTGGCTCCCGGCGCATATTGGACGCCTGTGGTCTTGGCCGGATTGGTGCACAAAGGAGCGCAGGCCAAGCCGGATTTGTATGAAATAGCCGCTGATAGAGGGCGCAGCCTGAATACCAGGACACTGGCCCTTTGGGCTATTGGACTTCTCGGAGAGCAGAATGTTTGGCATTTGTATTCCCTCTTTGGGCAGCAAAACATTCACCAGCTCCAGCAGGCAGTGATTCAGGCTCTGTACTTTTCCGGTCCGGATGCGATTCCTGTGTTAATTTACATGATGCGTGAAGAGAAGGACCAAGAGCTGGCACTGGAGCTGGCTTTGAGCGTGTCCAGGATGGGGACGGAAGCGGTGAGTGAATTGGGCGAACTGGTGCATGACGAGCAACGTATGGTCCGTGAATATGCCGGTTTGGGCCTTTTGGCAAGTGCTGATCCGTTTGGTTTGTCCCGGCTTTTTTCTTTAAAAACAAGTGATCGGGACGGACACCTCAAGGCGGTTATCAACGAATGGATGATTGGATTACAAGCTGATGCTTCTACCTGGAAAGAGCTGTCCAGTCCAGAGACCGCATCCGCCCTCTGCTCCCCGGTTCGCATTCTGCAGGGACTGACCAGGACGGACAATGAGCTGCTGACTTCTCTTTACTTGTCCATGCTGGTCCAGGTGCCGGGAGGGGATGCTCTGCCGGTCCTGCGGGAGATAATCACCACAACCGGCAGTGAGGACATCCTCTTTCAGGCCTGTCTGAGCCTGAGCGCTCAACCGGAGGCGGAACCGGAGCTGCGACACATGCTGGAAAAGGGAAACCCCCTGATCAGGACCTATGCCTGCCTGGCCTTGCTCAGAGCCGGATTTCCGGTTATGCAGGTCCTGGCCGAAACATAATAGGAAGAGCGATAGGCGAGGCACAGGAGTTCGGGTCCTTCAGCATTTGTAAACGAAAAGGACGGGTCGCCGCCTGGCTGGAAAAGGCCCCTGAGCGGTGGAAAGGGGGATGAATGCTTACCGGCGGCAAAAGAGCTCATTTTCTGTAATTTTAAATTTATTACCTTAGGATGAACGATACCTTGATGACTGCAAAATACTTACGTAACTTAGCCATTATCGCCCACGTTGATCATGGCAAAACAACCCTGGTGGACGCCATGTTTCGCCAGAGCGGCCTGTTTCGGGAAGGTCAGGAAGTGGCCGAACGCTTGATGGACAACATGGATCTGGAACAGGAGCGGGGAATCACGATTGCCGCCAAGAACTGTTCGGTGATGTGGGAAGGAGTGAAGATCAACATTATCGACACCCCTGGCCACGCCGATTTTGGCGGAGAGGTGGAACGGGCCCTGTCTATGGCTGACGGAGCTCTGCTTTTGGTCGATGCCTCGGAAGGCCCCCTGCCCCAGACCCGTTTTGTATTGGAAAAGACCCTGGCCGCAGGTTTGAAGGTCATTGTCCTGGTCAATAAAATCGACCGTCAGGACGCCAGGCCAGAGGAAGTCCTGGACGAGGTCTATGATTTGTTCATTGACCTGGGAGCGAATGACGAACAGATCGATTTTCCTTATCTCTATGCCGTGGGCCGGGACGGAGTGGCCGGCTGGAGCTTGGGGGAAATGCGCAAGGACCTGCGGCCGCTGTTTGAGACCATTTTGGAGCGTATGCCGGGCCCGGTGAGCGATCCTGGGGCTTCGTTCCAGATGTTGGTCTCGGATCTGGGGTATTCTGACTACCTGGGGCGGCTGGCCATTGGCAAGGTGATGAACGGAAAGGCGCAGACCAATGACCAGCTGGTTTGTCTGGGAACCAATGGGCAGGTACGTCAATTGCGGGTCACCCGTTTGCAGACCTTTGAAGGCATGAGCTTAAAACCGGCCGAGCATATCCAGTCCGGAGACATCTGCGTCCTGTCCGGGATCGAGGATATTCACATCGGGGATACCATCTGCCATCAGGATGAACCGCGGGCCCTGCCCCGGATCAGGGTGGACGAGCCAACAGTGGGTATGCGCTTTACCATCAATACGTCTCCCTTGTCCGGGCGGGAGGGCAGCCTGGTCCAATCCGGCAAAATCAGAGAACGGCTATTCAAGGAAACCTTGAAGAACGTCTCTTTGCAGGTGGAAGAAATGGAGAACAAAGAGACTTTTCTGGTCAAAGGCCGGGGGGAATTCCAGATGGCTATTCTCATTGAGACCATGCGCCGGGAGGGTTTTGAACTCACGGTCGGCCGGCCGGAAGTATTATACAAGGAAGATGACGGTCAGCTTCTGGAACCTATGGAGCAGGTGATCATTGACTGCGACCAGGAGTTTACCGGGGTGATCACGGAAAAGCTGGCCGGACGCAAGGGGAAGATGACTTCCATGCATACCAGGGGCACTGATAGGGTGCGTATGGAATTCAGTCTGCCTTCCCGGGGTCTGATAGGGTACCGGGACGAATTCTTAACCGATACGCGGGGGACCGGACTCTTAAACACATACTTCGCTGGCTACGAGCCCTTCAGAGGCCGGTTTGCCAGCCGGAGCACCGGGTCCATTGTCTCCGACCGGTCCGGCAATGCAGTGGCCTATGCCTTGTTTAACCTGGAGCCCCGGGGGGAGATATTCATCGTTCCTGGAGATGCGGTCTATGAAGGAATGATCTTTGGGGAGCACAATCGGCCCCCGGACTTAAACGCTAATCCGTGCAAGGAAAAGAAGCTGACCAATGTCCGGGCCGCGGGCCGGGATGAAAATGTAGTTTTGACCCCGGTTCGGCCCATGACCCTGGAACGGGCCATACACTTTATCCGCGAGGACGAAATCGTAGAGGTGACTCCGAAAAATATCCGGCTGCGCAAAAGTGTACTCTCAGCCCAGAAGCGACAATCCATAAGGTGATGTATGCCTGAATTACCTGATGTTGAAGTATTTACGAAGTATTTCAAATCAACAGTCCTGCAAAAGCCTATCAGTCAGGTGGTCATCTTTGATCACAGAGTCCTGGCTGATACCACCACTGAGGAGCTGCACATTGCCCTGCAGGGAAATCGTTTTGTGCACGCGCACCGGCACGGCAAGTACCTGCTGGCTCAGCTGTATTCCGGGGATTGGCTTGTCTTTCACTTTGGAATGACTGGCTTCATCCAATATTTTAAAGACATATATGAAGATACGCCCCACGATTCATTGCGCTTCGATTTTGAAGACCAGTCCTATCTGGCCTACGATTCCACCCGCAAGCTGGGTGAGGTCAGAATTGTAAAGGATGTCAAAACATGGCTCAAAGAACAGGGACTGGGGCCGGACCCATTGGATCCAAATATGACCCGGGAGCGGTTCATCGAGCTTCTGCCCACGCGCAGAGGGGCTATCAAGTCGCAATTGATGAACCAAAAGGTCCTGGCTGGTCTGGGCAATATCTATGCAGATGAGATCCACTTTCAGGTCAGGATCCATCCGCAGACAAAGATCAAAAATCTCAGCTCAAAGGCATTATTCCAAAACGAAAATTGCACGTTCGACCTGGACCAGGTCGAACGTGCAATTTTCTTTTGCCGTTTTTGAGACCAAAGCGACCAGAAAAAAGGTTTTGAGTGTATTTGATCTGTATCTGGAGAGCAGTACTTGTTCCTGACACCTGAAGAACAAAATTACCAAGCAGGTGTCAGGATTACCGCTTGACCACAAAAACAGGTTTGGTGCACTTGCGTATTACTTTTTCCGCTACCGAGCCGAGGAAGATGTCGGCCATATTGCTCTTCCCATGCGAACCAAGGACAATTAATGATACCTGGTCATCTTTTTCTGCTTTTAAGATTTGCTGTACCGGCATGCCGATTTCCAGCTTGGGAATGACCTCAACACCCTGATCCCGAAGTTTTTGGGCCAAGTCTTCAAGCTCTGACTTTGCGTGGTCGATATTCATTTTTTGCAGGTCGTTCAAGTTGGCGTATGCCTCCATGGCATGATAGCCTCTCTCGTCCACCACATGCAGGAGGATAACCTTGCCTACACCCATGGCCTTGAGCTGATCAAAAACATCCAAAACCTTCAACGATACCTCTGAGAAATCCGTGGGAAAAAGAGCCGTCATAGACATAAGTCCAATCTCCTTTGAAAACATGTTCGGCGAGAAACCAGAGCGCTCAGTTCTTTGTTCTTTTTCAGCGCCGCCGCTGGCCGCAGCCGCCCAGTTTGATCAAGAAAGAAACTTTGAGTTACCTCCTCCGTCATTCCGGTACTGGATCGGTGTCCAGCACAGGCTCCAGCCGGAATCCAGAATAAAAATTTAAGAGCTGGACCCCGGCCTACGCCGGGGTGACGGAAAAAGCAAAATCTAGTTTCATACGAGAAAAAATACCTTAATTATTATATAAGACCATTTTCTGTCCTGGCAATATGCAAATATGGAGAGGAGTCTTGAGCCATCTGCCGGAAGTACATTCAATTGCTGATCTGAAGTATGGCCGGGATCCTTTTCTGGATGCCTGGCTTTTGCATTTTATGACCGAGAATGACCTGGAGCATCTGATATCTCCGGACAAGAACGCCTCCCCGGATCAGCTCCGGTTTATGGTCGATCTGGATGAGGGCCAGTTTTTCGCCCCATGTACGGACTGGATGCTGGACAACCTGCTCAATTCAGAAATGACCACTGAGCTGCGCAATGAATACCGGGCTACCTGGCGCAAGCTTGTCCATGTCATCAGGTACGTTCCGCTGGACATGTATCTGCGGCGCAAAATTGTTGCCCTGTGCCGATACAAGTTTCAGAACACTCTGCGCTATCCCTTCGTCATTCCTTCCCGGCTGATAAAGCGTCTTTTGACCATCTTTTTAAGCCAGAGCGCCCTGCAAAATCCATATCAGGAACGGAAAAAGAAATTTAACATCCGAACCCGTGATTTTATGCACACCCCGCTATACAGCCGGTTTATCAGTGCCTGCCCCAGCTCGACCATGGGCTGCGAGAGGATTCAGGATCTGCGCTGGCAACTGGATATCCTTGAACTCAAGCGCCTTTTTTGTCTTTCCACCTGGAGTGCCATCTGGGAGGAGGAAAATTTTTCACCATATCCTGACGAAGTGCAACAAGAGATCGATCGGGACTGGGTGGACTTTGAGAAAATAATGACCGACAAATTCGGATCAGAAAGCTGCCGGGGGATGAAGATACTGTATATGCCCAATTCTGCCGGAGGCATCCTTTTGGATCTGATGATCATCCGGGCCCTTAACCGCCGCGGCCATAAGGTGATTCTGGCTCTGAAAGAGGGGTTTTACTACGATTATCCGATATTCTGGGATTATGAAAACGATAACGTCCTTTTCGAGTTTTTGGAAGACGCCCGCATGATCGAAGACAGCAACATCTCCAAAAACGAGCTCTTGGATACTTTGCGGGCCAATGATCTGGTGGTCATTTCCGACGGTACCCGGGAGAGATTTAATATATACCGCACATCGGTCACCTTTGCCAGGACCTGGAAGGAAGCGGATGTGATCATTGCCAAGGGAAACGGCAATTTCCGGCGTCTGATCCTCAGTTCGCATCAGTTCACCCGCGATATTCTGGCCTTTTACCGCGACGATAATGGTGTGGTCCATTTCCGTTTCAAGCCCAAATCTCCCCGGATCCGGGTGCATTCCGAAAAGGAACTGGTGCAAAAGGCGGAAAGGATAAAGCGCAAGATGATCGAGGCCCGGGACAACGGGCAGAAGGTCATGTTTTACAGTGCGATTGTGGGCAGCATTCCGGGTCAAACCGAAAAGGCTATTGCTGTTCTCAATACCTTTGTCAACCATCTGCGAAATAAACTGGAAAAGACATATATCATCAATCCGGCTGAACATTTTGAACAAGGCATGGATGCGGACGATCTGATGTACATGTGGGAGATTGTCCAGCGCAGTGGTCTGCTGGATATATGGAGATTTCAGACCGTGTCTGATATTGAAATCAGCTTTGAGCTCATGGGGGAAAGGATACCCCCGGTCTGGGCAGGTAAGGATTCTACGTTTTCCACCGGCTGCACCAAGGAGATGCAGATTGCTCTTGAGGTGCAGCAGAAGTATCCGGAAATGCAGATTATCGGCCCCAATCCGGACCGTTTTTTCCGCCGCCGGGAATACGGTATCGGCAAATTCTTCGATGCCAGCATGGAAAGACGGTTTGTGCGCAAATAACAGTACAGTTTCACGTCACATTACTTAAACTCAGGCTCGCAGTGCTTGTCTTTTCTGCCTTCAGCTTGCGGTCATTCGCCCCTTGAGCCTGTAATTTTGACTTTTTGCAGGCCCATTCTTCAGGCCGGAGATCGAGCAAGTGTACGAGTGAATTATGAGAAACATCGGCTTATTCATATTCATCTTTTGTTTTGGATGGTCAGCTCCAACCCAGGGTTCAAAGGTTGATTACGTCTTGGTCCACAAATCCGAGGAAAAGATGTATCTTCTGTCCCAGGGAGTAAAAGTAAAAGAGTACAGTATTGTCCTGGGGTGGAATCCCAAGGGGCATAAGCGTGAACAAGGCGATGGGCGGACTCCGGAAGGCAAATACATACTTGATTACAAAAAGGATAATAGTTCTTTTTATAAGGCGATCCACATTTCCTACCCAAATGCGGAAGACAGAGCCTGGGCCAGGGAGAGGGGAGTGGATCCTGGGGGACTGATCATGATTCACGGCCGAAAGAACGGACTGGACAAAAAAGCGCGGGAGGCGAAGAGGTTTAACTGGACCAACGGCTGTATTGAAGTCACAAATAAAGAGATGGACGAGATCTGGAGCCTGGTCGAGGTCGGAACCCCCATTGAAATCAAGCCGTAGGAAGATGCGGGAGCAGAAACTAATTTTGCCCTCGCCAGAGGGCTGAAGTCAGCTTTGCCTATGGCAAATCTGACCTACAAGCGCCGCCGCTAGCAGCAGCCGTCCAGTTTGATCCAGCATGAAACTGGCCCGGCACTCAATTGAAGTCTAAGTATTTCAGAGTGTTGATCTCTTAATCCCAAAAGGCGCCCATATCCAGCACTTGAATCCGATCCTGCGGGTGCCGGGCACTCCTTCGGTATTTATTGGCCCCGGATTCAAAGAGTACGGCCAGTTCTCCACGCAAATTGGTGATACCTTCGGTCATTGGTGGTGCACCAATGGTCTTTATGTGCGTCAGGCTGTCCAAATGCCATACAGGCACGGTTTTCCCGTTCTCAAATGTGAAAGAGTAGGGTGTCTTAACCCTATAGGCAGGATTGAGGTGTACCGATAAATGACTTGTATTTCGTCTCCCGTAAGATTTGCTCAGGACTATGTGCTCTTGAATGAAGGCGGCACCTTGTACTTTATCCGGCAAAGAGATAAAGAAAGAAGGAGTGGCTGTTCTGGATTCCAGCATGTCGCTTTGGATATTGTCTGTTTGTTCATCTAGCCGAAAGCCGGCCATCAGTGCATAATTGAGGCCCCCATCAGGTGTTCTGTAAATATGGGAAGCTTTTGTTGTATAACGATTCCCCGGCAACCTGAATTCACCAATATAAAGTACACCGTTGAAAGCAGTTGCAAATGAGCACTTGACCTCTGTGGATAATGGCTGGTTAAGGTATATGTCCTGATTTCCTTCGGTATTGAGAATCTTTTCCAGTCGGATCCGATAAAAGTGCTTACCGGATGCTAACCAGAGGTGCTTGCGGGTGGCTGCGAGTCCTCCGACATGCCCTCGGTGCATGCTGCCATCGTGGTTGTATACCCAGAGTACATCTTTGAGCTTCCCGTCATGCATAGAGACCAGGGTGAGGGCGGCAGTCCGTTCAATGGACATATAGTTTGAGATGACCATAAGGTCATGTTCAGGAAGGAACGCTTTTCCCTGGGGAACCACACCCTGGAAAAGGCCAGGAATTACAGGGCCTTCTGTCATGAAGGGCAGATAATCCTGAAATTTGTGGTGCGGGAGATCCCTTTTTTTATCAATTTGGTGCTGCATGAGAGCAAATGAATTCCCTGGACCTTGATTGCTGGCCTTTCCCCGCGACCCGACAGCGCAGGAATTGAGAGTGAAAAGGACAAGGAGTACAATACATGTAAGGGGTAACAGTGATTGAGTAAACATACATAACCACTCATAATGATATATTATATTTTATTTATATTATAAATATAGTTTGTTTTCCGCATATCGTCAAGGGATGGACCTGGAAGTGACTGTAATTTTGTTGTTGAGGTGCACAGTGCGAGACTGCTGCTATCCAGACACAGGGTGAATCAACTGAAATTATGGAGAATAAATTGCGTAACAAAAAGCCCTGCCAGGAATTCATTCGCTTTGCATTCAATGGTCAGGGCTGCATGGAAATTTGCAATAAAGGCATGGAGAAATGTTGAGTGAATACTTTCTCTGGGACGTGGGCGGATGGGG
>JAWLEI010000034.1:0-26933 GCA_041686195.1 Desulfovermiculus sp.
TCAAGCCCGCCCTACGCAAAAGCCAACTCACCAGTAGGCCGCCCTTGCCCTCAAGGGCAGGCCACCTTATGGTTAAAATCTTGTTTCATACGAGCTTTGCCTCCGGCAAAGCTGAACACACCCACCACAGCTACCGGGCTTCCTCGGTCATATCCTGGGTCTTGGTGTACAAGGAACTGGCCTGCTCCAGGATATCAAATGTTCTGTTGACCAGGGTGTGCGGATCGGCCAGATATCCGGCCTGGAGCAGGGCGGCCTCGAACAGGTGCTCCGTACTCTGGCGGACAAAGGGATCATCCGGATTGCGGGAGTAAACTTTGAGCAGATTGCGGCTCAAGGGATGGTTGGGATTGATCTCCAGGATCTGCTTGGGAATGGAGCTGTCCTTATTCATAATATGCATGATTTTCTGCATCTGGGAGCTGATCCCGCTTTCCGGACTCACCAGACAGGCCGGACTGGTGGACAGGCGCTTGGAAGTCCGGACTTCTGTGACCCTATCTCCCAGGATGTCCTGCATGGCCTTTAAAAGTTGATCAAAAGACTTTTCTTCGTCTGTACTTAATTTTTCCGCGCTCTCGGCCTCAGTGGAGGCAAACTGCTCCAGTTCACCCGGATCGACGTGTTCGGCCGCTTTTAAGGGATAGTCTTTGAAGGTCCCTATGCTTTGGAGCACAAACTCGTCCACCGGCTCAAAGAGGTAGAGGACATCCAGCCCTTTGTTGCGAAAGAGTTCCAGATGGGGATTGGCAGCGATATTTTCCCGATTGGGACCGGAAATGAAATAGATCTCCTTTTGTCCTTCCTTCATCCGCTGCACGTATTCATCCAAAGAGGCCAGTCCGGTCTCGTCCTCGTGCCAGGAGGCGTTAAAGCGCAAAAGCCGGGCAAAGGTCTCCTTGTTGGTTATATCCGTATATCCGAGCTTGAACACCTTGCCGTGTTCCTGCCAAAAGGTGGTATATCGCTCCGGATCTTTATCCGCCATTTTGTCCAGCTGGCTTAAGACCTGCTTGGTTATCGTGGTCCGGATCTTGTTGATCATGGCGCTTTCCTGAATTGCCTGTCTGGACAGGCTCAGGGGCAGATCCTCGGTATCCACCACTCCACTGACAAAGCCCAAGTACTGGGGGATGAGGTCCTGATTTTTGTGCTGGATGAGGACCCGGTTGACATAGAGGTCCAGACCGTAGTCAGTGGGCATGTTTTCAAAAATCAGGGTTGATTTCTGGGGTATGAACAGGATGCTGTTGAACTGAACAGGGGCGTCCACTGATATGTGGATGGTTTCCAGCGGGGGCTGGCTGTCATAGGTCAAGAACTTATAAAACTCTGTGTACTGATCCTGAGAGATATTGAACTTGGATTCCTTCCACAGGGCGGGTATAGTATTCACCTTTTCGTCATCAACATAGATGGGGAAAGAGATGAAATTGGAATGCTTCTTGATAATGCGCTTGATCCGGTCCGGATCGGCGAACTCTTTTTCGTCTTCGTGCAGGGTGATCTCGATGCGAGTTCCCCTGGGCATAGGTTCTTCGGCCTCAGCCACACTGTAGCTGCCCATGCCGTCTGAGGTCCAGATCATGGCCTTGGCCTCCGGGTCTGCAGATTTGGTGGTCAAGCGAACCTCTTTGGCCACCATGAATACAGAGTAAAATCCCACCCCGAATCGACCGATGATGTTCTCCGGGCTCTCCTGCTCTTCGGTGACTTTTTTCAGAAATTCCTCAGTTCCGGACTTGGCGATAGTACCCAGGTTGCTGATCAGTTCCTCCTGGGTCATTCCAACCCCGGTATCGGCAACAATCAGGCGTCCAGCCTCCTTATCCGTTGAAATTCTGATTTCCAGGGACTGGTCCGGATCTGACACCTGGGTGCCCTTGTTTTGTTCGAAGCGGACCTTGTCCAGAGCATCTGAAGCATTGGAGATGAGCTCGCGGAGAAATATTTCCTTGTTGGTGTATATGGAGTGAATTATGATGTTTAAGAGCTTTTGGGTTTCGGCTTGGAATTTAAGATTCTGGGTTGTGGACATAGGTAGTCGACCTCCTGTGGCCAGGCATTGTGAGAAAATAAAGGGCCTTTTCTTTGCAGTTCCCTCGCTGCTGCTAAAAGTAAACAACTTTTTGGCCTTGCGAGTAAGTTCGCGGCATTCTGCTATCAACAGCAAAAGATAGGTATGATAGATGGGTTGTCAAGGAGGGCAGTCCCGGGACCACGGTAATTTTGTTCTCAGGTGTCAGCGCCGCCACTGGCCGCAGACGCCCAGTTTGATTGAGAAAGAAACAGTTTATGAAGATGGCTGGGCCCAGTAGCCCGGGCCTCTCCGAGGGCCGGGAGTGCGTTGATCAAAGAGGCTGGGCCTCGGAGAGGGCCAGCTCTACCCGGAAAAGCCACAGCCATCTTAGGGGTAAAATCTCGTTTCATACGAGTCCCGCCATGGCGGGAACTCCGGCTGAAGGAGATTAGAACAGGCGGCTGGCGATCCAGCTCCCGGCTACAAAGGTGCCCAGAGAGCTGCCCAGATTGGCCAGGACCACGACCAAAAGGATGCGGCAGACCGGGTTGAGCCAGAAACTGCGCACAGATCCCAAAGCCCCGGGCAGGCCTTCCAGGTCGGCCACCGTGGGTTTTTTGACCCAGGCCTGGACCAGTCCGGCCACCCAGCCGGCAGCAATGGTCGGGTTGAGGCTGGTCAAGGGAGCGGCCACAAATGTGGAGGCGATGGTTATCGGATGGGCCAGGGCCAGAGACACGGCCAGGGCGGAGAAGACTCCGTTGACCAGGACCCAGATGGAAATGGATTGCACCGAATGTTCCGGGCCCTGCATGAGTCCATACAGCAAAAGTCCCAGAATAATAATGGGAATTCCCCATTTCAGGATCTTAGGCCACATGGAAGCCGGGGGCAGTTCCAGCAGGGGGGCGGTGTCGATGTGCGTGGGCAGGGCGTTGACCATCCCTGACACGTGTCCGGCTCCGACCACAGCCACCACCACCCGGCCAGGTGCGTTTTGAACGCTGTGGGCCAGATACAGGTCCCGTTCGTCGATCAGCCGCTTCTTGACCTGGGGATAGGATCGGGCCATCTGGTCCATGACCACTTCCAGCTGATCCTTGTTCTTTAAGTCTTCAATGCTGGCCTCATCCACTTTGTCCGGCAGGATGAGAGTAGCCAGGAGGTGGAAAAGCATTTTCAGCTTGTGCCACCAGGAGAGATACCCCCAGACCCTTTTCAAAGTGATGTTCACATCCCGGTCGGCCAGGACCAGCTCGGCACCCTGCTCTTTGGCCAAATCAACAGCCGCCAGCATCTCAGCTCCGGGCTGGACGCCCAGCTGCTTGGCAATGGAGCGGTAAAAGGCGGACAGAATGAGCTGGATGAGCAGAAAAAGGGATTTCTTTTCTTTGACCACCCGATAAATGTCCATTTTTTTCCAGTCATCGGGCTGAGTCATGGCCTGATAGCGCGTGGGACAAAGCTCAACGCACACAGTATCCGGCTGGGTCATGGAAATGGTACGCCGAACGTCTTGTACGCTGGCCTGAGAGACATGGGCAGTGCCCACGATGTGCACTGTTTTCCCATTGACATCAACAGTGGTTACGCTTGAAGGCAGGGAGTGTAATGTATTGGTATCGTTCATTAATATTATTGTCTTTGCCGTATAGCCCCGGATGGGAGCTCAGGCAGGTTTTTCATGCACATTCAATGACAGGTCCCGGGCTTTGTAGCCCTTTTGGGCCTCTGAGGCAAGGGATGTGATTCCGGCAAACCTCAAAATCGCAACAGGTCAAATCAACAGGGGATCATTGTATATATCCCCATTCCTTGAGCCTGGTGTAGGCATATTGAGCCTGTTTGCCCTTGTTGACCTGGTTTAAGAACTGCCGGTACCTGGAAGCGGCTGATTCCTTGCGGCCCATGCCTTCCAGAGACAGGCCTTGCAGGAAGGTGACCATGGGGTTGCCGGGCAAGAGGCGATCATAAGCGGAAAAGGCCTGTAAAGCAGCCTCATAGTCTTGTTGTCCGATATCAGCCACTCCCTGGAAGTATTTGGCCTGGGCCTCTTGAGGATAGACCTCTTCGGCCTGCTGGGCGTATCTTTCCGCCTCCTGAGGCCGATCCTGGGCCAGCAGGCACTTGGACATCATGACCAGGGCGGCGTAATCCCTGGGAGCTGTGCGCAGGGCCTGGTTCAAAGAGGCTTCGGCAGCTTGGTAGTCCTGCTTGGCCATGTGCTTTTCACCTTCCTGCATGGCTTTAATGGCTGGTTTTATCTTGCGCAGTCCAGCAGTATGGTCCATGTAGCGTTCTTTGTAGACCGGTTTGTGCATAGCCTGGGCGTATTCGGACTTGGCGGTCTGTCTGGCAGTGGCCAAGCGCTCCCGGGACATGGGGTGAGTGGAAAACATGGTCTCCAGGGCTGAGGGCTGCTTTGAGGAGAGGCTGAGCAGCATCTCCTGCAGATTGATCATCCCCTGGGGGCTGTATCCGGCATTGACCATGTACTCCATGCCCAGGTCGTCGGCTTGGCGCTCATTATCCCGGCTGTATTTGGCCAGAAGCATCCCAGCCCCTATGCCGCCCAGGCCGGAGACCAGGGGAGCGTATTCTTCGTTGCCGGACAAGGCGATACCGGCTCCGGTCAAAAGAGCTGAAACAAAGACACCCTTGGTCATCTGCTGGGCTGTGTGCCGGGCGTTGACATGCCCCAGCTCATGTCCGAGCAGGGCGGCAAGTTCTGCCTCGTCCTCCATCTCCACCAGGATACCCCGGGTCACGGCGATGCTCCCTCCGGGGAAGGCATAGGCGTTGACGTAGGCCGCGTTCACTCCCTGGAAGGAATAGGGCATGTCCGGACGGTGAGTGATGTCGATGATGCGCTTTCCGGTTTGGTTGATATAAGCATTGAGTCCCTGGTCCTGGATCACTCCGTAATCAGCGGAGAACTGGTGCGGGGAGCGTTCTTTGTCCACCTGAATCTCCTGCTCCCTGGACATGAGCATGAGTTGGGACTCTCCGGTAACCGGATTGACGGCGCACCCGGAAAGTGCACCAGCGGTTGCGCCCAGGGCCAGAGATAAAAATGTCCGTCTGGTCATGCCCGAAGCAGGTGGATAGCCGAAACTGCAACACGTCCCTTTGCGCAGAGGCGAAGACCAGGCTGGCAACATAACGCTTTGATCTTTCTCTTTTCTGTCTGCTGTCATCTCTCCTTGGTGCCTGCAATTGAGACTTTGTGCAGGCGCATCTGAGTAGGGGGAAGTCCTCATAACGATATCTCCGTGGATTGCAATATGATATTGTATATTCCCAAATCATGTTATCTGCAAGGGCGATCTTCTGTCCAGCATTCTGCGTTGACCTCTGGCTCAGGATTTCATATTTTTCAGTTCAGCTTTGCCTTTGGCAAATCTGAAATATTCTTTGTTCCAAAGCGGGCAAAAAAGGAAAATTGGCAGGATTGATCCTCCGCGAGAAGAGCATCAATTGTGACCGAGGAGGGGACTATGAGCGAGGAATCTGATCGAAAGTATACGTCGTTTCAGGAAGAAATTGAAGATCTTTCGGATGAAGAAGTCGAGGAGGCAATTTTAGACCGGGTGCTGGATCTGGGGGAGGTGGAAACCGAGAACCTTTACCTTCAGTGTCAGGATGGTATCGTGTCAGTGGAGGGACTATTGCCCTCAGCGTCACAGTATCAGGCATTGATGAGCCTTTTACGCGACGAACTCAATCTGGAGCATGTGGTGGACAGGGTGCGCATACAGGATGAAGTCCTGTTCGGCGATGACGAAGACCTGGAGCCGCCAATTTCAGAAGAAGAGTAACCCTTCAGGGTTCTTTGTACTTGTTCTCAGATACAAGGCAAGGTATATTTTCTGTATCTGTTCCCACGAACCCCAAGGAGGCGGTTATGAGAATGCGTTTTTGGCTGGGATGTCTGACGTTTTTGTTCTGCCTGGGCAGCAGTGCCCAGGCCCTTGCGCACTGCGAAATCCCGTGTGGTATCTATGATGATGCCATGCGCGTGTCCATGCTCAAGGAACATGCGGTGACCATTGAGAAAAGCATGAATACTATTATGGACCTTGAAAAGGACAAAGACAAGAATATGAACCAGCTGATACGCTGGATCATGAACAAGGAGGATCATGCCAATCAGTTCCAGGAAATCGTTTCCCAGTACTTTCTGACGCAACGCATCGGCCTGGACAGCAAGGACTACTCCCAAAAAGTGGAAGTCCTGCACAAGATGCTGGTTTTTGCCATGCGCTGCAAGCAGAGTACTGAAACTGATCATGTCCAGACCCTGCGAAAGCTCATCAAAGAGTTCGAGGATCTGTACTTTGACCACTCTCACGACGAGTGACGGGTCATATATGCATTGTCTGGTGTCGGCACGAAACCTTTCTTCCTCTGATTCCCCTCCTCCCGCCAGTCTTTCTGGCGGGAGGGAGGGGCCAGGGGAGGGTTCAGTCCTCTGCCTTCTGTCCTCTCTCATCTGCCCTTAGCCCTACCAGGCGGGCAAAGCCTTCTTCATCCAGGATTTCTATGCCTTTGTCTCTGGCCTGGGTTAACTTGGACCCGGCCCCGGGTCCGGCCACCACATAATCCGACTTTCCGGTCACCGTGTTGGTTGCCCGCCCTCCCAGCCGTTCCACCGCCTCTTTGGCCTCATCCCGTGTCCAGCCCTGCAGGGTGCCGGTAAAGACAAAAGTTTTTCCTTCCAAAGGCTTTTCCTGACCAGAGCCTTGAAACAAGGGATTGTCCAGCTTGATGCCGGCTGACAGCAAACGGTCCAGAACCTCCTGGTTCTTGGGGTTGGTGAAAAAGGAGCGCACGCTTCCGGCCACTTCCGGACCGATCTCATAAACAGCTGTAAGCTCTTCTTGCCTGGCCTGGCGCAAAGAATTCAGATCGGGAAAATTGGCGGCCAGGACCTGGGCCAGGTGTTCCCCCACGTGGGGAATGCCCAGGGCGTAGATGAAGCGGTCCAGGGGCTTTTCCTTGCTTTGTTCGATTTCCCGCAGCAGATTGTCTGCTGATTTCTGGGCGTATCCCTCCAGATGCAGGAGATCGGCTTTCTGCAGGTGGTAGAGATCCGGAATGTGCTTGATCAGTCCAGTGTTTAAGAGCTGATCAATGCGCCGGCCGGCCAGGCCCTCAATGTCCATGGCCCGTCTGGAGGCAAAATGGACGATGCGCTCCCGAAGCTGGGCCGGGCAATCGATATTTGTGCACCGGCTCTGTTTTCTGTCCTGACTGATGACCACCGGACCGCCGCAGACCGGACAGGAATCGGGCATGACGAATTTTTGCTCCTGTCCGGTCCGTTTTTCCGGAAAGGATTTGACCACCTGGGGGATGACATCTCCGGCCCGTTCCACCAGGACAAAATCCTGAATGCGGATGTCCTTGGATTCAATCTGGTGCAGATTGTGCAGTGAGGCCCGTTGCACCTCCACCCCGCCAATGGACACGGGTTCCAGGTCGGCCACCGGGGTCAGGGTCCCGGTTCGTCCCACCTGGACGCTGATGTCCTTGATCCTGGTGGTGGCCTGGCGGGCTGGAAACTTCAAGGCCAGGGCCCATCTGGGATCGCGCTGCCGATAGCCGAGGCTCTGCTGGGCGTAGCGGTCATTGACCTTGATGACCACTCCGTCGATCTCAAAGGGAAGATCGTCACGGGCTTCGGCCAGGCGCTGGAAAAAGGACAGAGCCGGCTCGATGCCAGAACATTTCTCCTGCCATCTGGCGTTGGTTTTCAGGCCCCATTTGGTCAGAGTGCTGAGCATTTCCCATTGCTCGGAAAATTCACGGCCGCGGCACTGGGCCACCTCATAGACGAATAAATGCAGGGGCCGTTTGGCCGTGATCTTGGGATCCAGCTGGCGAACAGATCCAGCTGCCGCGTTTCTGGGATTGGCAAACAGGGGCTCATCATTGTGGGCCCGGCTGGCGTTCAAGGCATTAAATTCATCCTTGCGCATGTAAATTTCACCCCGCAGGACCAGGCGGTCCGGGACTGATTCACCGTCCAGGGCCAGAAGCTGCAATGGGATCTCCCGGATGGTCTTTACATTGGCCAGGATATCCTCTCCGGTTGTTCCGTCTCCCCGGGTGGAGGCCGAAATGAGCCCTCCCTGCTCGTAAATGAGTTCAACTGCCAGGCCGTCGTATTTGGGTTCGGTAACATAGGTGACCTGATCGACTCCCAGTTCCCGGCGGCAGGTGAGATCGAAGTCCCGAGCTTCCTGAGGGGAATATACAGCCCGCAAGCTGAGCATAGGCACCGGGTGCCGGACAAGGCCCATGGCCTGGCGGGGAGATCCGCCCACCTGCTGAGTAGGGGAAGTGGGAGAGGCAAGTTCCGGAAACTTCTGTTCCAGCTCCTCCAGGTCCTGCATCATCTGGTCATATTCAGGATCGGCAATGACCGGGTCGTCCAGGACATAATAGCGGTAGGCATGGTAGCGCAAGGCCTCACGCAGCCTGGAAACCGCTTCCCGGGCCTGCTCCATGTCCTGGATCTGTCCGGGGTGGACATGTACTCTCTGTTCCGGCATATGCTGTCTCCATGGACCGCGGGAATTCCGGCCCTGTGTGTTGACAAAAAGGTCTTGTTTTTCTACACTGTCTACAATTTCCTAAAATACTTGGAAATTATTGTATTTTCGTAAACGCTGATCAGCTTGGTGTTCGAAATTTCATCTTCTGGTCCGAAATCCGGGCGGGCAAAGGCTTCCATGAATGAGGACACGCACATAACCCTGGTTGAGGTCGGCCCTCGGGATGGGTTGCAATCCGAGGACATTTTTCTCTCTCCCCAGAGCAAAGTGCAGTTCATTGACTGCCTGATCCAGTCCGGGCTGCGACAGATCCAAGTCGCCTCCTTTGTTCATCCCGGCCTGGTGCCGCAGATGGCTGATGCCGAACAGGTCATCCAGGCCCTGCCTTTGAAGCCGGAAGTGGAGTACTCGGCCCTGGTTTTAAATCGTACCGGTCTGGACCGGGCCCTGGCCACCTCCATCGACTGTATTGAGATCTCTGTTTCTGCCAGCTCCACTCATTCCCAAAAAAACACGCAAATGTCCAGACAGGAAGCCCTGACCCAGGCCGAAAAGATGATTCCCCTGGCCAAGGGGCGTGGTTTTACAGTCCGGGCCAGCATCCAATGTGCCTTTGGATGCATATATGAAGGGGAGATCGAGCCAGACACGGTTTCCTCCACCGCCAGCCTGCTTGGCCAGGCAGGTGCTGATACTCTGGCCCTGGCCGACACGACCGGAATGGGCCATCCCAATTTGATTCAAAGCGTGATTGAAGCAACACGGACCAGATTGCCCAAGGTCCCCTTGGCCCTGCATCTGCACGATACCCTGGGCCTGGGGCTGGTCAATCTGATCGCGGCCCTGGAGTGTGGGGTGCGATGTTTCGACACTTCCTGCGGAGGACTGGGCGGATGTCCCTTTGTACCCAATGCGGCCGGAAATATCGCCACGGAAGACACTGTCTATTTATTGCATAAACTGGGGGATTCCACAGGGGTTCATTGGCCTCAGGTGGCCGAGTGTACACAGAATCTGGAACAGATTCTCGGCCGGCGTCTTCCGGCCAAACTGCGGGCCGGCTCTCCAGGATGTGAAACTTTATAATATATGAATAACCTTCCAGTCGCTTGTACCTGAGAACAGCTTTACCGTGAGGAGGGGGGGATGGACTTTGAGTTGAGCAAGGAACAGCAGATGATCCGCAAGGAAGTGCGCAAGTTTGCCAAAAAGGAGATAGTGCCCCTGGCGCAGGACCTGGATGAGAATGAGGAGTTTTCTCCGGAGCTGACCCGAAAAATGGGCGGGATCGGCCTGTTTGGCATGGTTGTCTCTGAAAAATACGAAGGACAGGGCATGGATTACCTGTCCTATATCATAGCTGTCGAGGAACTGGCCCGTGTGGACGGGTCCCAGGCAGCCACAGTTGCGGCCGGCAATTCTTTGGGCATTGGGCCCTTGTACTATTTCGGGACAGAAGAGCAAAAAAAGAAGTATCTGCCTCAGCTTTGTTCTGGTGAGGCTGTCTGGGGATTTGGCTTGACCGAGCCAACGGCCGGGTCTGATGCCGGAGGAAGCAAGACCACCGCAGTTCAGGACGGGGACGAATGGGTCATTAACGGATCCAAGGTATTTATTACCAATGCAGCAACGGACATGACCCTGGGGGTCACGGTCCAGGCCGTGACCGGAACCAGGCCAAGCGGGAAACCGGAGTATACCTGTTTTATTGTCGAGCATGACACCCCGGGATTCAAGGCTGTGCCCATGCACAAGAAAATGATGTGGCGGGCCTCGAATACTGCCGAGTTGTACTTTGATAATGTCCGGGTGCCCAAAGAAAACATGCTGGGCCAGAAGGGGGATGGGTTCCATCAAATGCTGCAGACCCTGGATGGGGGGCGGTTGTCCATTGGGGCCATGGGTCTGGGTGGAGCCCAGGGAGCCTATGACCTGGCCTTGAAGTATGCCCGGGAGCGGGAGCAGTTTGGGCAGCCCATCAGCAAGTTTCAGGCCGTGGCTTTTAAGCTGGCTGATTGTGCAACAGAGATAGAGTGCGGACGGAACCTGCTGTACAAGGCCTGCTGGCTGCGCAATGTCAACAAGCCTTTTGCCAAGGAAGCAGCCATGGCTAAGCTCTATTGCTCAGAGCTCATGGGACGGGTGGTTGACCATGCGGTGCAGATCCACGGCGGTTATGGATTGATGAAGGAATACGATGTGGAGCGTTTCTATCGGGACCAGAAGCTCCTGGATATCGGGGAAGGGACATCCGAGATACAGCGCCTGGTCATTTCGCGATACATTGGGTGTTGATGGGTAGCAAAGGACGAAGTTATCCATGAACTTTGGAAATTGGGATCTTACGGAGGGCAAAGGGAAAAGGGCAGAGAGCAGAGGGCTGCCCCTCTCAGTAGTAATTCAAGTTTCATGCGGATGTGAAAGGACAAAGGCATTTAAGCCGGGTTATAAGGAGGACTCTACACGTATGACTGAACGCATTGAGATTGGAAAAACGAGGATCGGGGATGTGGTTGAAGCCAACGCCAGGAAGCTTAAGGACCACATCGCCCTGGCCTATTATGAATATGGGTTTGAAAAGACATTTCCTGAATTCAGGGACATATGCAACCAGGTGGCCAAAGGCCTCATGGCTCTAGGGGGGCAGAAGGGCGATCATATCGCCTTTTGGTCCCACAATCTGCCGCAGTGGGTGTACACCCAGTTTGGCAGCGCCAAGATGGGCGCGGTCATGGTCACTGTAAATACCAATTTCCGGGCCTTTGAGCTGGAGTATCTGCTCAAGCAGTCGGATGCAAATACCCTTATTCTTACCGGTGGGGTGAGGGAGGCGGATGAATACATCCAGGTCATAAATGAGGTCTGTCCTGAACTTAAAAACTGCAGACCGGGAGAGCTCCGGTCTGGTAAGCTGCCGAAACTAAAAAACGTGGTTTACCTGGGGCAGGAAAAGATGCCGGGCATGTTCACCTGGGAGGACATGCTGGATCTGGGCAGGAAAATCACTGATCAGGAGCTGCAAGCCAGGGAGGACAGCCTGGAAGCCGAGGATGTGATCATGATGCAGTACACCTCAGGGACCACTGGATACCCAAAAGGGGTTATGCTCACTCACAGCAACCTGCTGGGCAATGCCCGGAGCATGTCCGAGATCATGGATTTGTCCCCAGAGGATACGCTGTGCATTCCGGTCCCTTTTTTCCATTGCTTTGGCTGTGTCATCGGGACCATGTGCTGCACGGTTTCCGGAGCAACCATGGCCCCGGTAACCCAGTTCAAGGCGGATAAGGTCATGGAGACCATTGATGCCTTGAAGTGCACGGCAGTGCACGGGGTGCCGACCATGTTCATTGCCGAGTTGGAGGAAATGGAGCACAAACAATACAATACCTCCAGGTTGCGGACCGGGGTTATGGCCGGCTCCACCTGTCCTATCGAGGTCATGCGTGGAGTGATCGACAAGATGGGGGCCAAGGAGCTGACTATTGTCTACGGCCAGACCGAGTCTTCCCCGGGTATTACCCAGACCAGGCGGGACGATCCTATGCAGGTACGCACTGAAACAGTAGGCCGGGCCCTGCCCAATGTAGAGGTCAAGATAGTAGATCCCCTCACCAAGCAGGAAGTACCGGTGGGCCAGACAGGGGAGCTGGCCAGCCGGGGCTATCATATTATGAAGGGCTATTATAAGATGCCGGACAAGACCAGAGAGGTGGTGGATGAACAAGGCTGGCTGTACACCGGGGATCTGGCTGAAATGGATGAGGATGGCAATTGCCGTATCGTGGGCCGGCTCAAGGACATGATCATCAGGGGCGGGGAGAATATCTATCCCCGCGAGATCGAGGAGTTTCTTTACACCCATCCCAAGGTCAAGGATGCTCAGGTGGTGGGAGTGGAGAGCTCGAAGTACGGTGAGGAGGTTGTGGCCTTTGTGCAGCTAAAACCCGGGGAAGCAGCAACTGATGAGGAGATGAAGGACTACTGCAAGGGCCAGATATCTTATCATAAGATTCCCCGCTCCTTTGTGTTTGTGGACGAGTATCCGGCCACAGCCAGTGGAAAGATTCAGAAATACAAGCTGCGGGAACAGGCGGCAGACATCCTGGCCGAGGTTGAGAGTCATTGACAGGTGTGCCCGGCAAATCTGAAATATTTGAATGACCAAAATCGAGGTGGTTATGGCTGACGAGTTGCTGGAAGTTCATGAAGATAAGGGGGTGCTCTCCTTGACTCTGAACCGGCCCCAGGCCATGAATTCCCTAAGCTTCGATCTGCTTTGGGCCTTGGAGGAACAGATACGCAGCATAAGATTCCGCTCCGATATCCGGGTGCTCATTATCACCGGGGCCGGGGAAAAGGCCTTTTGCGCCGGGGCTGATCTCAAGGAACGGGCCGGGATGACCGAGGCCCAGGTCAAGGAGTATATTTACACCATCCGCAACCTGTTCACAGATGTTGAGAACTTGAATAAGCCGGTGATTGCCGCGGTGAACGGGGTGGCCCTGGGTGGAGGCACTGAGCTTGCCCTGGCCTGCGATATACGCATTGCTGCGGACTCGGCCAATATGGGTTTGACTGAAACCAGGCTGGCCATCATCCCCGGTGGCGGGGGCACCCAGCGTCTGCCCCGGATTGTCGGCCGGGCCAAGGCCAAGGAGCTCATTTTTACCGGCCGCCGGGTGGAGGCCCAGGAGGCCTTGAGCCTGGGTCTGGTCAATGAAATATGTTCCCTGCAGGAGCTGATGCCCAAGTGCCGGAAAATGGCAGAGATGATCTCCGAGGGCGGCCCCATCGCCCTGGAGCAGGCCAAGTACGCCATCAATAAAGGTCTGGAGACAGACATCAATACCGGACTGGCCATTGAGTCCAATGCCTATTGGGTGACCATTCCCACCCAGGATCGGCTGGAAGGCCTGACTGCGTTCCGGGAAAAACGAAAGCCTGTATACAAAGGGCAATGATGTGCAGAGTTTCGGATCCTGGAAAGTTTCGTCCACAGATTTCCCAGATGAACTAAAAAAGGAGCCTGGTATATGACCGAATACAACTTATGGAACATCTTTCCCCGCATGCCAAGCAAGGTAACCATTGGAGACATCACGGTCCGGGATGGCTTTCAGCACGAGGAGAAGTTCATCTCCACTGCGGCCAAGAAATACTACCTGGATGAGCTCATCTTTGCCGGATGCCGGAACATTGAAGTCACCAATCTGGGCAATCCGTTCATCATGCCCCAGTTCAAGGATGCCGAGGAACTCCTGACTCATTTGCGCAGCGATCATTTCAAGAAACGATGTGCGCGCAAAGGGATAAGTTACGAGGACATCTGCCTGACCTGCATCACCATCCGGGAAGGGGCAGTGGATCGGGCTATTGAGCTCAAAGAAAAGGGCATTGGTCCGGACCGGCTGCTGATGATGGTTTCCACTGAAGAGGAGCATCACTTTGCCAATTCCGGAACCACCTTGCCTGAGTATTGGAAAGAAGCCGAGCGGTGCATCAAGAAGTGCAACGATGCGGGTATGAAGATGTGCGGTACCGTGAGCACCATCTGGGGCAGTCCCATCGGCGGAGCCACCCAGCTCAAGGATGCAGTGGAGTTTACCAGGCGCTGGCTGGAAATCGGGGCCCATGATGTGGAGCACGCAGATCACGACGGCAGCGCCTCGGCCCCGGAGGTCTACCGCTACTTCTCCATGATCCTGGATGAAATTCCGAACACGGATGTGCATATCGCCCATTTTCACGAGACCAAACGCATGGCTGCGGCCTCGGTTCTGGCCTGCCTGCAGGCTGGAATCACCCATTTTGAGGCTACCCTGGGCGGGTTGGGCGGTCAGCCGGCCAATTTCTTAGACGACTGCCCGGTGAAAGGCACCGGAGAATACTACTACAAGGATCCGCGCTATGTGGGGCTCATCTGCCTGGAGGACCTTTTGGTCCAGATCGATGAGATGGGCATAGAGCACGGCTATGACGTGGACCGGGTGCTCAAGCTCGGTCAGCAGATGGAGAAGACCATCGGCCGCAGGCTGCGTTCCGAGGCAGTGATCAACGGCCGGACCCAGAAGGAAGGGCATCCCCAGTTCGCCCGACCGGGCTTGAAAAAGCGCAAGGAAAAACAGGGCGAATCTCTGGATCAGAAATTTCCCCAGGAGTGGACGGACACAGCTGTGCTGCCTTCTCATCTGCAGACTTAAGGGCAAGGGACAGTGCCGCAGCCGGCGGCAGCTGTTATCTGTTGTCAGCACCGCTTCTGGCTGTGACCGCCAGTTTGATCGAGCAAGAAACAGGGTATGAAGAGGGCTGGGCCTCGGTAGCCCGGGCCTCTCCGAGGGCCGGAAGTGCGTTGATCAAAGAGGCTGGGCCTCGGAGAGAGCCAGCCCTACCCGGAAAAGCCAGAGCCACCAGTAGGCCGCCCGGCACTCACTTGCGCTTAGAACGTCATTGCAAATTATGAAAGCCCATACTGCAAGTGAGTGCCGGGCAGGTCTACTGGTGTTTAAATCTAAACATAAGAGTCCCTGACAACAAACTGCCGGCTTGATCCAGAAATTGATGACAGTTTTTTGTGACCAGTCATTCCAGCAACAAGGAGATGGGAATGCAGCCCCCAGATAAAAATACATCCCACATCAACGTCGATTTTTTCGAGGATCTGACCGGTGAGATTCGCTCGGAAAAGGGGAGCTCTGTGCAGGATATCGGCCCCAGGATCAAAACCTTACGGGAGGAAAAAAAGGTCAGCCTGGAGGAGCTGTCCGAGGCCACAGGTTTTGATACCTCCTACCTGGCCAGTATTGAACAGGGTGAAGTGCAGCCTCAGCTGGGGACCATCATCAAGCTGTCCAAAGCCCTGGATGCCGCGTTCAGCCGGCTTTTATCCGGTGCGGGATACAAGCCCTACGCTGTAACCCGCAGGAATGAACGCAAGCCCGTTGCCAGAACCACCACCCCGAAGGGACAAAAGCAGCTCTACGCCTATCAGAGTCTGGACGCCGAGGTCCAGGGCCGGCATATGGAAGCCCTGCTCGTCCAGCTGGAAGAAAATCCTGACGAGGAAACCTCTCTGCACCAGGGTGAGGAGTTTATTTTTGTTCTTGAAGGCCAGGTTCTGGTCAAGCTGGGCGAGGACAGGTTTGAACTGGAACCAGGGGACAGCGTGTACTATATGTCGACAGTGCCTCATCTGGTGGCGGCCAAAAAAGGACGGGCCACGATTCTGGCTGTGCTCTATGAAGGATAGGAGTCTGAACAAGGCAAATGTTAAGAATATATGACAATCCCGGAGTCCTCCGCCCGGGATTGTCAGCCTGGCTTCTGCTCAAAATGGCAATGAAAGGTGTTCTCGGCCTCAGTATTGCCGATAAGTATAATCTCCTCGTCTTGGTGCAAAATATAATCCGGCTCGGGATTAATGCGCATATCATCGCCGGAGCGGACGGCGATCACGCTGCAGCTGGTCTTCTCTCTGATCCTGCTTTCGATCAATGATTTTCCTGCCAAAGAGCGCGGAATCTGATGGCGGAAGATGTTCAGCCCTTCTGCAACCATGAGTTCCTTGTTTTCTTTGAGAAAATTTATCACCGCATTGGCCCCCATGGAGGCATAGGACATGACCAGGTCCGCTCCGGCATGATGCAGTTTGCTGATGTTTCGGTCCAGGGTGGTCCTGGTGATGATCTGGATATCCGGGCGCAGCCTGCGGCAATAAATGGTCAGGTAGATGTTCATGTTGTCGTTGTTGGTGGTGATGATCACCGAAGGGGCGCTTTCGATTCCTGCCCTGCGTAAGACATCAAGGTCTGCTGCATCCCCCTGGATATATTTTTTCCGGCCCTTTGTTAAGCGCACATTTTTTTCCACAATCCGGTATTCGATCTGATTTTCCTGCAAGGCCTGGGCTGCGGCCCTGCCTACCCGTCCTCCGCCCAGGATGAGAACTGGATGCATGGATACACTGTAGACGCTGTACAGTTCATCATAGCGCTGCAGCTGGTCCTCTGATCCGGCCAGGACCAGAACAGATTGTGCGCTGATCTGGGTTTCCGGCCTGGGAATGGAAAAAGCCCCCCTGTGCCAGATACCCACAACATTGACCCCTGTGTTTTCCCGGATTCCGCTTTCCCGCAAGATCTTTCCCTCCAGGGGTGTGCGCATGGCCGGGGCCTCGGCGATAGCCAACTGCCCGAATTTGCCAATGATATTGGCGTGCATGCTCACTCCCAGGACCCGCCGGGCCAGGGAGCGCCCCAGCATGTGCGAGAAATGATAGACCTGGTTGGCTCCAGCCAGCTCCATGATGTCAACGGAGGCCTGACTCTCGGCATTGGCCACAATCGGGGTGGCTGAGGACAGGTCGCGCAGGGTGAAAATGCCATTGGTGTTCAGCTGATCGTCTTGGTTGAACAATACGAGAGCTGCTTGCTTGGCCCGGAGCTTTTGATAGGTTTGCCGATCGTCGATGTCTCCTAAAACCACTTTATATCCCTGGTCATAGAGCTCCAAAGCCTGTTGCTGGTCATTGAGCAGAATCGCGTACGGGTAGTTGTATTGGGCCAATTTCTTGATCAGGGCGATGGCTACGGCCTCAAAGTTGGTCATGATCACATGGCCCTGCATGTCCCTGGGCAGCTCCCGCGGGGTCCTGGCCTTGTCCTGGGCCTCCAGCCAGGGAGCGTAGAAGAACTGGATAAAAGTAAATGGAAGCATGACCAGGAGAAAGACGACCCCGGAAAGCAGGACGACAACCGAAAAGATGCGGCCGATGTCGCTGGTGAAGGTAATGTCCCCAAAGCCCAGGGTGGTCATCACAGTCAGGGTCCAGTAAATGCTGGCCGGCCAGGAATATTCCCGGCCTTCCAGGGCCATGATATAATGGAAAAGTAAGCTGTAGATAAATATGAGCAGGGCCAGGACCCCGAGGAACTTGCATAGGATCTTGACATTCCGTTTGGCTGTCCGGTTCTGAAAAAAATAGAGGAGTTGGGAGGTGACGAATTTCATGAGTATTACAACAGGGTGGATTAATTTTGTGTGGATACCTGTTACCAGTTAACAATTATCACGCCCTGATCCCGTCCCGATAACGGACAACTGACAACAGTTTTAGGTTCGGATCGGAAGACCAAGCGTTTTATCCTCTGCTCGTCAGAAGCAACGGTTTGACGAAATTCCCCGATCCCAGAACGCCAAATCGTAGCCCGGCTCAAATCCCGTCCCTTGAGGGGGGCTACGGGTGGTGTCCTCTTTCGCCTCGTATGAAACGAGATTCAACTTGTTCGTCATTCCCGCGCAGGCGGGAATGACGAACAGACAGAATGGCTTTCCCTAGATTGCCCGGTGAGCGTGATTAAGGTGTATTCGTATGATCCGGGCCGGGCAATGACGGATGGGGCAAGCCGTAAATTTCATCCTGGATCAAACTGACGGCTTCTTACGAAGAACAAATAACTAATAACGAATAACAAGCCCGCCAACGGCGGGACTCACTTCTGACTTCTCTCTTCACCGCTTCCCGCCTACCGCTCTGGGGGAGCCATGAACTCAGGTCCTACCGGGTCGGTTACCTTTTCCTTCAGGATACTATCAATGGCCTCAAAGTCATTATCAGTCAGACTCCAGCCAAAGACCTGGCTCAGCGGGGACATCTGATCCGGGCGGCGGCCTCCCCACAGGGCCACGCTTATCCCTTTGTCCAGAATAAAACGGACCGCCAGGTGAATTATGTCCTTTCTGTGCCGGGTCTGAGCCAACTCCTGTAAGGCATTCACAGCCTGCAAGTACTGCTCATAGCGAGGCTTCTTGAACTTGGGGTCCACCCGGCGCAGATCGTCTCCGGTAAATAAGGTATCCGACCGCATTTTTCCGGTCAGCAACCCTCGGCATAATGCGCCGTAGGTCAAGGTGGCTATGCCCTTTTCCTGGCAATAGGGCAGAACATCGGCCTCGATGTCCCGTTCAAAGATATTGTATGGAGGCTGACAGACATCCAGCCCTGTCCCTTTCCGAAAGGCTTCCATCTGGTCCACGGAAAAGTTGCTCACTCCCACAGCCCGGATCTTCCCTTCGGCCCGTAACTGATCCAAGGCCGTGGCTGTTTCTTCACAAGGGACTTGCGAGTCCGGCCAATGGACCTGATAGACATCGATCACCTCAGTCTGGAGGCGGCGCAGGGAATCTTCAACTTCCTGGCGGATCCTGGCTGGAGAGGCATTGCGCCAGACTTTGCCCGCCTGAGGATCCCATTCCAGGGCCACCTTGGTGGCCAGGATCACATCCTTTCGTTTTCCATCCTGAGCCAGGGCCCGGCCGACGATCTCTTCCGAGCGGCCGAATCCGTAGACCGGGGCGGTGTCCACGATGTTTACCCCTTGATCCAGAGCAGCATGAATGGTCCGGATGGACTGATCCTCGTCGGTACCGCCCCACATCCAGCCACCAATGGCCCAGGTCCCCAGAGCCACCCGGGAGACCCTTTCTTCAATTCCAGGTATGCGGGTATAGTCCATATCATCTCCCTCCTTTTTTCAGCACACGAAAATCTCAGTAAAATTATATGTAGTTGCCTCTTCTCCGGCCGTCAACCTTGCCGGGATCTTTCAGTTATCATTCATCAGCCGAGTGCGGACCAGTTTGATGCTCATGCTGTCCATATCCCAGGTTATTTGAATTTCTCCGTTTCGGGAAGTGCAGTAAATCGGCACCCTGGCCTGGATCAGGGCCTCTTGCACCTCTGAATGCGGAAAGTGAAAGATGTTTAAAAATCCACAGCTGACCACAGCCAGCTCGGGATCCACCCGGGCATACAGCTCAGGGCTCAGGCTCCCTCGGCTGCCGTGATGGGGAACAACCAGCAGATCGGCCTGCAAATTGTGTTCACAAGCTTTCAGGGCCGCAAGACCCCTGGTTTCAAGGTCACCAGGAATCAGGACCAATCCATGTCCCTGGGAGCAGAGTTTGAGAACTAAGGACATGTCATTTGATTTTTCAGTTTCAAAACCAGGGTCCGGGTGGAGGACATCCAGGAAAAGATCGGACCCGACTTCCAGACGATCTCCACACTGAACTGCCTGGACCTGAATCTTTTGTTGCTCCAATATCTGCTGCAGCTTTCGGCCGTCTTGTCCCTTTGGCCATTCTCCGTTGAATATAAACCGCTTGACGTCATAGTATCGGAGGATAAAAAACAGACCGCGCAGGTGGTCGAAGTCACTGTGGGAGAGGACCACTGTTTCCACCCTGGGCAGGGACCTGTAGGTCAAAGCCGGGCTCACAGCAAATCGGCCGATGTCAAAGTCCGGGTTCCAGGAGCCGCCTCCGTCGATCAGGGTCCGCCGTCCTTCTGGTCCCTCCAGGTAAACCGCCTGTCCCTGGCCGACATCCAGGATACGGACCTCAAGGGTATCACCCTGCCAGGGGGCATTGGCAAAGGCCCAGGGCGCTAAGAGCATAACTCCGCCGAGCCCGGCCACAAGCAGGCTTTTGTTCGATCTGGTCTTCAGGCCCAGAACCAAGGAGCCCAGGATCAGCCAGTATCCAAGGCATTCAGGCCAGCCCGGCCTGGGGGTGATGACCACCTCCAGCCAGCCCTGATTGTGTAGCCATTCCAGGAACTGGGTCAATACATCAAGGATTGTTGCCGAAAGGTGCAGACAGCCGGTGCCCAGGGCTTTTCCCCCGGACCCCAGCGAAAAGACCATGCCGGCCAGCCCTAAGGGCAGAACACAAAAGCCCAGGACCGGGAGCCAGAGCATATTTAAATAGAGGTGCGGGCTGAGCTGGCCGAAGTTGGCCATGAGCAGAGGCAGAAGGGCAGTGTTGGCTACAACGCTTAATAAAAAAAAGGCCGCAAAGAAGAACAGGACCTTTCCAGAGACAGATCGCTGGTTTTGGAAGCGAAGGCCAATCAGGGGCCAAAGAAGCAGGATCCCGGATACAGCCACCATGGACAGTTGCCAGCCCAGGGAAAAGGCAACCAGAGGGTCCCAGAGGATAAAGACCAGGAGGGCGAAGAAAAGCCCGTCCAGGAGGGCCTTTTTCCGCCCGGTGAGCAAAAGCAGGGCCCAGAAAAAAAACATCAAGGCCGCCCGGAGCAGGGAGGCCCGGCCTTGTCCCAGCCACAAATAGGTGATCACCAAAGGCAGGCCCAGGGCCAATGCAATCATGGGCCGGGGAAAGCGCAAGAACAGTTTGGGCCAGGCCCAGCCCAATATCCAGGCCGCAGCCAGGCCCAGAAAGATGACAAATCCCAGGTGCAGCCCGGACAGGGCCAGGCTGTGGGCCAGAGAGGCCCGGCGGACCAGATCCAGAGTCTCGTAGTTCAGCTGGGACCGATCGCCCATGAGCAAAGCTAAAAGCAGGCCCTGGCCAGGACCGGGAGAAGTGGCCTGGATCACATTTGAGCGCAGCTTTTGACGCCAGGACCAGAGGCGTCCCGGCTCACCTTCCAGGTGCACCGGCTCCTTTATTCCCTTGGAAAAGGAGCGGTACAGGACCCCCTGTCTGGCCCAGTGGGCCCGGGTATCCCAGGTATGGAAATTGCTGAACCCGTGTACCGGTTTGATGCGCATTTGGGTGCGCACTTTTTGTCCAGGTGCTGGCAGGATCTCAGGATCCTGCCAGGTCCAGACCACCATGCCGCTCAGGTCCTGCTCAAAGCCATTTCCCAGGCAGGTAACATCAGAGAGCAGGACCTGGATCCTGTTTTCAGGTTTGAACCTGAGTGCATGCACCTGGGCCTGGACCTCGACTTTTTGCCGGCCTTCCATCCACTCCGGCATGGGAAGCATGGATGGTGGTCCGTGCAGCCCGGTCCAGATAAGTCCAAAGGCAAAAGCCACAGGCACCCAATACAGGCCCAGGGCATGTTTTTGGGACAGACGCATGAGCGAGGCCAGGAGCACACAGGCCAGAGTTCCGGCTGCTGAGTATTCAAAGGCATACACCCCGGTTAAGGCAAAAAGCAGAAACCACTGCCAGGGCAGGAGATCGACAAATACCCCTTTGGGCCGGGCCTGAGGTATGCTTTTGAAGTCATCCATGGGCAGACATGCCTTTGCTCAGGTGATACGGAGGTACTCTGCTTTTGCAGGCGCCCAGTTTGATCAAGTAAGAAACAGTTTGTGAAGATGGCTGGGCCCAGTAGCCCGGGCCTCTCCGAGGGCCGGGAGTTCGTTGATCAAAGAGGCTGGGTCTCGGAGAGAACCATCTCTACCCGGAAAAACCAGAGCCACCTTAGGGAGAAAATCTTGTTTCATACGAGTATAAGATGCTCAGATAGATTGATATTTCTTGGCTTGCTTGGTTGCTGCCTAAAAATGGCCTCACATATAAACACTTCCATCCCTGAGTATCAGTTATGAGCAAGAATCGCCAGTACTGCGTCAATTCATTATTGTCACACTGCAGAGAAAATCCGCTCTTACTCTCTGGCTCCCTCCGGCCTCCTGTCTTCCACACTGAGAATGCATAACAGGCCTCCAGCCGCAGCCCTGAATCTCAAAGCTCTCATTGCAGGCAATCGCCATTTTCAGTACCCTGCCTGAGTACACATAATCTTTAATACTGTGACGTTACTCAGCTCAGGGCAGTTTCACTCTTCGGATTTTGGGTTAATAAAGTCAGAGCATCATTCAGCGGAGCGTTAAACGGATATGGATGAGAGAACAGTGCACAAAGACATCACCCTGGATAAACGGATTATCTTCGCTTTGGATGTTGATTCGCCAGAGTTGGCCAAAGAGTGGGTGCAAAGGCTTTTACCCCGCATCTGCTTTTTCAAGGTCGGCCTGGAACTGTTTTTGGCCGGCGGCTGGGACCTGGTACACTGGATACAGAACCAGGATGCCGAGGTCATGCTTGATCTCAAATTCTTTGACGTGCCGCAGACTGTGCGCAAGGCAGTGGAGCAGGTCCAGAAACACAATGTATCCCTGGTTACTGTGCATGGCAACGATTCCATGCTCCAGGCGGCCTGCACGGTGGAAGGTCCGGCCCGCATTCTGGCCGTGACCGCCCTGACCAGTCTGGATGCCTCGGATCTCAAAGACCTTGGATTTTCATGTTCGGCCCAGGACCTGGTCCTTAGCCGGGCCCGGCGAGCCCTGGAGCTGGGGTGCGCCGGTGTGGTCTCTTCAGGTTTGGAAGCTCCGGCCCTGCGCGAGCATATCGGGAGCCGGCTCCTGGTAGTGGTCCCTGGGGTCAGAGCAGTGGAGAACACCTCGGTTGACGATCAGAAAAGGACAATAAGTGCCGGTCAGGCAATGGCAAGTGGAGCCGATTACCTGGTCATCGGCCGCCCTATCCGCCAGGCGGATGATCCCCTGGGCATCGTCCGTCAGCTGCAGGCTGAGATTGCCGCATCCTGCGCGCAGGAATAAAACCCAGATAATTTTTTTTCGCTCCAAAAAAAATTATTGACAAAAAAGGAGTGCATCTTTATATTCTTTATCTCGCAGCGGGGCGGATAGCTCAGCTGGGAGAGCATCGGCCTTACAAGCCGGGGGTCACAGGTTCGAGCCCTGTTCCGCCCACCATGCGAAAATTTTTCTCAATGCGGAGCTGTAGTTAAGCTGGTTATAACGCCGGCCTGTCACGCCGGAGGCCGCCGGTTCGAGTCCGGTCAGCTCCGCCATTCCTTTCAAGGGGTTAGGTGATACACACCTAACCCCTTCTTTTTTGTTTCCCACCGTATTTCCCACCTCCAGCAAAGATTCCCACCCCTGTAAAGAGAGGTATATTTAGCAAACGGCTGCACAAATCCGCTCCCGGTTAGGGTGAGTAATAATTTGTATATTCGACGATTGTTTTCAAGTTCAAGGAAAAGGACGGAGTGCAGATCATGAAGGACTACATGGCCTCCGGTTCTTTTTCGCGGGGCAGGGACACCATCAGTCAAAGACGTATCCGCGCAAAAATGCGGCTGGGAAATTTTGACCCTCGAAAAGGGGGCAAAGCACTCATGGGACCTATGCGTCCTTATGGCCCCTGCAACTTGAAAAACCAGTATACTTGAGTCAATAGATAGTATAGAGTTGTGACAAGCTGGAAGCAAGGAAGCAAACATGCTCGACTAGGCACTTTTCTTTTTCGTTTTGGCCGTCGCAGCCAGCATTTTCAGGTTCGGTGGGAGGGCGGCTGCCGTTTCCAATGCGGCCAAAATCCTATTCTCTACACAACAATCTGTAAGGAGGGTATGAAGATGGCTCTGTGGAGACCAGTCCTGTATATTATGGCAGTCCTGATAGTTCTTGCTTTGGGAGCCTGCGGTGAAAGCGAGGAAGCCGGGACGGAAAGCGTCAAGGAGGAGGCAAAAGAAACGGTTGAGGCCACCCAGGACAATGCTACCGAGAAGAAGGCTGAGTTCACCGATCAGCTAAAAGAGCAGCTGGACAGCCTTGAAAAGGAAATCGCTAAACTTCAGGACAAATCTCAGCAGTTGAGTGGTGAAGCCAAGGATAACATCGAAGCTCAATTGGACAACCTTCAGGACGAAAAGAGTGCAGTCCAGGACAAGCTCGACAAGCTTCAGCAGTCCAGTCAGAATGCCTGGGAAGACATGAAGGGCGAAGTGGATCAGGCCTGGCAGAGTTTGCAGCAGAAGTATCAAGACCTTCGGGCCTCGATCGATCAGCAGCTCAAATAAACCGTAATTCTCACCAATCAGGAAGAATAATTACACTCCTCCAATTGGCAGGTGATCTCCGAGGATAAGCGGAATGACTCAATGGCCCATGAATGAAGACGACAGCTCAATTTTTCAGGATATCGAACATTTTGAACTCAATGATCTCATTGACTTGGATCATATCGAGGAGCTGAACCAGGCCTTTGCCTCGGCCATTGGTTTTGCTGCAACAGTCGTGGATCTCAAAGGAAACCCTATTGTCCCGCCGTGCAACCACTCCCTGATTTGCCGGATCATTCGCAGCACCCCCAAGGGGCTTTCCAACTGCATGCGATCAGGAAAAATGCTGGGGCAAAAAGCGCATGAGCTGAAGCGCCCATATGCCAATCCGTGTTACAGTATAGGTTTTGTCGATGCCGCCGCCCCGATTATCGTCAAAGGCAAGCATATTGCTACCTGGCTGGTTGGACAGGCAGACCTTGATGATGTCGATTCACAAAGGGTTGTCGAGTATGCCCGGGAAATCGGAGCCAACGAGCAAGAAATGCTGAATGCATTTTTAGCTATGAACAGCATGCCTCGGAAGGAATTTGAGGCCAAGCTTGATTTTCTCTGGCGTATTTCGCAGCAGATTTCCGCCCTCGGATACAGGAATCTGCAGTACTCCAGAGCCCTGTCCCTCCTTCAGGAATCGCAAAATGAGCTCACGCAATATAAGATATATCTGGAACGCCTTGTTGAAGATCGAACCAAAGAGCTCAATCAAGCCCTCAAACAAACAGAAGAGCTGTCCCAGAAAGATCCTCTGACAGGATGTTTCAATCGGCTGTACCTAAATCAGGGCCTGGACTTGGAAATCAAGCGATCCCAAAGATATAGTAGATGTTTATCAGTTATATTGACCGACATAGATCATTTCAAGGTTGTTAACGATCAGTATGGCCACCAATGCGGAGACCATGTTTTGATTGAGTTTACAAAAAAGATTAGGCATTCGATCCGGGAAGGCATTGATTGGATTGTCCGATATGGTGGCGAAGAATTCTTGATCGTCCTGCCGGAAACAGATCATCAGGGTGCCTTCTCTCTGGCCGAAAGGATGCGGCAGGAAATCGAAACGGCAATTATCTTATGGAAAGAAATGCCCATTACGATCACTGCCAGCTTCGGTCTTGCTGGCTTTGAACCCAGTACCTCGAATAAGGATATGAAGCTTGATTTCTTGATTGGAGAAGCCGACAGAAGCCTGTACAAGGCCAAAGCACAAGGGCGAAACACTGTTGTCCGTCAATTGTAAGTACCTCACGAACCTGGAGGAAAAAGGGCAGGGATTTAAGCATCCCAAGAACACCTTCAACCGTTATTGAACGCTTGGGCAAAACCACTTCGAGCAGCTTTTTTATCTGCGGAAGAGTCAAGCTGGGTGTGTGTTTTTTAAAAGCGCTGCCGGAGAAGATAAAGAAAATGTATGGCCAGCATCACGTAGATCATGACGTGTGTTGTTTGTGACCAGAACAGCTCCAACCGATAAAGAATGGGCAGCTATCATCATGTCCAACTCCCCAATCGGTTGGCCAGTAGAGGCAAGCTGGTGGCGAATTTCCGCATACCAATCGGCAGAATCAGAATCCCATGATAAAATACGAACAATTTTAAGGAAATAGTGGACAGCTAAATGTATTCTATGCTCGGCAGGTAATCGTTTCAGCCCATACATGAATTCAGCACGGGTCACTGTTGACATGCAGATTTTGGAAGGCAAAATAGTTTCGAGTTTTGCTTCTATATTTGCAGAACGTCCTTTGATTAGGTAGCTTACTGTGTCGGTATCTAGCATATAGAGCATGAGCTAGCTTTCCTCATTGGACACAGCATCATCAAAGATCCCCCTTTCTTGAGGAAGGACGTTCATTGGTCTATCCGACATGAAAGCGTCTGAATCATTAATGGAGTGAACAAGGTCGAAGAAGTCCTTCCATGCGCCTGCACCTGGACGATTTGAGAGCACTACATCGCCGGTTGTTTCATCCCGAGATATATACACCTTGTAAATTATGTTAATCGTTTAATGATCGAAACCCATGCATTGCCGAGAAGCACCAAAGAGCTTATCGCCGCTTATGTATCCAAATTGAATGCATGCGCCTACTGCGTGGATGCTCATAGCGCTATGGCTATGGCGCAGGGGTTCACGAAAGATGAGATCAAGATCATACTTGAAGACATAGACCACACGGGTTTAATTGACGACAAAACCAAAAAGCTGATTCGCCTGGCGGAGACGGTTACGCTTCATTCCTACAAAATTCATGAAGGCAGAATCCAGGAACTCCGGGATGAAGGGTTAACAGAAGAAGAACTCTTCGAAGCCATTGTGGTGGCTGCACTGTTTACTTTCATGGATCGCATGGCAGATGGTCTGGGAGGCCCGGTCGAAGGGTTTCAGAATATGAGGCTTTAAACCTTCTTTTTTATCATGGAGAGGAATATGCAACATGGGCCAATGTGCAACTTGTTCCCGGTGCTGCCCTTTTTCGTGGCAATTAGCAGATGTCCAAAAACTTGGGAATCAAAAAAAAGAGGTGAAGATCAACCCAGGAGAAACGGAACCTGCCGCATGCAGTGCTAACTTAAATGGCTTTGACAGGAATAGCATGCACTATGGATGTTAAAGGCAGAAATTGTTCTGCCAGGGAAATCACTCCACCTGGTCCTAGTGGTA
>JAWLEI010000035.1:0-12917 GCA_041686195.1 Desulfovermiculus sp.
AGCAGAGCGAGGAATTAATATTCTTTCTGGATTCTCTTCGTTCCCAGGGTCCTCCCTGGAAACGTCTTCCTCTTATGGCTCCGGCCATCCTCTTATCATCCCGGCATGTTGCAATGGAATAGTCTGGTAAGTCAATGTCTCGTTTCATACGAGCTTTGCCTCCGGCAAATCTGACCAGCTACCACCCAAAGGTGTTAAACAAGGCGGCGAACACAGAATTGGCCACAATAATGAAGAATGTGCTGCTGACTACAGCTGCTGTAGTCCGAAACCCCACACTGTCGGCCGTATTTTCGGTCTGCAAACCGTGAAAACACCCGGTCAGGCCGATAACCACCCCAAAAACAAGTCCTTTTACCAGGGCCATGGAGATGTCTCTGGGTCCCAGGGTGATCTGGACTTCGTTCAAAAAAGCGGCTGTCGAGAGATCCAGAAAGATCGCTCCAGTGAGCAGACCGCCCAGGATGCCGGAGGCACTGGCCAGCATGGTCAACAGTGGAGTGACCAATCCAATGGCCAGCACCCGGGGAAGAACAAGCATTTTGACAACGTCCATATTCCTCACTGCCAGGACATCCAGCTCCTGCCGGATTTTCATGGTCCCGATTTTGGCAGCAAAAGAAGTCCCGGAACGCCCGGCCAGCAACAAGGCAGTCAAAACCGGGGACATCTGGGCGGTGATGGACCGGGCCACCATATGGGCCACATAGATGGGAGCCCCAAAGGTTTCAGCCACCCCCTCTCCCTGAAAGACCACAACCGATCCGGTTAATGCATTGATGGTACATATAAGCAGGGTGGCCTCTGCCCCTACTTGCTGCATATGGGCCAGGGCATCTTGAAAGCGGAATTCGCGCGGGCTCTTGAGCAGATCAAGACTTGCAGCCACACATCTGCCCAGAAAACTGACCAGACTGTATATACTTGACAGCCTGTTTTCAAACCACATCCCCAATTTCACTATCCAGCCGGGATGGAAATATTTCCGGTCTTGCCGCTCTCCTCCTCCGCCATGGCTTTCCCCTTCCAGGAAGGGCTGAGCTGAGTGCGGCAGGTTATAAAACCTGAGTCTTATCCCCAACCCGGTGCAGCGGTCCTCCAGTTCCCGCAGCAAGGCGATACCGGCTGTATCCACGAACTCAACATCCTGCAGGTCACAGACGACATCCTGGACCCCGGGTTTTTGCAGCTGATCTGTGATCCACTCCCAAAGCTCCCTGCTGTGGCCAAAGTCAAGGCCTCCCTGCAGAGTAAGGGTCAAGGTCCCCCCTTGTATATGGTCATGTGCATGCATAGATATTTATTCCATTTTGCGACCAAGACGACTTGAATATTTCGCAATAGTCTGATGATACGAGCAAAAGTCATAAACACTTTGATTGCAAAATGGAATTACATACTCAGCCGCTGGGACAAGTGCATGGCCCGGGCTATGCTCTTGCGAATGCTTTTGAGCCCTTGACTGTCAGCTTCGGTTCCTTCCCGGCCCTGGTCCTGGGACCACACGGTCCCGCCCAGATTGGCTCCGAACATCCCGCCGCTGACCGGGATCATTTCATTGATCAGACAAAAATCGATCATGGTGTGCAATACCTGCTCTTGGCCGCCGTTTCTGTCTCCGCCTACAGCAATGCCCAGCCCGATCTTGTCCCGCAATATATGCCGGTCCAAGGCCAGCAAGGCTCTGCTCCTGTCCAGGACGGCCTTGAGTTGCCCGCTGACATGCCCGTGATAAACAGGACTGGCCATGACCCAGATCTGCGCCGACTGCATCAGGGGATAGAGCTCCTGCATGGCATCCTGGTGCACGCATCCCTGCTTTTTTTTCACGCACACATCGCAGTGCAGGCAAAAATTTATGCTTTTGCCCCGCACGGAAAAAAGTTCTGTACTCAGCTTGTATTGGGTTTCAAAGTGTTCCAGGGCCCACTCGAGTGCCCTGTGCGTGGCTTTTTTCCTGGGGCTGCCGCATATGCCCAGCACACGAATCTTTTCAGCCATTTCTCTTCTTCCTTTCCATTACCCGCACTTCGTATACCCGCAGGCCTGGCAGATGAAGCATCCTTCCTGAAACATAAGCTCCTGTCCGCACTCCGGGCAGCCTGGCTTGACCAAGCTGTGGACGTCTCCCGCCGGCTTGGAATCCTTGAGATACCGGTTCTCCAGGACCCAGGCCACAGCATCGGGTATGGATAACAGAAGTCCTTTTTTCTGAAAAACCGGATGTTCACCGCCAATACCTTTGAGCTGGCCTACAACATCACGGACATGCACACCGGAGCGAAGGGCCAGGGAGACCAGCCGGCCTATGGCCTCGGCCTTGGCTGTGATGGATCGGCCGGAACGGCCGATGGTGGCAAATACCTCAAATGGCTTGCCGTCCACTTCGTTCACCGTGAGATACAGATCGCCAAGCCCGGTCTGCACTTTCTGGGTAAACCCGTAGACCACATCCGGGCGTTCCCGCACCGGTACCCCGTTTTGGGCCTGGGCCGACTGAGCACTGCTCCCAGTGCTCAGGACCTGGTCAGCCTTGCATCCATCCCGGTACACGGTCACTCCTTTGCAGCCCAGTTCATAGGCCGCCCAGTAAATGGCGGAAATGTCCTCTTCAGTGGCTGAATGCGGGAGATTGACGGTTTTAGAGACTGCATTGTCCGTGAATTTCTGAAAAGCGGCCTGCATGCGCAAATGCCAAATAGATTCGAAATCCATGGCCGTGACGAAGATTTCCCGCAAATCCTGGGGCAGGTACTCCATGTCCCGGATGGTCCCTTTTTCCGCTACCTGACGCATCAGGCTCTGGCTGTAGGCATCTGATTCGCGTGCAGCCTGCTCAAAATGTTTATTCACTTCCAGGAGGGTTTCCCCGTCCATGACATGGCGGGAAAAACTCAAGGCGAACAATGGCTCGATTCCAGAAGAGCATCCAGCCAGAATGGAAAGGGTACCGGTAGGGGCTATAGTCGTGGTAGTGGCATTGCGGTAGGGTCCGAGATTCTTCTTTGCGAAAATAGATTCCGCATAAGCTGGAAACGGCCCCCGTTCTTGAGCCAGGACCTTGGAGGCCGACCTGGATTCCTGATGCAGAAAATCCATGAGCTTTTCGCCCAGGGTCAAGGCCCGGTGGCTGTTGTATGGAATGCGCAGCTGAAACAGCAGATCGGCCCAGCCCATGATTCCCAGACCGATCTTGCGGTTGGTGTGCACCATTTCCGTTATCTGGGACAAAGGGTACCGGGAGCCATCGATCACATTGTCCAGAAAACGGACACTGAGATGGATGGTCTCTTTCAGCCCCTGCCAGTCCACCCCGTCTTCAGTCTCTGGAGAATAGAAGGCATCTACATTGATCGAACCCAGATTGCAGGCCTCAAAGGGCAGAAGCGGCTGCTCACCGCAGGGATTAGTAGCCTCGATCTCTCCCAATTGAGGGGTAGGGTTGTCCCTGTTGATGCGGTCCAGGAAAATAATTCCCGGATCCCCGCTTTCCCAGGCCTTTTGGACCAGGAGGTGGTAGACTTCCCTGGCCCGCAGGCGCCCCTTTTCCTGCCCGGTATGGGGAGCGATGAGCTCGTATTCCTCATCTTTGTCTACAGCCTGCATAAAGGCCTCGGTCAGGGCAATGGACAGATTGAAGTTGTTCAGTTGCCCCTCTCGCTCCTTGGCCTTGATAAAATCCAGGATGTCAGGGTGGTCCACCCGCAGGATGCCCATGTTGGCCCCCCGCCTGGTCCCTCCCTGTTTGACCTGTTCTGTCGCTGTGTTGAAGATCTTTAAAAAAGAGATCGGCCCGGAAGCGATCCCGCCGGTTGAGCCCACCCGGCTCTTCTGCGGTCGCAAACGGGAAAAGGAAAATCCGGTCCCGCCCCCGGATTTGTGAATCAAGGCCGCATACTTGATGGCATCAAAGATGCCGTCCATGGAATCTTCCACTGGCAGGACAAAGCAGGCCGCCAATTGCCCCAATTCTGTGCCTGCATTCATTAAAGTGGGCGAATTGGGCAAAAAACGAAAAGTGGTCATGAGATCATAAAAAATCTGGGCCAGATCGGACTCACTGTAGGGCGATTCCGAATACTTGCTCTCTTCCCGGGCTATGCTTTCCGCCACTCGCCAGAACATTTCCGGGATACTTTCCGTTGGCTCCCCGTCCGGGCCTTTGCGCAAATACCTCTTTTTGAGCACCAGATCTGCGTTCGGGTTGAGCTGGATCTCCTTTGCCTGCTGCTTCACTTTCCTACTCATCAAAACATCCTTTCATCTACAAGCTTCAGGGTTCAAAGAACGATAACTCTTTAATCTTACTCTCGTATGATACGAGAATCCAAAAAAATATGTCAGATTTGCCGGAGGTAAAGCTGACATCTAGCCAAGCATGGCTGTACCGTGATCATAGTTCTGGGCAAAAAAGGATCCGGCACCGGCGAACATATTCACTGTGGAAAACACATGCTGGGCCACCTCTCTGCGCACAGTATCGGGCAGGTTATTAAAGGTGTCCTGTAATTCCTGGTGGGAGGAGCAGGCCTCCAGTTGGGCCCAAATCTGGGCCGGCTGCATGTCTTGATTCGATGTTGGGCCGGACGCATCCTCATGCGGCAGTTTCTCCCATGCCCTTTGGGCCTGGGATTTGATTTCTTTCAAGCCCTTTTCCAAAGCCTCGATTTCCGGCCCCAGTTCTTCCAGCGAGGCGCTCTCAATCACCGACAGGCGCTGTCCTGCGCAAACACAGTACAGGGTAAAGCGCAATGATTCCCTGGTCTTCTCCACTGAGACCGAGTCCAGGGACAGCTCCCAGTTTATTGCAGGCATTGGCATTCCCCCACATCCTCTAAAAAAAGATCGATATATTCTGCATCCTTTCACTCATTACTTGATCCAAGGAGAATGTTCGCCCCCGCTTCAGAATTCATCCTCTATATCCTGCTGTTTGCATTGTGGATGTTGACTGAGGCTGAACAGGCCATCCACTGCAAATTGCAAGGGGTAATTGGGAATCTTGTGCAGATGAATGCGGCCAAAGCGCTGGTCCTCAGCCACTGAAGACAGGGGCGTAAGCCCGATGGGAATGGGCAAGGGAAGCAAAGAGGCTTTGATACTCCGCAGTCTGTCCGCGTACCTTTCCTGGAGGTAAGAGATGAGACTCTCTTTTTCCTCCATGCTCAAAGTCTCCAAAAAGACCTGCCTGCTCCCTTCCGGATCAATGGGCTGGTCCATTCGCATGGGTTCCCCCAGCAGTTTTTCCCAATCATACTGAGCCTCCTCTTCTGCATCCCAGTGGGCCCGGAAAAGATGGATCTCTACGTCCTTGTGCCCCCTGAACTGACTGACCACCATGCTCAATACAATCCCCCGGCCGACTTCCGGTGCCTGACCTTTGGTCTGATCGTTAATCTGCATAGACCCCCCTCGCACGCTTGCTATGGCGGTTGTAAATACATTCTTTGAGCTTTGGGTTTGTTATAAAATAATCTGTGATAGTTCCTTAGCGATCCCGCCTTTGCCCGGCTAAATCAAGTACTTTGCCCGCTTCTTTTGGCCTGCGGGCTAGAAATATCCCAGGCTGCGCAGAATGTGCAGTTTGTCTTCCTTGACGTGATTGCGCCCGGATCGTTCCGTTTGGGCTGGAGAAGAGGTGCAGGGTCTGCAGCCCAGAGATCGATATCCAAGGTCGTACAGGGAACAATAGGGCAATCCGTTCTGTAAAGTAAAGGCCCAGATATCCATTTCCGTCCAGTGGATCAGGGGATTGAGCATGGTGTAGTCTGGATTGCTCCTTTGTTCTTTCCACGAACGAAAGAGACGATCCGGGTGCTCATCCGCTCTGAGCCCTGTAATCAGCAGCTCGATATCCAGGTCGACAATGGCCTTGTGCAAAGGAAGAATCTTCAGGTCCTGGCAGCACTGAACAGGATCCTCGGCTACAGGATAATCAGCCAGGTCAATCTCAGGCCGGACTATGGACAGAGCAATACCCCATGCATTGGCCATTTGATCTCGAAAATCAATGATCTCTGGAAATTTGAGGCCGGTATCCAAGTTCAAGGCCCCAGCCGGCTGAGTGTTCTGATTCTGCCCGCCCAAAACTTCCCGCCACAAGAACAAAGCAACAGTGGAATCCTTGCCACCGGTCCAGGCCACCGCAATCCTGGCTGACTCAGCCATGGATATGGCCTGGTGCAGAGAGTTCCGGGTCTGTTCGATTTTTTCCGCAAGGGTCATGGCCATTCCAGTTCTTTGAAATCTCTCTTCATGTCCACTCTTCAGTCCCGCTATAGCGGGACCTCCGACAAACCTGAACTCTTTTTGCCCCAAAGAGGGCAAAAAAAAGTCCAGGAGAGTTTGCAACCCCAACTCCCCTGGACTTTGGCAGCAGCTTACACAAGAGTCAACGAGTTTAGATGTCCCGTTTTTTCAGAGCAAGCCGGATACATATCAACGCTCCCCCCCAGGTCACGGCCAATCCAAAGATCATCATGAATATTGCGCCACCACTCATATCTCTTCTCCTTTTTTATATATCTGGACCTTACGTGTTGTCAGCGCAGCTGCGCCCGCTCTGCATAATAAAACTTAAGACAACAATGCCCACCACGATGGCCCAGCCAAAGATCAGCAGGGCACTGCCCGGATAGCCACCGTAAGCCGACCGGATGTCTCCGACCAGGTTGGCGATAGCCATATACCCGAGTACGATAGGGGTAATCACTTTGAGGCAGAAATTCCACCAGGTTCCGATATGAAAATCGGACAAGGAATTGGCATGCTCCCGAATGCTGTCCAGCTTAAAGAACCAGGACAGGAGAATCACTTCCACCAATCCGGCAAAGACAATGCCGAAGTTGTTGATGAAATGATCGACGATATCCAGGACCAGAAGTCCGGCCTGAGTCATAAACACCAGACTAAAGATAAAACCGATCAGGCAGAGCAAGGATGTGGTCGGTTTGCGGCCCCAGCCAAATTTGTCCATGATTCCGGAGCAGCAGGCCTCGGTAATGGAGATCATGGATGACATACCGGCAAAGACCAGGGCCAGAAAGAAAAGGAATCCGAAAAAGCCGGCTCCAGGCAGGAGGCTGATGGCTTTGGGAATGGTGACAAAGGCCAATCCCACACCGGCTCCGGCCACGTCTTGAATCGCAACCCCCTGCTGAGTGGCCATATAGCCAAGCACTGCAAAGATCATGATCCCGGCCAGCATGCTGAAGCCGCAATTGATAAAAGCGGTCATCATCCCATTGTTGTTGATGTCCGATTTTTCCGGCAAATAGCTGGAATAGGTGATCATAATGGCAAAACAAATGCTCAGGGTAAAAAAGATCTGTCCGTAAGCGGCCGTCCACACCTTGTAATCCAAGATAGCGCTGAAATCTGGACGAAAGAGCCATTGCAGGCCTTCGGAGGCTCCCTCCAGAGTCACCGCCCGGCCGAGCATGACGAGCAGGAGCAGGAAAAGCAGAGGCATGAAGATCTTGTTGGCAAACTCTATGCCCCGCTTCACCCCGCTGAACAGGACCAGCCAGTTGATGAACCAGATGATCACCGCAGCCACAAACACAGGCCAGACAATGCTTCCCCACTCCAGGGGACTGGAGGAAATCTGCAGAAAGTCATTGAAGAAAAAGTCATTGGTGTCCTCCCCCCAGCCCAGATTGGTAGCCAATAAAGTGTAGTTGAGGGCCCAGGCAATGACGACCACATAATAAATGGCAATGATAAAGGATACAAAGACTTGCCACCAGCCCAGCCACTCCCATTTCTGTTTGGCCTTGGCAAAAGACATGGGCGCGGATCCCTTGAACTTGTGCCCCAGCCCGAACTCCATGATGATAATGGGAATCCCGGCTGTGAGCAGTGCAAAAAAATAGGGGATGAGAAACGCCCCACCCCCGTTGTCATAGGCCATGTATGGAAAACGCCAGATGTTTCCCAAACCTATGGCTGACCCTACAGCGGCCATGATAAATCCAGCTCTCGTCCCCCACTGTTCTCGCTGTGCCATGAAAACGCCTCCTTTGTTCCTCTCCAGCTACTTGTTGACTGACCCATAAACCAGATCAGTGTGCACAAAGGACCTCAGATATTGAATCAATTCAGGCTACGTACCAGATCCATTTTCAATAATCAAGGCTTATTACATGAAGATGGGAACCGGGAATACAAAAAATGCGTTGATTATTCTGCCCCAAGGATGCCTTCTTGCAGAGAGGAAAATGTTGGCTGGCTCTGGGGGCAATGAGGAAAAAGGGCCATGGATGATAAAATATCTGGTGGGTCCCATGAGATTGCGCCACTCCGCTTGCAATGCCGGTGATGTCGGCTTTCAAATTGGGAGCACAGAAGTTCACGGGAATTTTGTTCTCAGGTTCAAGTTGCCAATAAGGATGAAACTTACGGCTTGCCCCTTCCGTCATTGCCCGGCCCGGATCATACGAATACACAGGGGTCAGGCTCATCACGCGAGACGCGTGACAATCTAGGGAAAGCCATTTTATCTGTTCTGGATTCCCGCCTTCGCGGGAATGACGGACAAAGAAAGATCTCGTTTCATTCGAGCACAGCCAGGGAAGGCTCTGAAGAAATATATGAGTTTATTTTTCAGTGCATTCTGAGTATTCCGCGGTTCAAAACCTGCCTTTCTTCGTTGTGCCTGTGACCTCGCGAGCATGAGGGTTAGGATCTGGAACGAACCAGGAGCACTGGATTTTGAACTGAATCGACCAGGGCTTGCAAGTCTTCTCCGTGCAGGTGCGGCTGTTCACAAGGGATAAACAACGGCCCTGGCCCGTGCAGGTGCACTGCTTGATTGATCTGACGTAAACCAAGGGCATGCGGCAAAACATGCAGGGTTGCCTTCCCTGTATGCCCGGTGATCAGCTTTTGGGCCCGCTCTTGCAATTGGCTGTGCATTTCAGGCTTCTCCCCGCTTATGAGCACGATCACTGGCAATTCTTTTTTCCTGCTCAAATCCAGGGCTAAAGCCAGGGCTTTTTCCGAAAGCTGAGATCCAGTAAACAACACCTGGACTGGGGGATGAAAGCGCATACCCTGCCGGATAATCAAAGTCATTCCCCGGCCCTGGCTGACCACTGTGCGCACCGTTGAACCGACCCTCTGCTTGCCGCTCATTGACCATCCCGACCTGCCCAGAATGGTCAGATCGGCCTGTTCTGCTGCCGCCAGAACTTCTGCTGGAACTCCGCCCCGGGCAACCCTGAACTTCCAGGGAACTTGATGGCGCCCGGCCACATGCGCTACGATCTTTTGCAGCCGTTGGGCCTGTATGCGCAGCTGCCTTTCAGTCTCCGCCCGGTCAACTCGCCGAAAAGTGGGGCCAAGCAGGGACACTTCCCGGGCAAACGGGAACTCGCAAAGCTGCAAGACGTGAATATCCTCAACAAAAAGCCCCTCCAGCTCTGCTTCCAGAGTAGCCGCCAGCTCAGCAGCTATGTCCAATGCAGCCAAGCTGTTTTCCGAAGCGTCCAAAGGGACCAGGATGCGGTGCAGGGGAAAGGAAAAAGTGTTCTGATTCACGATTGGCCTCCTTGCTCCTTGCCTGCGGCGAACTGCTCACGTTTCTCCGAGAGTTCCTGCATTCTCTTCTGAACCTTGCCGTTTATGCTGTCTGGAGGATAAACCCCGTTCTCATCCGGCTCACCTGCCGGCACGCCGGTCAGAATCTCCATCCCCTGGTCAATGGTTTGCACTGCATAGATATGAAATTTTGCATCCTCCACCGCTTGCCGGACATCTTGGCGGAGCATGAGATGTTCGATATTGGGCTCAGGAATGAGCACCCCTTGCTCATTGCTCAGCCCTCTTTCCTGACACACATCGAAAAATCCCTCGATTTTTTCGTTTACGCCGCCTATGGCCTGCACTTGACCGTGCTGATTGACCGATCCGGTCACGGCCAGGGACTGGTTGATGGGAATATTGGCAATAGCCGACAGCAGGCAGTACAATTCGGCCGAGGACGCGCTGTCCCCCTCAATGCCGCCATAGGACTGCTCAAAAACCAGACTGGCGGACAGGGACAGGGGCCGGTCTGAGGCATAACGGGCCCCCAGAAATCCAGACAGAATGAGGACCCCTTTGGAATGAATCGGTCCACTGAGTTTGGCCTCCCGTTCAATGTCGATGACCTCACCCTTGCCCAGCCTGACTCGGGCCGTGATCCGATTGGGGCGGCCAAACATGAAGTCTCCGAGCATGATCACCGAAAGGCCATTGATCTGCCCTGACTTCCAGCCCTGGGTATCGATAAGCATAACCCCGCGCCGGATATTTTCCTGCACATGCTCGCGGATGAGATCTGAGCGGTAGATAGAGGCCTCAATGGCCTGATGCACATCCTGATCAGTAACCGTTTCCCGATTTTCTTCCCTGGCCCAGAAGTCTGCCTCCCGCATCAGGTCGGTCAGGCCTTGCACGTGCGTGGACAGCTTGCGTTGGTCCTGCACCTTGCGGGCCCCATATTCCAAGAGCCTGGCGACACCGGAACGATGAAAGGGCTTGAGACCCTCCTGCTCCACGACCCCGGCCATAAACCGGGCAAAGAGCTCCTGATGGGCATCATCCCACTCCATATTGACATCAAAATCGGCAGCCACTTTGAACAGCTTGGTAAATTCAGGATCATATTCCTTGAGCAGATAGTACAGCAGCGGGTTGCCAACCAGAACCACTTTGATCTTCAAGGGCACAGGCTCTGGCTCCAGAGATATCGTACTGATCAGGCTGAACATCTCGGCCAGGGATTCAATCTTGATTTGTTCCGAGATCAAGGCCCTCTTGAGTCCGTCCCAGGCCCCGGGCTGGGTCAATACCTTGTAGGCATCCAGAATCAGAGCCCCGCCATTGGCCCGATGCAGGGCACCGGGCTTGATCAGGTTAAAGTCTGTTATCAAGGCCCCCATCATGGGCTGATGCTCCACCCGGCCAACGAGGTTGGCATAGGTGGGATTGTCTTCGTAGACCACCGGTCCACCGGATGTCTGGCTGTTATCCACCAGGACATTGACCTTGTACCTGCGCATAATGCCAGAACTGCCGCTTTGTCCCCAGCTGCCTCCTTGTGCGTGTCCCGCCTGCTGGGCCTGACCTTCTTCCTGCTGTTTGTCCGACTCCAAAATGGAGCGCACATTGTCAATAATATCTTTTTTCACCGCTTCCAGGTAGGTGGTCACTGCCGGAATGTCGCTGTATTTATCCCGGATCTCGTCAATGAGAGGCTGCAAAGCGTAACTGGCAACTTCGTTGTTCAGATCGTTTATCTTTTGGCGCAAGTCCCTTTGCCAAGCCGGAAATTTCTGAAACATACGCTGGGATTCATTTTGCATCTCCTCAATGTCTTTTTGGATCTTCTTTTGTTCCTCCTCAGGCAGCTTCTGAAATTCCTCCGGAGGGAGCACTTCTCCATCCCGCACAGGTGCAAACCCCAATCCAGTGGGAGTGCGGATCAAAGTCAGATTTTTCTCCTTGGCTTTATTGTTCAATTCTTCAAAAATATTTTGCTGATACTCCTTAAACTCCTGCTGCATAGCCTGCAGTCTGTTCTGATACTCTTCACTCTCAAAAGCGCCTTTGAGGACATTGGGCACTTCCTGAACAAGATGCTCCATGTCCGAAGCCAGGGCATTTCCACGCCCTTGGGGCAGATGGAGCAGCTTGGGCTTCCCTGGAGTCTCAAAATTGTTCACATAACATAAGTCCCCGGGAGTGGGTGTATTTTCCAGTTGCCGGGACAAATACTGCCGGGCAAAAGTATGCTTGCCCATCCCGCTTGGACCTAAGGCATAGATATTGTATCCATGATGATCGATTCCCACCCCGAACTTCAAGGCCTGAACAGCCCGGGGCTGGCCCACCCCCTGGCTCAAATCCCGGATGGGCTCCAGCTCTGCCGTGGTTTCAAAGGATAATGCGGACACATCGCATGTCTTATACAATTGGGCCGAAGACAATTTTCTTTGATCCATAGCAAACTCCTGGGCTTGATGAGAAAAAAGATTTCAGGCTGCAGTCGCGCCATGGCGCGACTGCAGCCTGAAATCTTCTGATTGCTGTTACTTCAAGCCTATGGTAAGCCTTTCCCGCCTATTTTTGTCAAGCATGAATAAATAACTCTTCCATGGAAGTACAAAAGACATTTCAGATTTGCCAAAGGCCCCGCCAAAGGCGGGGCTGAACGGAAATAAAGAGAGGACCCATGCCCAGAGTACAGGTAAACCTTCCCCAGAACCATGTATTTAGCACTGAAATCTCTTTGCGCGTTGACGACATCAATTTCGGCGGGCACATGGGAAACGATGCCGTTTTGACTCTGGCCCAGGAGGCCCGGACCCGCTTTTTTAACCATTTCGGGTTTGAAGAGCGGGATATAGACGGCAACGGAATCCTGATTGCCGATGCTGCCATTGTATTCAAGGCCCAGGCTTTTTACGGTGACATCCTGCGGGTTGACCTGGGCATAACCGATATCGGTCGCAAGGGGTGCGATATAACCTATCTGTTCACCAACAAGGAATCTGGATCAGAAGTGGTCCGGGCCAAGACCGGAATCGTTTTCTTTGATTATCAGCGCCAGCAGGTCGTCCGTATTCCGCCCGTCTTTATCCAGCGCCTAGGACTGGGTGTATTGACGGAATAGAATCATCTGATTATTATATGCATAATTGTTTTTTAATAATGTACATGGAGGTTCCGAACATGCGGGCCACTGATTACCTCTCAGCCACAATGCTTTCCAAAAAGACATCAGCTACTCTGGAGGCCCTGGAAAAAGGAGAGACTGAAAAACTTATTATTTTAAAGAATAACGCCCCCAAAGCCATCCTGCTGTCTATGGAGAGCTATGAAGCCATGCAGGAAGAAATCGAAGATCTTCGGCTTACTGCCCTTGCACTGGC
>JAWLEI010000035.1:13017-26634 GCA_041686195.1 Desulfovermiculus sp.
AAAGAATAACGCCCCCAAAGCCATCCTGCTGTCTATGGAGAGCTATGAAGCCATGCAGGAAGAAATCGAAGATCTTCGGCTTACTGCCCTTGCACTGGCTCGCTCGGAAAGCTTTGAACAGGACAAAACCCTTACCCATGAATATATAATAGACAAGTTCAGTTCATAATCTGGATACGAGTATCCCGCCCATGACTTGGACAGCATTAAAGAGAAAAAGATAGTCCTCGCCTTTTCTTAACTAGCAAGTCAAAATTTCTCTGGCAATACATTGTTTTTATTGTTCATCTGTATAGTTCTAAATGTCCGTAGCGACAACAGATTTAACACCTTGATTTCTTTGTCTTTACTTTTAACCTTTGACCTTTAACTTTTAACTCTCAAATTCTTAAAAAACTTCTTCAGCTCTTGCAGGGACCGGGTGTTAACTACGTCTTCAGCCTCCAGCCAGCCCCGCCTGGCCTGGTCCACCCCAAAGCGCATAAGCCCCAGATTCCCCAGCTGATGAGCGTCAGATGAGATGGCTATCTTCATTCCCAACTCCTTGGCCGCCTTGCAGTACACGTCATCCAAATCCAATCTGTCCGGCTGGCTGTTCAGCTCCAGAATGCACCCTCGCTCCCCGGCTCCCTGCAGAACCTGCTCCATATCCACGTCGTAAGCCTCCCTGGACCCGATAAGCCGGCCGCTGGGGTGGCCCAAGATAGTGCAGTTGGGGTTATCCATGGCCCGCAGGATGCGTTTGGTCTGTTTTTGCCTGGACAGGTTAAAGGCGGTATGCACTGAACAGACACAAAAATCCAGTTTCTGCAGCACCCAGTCCGGCAGATCAAGGCTCCCGTCCTTAAGGATGTCCACCTCTGCACCTTTGAGCAGGGTTATTCCGGAGTGATCTGTATTCACTGAATCTATCTCTTCCATCTGCTCCATGAGCCTGTGTTCATCCAGGCCCCCGACCATACTCAGGTTCCGGGTGTGGTCGGTGATTCCCAGGTATTCGTATCCCATGTCCCGGGCAGCCTGGACCAGTTCCTGCAAAGTATTCCTGCCGTCTGAAGCCTTGGTGTGCACGTGGAGATCACCGTACAGATCCTTTTTCTGAATCAGCTCTGGCAGCCGGCCTTTGGCCGCCACTTCCAGCTCCCCCCGGTCTTCCCGAAGCTCAGGGACTATATACGGCAGGCCGACGCTGGCGTAGACGTCTTCCTCGCTTTTCCCGGCTACCTTTTGTTCCCCCTGAAAGACTCCGTACTCATTGATCTTCAGCTCACGGTCCAGGGCCAGGCGACGAACGGCGATATTGTGCGCCTTGGATCCGGTAAAGTAGTGGAGGGCAGCACCGAAAGAATCCTGCTCCACAAAGCGCAGATCAATCTGTAACCCATTTTTCATAATTACGGACGACTTGGTCTGACCATGGGCCAGGACCTGACGCACATCCTCATAATTGACCAGGGCCTGCATAACTTCATCAGACCGGCTTCCGGTAACCAGAATATCCAGATCGCCCACGGTCTCCTTGCGGCGGCGGAAGCTCCCGGCCACTTGCACTTTTTGAACTCCCTTTTGCTGCTCCAGATGCCGGGACAAAGTTGCGGCCACATCTTCCACAACTGCCAGCTTATAGCGTTTTTCCACCCCTTGGAAACGCTCTATCTCCTCCAGAATACTCTTCTGGGTCTTGGCCCCGAACCCGGACAATTCAGCCACCTTGCCCTCAGCTGCCGCCTGCTGCAGATCGGCCAAAGAGTTCACCCCCAGCTTGTCGTGCAGGGCCTTGACCCGCTTGGGCCCCAGACCCTGAATGTGCATCAGGCTGACCAAATCCGGGGACACCCGCTGCCTGGCCTCTTCCAGGGCTGACAGCGAGCCGGTCTCAACAATTTCCTTGATCTTCGTCGCCAGTTCCTGGCCAATGCCTGGATATTGGGTCAGATCCTCATCCCGGTGCACCAAATCGCGCAGACTTTGGGACAGCCCGCCAACAGCCCGGGCTCCGTTGCGATAGGCCCGAACCCGGAAGGGATTGGCACCTTCGATCTCCAGAATATCGGCCAGTTCTTCAAACATGGAAGCTACGTCGCTGTTGTGGGCCGGCATGATTATCGTTCCTTGTCATTTTTATGAAAATGATTATTATTTAGAATTAAGCATGCAATTTTTTGCCCGCTTTGGGGCAAAAATATTTCAGATTTGCCGAAGGCAAAGCTGAATACTTAAATGAACCCCACCCATAAGGAGATATTATGTCAGATACACAGCCCTCCGCCAACCGCCTCATTGACGAAAAAAGCCCCTATCTTCTGCAGCATGCATACAACCCTGTTGACTGGCATCCCTGGTCTGAAGATACCTTTGCCCTGGCCCGGGACAAAGATCTTCCGGTTTTTGTGTCCATCGGCTACGCCACCTGCCACTGGTGCCACGTCATGGAACGGGAGTCCTTTGAAGATCAGGAAGTGGCCCAAGCCTTAAACCACAGCTTCATTTCCATCAAGGTGGATCGGGAAGAACGCCCGGACATCGATCAAATCTACATGAATGCCTGCCAAATGATCTCCGGTCGGGGAGGATGGCCCTTGACCGTGGTCATGACCCCGGACAAAAGGCCTTTTTTCGCTGCCACCTATATCCCTAAACAAGGCCGCTTCGGCCAAGCCGGGCTCCTGGACCTTCTGGCCGAGATCTCCAGACTATGGCTACATGACCGGGACAGGATCATGGGTTCCGCCCGTCAGGTGACGGACAATATGCAGCGCTTGCATCAAAACCTCCCGGAAACCAGGCTGGATGCCTCCACCTTGCAAGCCGCTTTCCAAAGCCTAGAACAACGCTACGATTCCGAACACGGCGGGTTTGGACAAGCCCCCAAGTTCCCGGCTCCGCATAATCTTCTCTTTTTGCTGCGTTACTGGCAACGAAGCGGAAACCCCGAGGCCCTGAATATGGTGGATACCACCCTCAAGGCTATGCGCCAAGGCGGTATCTTCGATCATTTGGGATTCGGCTTCCATCGCTATTCCACCGATCGCTCCTGGTTGGTGCCCCATTTCGAAAAAATGCTCTACGATCAGGCCATGCTGATCATGGCCCTGGCTGAAACCTACGAACATACCCGGGATCCTTTGTATGCCCAGGGGATCGAGGAAACAGCCAGCTATGTATTCCATGATATGACCGATGTATCCGGTGCCTTTTATTCCGCTGAAGATGCGGACAGCGAAGGAGTAGAGGGCAAGTTCTATGTGTGGACGGAGCAGGAGATTGATAAACTGCTGAGCCCGGAAGAGGCCCGGTTGGCCAAGAAGGTCTTCGGACTCACCCCAGATGGCAATTTTAAGGACGAGGCCACCGGACGCCGCACCGGGGCCAATATCCTGCATCTCCCCCTGCCTTTGGACCAGGCTGCCGAAAGTCTGGGCCTTGGTCCGGAAATCCTATCTTCGCAGCTGGAAACGGTGCGTTCCAAGCTTTTGACCGCACGTAACCAGCGAATCCGTCCCCTGTTGGACGACAAGGTCCTCACCGACTGGAACGGGCTGATGATTGCCGCCCTGGCCCAAGCCGGCCGCATATTGGGAAATGATGAATATACCCAGGCAGCGAAGCGGACGGCCGGGTTCATTCTGGAAAATATGTTTCGGGACGGTCGTCTCCTGCACCGCTACCGGGACGGGCAAGCGGCCATCACGGGAATGCTCGACGACTACGCCTTCTTCATCCAGGGGCTTATTGAGCTGCATACAGCAACTGGAGAAAGTCAGTACCTTGAATCGGCCCGTGATTTGACCCACGAGTGTCTGCACCATTTCTGGGACCCCCACAACGGGGGATTTTATCTGACCCCGGATGATGGTGAAGAGCTTCTCACCCGGCCCAAGGAGGTCACCGATGGAGCCATTCCTTCCGGAAACAGCGTCTTCCTCTCCAATCTGCTCCGCCTGGGTCGATTAACTGATAATGCCGAGTTAACTCAAAAGGCCAATGAACTGATTGCCGCCTTTTCCGGGACCGTGGCCGAGATCCCTGCCGGATGTACGTTTTTCCTCTGCGGTCTGGATATGGCTTTGCAGGCGGGTGGACAAGAGGGGGATAAAGGCTCACTGGAAAAACAAAGTTAGCTTATCTTTTGTCTCCATATTCAAGGGTGTCAGGTGTGGATAAAGACCAGCGGAACCAAGAGACGGATTACCTCACGGGGATTCTATACCCTGAATGATTTGCTCAATGAGCTGAGCGCTCTCTGAGAGCTTTATCCGCTCCAGCTTTTCCACCCTGTTTTTGCACCACTGGCATCCACCTTCATCCGTGTACACATGGGCGTACATCTCATCAAAGCCCGGCCCCAGGGTGACATCCGGGGGGAGATCACCGTACGTTCGCTGCCGGCACATGCGGTAGCTCTCTACCATGTCCACCACTTTCTCCTTCATCTCCGGATGTCGGGCCAGAAAATCATGCAAATCCTGGACAAAGGAAATCAGATTCTGGTACTCGGCCATTACACTTATCCTCCCGTATAGAATGGATAAATTGATAGAAATACTGTCATCTATGAAGCAATACTCAACTATGAAATTAGGCCCTGCTTTGTCCGTCATTCCCGCGCAGGCGGGAATTCAGAACAGTAAGAATGGCTTTCCAGAGCGGATTGCCCGTCAGTTTCATGCTCGATCAATCCGGCAAATCTCGTATGAAACAAGATATTATCTCTAAGGTAGCTATGGCTTTTCAGGGTAGGGCTGGTTCTCTCCGAGACCCAGCCTCATCCATCATTTTAAAACCCCTGGCCCTCGGAGAGGACCAGGCTACTGGGGCCCAGCCCTCTTCACTGCCAGTTTCATATCTGATCAACCTGGCGGCCGCCGCCAGAGGCGGCGCTGACGTCTGATCTCTGACCTCTGCGTTTTCTCACATCTGCTCCTGCAAAACATCAGTCAATGTTTCATGACTCACCTGCTGCACCCCAATTCCGGCATTGGCAAAGACATAGCCCGGTCCTTTGTTTTTGATACTTTCCCTGACAATGACCTGATCAGTCTTTTGCTCCACCAGCCACTCAGCTACCTTTATCCCTTTTCCACGTTCTAAATCCTGATATGGATTGGATATGATTTTTTGCTTCTCTAATGACTTATCCGAGCGCATAATATCCACAAGTGCAAAATATGGAGCCTCTCCAAAGTGATAACTGATTGCTCCGGCCATATCCTGCAATGGAACCGCCACCCGCAGCCTATGCGCTGGCTGAGGTTGAAAATGAACAACCACGCTGTGAACATGGGAAAGACGGTCTTTGATCTTGTCTTCGATCCTTTGACTCACCTGATGGGCCTTGTTTAAATCATCGGTACGCAAATTTATATCAGCCTGGAGAAACCGGAACCGTCCGGCATTTCGTCCCACTAAGGATTGTATGCCGGTAACCAAAGGCTCCTGCAGAATAATTTTCCTGGCCTGTTCCAGGCTATCCATATCAATGGAGGCATCCAGAAGGACACGCATACCGTCGGCAAGCAGTGCCCACCCTGTACGGGCAATAAATAAAACCACTATACCGGCTCCGATTTGATCCATCGTTATGCCTAGGACATCAAAACGCAGATCAAAATAACTCATCCCGGCGGCCACGAGAACGACCAGAGAGGAAATCACATCCACCTGCCGGTGCCGGCCTTCAGCAATCAAGGTAGGAGATTCAGTTTTGCGGCCCAAATGCAGAGCATAGAGGCCGAACGCATAGGTTATCGCGGTGGTAAAAAGCAGAAACAAGAGTATGGGCAAGGTAATCTGCGGCAAACCGCCAGGCTGCATCATATGTTGAACAATCTCATAGCCGGCGAAAAAAATGAAAATGGCCATGACCACTGAGATAAGGTTTTCGATCTTGTACAGACCAAGAGGAAAGGTCTTGGTTTTTCTGGCTGACAGAATAACCCCAAGATAGACAGCAAGAGAGGCCACAGAATCCGTTGCCGAGTCGATAGCCCCGGCGGTTATAGCCAGACTGCCACTGAGAGAAGCCAGTATGATCTTCAGCCCGGCTAAAAACAGATTGAGTAAAAAGGCAAACAATGCCACCCTGCGGATTTGCACTGTCTCCTGGTCCAGACCATCTGCAACAGACTGGATATTATCAGGGTCGGTTTCAGGCATTTCGACATTCCTGCTAAAAATTACAGCTTGGGTATGGTACTTCACCGGCAACTTCTGCGACCAAACAGACATCTCCCTGGTCTTCACGCCCCACAACTGCGGTGAACCCATCGAAATACCTGCAACTCCCATCCTCATACGCGACAGTACTTTGATTTTGGAATGCATATTAGTCGTAGACTTCTCCGCAAAAATCAAAGACCAATTCCCCCTTCCATTTCCATTACAGCTTCTGCATATTGGAGAGCTGAGAAAATTTTTTATCAAAGGTAAGCACCGTATCGACCGTGCCTTGAAGATAATCTCTTCTAATGAGACGGTCAGCAAATCCAGGGCCTGTTCCCGGATACTCTTGAAGGACCAACAAGGCCTGCCCGGTACTGGTGACCATTTTCGAGGCAAGAAAATCACGAAGGCATTCTACCGCTTCTTTTACAGGAACCTGATAGTGATAGGAAAGTGCATGATAGGTTTCTTGGATTACCAGGTCAGAAACTTGGACCTTGATCTGTTTCTGGTAACAACCTTTAACAAAAGAAAAAGCTCTCTGAGCTTGTTCTTCAGGAACGCCCATTAATAATCGCAAAACAACGCATGTATCCAAACCAACAGAGGTCATGTTTTCCTTCCCAGACCTGATCCAATGGATGTGCGGATGTCTTCCATATCATGGCTCTTGCCTGAAGCGTATTTGCTCAAACGCCCAAACCAAGTTTGAGAGTGTTGTTGCTGGGATGTCAGGATCCAAACTGGACCTTCCTCAAGTTCTTTTCGCTCCAGCACAAGTTCATCCCCAGGCTGAATGCCAAGTTCCCGGCATAGCTGTACTGGAAATGTAGCCTGTCGTTTGCTCGTAAGCTTAATAGTATGACTCATAATTTTCTCCTTACTCACATATATAATAGTAAGGGGGTAGTGAAATCTTGTCAAGGCGACCTGCTAAGTACAGATGTTCGTAAATACAATGACATTGCAATGCCAAGTGCATGCTCGATGAGAGCACTAAACCAAATCCCGGGGGATTTCTTCATCCCAGCTGCGGCTGAAAACCCGGCTGTCCCCTTCAAAAGCATCCAGATCAGCCCGGATATGGAAATGGGTGGGGCTCGAAGTGAGCAGGGTCCGGGCCTTTGTTGTCACCTCCCAGGCGCCCCGCTTAAAGCTGCGTTCCCATTTGGTCTCTCCAAGCAGGGAATTGTAGTCGTCGTCGCAAAATACATAGTTTTCGATTACTTTACTGGCAACCTCCAGGTCAATGTCTTCGATCCGGAAAACGCCCTCGTCGTTGATAACTTCCAGCCGGGATTCGTCCTTGGCCAAATCCCGGATTACCGTCCACGATTGGCGGGTGGGCTGGATCAGGGTTTTGTTCAAGGGCGGAGCCCCTTCCGGAGGTGCAAAGGGCCGCACTTCCTTATCCTTGGGATTTTGCGGTCGAACCGGCAGGATGAGGCGGCTTGTCTTCCGATAAACTGTCAGCCTGGCCGGAGTCGGGGGCGGCCAGGCCAGAGGCCAGTACACAGTGGAGATGGCCAGGCGGATGCGATTACCGGCAGGAAACCTCTGGGCAATATCATTCATCTGGATCCTGATCCGGTATCGCTTCCCCGGCTCCAGTGGTTCAGGATGCTCATGGCTGTCCCTATGGGTCAGATTAACAAGCCCATAGGTCACCCGAGTGGCCTTGTCGTCGGGCAGAATATCGGACAGGCGGACCGCAACCATGGCCACAGGCTGATTTGAAACCAGGTCCAGCTCCACCACCGGCGGTCCCAGAATTTCCATATCCTGGGCCAGAACATCGGAATCAAAGGTCAGGGCTCCTCCGTCCTCATCCCGCTGGTCGTGGGGAAGATCCGGGGGCGCGCTGTAGGAACACCATTTCCCGGCAAACAACCCGACGCTCAATGGAGACTGAACCGTCAGCCCGTCCTGTTCATGTATCTCCTCTTTCGGCCCCATCCAGGCAAAGCCCAAATGATAGTTCAGGGGTTTTGTGTTCCGGCTCGGCCACTCCTCTTCCACCACCCAACGTCCCGGACGGTGGTCGTAGCTTGTGGTCGGGGCAACGCTCTCCTGCATCCAGACCCGGAGCATGGGCTCATCCATAACCCCTGTATCCTTATCCTTGAGCCACTGATCCCACCAGCGCAAAGCTTCCTGCAAAAACCCTATGGCCGGTCCAGGGCGCCCCAAGTGGGGGTAGAGGTGGCTCCATGGGCCGATCAGCCCCTTGCGCGGCACATGCAGATTAGCCAAAAGGCGCATTACCGAGTTGGAGTACCCGTCGGCCCAGCCGCTGACAGCCATGACCGGGCACTGAATGCAGGAGAAATCCTCGCACACCGATCCATGCTTCCAATACTCGTCCCTTCGTTGATGCCCAAGCCACTTGGCCAGCCACAGCCCGCTGCCCTCCAGCCGCTGCAGCCACATGTCCCGCCAGGCATCGCCTACAATGCGCGGATCGGGGGGGCAGCTGTTATGGCTGAACATGGTCGAGGCCCAGGACAGATTGTCTCCCAAAAGACATCCGCCCATGTGGTGAATGTCGTCGGAATAGCGGTCGTCGGTGGAACACAGGGTGATAACCGCCTTCAGGGCCGGTGGTTTAAGAGAGGCCAGCTGCAGACCGTTGAATCCGCCCCAGGAAATGCCGATCATACCCACCCGGCCGCTACACCAGGGCTGCTGGGCCAGCCACTCGATGATTTCCAGTCCATCATCCAGCTCCTGTTGGAGATATTCATCTTCCAGCACACCTTCAGACTCCCCACTGCCCCGGATATCCACCCGGACACAGGCATAGCCGTGTCCGGCTATGTAGGGATGATGCTGCACATCCCGCTCTGCGGTCAGATCGTTCTTCCGATAGGGTATATATTCCAGAATGGCCGGGACGGGATCGTTTTCCGCGTCCTCCGGCAGCCAGATGCGGGCAGCCAGCCTGCATCCGTCGGACATGGGAATCCATTGGTTAAAGATCTCCCGAACCGGTCTGGGAAATGAATGGACGATTTTCAAGGCCTTGTACTCCTTTGTTGTGTATTGCAAGAGAAGATTCACAGAACGCCGGCATTCCGAACAACAGATGTAATGAAGAAAAGAGCTTTTAAGGCAGGATATTGCGAGCTACTCTGAGATCGGCTTGAACTCAAATGGCAGCATCTCCTGGCACAAGAGGTACCTGTCCAAAAGGTCCTTTTGATGCTCCCCTCCAATAAACAGATGGCAGATAGCGTAACTGTAGCTGTCCTGTTCCAGAAGATCAGAGAGCTTCATTCCGGTTGTGATCTGAGGCTGGATAATAGTCTCCGGAATGCGCTCTTGTACCCTGTTGATCTCCTCTTGGGTCGGGACCCGGGTCACTTCCACATCGCCACTGAATATCCGCCAGAAAAATTTGGCTGCACACGGGAATTCTCCTTGGCCATGCGGAAAATCCGGCTGTTCCCCGCAGGCCACCTGGACCGTTACCTGCTGGTTGGACTGGCCGTCCACCTTTTCAAAGATGTCACTGTGGGACTGGGAGACCCGGGTGTTAATTTCCAGGAGCCAGATTTTGTCCTGTTCCCGATTCCAGTAAAACTCAATGTTGAACGCGGAGTTGTCGAATCCGATATGAGTTATTACCTTTTTGCTGATGGCAATCATTTGTTCCTGGATGACATCCGGTAAGGTGGATGGATATTCATAGCGGAAAAAGCTGATTCCGTTCTCGTAGCGGATGGAGTCGATGATCCCTATGGGCTCCACCCGTCCTGCAAAGGAATAGCCTTCCAAAGTGCACTGCCGGCCTCCGATGATGCTCTCGGCCAGGCAGAAATGCCCTTGCACATCGGTGACCTCCCGGGGGAGATCGGCCTGGCCCAGGATATAGTTGAAGGGCTCAGAGATAAGGTGGATCTGATCCCGGATCTGAGGAATGGCCCGCTCAAAGTCTTCCCGGCTCTCAATGCGGAAACCGAGCAGAGAGCCCGAGGCCTTGATGGGCTTGATCCAGAAGGGAAGCTGAAGCTCAATACGCTGGAAAACATCGTCTTCAAAGGGGTCGAAGGGCTGAAAGTATGGAATATGCTCCGGGATCACCTCCCGCTGCACAAGGCGGCTCCAGTATTTGTGCTCGCACTTGAGAAGTCCCTCCAGGCTGGGAGCCAGTTTGCCGAATTTAGCGCAAAGAAGGGGGAGCATGGTGCTGACCGGAAAGTCCATATAGGCCCCGATGCCATCGATTGTCCCCCCTGTGTCCTGTTGCCATCCACGCAGCTGTTTTTCAGCCCGACCCAGCATATCGGCGATGGGGAAATCGTAGGTGTCCAGAACTTCGGATGGATCCAGGAGGCCGTGAAAGGCATATGATTGTGCGTTGCGAATCAATTTGAGCTTGGATAAATTAAAATCGTCCAATCCGATGAAAAAGACATTTTGCGGGGCCATTTCTGTCTCCTTTTCAGCCTTGCCTCCGGCAAGTCTGAAATATTTTTTGTGCTTTTGCGCAAAAAAGGTTTGCCGGATGGATTATTGGCTGAAAGGGAAAAAATCACAAGACTATAATGGCCCCATGTCTGAGAACATATTTTTTAATCGACCCCCAGTTCCCGGCAAAGGGCCTGGAAATCCGGAGCTTGCACATCAAAGGCAGTCCCGCCCCCTTGTCCAAATCCTTCACTCACCTTGTCTTCCTCCGGGACTTTGACATAAGCTGTCTTCAGTCCGGCTGCCTGGGCTGCAGCCAGGTCCCCTTCATGGGCGGCAACCATCATAGCTTCTTCAGGCTGCAGACCCAACAGACTGACCCCTCGTAAGTACGCCTGCAAGGACGGCTTGTAATACCCCAGGAACTCGCAGGACAGGATACCATCCCATTGAACACGGGCGGCCTTGGAGCTGCGGACAATGCTCTTCCAGCTTAAGATCGTGAGTACAATGACTGTATACTTGCTGCGCAAGCGCTCTATGGCCGCAGCTGCACCTTCAAAAACCTTCAGGGAATGCCAGGTAGACTCCACCAGTGACATATGGTCAATCTTGTTTAAAAGAGGATAGCTCTCAGCCAGCTGCTTCAAGGCCCGTACGTGCATTTCATCCGCATCCATCCAAGGCAGATTCCCCTGCCTGACCTGAGTGTGCACTTGAAACATCCCGGCCCTCCAGTCGTCGGCAAAAACTTCACTGTCTATCGTCTCCCCTTTTTCCCGGGCCAAGGTTTCAATAGCTTCCCGGGCTGTATTTTTCCAATCAAAAACCGTTCCGCCAACATCAAACAGCAAACCCTTCACATGGTTCATAGAATGCCCTTTTTGTATTTTATTGTTCTATCAGGATTCTTTTCGCAATTGGCAATAGCCTGCTGAGGTGATGCTATGATTGCATAATGATATTACATCGATGTCTGGAACTTGACTCTCTGTGACATCTCGTGGCCAACTTTTTGGGCCTGATCCCAAACCTCAGCCTGGTCCTCCACATTGCAGAATTTATCCGGCGTAACCCGGACATCCTTGCCGAATACCCATGGCAAAGCAGACATGGGGCACTCCTCACCGTATCCGCAGACCAGGCATTCTACGTTGCCCAGGGCCTTGAGCTGGCCGATGATCTCCATGCCCTCCATCTGCAAAGCTGTACTCACTTGCTGTCCGGCCTCATCCAGTCCCGGGGCTCCACGCCCGATACCGGTGGTAACAACCACAGCCATTTTGCCCTGGTTCAGATGATTCTGATGGCGCATGGAAAAAAGACGCTCCAAAAAGGCCTTGCTGAAAGCATCAACCGAGGCATATGGAGGGTAACTGCCAATGACAATTCCATGGGCTTTCTTCAGTTTTTCGGCCAGTTCGGGAAAGTCGTCATTGACCTTGCAGATGTTGTCTCCAACACAACCCAGGCAGGCAATACAGGGCTTGATATTCCCTTTGGACAGTTTGACAAATTCATATTCCAAGCCACTGGCCTCAAGAACAGCCTGGACCAACCGGTCCGTGTTGCTGTTTTTGACAGGACTGCCGGAAATTCCGATAAGTTGTGGATGCATATGATACCTCCATTTCGTGCTTCGGTTTATTATTCTCCCATTTGCCTCAATGACGATTTTTTATCATACTGAATCAATATGGGCTGTAGCATGTGCTACATCCAGGATATTGAGAAAATGCTAAAAGTATTTTGCGTAAGCTTTGCCTCCGGCAAACGTTTTGTGGGCAAAGATCCTGAATTTCCAAAGAGGGCGAAAGTTTTTTCGCCTTCTTAAGGCCAGTCATGCGTCTGCGCGTGACTGGCGGTCCCGGGAGGAGGTGCCGGGTATGTTTCAACATCTTATTGCCATGATTTGCCTGGCCTTGGGCCTGCTTTTCCTGTCGGGAGCCGGATATGCTGAAGAGCTGGTGATCGGTGATTTCTCCAGCCAGGACCCTGATGAAACATGGCCTGAAAGCTGGGAGCCTATGACCTTTTCCGACATTGATATCCATACCAGATACGATCTGATTCAAGACCAGGGCCGAACGGTCATACGGGCCCATAGCCACAATGCTGCTTCCGGCTTGATCCGACATGTACGGGTTGACCCCCATGAGTATCCCTGGCTGCAATGGTCCTGGAAAATCGATCATGTTCTGAAAAAGGGCGATGTAACAACCAAGACAGGAGACGACTATGCGGCCCGCATTTACGTCGCCTTTGCTTTCGACCCGGACCAGTCCGGCCTGTGGCAGCGCATGAGGCACAAAACAGCCAGTGTCATGTCTGACCAGGAGCTGCCCGGCAGTGCACTCAATTATATCTGGGCCAACAAGGCAGCCCCGGACACAATTATTCCCAATCCCTATGCTCCGGAAGCCATGATGGTTGTCCTTCAAAGCGGCAATGCCCGCAGTGGACAATGGATTGAGGAACAACGCAATATCGTCAAAGATTATAAGCGCGCCTTTGGAAAACAGCCACCGGAAATCATCGGGATCGCCATCATGACCGATACCGATAATACCGGGGAGGAAACCACAGGTTATTACGAGAATATCATCCTGAGTCCAAAAAAGGAAGAAGCGAGCCCTGGGCACACCCTGCCTCAATGATTCTTCTGCAAAAAAAGTGTAAGGCTTCCGCTTTGGAGACGACATACATGATGCGAGTGCAAAACTGCTTTTGCACTCGCTAGAGGTCATTAAAAACAAGAAGTTATAATTCCACAAATAATTATTTTCCAAGGAGGGATGTATGGCCAGAGCAGAAGGAACCCTGCTGGATACAGGACAACGATTTCCGGATTTGACCTTCCAAACTGTGGAGTACGGCCAAGTCCATATCGATGACAATTTCTTTCAAGGCTATGGGGTGGTTCTCATCTACCGGGGGCATTGGTGACCGTTTTGCAGTCAGCAGTTGGCTGACTTCCAGCAGGCCATGGATGATTTCAGGGCCGAGAACATGGGGATTCTGGCAGGATCAGTGGACGCACTTCCT
>JAWLEI010000036.1:0-26294 GCA_041686195.1 Desulfovermiculus sp.
CCCGTTGGAGCTCTTGATGCTGGCCAAGACCAGCGGGGCCATCCTCTTCGGCATTGCCAATGCCTTTGTCCCGGTGATCATGGCCGCCTTCTTGATGGACTTGTCCCAGATATCCTGGACTGCCTTTATCCCGGCCGTGGTCTTGATCTCTGTCAGCTCCACTTTTCTGGGGCTGTTCATCGCCGTGGCCGTGAGTGAGGTCTTTGAAGCCCAGACCTTTTCCAACTTCTTCCGCTTTCCCATGATCTTTCTCTGCGGCCTCTTCTTCCCCATCCAGCAACTGCCCATCTTTCTCAAGCCCGTGTCCTTTGCTCTGCCCCTGACCTATGGGGCGGACGTATTGCACGGCTCCGTGCATGGGGCACACCTCATGCCCTACACCCTTGATCTGGCTATTCTGGGGGCTTTCTGTATGGGCTTATTTCTCCTCAGCCTGCGCAATATCCGGAGGCATTGGATTGCCTGATCCCGGGGCCACTCATATGAAACAAGCTTTTAACCTGAAGAGGCCAGCCCTTGGGGGCAAGGGCGGCCTACCTGCGAGCCGGGCTCTTCCAGTAAGACGGGCTTGACCCCAAGCCCTGTCTTCTTTGCTAGATTCATACTCGATCAAACTGGGCGTCTGCGGCCAGAGGCGGCGCTGACGAGTTTCTGATGCAGGCTGTGGGTAACGGAGACTTTAAAGCCACAGTTCAGAGAACTGATCAAAGCAATCCAACAGAACTGCGACTGCAATGGAAGCGCAGGCTCTCGAAGAAAAGGTCCTGGGCTATTTCTAAGCAACGAGAATTAAGTGCCTCGGGTGATATATGAAACCGATTCTGCTGACCGCTTTGATCTTGGCCATGTTGGGTGCGGGCACAATATTCATTATCTCCGGCCTGCCCTTTGCCAAGAATGAAACCAGCCAGGAAAAAAAGTCTCCAAAAGCTCCGGTGGTAGAAGTGACTACAGCCAAGAAAACATCCGTGTCTCGCAGGTTGGAGCTCTCCGGCACAGTGGAAGCCTATCAAGTGGCCCGACTTGCTTCACCGGCTGAGGGGCCGGTGCGAAATATTCGTGTGCGGGAAGGGGACAAAGTTTCTGCCGGGACCAAACTTATGGATATTGGGCGCAAGCAGGGGGCCGAGGCTCTGGTCACCTCATTGCTTGAAGAGTTGGAAAAGGAAAAAAAGAATCTGAACAGAATCCAGAGGCTGGTGAATAAGGATGCCATTGCCGAAGAAGAGCTGGATCAGGCCAAAACAGCTTATGAACAAGTCCGGGCCCAATTGGTTCAGGCCCGAGAGTCGGCCGAAGATTACACAATTACCGCCCCATGGGATGGTGTGGTCTCGCGATTGGAGGTCAAAGAAGGCGAGTTCGCCGTCCCCAGGGCGGTGCTCATGGAAATGTACGATCCGGACAGCCTGGTGATCCGGGCGGCAGCTCCTGAAAGATACGCCGCAGAAATAAAGGCGGATATGCGGGTCGATATTCGCCTCGATGCCTACCCCAAAGAAACCGTACAGGGCCGCATTACACGGATATATCCCTATCTGGATTCCGGCATGCGCACCCGGACCATGGAAATTGTCCCGAATGAGTCCCTTGCTCTGCTGCCCGGCATGTTCGCCCGGCTGCAGGTGGTGTTGGAAGAACAGGACGTCGCGGTTGTGGTTCCCAAAGAAGCCATCGTTTCCACTCCAGAAGGAAAGGCGGTTTTTGTGGTCCAGGAGGGCAAGGCCGAAAAACGCGAGGTACAAACAGGTATCGAGGAAGAAAAGCATACCCAGATCGTGTCCGGCCTTAATACCGGAGAAAAAGTCGTGGTGTCCGGCAATCAGAAGCTCAAGCCGGGGGTTGCTGTTCGCCTTGAGCAAGGCAAGAAGCCGGCCAAAAAAGAATCCGGAGACGGGACAGAACAACCTGCCAAGCAGAAAGGCAAAGCCGGAGACGAACAGCAATGAGGATAACGGCGCATGCAGTCCATCGCAGACTGGCCACCAGCGCCATTGTTGTCGCCCTAGTGGTGCTTGGCCTCTACGGACTCTGGCGGCTGCCGGTGGACTACCTTCCGGATATCACCTATCCCCTGGTCAAAATACAGATCCAATGGCCTGCGGCCACGCCCGAGGAGATCGACACCGAGATCGCCGATCCTGTGGAACGCCTCATGGCTACGGTGGACCGGCTGGATTATCTGGAATCATCTTCCATGGAAGGGGTGTATTCCCTGGATGTGCATTTTGAGTACGGCGCAGATATTGACGTGGCCTTTCAGGATGTTCTGGCTGCCTTGACCCGTGCAGAGCAGGATCTGCCCGAAGATATTGATCCCCCGTACGTATTCAAGGCGGATCCTTCCCAGCTTCCGGTCATGCAGCTGGCGGTCAGCTCGGACCGCTGGGGACCGGTCAGCTTACGGGACTGGGCGGACAACTGGCTTCAGGACAGGGTCCTGGCAGTCAAAGGCGTGGCAGGAACGGAGATCATCGGAGGCCTTGAACGCGAGATCCGCATCCAGCTCGATCCGTCAGCCTTGGAAAAATATCAGCTCTCTTTAGATGAGGTGCTGGGGCGGATTGCCGGTGAAAACGTGGAACTCACTGCCGGACGCATCACAGAAGGCCCAAGGGAAATCATCGCCCGGACCATGGGCGAATATACAAATCTCAATGCAATTCGATCAGTGTTGGTGGCCAGGGAGGAGCACCAAAAGGTCTTTCTCCAAGATATCGCCAAAGTGGTCGACGGTCACGAAGAAGAGCGGATCATCACTCGATTTAACCGGGAAGAATGCGTCAAGGTCTCTGTTCTCCAAGAGGCGGAGGCCAATACCGTGGAGACCGCAGAAAATGTCGGCCGGCTTATGCAGGAGCTGCAGCCAGAGCTACCGGAAGGGCTCCAGTTCGGCTTTGTGGAAGACCAGGCAGAGTACGTCAAGCAGGCCCTTACCGGAGTGCGCAATGCTGCTATTGTAGCGGCCGTTTTGCTGATCATTGTGGTTTATCTGTTTCTGGGCAGTGCCAGGCAGGTGGCAATAATGGTCATCGCCCTGCCGCTCACCCTGGTGATCAATTTCGGGCTCATGAAGCTGGCCGGGTTTTCCCTGAACATCTTTTCTCTGGGCGGACTGATCGTGGCCATCGGCGTGGTGCTGGATAACTCCATTGTCGTGGTTGAAAACATTACCCGACTGCGGCGGGAAAACCCGGGACAAGATACCGCCGGCAACACGCTTGCGGCAACCGACGAGGTCGGGCCGGCCCTGGTAGCGGCCACTCTTTCCTTCCTGGCCCTGTTTGTGCCCTTTCTCATTGTTCCGGGCTTGGTCAGTCTGCTTTTCCGGGAACTGATCCTGGTCATTTCCGGCATAGTGGTTATCAGCCTTGCCGTGGCCATAACCGTAACCCCGATGCTGACAGCCATACTCCTGGGCCAGAACCGCCCACGGAAGACATCAGGCCGCTTTGAACGCCTGTTTGCCCGTTTCACCGATTTCTACGGCCGGGTGCTGGCAGGTGCCCTCAGGGTGCGATGGGCGGTGATGGCGATTTTTCTTCTGACCCTGGCTGCGGCCTTTGTCCTGTTGGGACGGCTGGGCGGCGAATTTTTGCCCCTGATTGACGACGGCCGGATCATGGTCAAGGTGAAAATGCCCACAGGTGCTTCCGTGCACGAGACAGACCATGTGCTGGAAAAAATCGAAAGACAGGTGGCAGATGATCCCCGGATTGAAAGCACGTTTGCCCTAGCCGGTGGACTGGTGAAGGGTCTGACCACCTTTGAAGTCGCCAATGAGGGGCAAGTGGACATCCAGCTTGTCCCTCGGGCCAAACGGGATATGAGCACTGCGGACTATGTCGGGTTTTTACGTAAAAAGCTCGGCCCTCTCCAGCCGCCGGGTGGCAAAATAATGGCCAGGCAGATGCCAATTAAAGGTATCCACGGCCTGCGGGCGGCAGATGTTATCATCCAGGTCCGGGGTCAGGATATGGAGACTCTCGGTGATCTGGCCGAACGCGCAATGCAGACCATCAGGGGTCTGGATTCGTTCGAGAACGTGTCACTGTCAATGGACCAGAGCAAACCAGAGTATCAAATCACAGTCGACCGCACTAAAGCAGCCGAATTGGGGGTTTCGGTTGCAGACGTGGCCGAATCCCTGCGTTCCTTGATCACCGGGGCCGTGCCCACACGTTTTCGCGATGGCGCCGAGTACTACGATATTCGTGTGCTGGTCCCGGAAAAGCACCTGAACAGCCGCTTGGACGTAGAAAACCTGATTATCAAGAGCAGCCGGGACGATCCCATCCGGCTGAGAGACATCGCCGATGTGGCTGCCGCCTCGGGCCCGGTGGAAATCATCCGCGAAAACCAGATCAAGCAGATAACTGTGGAAGCAGATATGGCCGGCGGGGACCTGGCCGGCGGAGTCAGTAAGCTGCGGTCCGCCCTGGGTCAAATGGACAAACCGTCTGGATATACTTTTGCTTTGAGTGGAAACGCGGAAATGATGGCCGATATGAAAGACACTGTGCTTGCCGTTTTGGCCTTTGCCCTGTTTTTTTCCTTTATCGTGCTCACCGTACAGTTCAACAGCCTCAAATTGCCGGTTCTGATTCTTACCAGCGTACCGGTCTGCCTGACCGGATCGGTCTTGGCCATGTACGCTGTAGGCCTTCCGCTGGGAGCCACGGTAATCATCGGCGTGCTGGTGGTTATGGCCGCAACTGTGAACGACGGCGTTTTACTTTTGACCTATGCCGGTGATATGCAGAAGCAACACAACATAGGATCTGGACAGGCAGTAATCCAGGCGGCAAAGATCCGCTTGCGTCCCAGGGTGATGACCTCGACCACCACCATGATGGGATTTCTTCCCTTGGCATTCAATGTAGGCGAAGGCGGGGATATGCTGCAGCCCATGGCCGTGGCTGCGATCGGCGGATTGGGGATGGAAATCCTGGTCGCCCTGTTCTTGATGCCCTGCATGTACGTGATTGTGAACAAATCTGAACGGTCGAATATTCATCCAACTCTGGCCAGTACGTGAATTCACCTTGATGGAATTATGGGTAACAGTGGAAATGAGAGTTAAAAAAGGAATTTGTGCTCATTGATCCGGAACGCAGGCACATTGAGCTCTATCGCCGCTCCCAGGAAAATATATGGGAGTTGCGGGACATACCTGCAGAACAGCCACTTCACTTTTCCTGCCTGGATATGACAATACCCTGGTCCCGTATTTTTCGTAATGTTGACTAAAACTACGCCGTGAAAAAAACAGGAGTGACTTTCACGGCCAGATTGAGCCTTCCTGGACATTAAAGAATTGGGCCTTGAGCCACTCGTTGTAGCTGAGGATCGTTTCCTCATCATTGTCCTCGTTTATTGGCGGGTGCTCCAGGACTTCAGATACCAGCTCCCTGTCCTTGAGCAGGGTGGGGATCAAGGTGCGTCCCAGGAGCATGTTCCTGGCCTCGTTGATCAGGGCTGTGCGCTGGCCGGCCTGGGGATCACCCTGGGGTTTGTCCGGATGGTGCCGGCACATCAGCCGGTAATAGGCATACTTGATCTCACTGGACGACGCATGAACAGCAACACCTAACACTTGGGCCGCTAAGTTGAGATGGCTGGATTGAGACATAAGGCAAATGACACGGTATATGGACTGTTTTGCACTCGCATCTTACTTGACCCCCTTGATACCCACAAATGCCCCCTGTCCATATCCATCACGGATTGCGTCTTTTTCTGCCCCGGGAATAAGGGTTTGCCTGATGCTGTGCAGGGCAAACCCGGCCTCTTGCAGATAGCTGATAACCTGTGGAGTGGAATAGAAGGTGGCCTCTTTATAGAACCTGCTCTTGTCCCGGTTGGCGGCATAGTGCCGGCCTAGCTCGCTTTCCCGGTCCACACATCCGACAATGATGCATCCCCCGGGTTTGAGGACCCGGAAGGACTGGGCAAAGGTCTGCTCGATGTCGTCCACAAAGCAGATGGTGGTCACCAGAAGAACATAGTCGAAACTTGCATCCGGAAAGGGCAGATCTTCGGCCACCCCAAGCACTACCCGGATGCCAAGTTTTTCGGCTCTGGCCGCCATCTGAGCCGACGGCTCCACGCCTACATTGATCCCCAGCGGAGCTGCAAACTTCCCGGATCCCACGCCCACTTCCAGCCCCTCGACTTCAGGCTGGTCCGGCAGGAGCTCCCGGATCAGCTTTAGTTCTGCCTGGTAGGCATCAGGATTTTTCTCGAACCACTGATCGTAGGCCTCGCTGTATTGTTCAAAAGGCTCAATTTTGGGCATATATGCATTCCTGTGAGAGCAGAAAATTAAGCCAGGCTCCAATGCTCCAGTGGGCTTGGTTCGATCTTGTCCAGGGAGACTTCCCGGCTGGCCTGAATCAGGATGTCTTTATCTTCCGGTGAGAGGTGTTCAAAATCAGCTCCCTGAGCACATTATACTGAGCCTGAGGCAGAATGTCATAATGTGCTTTGAGTATCTTCGGTTTCATGGGAGTTCTCATTAAATGATCTTTGCGGCAGAGGCGGGATATCAGCTTCCTCTTGAGCCAGGCCGAGCTTGTAGTGCCAGTAGTGCCACGATCTGGAGTTAAAAACACCTATTGGAGGATGAAACAAGACCTTTTTGAGCTCATCCTCTCCAAGGTTTTTCATTACCCATCCACAATCCTCAATGGTCCCCAAGGTCATTATCTGAGCCAAAAAATGGTGCCAGTCACTTAGGGCCAGGTCTGGTGTTTTCCACCATATATACTTTCGGGCCAGGTACTTGAGATGCATCCCTTTTGAAGTATGCTGGTCGATAATTTTTTGGACGTTCATTCTCTTATCTCTTACACAGCGACAGCTTCAAAAGCAACACTCAGAGGATCTGAATCGGCCAATGAGTAGTTAAGTTTTTCAAAGCCAATGACCTGGCCGGATTTATTTTTCATTAATATGACTTCATCTCCTGTTTCTTCACATATATATTCGTCCTGCGAGTTGCCAAACCATACAGTTAAAGTATTTCCTTCTTTATCGTAATATACCTTTACCTGGGCCATATTTTCTCTCCCTCTTTTATAGAATCAGTTGGATAGCATGTAATCAAGAAACCGTTTATGTTGATCTTTTTTGCTACAGCACACGTCCATCTCTTATTATCTGTTAATTTATAAAAAAGATAAACATTATGGTCACTCCGGCTTCGCCTCACTTGATCCGGATTTCGAAGCGCCTCCTGAACAGAAGCCTCTTGATTCAGCATCACAGGATGCTTGACTGTTGAGATCAGTCGCCAATATTGGTAAGTTACATGAACTTCAAAGCCCAAGGGAGTTGACACATCAAAGTAAATATCCATACCTAAGCCTATTCTGAGGCGCGTGTATGGTCAAGATATGAGTTCGTATTACATTCCAGGCAAGTGGAAATCAGCACAAATTACACTATCCCCAATCCCAGCAGCAGAGCAATGCCGGTCAAAAGTACTCCGGTCAGGGTCTGTTCTGTTTACATGGTCACCTTGTGCAGATAGCGCTTGCCCACCAGCACACCGGCGAATGCGGAGATTATGGCGGCCAGGATGAGCGGCCACTGCCCGGAATCCACAGGATTGGCCGCCCCGGCGGCAAAGAAGAGAAAGGCATAGGTAGCGATCCGGGCCGCGTCGACCAGAAAGCCGATGGCCGCATTGGTGCCCACAAAGGTCTCCGGAGTAATGCCCACTTTGGCAGGGATTATCCTAGGACCTTGGCACATCTCACGTGTGGCAAAAATACCCTCCCCTGGCCCGTCCCTGCCGCCTGAAAGACAGGCGGCAGGGACGGGAATCAGAAGAAGAAAGGTTTCGTGCCGATATCAGACAATGCACATATGGCCCGGCACTAGTGCGCAACATGCGACGGGTTCTTTTTTCTTTTGAACATGAGACAGTCTCCTATTTCAAAACAGAATCTATTTCCTCCTTTAAAATGACAGACTGAACACAACCCAGGCATTGGCCGTTTTTGAGCACAGGAGAAAGGGTAACCAAAATAGTCTTTCCATAGGGTGTCGCTTCATAGCGAAAAGATTCAGTTCCTCCATTATTATCTCCGCAGACCTCTTTTTTGGTTAAAATATAATCTGAAACATTTTCTTTATCAAAAAACGTTCCATAGGTCTGCACTCTTTTCTTTCCCATTATTCCGGCGGGCCAAAGACTGCCTCTGGTTTGGTGGTGTCACCGCTGGCATTGGGGAAGTCTTCGTATTTGTGCGCTTTCTCTCCAGTCTCCAACATATGTCTGGCCTCAGCCATGAACTCGTTGAACCGGTTCTTGACTTCGTAGAATCCGTGCCACCATGTATAGTCCGGGGCCATCATGGCCGCGCCCATCCGGGCTCGCCGGCCTTCATGGTGCCACAGCTCGTAGAATTCAACTTCCAGCTTCTCGTCAAAGAACTTCTCATCGTCCAGAAGGCCTTCTGCATATAATTTATCCAGCATCTCCTTGGCCGGCTTGTAATAGACTTCGTTATATTCCTCAACCACTTGGTCGAACTTCACATAATGATCCTTGACCCATCTCTCCCCGTGGCACTGAGTGCAGATCTCCTGCATCTTTTCCCGTTCTGTTTTCCAGTTGGTGTCCGCTGGAAAAGCTTCGAACTCTGAGGGGCGGACGGTCAGCGGGGCCTGGATCTCCCAGGACAGACGCTCAGTCACGTCATGGGTGGTCAAGACTTCCCCGGCCCCGGACATGTGACAGGAGGCGCAGGTCGGTCCCCGGTAGTCAACTCCCGGAGTCCAGGTGCCAGGGGCGGAATCCCATTTGTACTCGTCTCCAAAGGCGTGGTAAATATCCCCGTGCTTGGACTCTTCATAGATCTCGATTTGGGGATGGTCCGGACCCAGATGGCACTGTCCGCAGGCCTCGGGCTTTCTGGCCTCCATAACCGAGAATCTGTGCCTGGTATGGCAGGAGGTGCAGCTGCCCTTGCTCCCGTCCAGATTGACTCGGCCAACGCCCACATTGGGCCAGGTCATGGGGTCCAGCTCTCCGTCTTCATCCTTTTCCAAGACCGTGCCGTGGCAGTAATAGCATCCTGAAGAGCGTTCCCAATCAGAATTCATGCCGTCATTGAGCCAGGGATCTATTTTCCAAATGATTTCCAGGGTATTGGCGTGCTTGCTGCGCGAGTATTGGGTGACCTCGTCCGGATGGCAACGGGAACAGTCCTTGGGGGTGACGACTGCAGCAACAGGTACCTTGTACTCGGCCGTTCCCCACTTGGTGTCGTCCCTCTGATACTGTTCGAAATGACTTTGGCTCACATCCGGATCGTGTGATTCAGCCTGGTGGCAGTCCAGACAGGTGATGTTGGCTGAGGCGTGCCGGCTGTTGGCCCAGTCGACGAACAGGGCCGGATGCTCCTGCTTGTGGCACATGATGCAGGCCTTGGCCTGCTTGGACATGGACCTCTCGATGCGGAATTCTTTGATCTTGAGCTGATTGGAGCTCGTGGCGTTCTTCTCCTCTTGGGCCCAAGCTTGAGTCCCGGCAAGGACAACTCCCAGCCAGACACCTAAACATAGAATTATCCGGCTCCATTTACGCATAGCACCTTCCTCCTTTCAAACACACGCTTTTTAACAGATCCCATTTACAGCCCTTTACTCTCATTTTCCAAAACTGCCTGATCAAAGGCATAATCGTCCTTGGGGAAATGGACCAGCCGGTCGTGGCAGTCAACACACTTTTTTTCATAACCTTCTCTGGGGTAGAGAACCGTTTTGTGGGCCAGCATGGCTCCCCGCTTATGGGCCATATCCAGCAGATTGCGGTGGCACTTGCGACACTGAGTATTGTCAATATCTTTATAGGCCCGCTGCCGATTCTTTTCGTGGTCATACTCGGAGGTGTCCATGGTGAAATGCTTCACCACGTCCTTGATGCCGTGATAGGTCTTGGCATAGAAGAACTCAAAAGTGTTTTCCGGGGCCGGGAGGTGGCAATCCATACAGTCGGCCACGAACCCTTCGGGATTGTTGGCATGGGTGGATGTTTTCCAGGTATCGTAGGCGTATTCGATCTCGTGGCAGGAAGCGCAAAATTGAGGGGTGGAGGTACGGACCATGGTGTAATAGCCCATACTGAAAACAGGAAAGCCGACTACGATCCCTAGGACAATAAAAACCAGGGGTTTGAAAAATTTTCGCATGCACCTTTCCTCCTGATATATGCCGCGTAAAACATAAGTGACCTTAATCTCAAGATATGATGAAAAGCAAGGGCAAAATTTTCAAAGCTGATTTGTTTTTTGTTTGATGCACATCAAAGAATTTCCAGACCTCCGCTGTGTATATGCTTTTTGGTCCGGCAAATATATGGATTTGCCCAGGTCGAATTTGCTTTACTGAATATACTCCCTGGCCACTAAGAATGCTGCAATCACAGCGAGCGTCCAAAACAAGAGCAATCCGGCAAAGACGAGTTTGACAAACTGTATCTGGGGCAAAGGCATTGGAAATTTGAACCTACAAGATCTTAACACCTAACAACTGGCATCTCCTCTTTGACAGATGGCATTTGTTCATATAAATTTCCATTTATGTGCTGATTAATACCAGCAAAGCATACATAATGAAACAGAAGATCACCGGGTAACTCATTTTTTACAATCACCCATGCACACATACCCATGTGCCAATGAACAACATGCATGCAAGCAACGACCCATGACCCATAATCAACTTGACGTGGATGTCCTCAAAAATGCGGCCCATCTGGCTAAGAGCCTGTCTGATGGGAATCGGCTCAGGATTTTACTCCTTATCAGCCAGGAGAAAAAATCGGTTTCGGCCATTGTCCAGGAATTGAACTTGTCCCAGCCCCTGGTCTCCCACCATTTAAAAGAACTGAAGCATTCGTTGCTGGTCACAGTTCAACGCGAAGGCCCCTTTGTCTATTATCAACTCTCAGACTCCAGGAGTCTCGACATGGTGCACGCCTTGAGTGAATTGGCCACAGATCTGTTGTCAGCGAAAAAGAACTTTTAAAACCAAAAAGGAAAAATCTAGAGAAAGCAATTTCCACAAACTTTCAAGGGGGAAGAGATGAACGTATTATTTATCATCTGTACCGATGACGGGGAGACCATTTACAATGCCATGCGCCTGGCCAATGTGGGAGTGAAAAAAGGAGACGAGGTCAGTGTGTTCATGCTGGGCAAGGGTGTGCTTTTTGAGCAGGCCGGAAGTGAACAGTTCGATGTCATGGGCCAGGTCAATGCCTTTGAAGGCGACTTTTACGTCTGAGGGGTGTGCATGAAATCCCACGGTCTGGAGGGATCAAGCACATGCCCCATCGGGTGGATGGACGATCTGTACGAACTGGCCAGGGAAGCGGATAAGGTTTTTACCTTTTAAAAATATGCACGGCCCTGTCTCTGACAGGGCCGTGCATATTTTTAACCAGAAAAATCTGTATGATTTGATCAAAGAAAGCGACAAGATAATTAGCTATTAATATCAAGACCTACCCAACTCAAGATAGATTTTATTATGGTTTTACAAGTCATTCCATGCTAAAAATCTACCCATTTCTTGGATCATCTCTTGGCCGGCTTGGTGCATCCCGCCTCCGTGCCTGTTCTCTTCCTGTTGGAAAATCTCCTGGGCAGCTTGCATTTCCTCTTTTGAGAACTTCTTTCTGATCAGGGGATAGAAAACATGCTCTTCTTCGTGGATATGTGGCCTGAGCAAAGAAATATTAGCTGATATGTGGCCAATATGAACTTTTTGATTTGGGTCAATGCAAATGCGCCTGCAATAAGTAAGAATTCAAGGCGCAGAGAACAGAGGACGACGACAGAGGAGAGGAGAATCAACAAGTTACATAACAAATCAACACAGGAGGAAGACGATGAAAGCACGCACAATCACCCCAGGAGTTCGTTGGATGGGAGCAGTGGATTGGGACCGGCGGCTGTTCGATTCTCTGATCCCTCTTCCGGATGGAACCAGCTACAATGCCTATCTGATTCAGGGCAGCGAGAAGACCGCTCTCTTGGATACCGTGGACCCGGCCATGGCCGAGGTCCTTCTGGACCAGCTCGAGGATGTGCAGCAGCTGGATTATATTGTCTCCCACCATGCGGAGCAGGACCACTCCGGCTCGCTGCCCGTTGTTTTGGAAAAATTTCCCCAAACCAAGGTTGTTTGCTCCACCAAGGCCAAGGGTATGCTCATGGGCCTGCTTAAAATCCCTGAGGACAGATTCCTGCCTGTTGAGGACGGCCAAAAGATATCTCTGGGGGATAAGAACTTACATTTTATGTACACCCCGTGGGTTCATTGGCCGGAAACTATGGTTACCTATCTGGAAGAGAACAAGATTCTTTTTTCCTGCGATTTCTTTGGTTCCCACATCGCCAGCAGCGAGCTCTATGTCACGGATCAGGGCCGGGTCTATGAGGCGGCCAAGCGCTATTTTGCCGAGATCATGATGCCCTTTCGCAGCCAGATCGCCAAGAACCTGGACAAGCTAAAGGACCTGGACATTTCCATGATCGCCCCCAGCCACGGGCAGATCTACCCTGATCCCTTCTTTATTATTGATGCCTATCAGGACTGGGTCCACGGCACGCCCCACAACACGGTTGTCCTGCCCTATGTATCCATGCACGGCAGCACCAAGGTCATGGTCGATCATCTGGTGGCCGCACTGGTCGAGCGCGGAGTACGTTTGGAACAGTTCAATTTAGCTGTGACCGATATCGGCAAGCTGGCCAATACCCTGGTCGATGCCGGGACAATTGTCATCGGCACGCCCACCATCCATGCCGGACCGCATCCGTATGCCGCCTATGCCGCCTTGCTGGCCAATGCCCTGCGCCCCAAGGCCAGGTTTGTGTCCATCATCGGCTCCTACGGCTGGGGCGGCAAGACCGTGGATACCCTGGCCGGGATGATCTCCAATCTCAAGGTAGAGGTCCTGGATCCGGTCCTGTGCAAGGGACTGCCTAAGGAACAGGATCTCCAGGCCCTGGATACCCTGGCCGACTCCATTGCCGCCAAGCACAAGGAGCAGGGATTTGCTTGATGCCAAAACTTGAACTCATAAGAGGGTGAATAATTATTCGCCCTCTTACGACCAAACCGTACGTTCCATCATCGATCAAACTGGGCGGCTACGTCCAGCGGCGGTGCTGGAAAATGACTGCATGATCTTCTCTATTCCCACTTCAGCCACCACTTGACCGAACCTGACCCCCGGCCGGGAGTGTTTTTGATGCAGGGTCAAACACATGTCCAGGATTTGCAGCATCTGCTCCCGGCTAAAAATTCCCGGCAGTTCATCAGCCAACCGCGGGTGCCGGCCCAATTTGCCCCCAACCTGCACCCTATATCCCTGCTGGACAGCCTTAAGGGCCTGTTCCGAGCAGGCCCGGAAGCAAACCCCGCATGACAGGCAGTCTTCCGCATTGATGCGGGCAACACCTGTCTCCAGATCAATGGCCCCTTCCCGGCAGGCCCTTTCACACTCTGCGCATCCAGTACATTTTCCGGCATTTACTTCCGGGTACTGGGCCTGAAGCAGGCCGAAATCAGCTATCTGGGGCCGGGAGCACCCATTGGGGCAGCCGGATACACTGATAGAAAACTGATCCAATGGCTTAATGTCCCGCTGCAGGTTGTTTTGCACGCATTGCAGCCAGCCTGAAGCTTCTACAACTGCTTCCAGATCCTTTTTCAAATTGGCATCCGGGTCCAAAACATTGGGACATTCTCCGCTTTCAATGCCCCAGCACAGTTTGATTCGCCAGGCTTTTCTGTCCATATTGATGCATTCTTGTGTTTAGCTTAAATATCTCAAAAAACTCTGATCCCCGAGTCACGTTTGATGCAGGATGAGATTGACTTCATAGAAAGCTAGATATATATTGGTCTATATTAATCACCGGAGGTACTTATGACTGCCAAGGCAAAAATATTTCAAAATGGCCGCTCACAAGCTGTTCGACTTCCAAAAGAATTTCGTTTCAAAGGACAGGAGGTCTATATATACAAAGATGGGGACAGGGTTGTCCTTGAGCCTGTGCACACAAGAACATGGCCCGAGGGTTTTTGGGACCTTTTTACTCCGGATCCAGATTTTCAGACACCTGAGTCTTTGCCCACTGAAGATGTAGACCTGGACAGATAAACAGATCAATCCGGAAAATTTATAGTCAGAGCAGACAATGTACCTTCTGGATACAAATATCATCAGTTACTGGATGCGCGGAAACCAGAGCGTGATTCAAAAAATCAGACAGTTCGCTCCGAGCGATTTGTCCCTGTCGACTATAACACTGGCTGAAATTTTGTACGGAATAGAAAAATCGCCGATCAAAAAACAAGAAAGGACACTGAAGATACAACATATTGCTTCCCTGCTTCAGCTGTATCCTTTTGATGAGCATGCTGCTTCTACGTACGCCCATATTCGAACTGTTCTTGAACAAAAAGGTACACCTATCAGTGAGAGAGATACTCAAATTGCTTCTGTGGCTATGGCCAACAACCTTATCCTCATTACCCACAACATGAAGGAATTCCTTCGCGTCAAAAATCTTCACTCTATTGACTGGGCTAAAAATATGTAAATCAGCCCCTCATCTTCTTGACCTTCATCAGCACATCGTCAAACACGGTATAGAAAATAGGCACATAGACCAGGGTCAAGAGCGTGGAGATCAAAAGCCCGCCGATGGCCACCACGGCTAGAGGTGAGAGGCGTTCCAGGCCCACGGCCAGCTCCATGGCAATGGGCAGCATGCCGGCCATGGTGCTCAGGGCGGTCATGACAATCGGCCGGGTCCTGGTCTGGATGGCCTGAACAATGGCCTCCTGTCTGGCCACCCCCCTTTCCCGGGCCTGGTTGATGAAATCCAGCAGCAAAATGGAGTTGTTGACCACGATCCCGGAGAGCAGGACCATGCCCATGGACGCGGGCATACAGAAGTGCTTGCCGGCCAGGAGCATGCCCCAGGCGACCCCGATAAAGGCCAGGGGGATGGCCACCATGACGGTTAAGGGCTGGCCGAAAGAGCGAAAAATGGGCACCAGGGAGAAGTAGAGCAGGATCAGGGAGAGCATGATGGCCTGTCCCAGGCGGGAGAAGCTCTCGTTCATGTATTTGACCTCTCCTTCCTGGCTGATAGTGTATCCCGGTGGGAGATCCAGGTCGTCCAAAACCCTGTGCACCCCTTCCTGCAGATGGGATATGGCTGTGGTGTCCCGGTAGCCGTACACATTGACCACGCTTTGCAGATCCTCGCGGATGAATCGGTCCTGGGTCAGTACACGTTCAAACTCGGCCACTTCCCGCAAGGGAATGGGGCCTTGAGCGGACATGACGGTCACGTCCTGCAGTTCGTGCACTGACCAAGCCCCGGAGCCCTCCAAACGCACCCTGGCCTGGATGCCTTTCTGGCCCGGGATACGCAGCACAGAGGCCTTCACACCCTGAGTGGCTGCGGCCAGAACCCGGCTGACCTCCTCGGCGGTTATCCCGTAGGCGGCCATGCGCCGATGATTCAAGTCCAGCTCCACTTCCTCCCTGTTTCGCTCCCAGGACCTGCTGATCCCGTTTAAGCCCGGCACCTGCCACAACCTGTCTTCCACCTGGGTAGCCAGCCGGTCCAAAACCTTTGGGTCCGGCCCGGCAATCTGCACATCCACCGGGGCGCTGATGGAAGACAAAGGCGTGGCCCCGTATTCAAAGACGCTGAACTCCTCCAGACCGGGCAGCCGGGAAAAAGCGCGGCGCAGTTCGGACTCCATCTCCCAGATGGATTTCTCCCGGGAAAAGCGGTCCACAAAATGGGCGGTGATCAGCCCTTCCTGTGGGGTACGCTCGGCCCCGAAGCTGATCACCCCTGGTTCAGCCCCGCCTACCGTGGCCATGCGCACAAAACCAGGATATCCGGCAATAACTTCCTCCATGCGGTGCACTGTTTCCTGGGTCTTATCCACCGGCATTCCGGATGTGGTCTGAAACTCGATCATAATAATCCCGGTATCCATGGGCGGCATGAGGTCCTTTCCGGCCAGAGGCATCTGCCGCATGCTGATTATCAAGACCACAATACCCAAGGGAATGAACAGCCAGCGGATTCTGGAGCCCAGGGTAAACACCCGGACAAAGAAGGTCTGCAGCGGGCCGACGATTCTGGAGGACATCCATTCCAATACCTTACCCACCCTGTCCTCCACCCGGGATGAACCCAGGAGATAGGGGGCCAAAAGGGGGATGATGGTAATGGATACCAGGTAGGAAAAGACCAATGCCAAAGACAGGGTCAGGGCCAAGGGTCGCAGGATCTGCTCCGGATACCCGCCCACGAACATAATGGGCACAAGCACGGCCACAGTAGTCAGGGTCCCGGAAAAGTCGGCCAGATAGATCTCTCTGGTCCCGGTGCGGGCCGCCTGGAGGGCACTTTGGCCCCCTTTTCGAAAATGGCGGTCGATGTTTTCGATGATCACGATGGAGTCGTCCACCAGTAAACCAACAGCCAGGATGATCCCGGTCATGGTCACGATGTTCAGCTCCAGGCCCAGAAAGCGCATGCCGGCAAAGGTGAGCAGGAAAGTGAAGGGAATGGAGACCACGGTCAGAGCCGTGGCCCGGGTCCGGGCCAGAAGGAGAAAGATCACGGCCACGGTCAAGAGTATGGCGTCACGCAGGGCGGAGATCATATTCTGAATGGAGGTCTGGATGATATCCCCGCTGGTGTCCACGATCTCCAGGTCCAGGTTGCCGAACTTTGCTTCTATTTCCGGAAGGTGCTCCATGAAGGAGGCCAGGGTAGAGCTGACATGGCCGGTTTCCGGGCGCAGGATATTCATCCCCACGCCTTCCCGGCCGTTGCCGTGGAAAAAGGAGAACATATCCTGATGGGACAGGGATATCTCAGCCACGTCCCGCAGATGGACCTCGCCTGACCCGTCGCTGGCCAGAACGATATCCTCCAGCTCCCGGATCTGGAGCTTTTCTCCCTGGATGCTGACCAGGAACTGCTCCTTTGAGCGGATGACCGTCCCGCCCGGGATATTTCGATTCTGGGCGGCCACAGCCGCCGTGACCTGCTCCAGGCTCAAGCCGAACTCTTCCAGCTTGATCCGGTCTACGGCCAGGCGCACTTCAGGTCTTCGCCCGCCGAAGACCTCCACCTGGGCCACTTCCGGAATGCGCAGCAGGGCCTCGCGCAGATCGTTGTCGCAGATCTGGCGCACTGTGCTCAGGTCCAGCCGGGAATCAGGGGTGGCTCGCACGGCCAGGGTGGCTACCGGGGTGGTGGCGTCCGTAACCCGGAAGATGCGCGGAGGGAGGAGCTTACTTGGCAGGCTGGACTGAATGCGGTCCAGGGCCGCGCTGACGTCCACCACTGCGGCGTCGATGCCCTTGCTGTACTCGAACTCCACGCTCAGAGCGGCCACTTCATCCTTGCTCACCCCCCGTACCTTTCGGCTCTGATCCAGGGAGGCCAGCTCGGCGTCCACATATCTGGTTACCTGGGCCTGGACGTCCTCGGCCGCAGCTCCGGGCCAGACCAGGAGTACGGACACGGAAGGGTAATTGGCCTCCGGAAAAAGGTTCTGGGGCAGGCGCTGAAAGCTGACCAAGCCCAGGGCTACACCCAGCAGAATAACCGCCAGGACCAGATGGGGATGATCAAAGGTCTTGTCCACCAGGCTCATGGAGACGGCTCCCCGGCCACATCGACTTTCATATCCGGGCTCAAGCGCATGAGCTGGGACAGAGGACCGACCGCCACGTGTTCACCTGGGCTCAGGTCACCCTGCACTGCCGTTCTGTCCGCTGTCCTGGCCATGACCTGGACTGGGCGTGGCTGTATGCGTTGGTCCTCATCCACAACAAAAACAAAGCTTTCCTGCTCTTGGCTGAACACGGCCCGAGCGGGAACGATCATCCCTGAGACCTGGGCCATGATCAGCTCTGCCTGCAGGCTGGCTCCGCTGGCCAAGCCGAAGGGAGGCTCCTGGACAAACGTCTCGATCTCGACCAGGGCCGAGCTCTGGGTTGTGGCCGGATGAATCCGGGTAATGGCCGCTTTCTGCTTTTGGCCCTTATAACCGAAAACTACTTTTTGGCCTGGCTGCAATTCGGTTTGGACCGCAGCTGGGATCCGGACATGGATATTGTATCCGGCAGATTCGTCCTCCAGGAGCATGACCGTTTTTCCCGGCTGAGCCATGTCTCCGGGTTCCTGAATCCGTTCCTGGACCCGGCCGTTCATGTCCGCTTCCAACCGGGTATAGCTCAGTCTGGCTCGAGCCTGAGCCAGCTGATGACCAATATTTTTCAGATCCGCCCGAGCCTGCTGGAGATTGGATGTGGTTTGGTCGAAAACCTCCTGAGAGATATTTCCTTTTTTGACGAGCTTTTCCTGACGCTCATAGGTCTTTTGCAGAATCCAGATCCGGCTTTCAATACGCTCTTTTTCCGCCCCCAGGGCGTCAATTTCCTGCTGGATCTCCTGGTCATCAATGCGCACCAGGACCTGTCCGGCCTGGATCTTGTCTCCGGCCTTCCCCTGGATGTGCTCAATCCGACCCTGAATACGAGGCGTGAGGGACACAGTCCGCTCCGGACGAACAATTCCTCGATAGGTCTGGGTGATATCCAGACTGCCATCACCTACCCTGTTAGTATGCACCGCCATAGCCGGCCTCTGTGGGGAGGGCACCGAACGCAGCTGCTGCTTTCGCAGCTGGACCAGCTTGATCCCGGCCAGGACCAAAGCGGCCAGGAAAAAGAGGATGATCAAGCGCTTGAACCAGGACATATGTTTTCTCTTTGTTTTTGGGCAAGATCAGAGCAGCCATATGCTGTCTTCCTTTAAGGACACTTACCGCTTTTTTTTCAAAAGTCATTTGATCTGCATCAAAAACATTGCCGCCAATGTAAGATAGAGATAGGCAACAAACATTGATCGCTTTGGAACAATAAATTTTTAATTTCCCGAATATAAAGCTGAAAAATCAAGGAGTATTTATGTCCCCTATTCATTCCGGAGATAAAGAAGCAACCGAGTATTTCTCATTGGGCCTGGATCCGGAAAACTTAACGGATCAGGATATTTTAGCTGCCATGAAGGAGATTTCCGGGTACCTGGATATCACTCCCGGAGATTTCAAGGAAGTGTATAAAGCGGCCTATTCCCAGGCCCATAAGAGAATTTTGTCCACTCCGGCATGGGAAATTATGACCAGCCCAGTCCATTTTGTATATTCCAACCAGCCGGTTCTGGAAGTGGCCAGACTTCTGGCCCGCGTCCAGGTGGCCGGGGTTCCGGTGATAGAGAACAAAGATGAATCCGTGGTGGGTGTGATCTCGGAAAAGGATTTCCTGCGCCGGATGACAGATGCTGACCAAAGCTTCATGGGCCTGGTGGCCGCCTGCATGGGCAGCAAAGGGTGCCCGGCCTTGAAGATCAAAGGCCAGGTGGCTGCGGATATTATGTCCTCACCACCAATAACAGTTTCTCCGGATACAGCGGTGTATGAAATATTTGAACTGATGCGGGAGAAGGACATCAATCGGGTCCCGGTGCTTGAAAAGAATCGTCTGGTGGGCATCGTCTCCCGCGATGATCTGCTCGGCGCTTTGGCCCTGGTACCGGAAAAGAAATGATTCTCACCGCAACCGCAACAAAGCAACAACGGAGCAACTCATGAGATTTTGGCACAAAATGCGGGGAACAACCACCAGCCCGCCCCGGGTGAGTGTATCGGAAGTCATCTGGTCCTGGATCGGCTCCTTTCTGGGCATTGCCGCTTTGGGTATTGTGCATTTCAATTTTTTCTCCAATTCGGATATGATCATGATTATCGGATCATTTGGGGCCTCGGCCGTGCTCATCTACGGGGCGATCAAGAGTCCCCTGGCTCAGCCCCGGAACTTGATCGGGGGACATGTCATCTCCGCTGTGATCGGAGTGGCTTGTTTCCAGCTCCTGGGGGATCAGATGTGGCTGGCCTCAGCTGTGGCCGTGGCCACGGCAATTGCCGTAATGCACCTGACCAAGACCCTGCATCCACCCGGCGGGGCCAGTGCCCTGATTGCAGTTATCGGCAGCGACCAGATCCATGCCTTGGGCTTTCTCTATGCCCTGGTCCCGGCCGGGAGCGGGGCGCTGATCATGCTGGTCGTGGCCCTGGTGGTGAATAATATTCCCAAAAGCAGATATTATCCTGAATTCTGGGTGTGAAGTTCAGCGCCGCCGCTGGCCGCAGACGGCCAGTTTTATCAAGAAAGAAACAGAGTATGAAAAGGGCTGGGCTTGGGGTCAAGCCCGCCCTACGCAAAAGCCGGCTCACCAGTAGGCCGCCCTTGCCCTCAAGGGCAGGCCACCTTAGGATTAAAATCTAGTTTCATACGAGCTGTGCCTTGCGATCTTGTTTTCTTCGTTCCCAGGTCTTCCCTGGGAACGTCTTCCTCTTATGGCTCAGGCCATCATCTCATTTTTTCGATGCGTTAGAAGAAGATCGAAAAGTAACCTAACCTCTTATTTAATACAAAGGAACTTTCTATGCCCATCCCTGGAAACCTGTTGACCACAGCCATGGCCGTCATGCCTCATACGGATCCTCAACGGGCTCAGAAGCTGGCCCTGTCCCTGGATATCCCCTATTGGCCTCAGCTTCCACTGCTCAACTACTTTGAGGACATGTACGTCCAGGCCTCTGAGCACTTTCCAGGCATCATTCTGGACGTGGAAAACAAAAAACTGGGCTTTTCCATGGACCGATTCATGAATGAGTTAAATGAGACCATGGCCCATTTCGAGGACCCGGAGTATTTTGACATCAGCCCGGATTACTCCGCTGTCTATCACCACTTTCTGGATCTGGACTTAAGCGGCTATCCAGCCATTCGGGGGCAGTTGGAAGGTCCCATCAGTTTTGGGTTCAATATTGCGGATGAAAACGATAAGCCCATACTGTTTGACGACACTGTGCGCCCCTTTTTGCTGGAATTTATGTCCAAACGGATAAATGTCCAGCTCAAAAAACTCCAGGCCAGGAATGAAAACGCTTTTATGTTTGTCGATGAGCCGGGTCTGCAGTTTATTTTCAGCGCCCTGTCCGGATACAACGATATCCAGGCCAGACAGGATATGGAGTACTTCTTTTCCCTGATCAACCGACCACGGGGTATTCATCTTTGCGGCAATCCGGACTGGGATTTTCTGCTCAATCTCGATCTGGATATCCTGTCCCTGGATACCTTCAGCAACGGGGAACGATTTGTGGGCTATAGCGCAGGCATAAAACGGTTCCTGGACCGGGGCGGGGTTATTGTCTGGGGCATGGTGCCCACCAATGTCGAGCCCTTTGCCCAGGAGAACCTGGATTCATTGAGCTCTCAGCTGGAATACCTGTGGGTAAAGTTGGATGCCAAGGGCATAGACAGGGATTTTCTGCTGTCCAGAAGCCTGATCTCTCCGGCTACCTGCTGTCTGGTCAATCCGGACAAGACCAGGACCGTGGAACAGGCCTTTGCCGTAATCCGGTCCCTCTCCGCCCGATTGCGGGAAAAATACGGGTTTTAATACTGATGCAAGAAATTTGTATGCAGCTTTCCGGAGTCGACAATGAGCACACAGAATAAACCCCGCCCCATCGTGTTGGGAGACGAGAAAAAGGGGATCAAAAATGCCCTGCAGAAGCATTCACGGACCAACTGTATGCGCTGTCTTCAGTGCAGATCCTGTTCCAGCGGATGCCCCTTTTATTCCGCAATGGATCTCGGCCCGCACAAGATTGTTCGTCTCCTTCATTTCGGGCAATTTCAGCAAGCCCTGGAAAGCACGACAATCTGGATTTGTGTGGGCTGTGATACATGCGCCAGCAATTGCCCTATGGCCATAGATATTCCGGCCATTATGGATGTATTGCGCCAATATGCCCTGGACAGGAATATAAAAAATCCCATGCCGGAAATCGTTCAACTGCATAATGAGATTCTGGATTCCATCCACCGCTACGGCCGGACCCATAAATTGGAAATCATGCTCAGATATAAAGTCAAAAAAAGAGCCTGGTTCGAAGACATGGATGTAGGACTGAAGATGCTTTCCAAACGGAAACTTCATTTGCTGCCCTCAAAAGTCAAGGGTCAGGCCGAAATTCAAGGGATGTTTCAAACCGCTCAGCCAATCTCCTGGCCTGAGGGAGATGAGTATGACTGATCAACTGAGACGGCTTGCCTTTTTTCCCGGATGTTCTCTGGCCACATCGGCCAGAGAAAACTATGATTCACTGCAGACTTTTTGCAGGCAAATCGGATATCAACTCCAAGAAATCGAAGATTGGAATTGCTGTGGAACCTCATCTGCCCACTCCGTCAACACCGAGCTGGCCTTTGAACTGGCCTGTCGGGATCTCGCTTTGATGCATAAACATAAGCAAGTTCTCATCGCCTGTCCCAGCTGCTATAAACGGCTCAAGCATACCTTCCTGGTTCTGCAAAAAGATGCATCAGCCCGGGACCGATTTGAAAGACAATGGAAGACGGATTTCAATCCCCAACTTGAGCTGCTCCCTTTTCTTCGTTTTTTGGCCGAACACGACCTCAAATCCAGACTTGAAAATGCACAACAAAAACTTGATGGCCTGCGTTTTGTGCCCTATTACGGCTGCATGTTAACCTACCCGCCGAGCATGAAAGATGAACCTTGTTTGTACGGGATAATAGAAAAGATCATGCAGGACCTGGGGGCCAAGCCACTGATCTGGTCACATGCCTTGAAATGTTGCGGCACATTTCTCTCCGTAGCCAGACCGGACATGGTTACCCCCCTTATCAACAACATATTTTCCGCAGCTGGAAAGGTCCAGGCAGACTGTATAGTGACCGCCTGTTCCATGTGCCATCTCAACCTGGAAGTTCGCTGTTCGCGGCAATACGTCTTGCCGGTCTTTCATTTTTCCGAACTCCTGGCCCTGGCAATCGGGGCCGGGCCTAAAAAAGACTGGTTCACCCGCCATCTCAACGACCCCAGGCCCCTGCTCCGCAAGCTGGGTGTGGGCGGATATACATAGTCCGCATAATATGTATCCTTGATTTTCAATATCTTAATTCAATTATCAACCGGCTGTGGAAAACTGTGAACAAAGATGTGCAGTATATGCTGGATGTATTTTCGTCTCCTCAGGCCTGTTCCTTATGTTCATCATATGTGCCTTGTCGTGTTCCTTGTATATTCAATAATTTCAGAATATTAAATTAGAAACGAACATACGAACCGCCCCAATAATATCTTACAATTCTGAAGATATATACTATTGAAGAAAAAGAAGAGAAACCGTAACGCGGTGAGGAGAGGGAAAAACTTACAGAGCAGTGGTTTTGTGTACAAAACGCTGCAGGCGATCCATGGCCTCCTGCAGGCGATCTTCGCCCACTGTGCCGGCTATGCGCACGCACCCTTCCCCGGATTGACCAAAGGCCACCCCGGGAATGACCAGGACCTTTTCCTGTTCCAGCAAAGACAGAGCAAAAGCAGTGCTGTCCGGGTTTATTTTGCTGATATCCGGAAAGAGATAAAAGGAACCAGCCGGCCGGTGGCAGCGTATGCCAGGTATGTCGTGTAATCGGGTCCAGAGAAACTTTACCCGATGTTGAAAACTCTCACTCATGGCTCTAAATGGTCCCTGATCCATGCTCAGTGCGGCCAGGGCGGCCCGCTGTCCAGGGGTATTCACACAGGTGGTGGCGTAGTTGACCACCTTGATCACCTGGGGCATGAGCCAGCCGGGCCCAAAGGCAAAACCCACCCGCCATCCGGTCATGGCAAAAGTTTTGGAGCATGATTTAATGACCAGGGTCTGTTCAGCCATACCCGGCCGGGTGACAATGGATTCAAATTGTCCCTCAAAGACCATACGGTCATAGACCTCGTCCGAAAGTACGATGAGCTCTTTTTGGCGTACAATATCAGCCAACTCATCCAGAGTCCGCCGGTCCAGGACATTGCCGGTCGGATTGTTCGGAGAATTAAGAATCAACACCTTGGTCCTGGGGGTGATGGCCTGTTCCAGATCCTGAGGCCGCAGGGTAAATCCGGTATCAAATGAGGTTGAAACAGGGACGACCCGGCCCCCGGCCATGATTACATGAGCCTTGTAGGACGGGAAATAGGGCTCAGGAATGAGGACTTCATCCCCTGGCTCCAGAACTGCCTGCAGGCCAGCGCTCAGGGCCCCCATGCCGCCCGGGGTGACCACAATATTGGACACTGGAACATCCATTTTGGTCTCAGCCGAGAGTTTTTGGGACAGAAGCCGGAGCAGTTCCGGATCTCCCTGGGCCGGGGCATAGTGCGTGCAGCCGTTTTGGACATCCAGCATGGCCCGCTGGATGACCTGTTCCGGAGTGTCGAAGTCCGGTTCGCCGATGCCCAGGCTGATACAATTTTCCATGCCCGCAGCCCGCTGACTCATTTCCCGGATCACGCTGAATTTGAGATCTTTGATTCTGGAGCAGATCTTGTTTTCCATCGTGGATTGACTGGTACTCATTTCACGTGCCTTTGGTTTGATGTTTCTGGGAAAAAGAAGGACTTGGTTCGTGCGTAGGACGCGGTTGACCCCAACCGCTGTCCATTTCTTCAGACCACGGGCCTGCCCTTTGGGTGAAAGAATATTTACCTATCTTTTTGCAGGCATGAGGGATTGTAAGGTATGTGTGATAGACGTGCTGTTTTCCAAGTCATTACATATAGCCCAGCATCCTGGGAATAAAAAGGATAAGACCAGGGAAATAGGTAGCCAGGAGCAAAACTGAAAGCTCCAGGGCCAAAAACGGGAGCACGGAGCGGATAATGGTTGAGAGCTGCAGTCCGGTCACTCCGGAGACAACGAACAGGCACACTCCCAAGGGAGGGGTCAAAAGGCCCACGGCGATGTTTAGGACCATGACCAGGCCAAAGTGCAAAGGCTCTATGCCCACGGTATTGGCGACGGAAAGTAAAGTGGGGGCCAGGATGATGATGGCCGCACCGCCCTCCAGAAAGGTGCCGATAAAAAGAAGAAAGATGTTGATGAACAGCAGGATGAGGTACGGATTTTCGGTTATGGCCAGCATCCCCTGGGCGATACGGGTCGGAATCTGCTCTGAGGACAGAACCCAGGAAAAGATGTTGGCCATGCCGATAATGAGCAAAAGAACGGCCGTGGTCACGCCGCTGTGGATAAAGATGTCTCCCAGCTGCCTCAGATCAAGCTCCCGGTAAATGCATATGCCCAGGAAAAAGGCATAGAACACGGCCACGGCCGCAGCTTCAGTTGGGGTAAAGACTCCGCCCAGGATACCGCCCAGGATGATCAGGGGAGCTATCAGGGCCGGTAAGGCACCAGCCAGGGAGTGCCAGAATATGCGTCCGGTGAAGGGAAAGACTTCCCGGGGATATTTGTAGCGGACAGCCATGAACAGGCTCAAAGCCATCATGGACAAGCCGAGCAGGAGACCGGGTATAATCCCGGCGGCAAAAAGACCGCCAATGGACAGGCCGGTGGTCACCCCCATCAAAACCATCAGAATCGAGGGAGGGATAATCGGACCCATAGTGGAGGATGCAGCGGTCACGGCTGCGCTGAAGCCGGGCGGGAATCCCTTGCGGACCATGCCGGGAACCAGAATGGTGCCCATAGCCGCGGCATCGGCCACGGCTGATCCGCTGATGCCTCCGAAAAACATGGAAGCAGTGATGTTGGTGTGGGCCAGTCCGCCGGGTATACGTCCAACCAGGACATTGGCAAAATCAATAAGCCGCCTCGTTGTTCCGCCCCGGTTCATGAGCTCTCCGGCCAGGACAAAAAAAGGTACGGCCATGAGAGGAAAGGAATCGATACCGGTGAACATGCGCTGGGCCATGATGACCAGGGGAACATCGCTCATCCATATCAGGGCGGCCAGGGAGGTGATACCCAGGCAAAAAGCGATAGGAAAGCCCAGGATCAAGGTCAGGAGAAAGACAAGGGACAACAGGATGGTCATATTTCAGCGCCGCCTCTGGCCGCAGACACCCAGTTTGATCAATAAAGAAACAGTTGAAGAGGTCTGGGCCCAGTAGCCCGGGCCTCTCCGAGGGCCGGGAGTGCGTTGATCAAAGAGGCTGGGCCTCGGAGAGGGCCAGCCCGGAAAAGCCAGAGCCATCTTAGAGGTAAAATCTCGTTTCATACGAGTCCCGCCATGTCGGGACCTCCGGCAAATTTGAAATATTTTTTTACCTTAA
>JAWLEI010000037.1:0-26084 GCA_041686195.1 Desulfovermiculus sp.
GCACTATATCCACCATGTTCCCGGGAGAGTGCGGATGAAAAACCCCGATTTTAAGGGAAACACAAACCTGTTGCAGGAAGTGGCAAGCTGTTTTCAGGGGCAGGAAGGCATTGAGGGCATTGAAACAACCCCCCTGACCGGCAGTGTGGTCATTTTGTATGACCAGCAGATTATGCCTGTTCAGCACATGGCCAATCTGCTTCAGGAATGCAAGTACATTGACCACAAGCAGGTTATTGGCCTGGATCAGAGCATGCAAAAGTCATTTTCCCAAGCTGGACGCTACATGGGGAAAATAGGACTGAGCCTGGTGGCCGACTGGGCTCTTTCCGGCACCCGCTTGAGCCTGGTTACCGCTCTACTCTAAGGAAATCAGCTATGTACAAAGTGCTCATCATCTGCACCCACAACAGCGCCCGCAGCCAGATGGCCGAGGCCTATCTCCAGCAGATAGGCGGGAACAATTTTCAGGTGGAAAGCGCCGGATTCGAGCCCGGACCCATCAATCCCGATGTGATCAAGGTCCTGCTGGAAGATGGTATCGACATATCCGCCAAGTCTTCCCAAAAGGTATTTGATCTCTTCCGGCAGGGCCGGATCTTTGATTTTGTGATCACCATCTGTGAGCAGAAAGAAGACCGATGCCCGATCTTTCCAGGCCTGACCCAGCGGTTGCACCTTCCGTTCCCAGATCCGTCCCAAGTGAGCGGTGATCAGGAGCACAGGCTGAACAAAATCCGGGATATCCGGGACGGGATCAAGGAAAAGATGCAGGAGTTTCAAAGCTGGGTGGAGAGTGATGAAAGATCATCTTTGAGTCAGCAGTGGATGTTCAAGTAAGGCCGGACCTTGATATCTTTGCCCAAAGCGGGAGAAGATTTGAAATTTTGCCGGAGGTCAAGCTAATAGCGGTACTTGTATAAAGCAAGATTCCTACAATCTCAGTGCAGCCGGAGGCAAAGCTGAAATTGTAACAATCCCCTCACATAGTTGTCATATTCCCTTCACATTTTCCTGGCAGGCTTTTTCTCATGCCGGAAAATACACGCCTATCCCCCAATCCCTCCCTGGATCCTTCGGCCAGGACTCATGACTGCCGCCTCGGGCCGTGGACTGCAGTAGGTCCCCGCAGCCGCCTCCTGGAGTGCAGCCTGGGTGCATACTCTTACGTCATGGAGGACTGCCAGATCGAGCGCACTGCGATAGGCAAGTTCTGCTCCATAGCATCATGTGTCCGGACTGGTCCGGGCAATCATCCTACCTGGCGGGCCAGTCAGCACCACTTTACATATCGCAGCTCCCAGTATCAGCTGGGAGACGATGATCTGAAATTTTTTGACTGGCGAAGAGCCCACCCGGTCCACATAGGCCATGACGTATGGATCGGGCATGGGGCGGTGGTGCTTTCCGGGGTGAGTATCGGTACCGGGGCAGTGGTCGTGGCCGGGGCGGTAGTTGCCCGGGATGTGCCGGACTATACCATTGTGGCCGGTGTGCCGGCATCTCCCCTGCGGGAGCGATTTTCCGGGCCCATTCAAGATGCCCTGCTGCGCATCGCCTGGTGGGACTGGTCCCATGACCAGCTGCACAAGGCTCTGGATGATTTCCGGTATTTGTGTATTGAGGACTTCATCTCCAAGCACGATCCAAATCAGATTTGCCTGCGGCAAATCTGATTTTTGGGGCCAATGGGCTCTAACATATATACAGACGGAAAAGGCTTTAGTTACCATGGACAGCAATACGATGCAGGGAATCCGGATGCGCCCGGCTGAAGCAAGCGATCTGCCGGTAGTGACCGAGCTTTTGGTCCACTTGGGATATGCTCTGGAGAACTCTCTCTTCGATCAGGCCTTTCACCGGGCTCTGATGGATAAAAGCCTGCATATTTTCCTGGCAGCAGACAATGTTCAGTGTCTGGGCCTTATCACCCTTCGGACCAAGGTGTGTCTGCGGCTGGCCGGAACACAGATCACTATTGAGGAACTCGTTGTTCATCCCCGGGCCAGGGGGCTGGGTATCGGCAGCTGCATGCTAAAATGGGCCAAAACCAGAGCCAAGGATCAGCAGGCGGTTCGTCTGGAGGTGGCTATCAGTACCTCCAGGCAGAGCTATGAGCGCCAATTTTACCTCAAAAACGGCTTTTCCCTGGCCAAATCCCGCCTTTATCGCTGGCCGGGATGACCACCGGAGGTCTGGCATCAGCGCCGCCGCTGGCCACAGACGCCCAGTTTGATCAATAATGAATGACAAAGTTAAAGATTTGAGGCGAAAATGAGAATCCTTATCGGATATTCCATGCGCAGCGGGAGCACATTGCTCCAGCATATTCTCGGTCAGCATTCCGCAGTTCGTTCGTACAGTGATATAAGCTCTTTCCCGGCTCTGGCCGCGGCCTGGCTGGGACTGCGGACAAGAGGGCACCGGCTGATCAAGCCTCTGGATCTTTTCTACCTTCTGCCTGGTTCCAGATTCCTCTGGTCCTTTGACCGTCATGTCTGGCTGGTCCGGGACCCCAGGGACAGCTATCTCTCGGCCATTGAGTCCGGTTACGCTTATCTGTTTTGGCCACCGGGAAAGAAGGAGGAGGGAATAGATGTTGGCCTGCTGAAGAGGTGGAAAAAAATCGCCGCTCGCTATCTGCACAATGCGCACACGTGGCACTTGATTCGTTACGAAGACCTGATCACCGACCCGGATAGAACCTTGAAGACCCTCCTGGATTATATCCAGCTGCCCCGGGAGCAACTCCTTCCCTTCTCCCGCTTCAACCTGCTCAAGGGCGGTGATTACAAGCTGCGCAAGACGAACACAGTAACCACAAAATCCCTGCACCGCTTCACCCGCCAGTTAACCTCCGGACAAATTGATGTCTTTGATTACCATTTGGGGTCCGAGCTGAAAGCTTTTGGTTATTCCTGAGATTCATCTTCAAATATTACAGAATACTGTGTTTTTTGAGTTGCCTGTATCGGTCAAAGATGGATTGGAATTTTTCAGGTAATAAGGTAGTTTTCAGCTTTGTCCTGGGAGATGGAGAAATTGGCCTTTATTTTATTCACACTGGTAAGTCTCGCATTATTGGTCAGTAAATAGACTGCAAGATTATGCAAGTTAGCCACATCCCGTATTTCATGCCGGGCAACAATATCCCAATGCAGAATGTCCTTGAAAGTGCAAATACTCAGCAAAAGAGAGGGGGAAGACTTCAAAAGATACCTGTCGGCCAGTGAGTTTTGAACCTATCTCCCGAGAAAGCATCCGGGCTGAGGACCCGGTCACAAAGATTTTTATATCCTCGCTGTCGTTTCTCCCCCGTACCCAGCTCTCCCAGTCAGGGATGTTTTGGATTTCGAAGATTTGGGAATGATTCATGAGTAATACAACTGTATCGGTCGTTTTTGCGCTTTATTGCACCGATATACCGATAGGTCAAAAATCTTGACCCAGCTTCATCTAGACAAAGGCAAGCCTCAACAGGTCCATAAAGCCCATAACCAGTGAAAACCCCAGACCAATTGTCCACAAAACTGAGCAATCAGTCTGTATTCTTCCCGTTCAGCCAGAGGCATGGTTGATCCTGTGGATGGAAATACCAGGAAAAAATCTGCCTGGTTTTACAGATAAAAATATACCTGCCCATTGTCAGGACTGCAAGGGACTTGGCCGGATGTCCCTGCAAAATTGATCAAAGGTAGCTTGACAGCAGAAAATGTATAAAGTATTTTGATATCATAATCTTTACATTAAAATAATACAACAAACAAGGAGCATTATGAAAGCAATCAGCCTGCGAAACGTTCCGGAGGATGTATATGCTGCCTTGCAGGAGATGGCCCGGGAAAATCGGCGCAGCCTGCAGGAGCAGGTGAAATATCTGCTGGAGCAGGAAGTGAGGCTGATTCGCCAAAGCCCGACATCCAGGGCCAGTGCTTGGCGAAAGAAGCTTGGTTCCCGCAACTGTCTTGATATCCCAGAGCTTATCAGAGAGGACAGGAACCGATGATCGGCATTATTGATACCTCTGCCCTTCTGCGGCTTTTTGTCCCGGACGGGGCCGTGCCCGATGGCTTAGAGGAGTTTTTTCATGGAGTGAACCAAGGACAACACTGCGCTTTGGCTCCACAGCTCCTGATTGCTGAAGCGGGCAATGTGATTTGGAAGTATATGCGGTCCGGCATACTGACATCTGAAGAAGGCAAGGCGATATTCCAGGATATCATTAATATGCCTGTGCGCCTAGTTGGACACAAAGATCTGGCAAAGCATTCCTTAGATTTGGCTGAAAAGCACAATCTGACAGTCTATGACTCTCTTTTCATCGCTTTGGCCCTTGAACAAGGCGGGGTGTTATTTACAGCTGATCAAAAGATGCTGGAAACTGCCAAGCTTTTGCATGTCAATACTTAACCTGATTACGACCAGCACATCTTATTGAAATTCTGCTGCAAACCATTCTATATTCTAAGGAGGCAGACTGAACATTCAGGATATCAAAAACATTGTGGAAACCATCCACAGGTTCGGTCCGGTGAAGTACAGCGATCCGGTCCGGGAATATGTAATCAAGAAGCTCAAAGCCAGGTGGTTCAATGAATAACATATTGTCCGACCACCAGAAAGAAGTCCTCGAGAGCCTTCCCCAAAGTATCAGGGACAGCTTTGCCTTTTCCAGAGGAACAGCTATTGCTGCCTATTACCTTCATCACAGGCTCTCCGAAGATTTGGACTTTGTGGCATTGAAATTAGGTCAACCGGTCCAGTTCAATGCATTAAAAGGACTGCTGTCGCAGAGATATGATATTTACTCTGCAAACAAAGAAAAGGCCCTGGCGGCAAGACGGTCAAGCTCAGCAACTGGCCAGACTTCCCAGTCCGAGCGCAGCTGCCGTTTATCTCCCCCATACACAACCGCTCCGCCTGTCAGCCGGTCGCCAGCCACCTTGGCAAACCGGTTCAGCCCCTGGAAATAATCCCTGGTCACTGTCTGGCCGGATTTTATTTCCACTGCCGCAAGCTCCCGGCCCCGCTCCACGAGGAGATCCACTTCATTGCCCGTGCTGTCCCGGTAAAAAGAAAGCCTCGGTCGGCGGCCAAGGTGGTAGCAGTGCTTGAACATCTCAGCAACGACCATGTTTTCAAACAAATTGCCGCGAAGCGGGTCCCGGCTGACCTGTTTTTCCTCCTCCAGGCCCAAAAGATAGGCAGCCAGGTCCACATCCCAAAAGTACAGCTTGGGTGTCTTGATCAGGCGCTTGGACACATTGGCATGCCAGGGAGGCAGCTGAAAAATGATGGAGCTGGCCTCCAAAATGGAGAGCCATTCTCTGGCCGTGGTATGGGAGACCCCGGCATCATTGCCCAGGCTTTGCAGGTTCAGAAGCTGCCCCACCCGTCCGGCGCACAGACGGACGAACTTCTCGAATGCGGCCGCCTGCCGAACCTGCAGTAGCTGGCGGACATCGCGCTGGACATAGGTTTCAAAGTAATCAGCCAAAGCCTGGCTGGGCTGAATGCACATGTGGTGCAGACGGGGATAAAACCCGGACAAGAGAAGACTGTCTACCTGGGTGCGGTCAGCATAGGGTTGGATCTCCTGCCAATCAAAGGGCAGAAGGGTAAGCAGGCCGGTCCTGCCGGCCAGAGACTGGCTGAGGGACTCCTTGGCGTTGATCTGCTGGCTCCCGGTCAGAAGAAAAAGACCGGGCCTTTGATTCTCGTCGATCAGCGGCTGGAGATAGGACAACAGATCAGGGGTCCGCTGGATCTCATCAAGTATGGCCCCATCCTGATAGGCACTTTAAAACCCCCGTGGATCCTCAAGGGCGAATTGGCGCTCATCCGGGGCTTCGAGGTTCACATATGCCTTATGCGGAAAGGCCATCCGACACAGGGTCGTTTTGCCGCTTTGCCGGGGGCCGGTGAGGGTTACCACCGGGTATTGATTGAAAAGCTTTTTGAGAAAAGGCTCGAGAGTCCTTTGTTGCATGGACGAAAGATAAGCTAAAAATGTGCAGACTGCAAGTAGAACTTTCAGTTTACAAAATGAGGCTGGAATCAGCTTAAGGTTTCCAACAATATTTTTTGCACTCGCATCTTTTTTGCCCGCCTTGGGGCGAAAAAGATTTCAGATTTGCTGGAGACAAAGCTGAATTCAAATTGAGATCAAGAATTCATACAAACGTTATAGAGCAGGGATATGGTGTGCTGATGTGAATTCCTTGAATATTGACTATCAGATCACACCATCCCCACACCATCCTCCTGTCGACGGCCCTTTGATCATTGTGGCCAATCACCCTTTTGGGGGGCTGGTGGAGAGTGATGAGCGATCTTCTTTGAGTCAGCAGTGGGTGTTCAAGTAAGCTAATGGCGGTACTTGCAGAAAACAAGGTCCTAACAATTTCAGCGCAGCCGGAGGCAAAGCTGAAATTGTAACAATCCGCTCACATATTTGTCATATTCCCTTCACATTTTCCTGGCAGGCTTTTCCTCATGCCGGAAAATACAAGCCTATCCCCCAATCCCTACCTGGATCCTTCAGCCAGGACTTATGACTGCCGACTCGGGCCGTGGACTGAAGTGGGTCCCCGCAGCCGCCTCCTGGAGAGCAGCCTGGGTGCATACTCCTATGTCATGGAAGACTGCCAGATCGAGCGCACCGCGATAGGCAAGTTCTGCTCCATAGCATCATGTGTGCGGATTGGTCCGGGCAATCACCCCACCTGGCGAGCCAGTCAGCACCACTTTACATATCGCAGCTCTCTGTATCAGCTGGGAGACGATGATCTGGAATTTTTTGACTGGCGAAGAGCCCACCCGGTCCACATAGGCCATGACGTGTGGATCGGGCATGGGACGGTAGTGCTTTCCGGGGTCAGTATCGGTACCGGGGCGGTGGTCGGGGCCGGGGCTGTGGTTGCCCGGGATGTGCCGGACTATACCATCGTGGCCGGAGTGCCTGCCTCTCCCCTGCGGGAGCGATTTTCCGGACCCGTTCAAGATGCCTTGCTGCGCATCGCCTGGTGGGACTGGTCCCATGACCGGCTGCACAAGGCCCTGGATGACTTCCGGTATTTGAGTGTTAAGAATTTCATCTCCAAGTACGATCAAAACCAACTTTGCCTGCGGCAAATCTGATTTTCGGGCCAAAGTGTCCGACAAATATTCAGATAGAGAAGGTTTTAGTTAATATGCAAAGCAGCACGATGCAGGGAATCCGGATGCGGCCGGCTGAGACAAGCGATCTGCCAGTAGTAACCGAGCTTTTGGTCCACTTGGGGTATACTCTGGAGAACTCTCTCTTCGAGCAGATCTTTCACCGGGCTCTGATGGATGAAAGCCTGCATGTTTTCCTGGCTGCAGACAATGTCCAGTGTCTGGGCCTTATCACCCTTCGGACCCAGGTGTGTCTGCGGCTGGCCGGAACACAGCTCACTATTGAGGAACTCGTTGTTCATCCCCGGGCCAGGGGGGTGGGTATCGGCAGCTGCATGCTAAAATGGGCCAAAACCAGAGCCAAAGATCAGCAGGCGGTTCGTCTGGAGGTGGCTATCAGTACCTCCAGGCAGAGCTATGAGCGCCAATTTTACCTCAAAAACGGCTTTACCCTGGCCCAATCCCGCCTTTATCGCTGGACGGGATGACGAGGCGGAGGTCTGGCGTCAGCGGAGAAATAAATTTTTTTGAATGAACGCAGGAGACACATATGCACTGTCTGTACGGGGGTCCGCTCTTTGACGGGGTTCATCTCCATTCCCAGGGATATGTATGCATGGACAGGGGCAAAATTGCGGCTTTTGGGCCGGGCAGTCCCCCAGAAATCCAAGGAACATCCCAGGATGTGCAGGGCCGGCTGATTTGTCCTGGTTTTATTGATCTGCACAGCGATGCGCTGGAAAAGTGCATTGAGCCCCGGCCCCGGGCTGTCTTTGATCACCAGATGGCTTTGGAGGGACTGGATCGCCGCCTGGCCGCCAATGGCGTGACCTCATTTTGCCATGCCGTGGCCTTTCTGGATCAGGAGATGGGCCTGCGTTCTCCGTTTACAGCAGCGGATATGATCCGCTCGATTCAAGACTTTCACTCCTCAGGCCGGGCCCTGGTCCGGCACAAGGTGCACATCAGATTTGAGGTGGGCGGTACCCTCTCAGCCCAGGTCATCCGGCAGGTTCTCAAGACCGGCGAATGTGCACTTTTTTCGGTCATGGACCATTCTCCTGGGCAAGGCCAGTTCAAGAGTCTGGAAGCGTTTATGAACTACTTTTCAGCCGCGTATGCCTTATCGGAGCAAGAAGTCCAGGCTTTGGGCCTGGAACGGGCCGAAAACAGCCGGCAGGCATGGGAAGATTCCCTGGAATTGATCAACGAAATCCGGTCCGCAGGCATTCCCATCCTCAGCCACGATGACGACACTGGGCACAAGGTAGACATGGTCCATGATCTCGGGGCTGTAGGCAGCGAGTTTCCAGTTTCCCTGCAGGCGGCCGGACAGGCCCGGGACAGAAACATGCGCGTGAGCATGGGCGCGCCGAATCTTCTGCGCGGAGAGTCGACGAACAGCAATGTCACTGCAGCCGAGGTCATCCAAGCCGGACTGTGCGATATCCTGGTCAGCGATTATGCACCGGAAACCCTGCCCCAGGCCGCTTTTTTTGCCCACCGTGAGCTGGGAATGGATTTGGGCGGGGTTCTGGCTGCAATTACTTCAGCTCCCGGCAGCCTGCTGGAAACAAAAGGCATGTGTCCAGGCCGGATGCGCCTGGGCGCAGACGCGGACATTGTGGTTATTGATACAGCACCTCCCTGGGTCCGGGTGATCGAGACCTGGATCGGAGGACGGCGGGTGTATGCCGCGCATTGAGCAAGAATACAGGATTCCGGCCTTCGCGGAAATGACGGAAAAGAACCCTCCCCTGGCCCCTCCCTCCCGTCTGAAAGACAGCCGGTAGGGAGGGGAATCAGAAGAAGAAATGCTCCTGTGCCGATACAAGACAATGCATTTATGACCCGGCACCGGGACTATGAACGGAGCGATGAATGGCAGAGAACCAATACTTCGAGCAAGACATGACCCGTGAGCAGTGGCTCCCGGCTTTGGCCTGCCTGAGTGCAGTGGAGCTTCGAACTGCTGTACTGCCCATCCTGGACAGCTATGAACTGGAACATCAGGCCCTGCCTGAAGACGGATTGGGTCTTTTGCAAATTAAGGATGGAGCCTGGGGGCATTCTTTCTATTTAGGTGAGTTTCCTCTGGCTTCAGCCCATATCGTGCTGCGGACACCCCAAGGCCGAGAGTTTTCCGGTGCGGCTCAGTATCTGGGAGACAGAAAAGAGAAGGCAGTCTCCATGGCAGTATGCGATGCCGTTTTGGCCAATAATCTGCCTGAGAAGCATAGAGTCTGGGACCTGGTCAGGGCTGGAAAAAAGAACAGGGAAGCGATCAGACGCCAGCGGCAGGCCATGATTTCCAGGACCAGGGTGGACTTTGATCTCTTGTCCACTGACCAGGGAGAAAATGATGCATATTGAACACGCCTGGGATCCAGAGACTCAACAGCAGGTGTTCCGGGTGCTGCTGGAAGCCACGGCCCGGCCAGGACGAATATACGCCCTGCCCTCGGATCTTGAGGACTGTCCCGGTTTTCTGACGATCCTGGCCTCCCTGGTGGACAATACGGTCAGCCTGCACGATGCCACCAGAGGCCTGAGCCAGCGGGAATGGAATTTTCTGCAGGCCAGGCAGGAGCCTGCGGATACAGCAGGCTTTATTCTGGCCTCAGGTGCAGAGGGGCCGGGGTTTGTCCCGGCAGTTGGGAGTCTGGAAAGCCCGGAAAAAGGGGCCACCCTGATCGTGGCTGTTGCCTGCCTCGGCCGGGGTTCGCAGGGGATATCGTGCACCGGGCCGGGAATCAAAGACCGCCACCAGTTTGCGCTGCACGGGCTGCACCCGGACTGGCTGTCAGCCCGGGCCAGGTGGAATGCCTGGTTTCCTCTGGGGGTGGACATGTATGTGGCGGATCACTCCCAGGTCCTGGCCCTGCCCCGGACAACATCCATTTCTTTAAGAAGGACAGCGGTTGAGGGCAACCGCGTCCTGCCCAAGAACCAAGACCGTGCTTTACATGCAAATATTACAGCCCAACCAAAGGCTGCGCTGAATACGCAAAGGGGATAACCTATGGCCTATGTAGCCATTCAGGGCGGGGAAGAGGCCATCCGCCAGGCGGACAGACTGCGGGAATTTTTGCGCACCAGGCAGGGGGAAAAGAGCCGGCCTGTAGATCTGGAGGCCATTGCCTGCCAGCTGGAAGCCCTGCACAGCCGGATTCTTTCTGAAGGCGGGCTGTACCATGAAGAGCTGGCTTCCCTGGCTTTAAAGCAGTCCATGGGCGATCCCCTGGAAGCCGCCTTTGCCCTGCGCGCCTACCGCTCCACCCGGCCGCGGAATGTGGAGACTAGTCCCCACTCCACTGAAACCATGCGCCTTATCCGGCGGATTTCGGCCGCATTCAAGGATATTCCCGGCGGCCAGATCCTGGGCCCAACTCCGGATTTTTCCCTGCGCCTGATGCGTTTTGAGCTGATGCAGGAGCCGGATAGGGAATTTGCCCGCTGGGCCGGGGAATGGCTAAGCGGTCTGCCGGAAGACAACGTTTCGCTGACCATGCCCAAGGTCGTAGACATCCTGCGGCAGCGAGGCTTGCTGGCTGAGGCGGATCCTGTGCCGGGAGCTGCCTTTGACGTTACCCGGGAGCCGCTGGTTTTTCCTGTCGCCCGTTCCGCTGCCCTGCAGACCATGGCCCGGGGAGAGACCGGGGGCATGCTGGCCCTGGCCTACTCCAACATGCGCGGCTACGGGGATCTGCATCCCACGGTAGGCGAGCTGCGGGTGGGCTATCTGCCTGTGCTCTTGCCTCATCACGTCTCCGGCCAGGACATAGAGATCGGCGAAGTGCTGATGACTGAATGTGAAATGATCACCAAGTATGAATCAAAGGCTGATGGTCCGCCCCAGTTTACCCTGGGCTATGGGGCCTGCTTTGGACACAACGAGACCAAGGCCATTGCCATGGCGGTATTGGACCGCTGCCTGCAAAAGGGGCAGCGCGACGGGGCTGAACATCCGGCAGAAGACCAGGAGTATGTGCTCCTGCACATCGACGGCATCGACTCCATGGGCTTTTGCAACCATTTTAAAATGCCTCATTATGTGACCTTCCAGGCTGAAATGGATGCCCTGGACCAGACCCGGGCAGGGAGCGGCGTATGAGCAAAGGCAGAGCAGTGCAGGATACACGATCCACAGAGATTCCCTTTGGCTTTCTGGATCCCTACGCCAAGCGTGAGATCCGGCGCAGCGCGCTCAAGGCCCTGTGCCTGCCCGGCTATCAGGTCCCCTATGCTTCCAGAGAAATGCCCATGGGTCGCGGATTTGGAACCGGCGGCCTGCAGCTGACCCTGTCCATTATCGGTCCCCGTGACTGGCTCAAGGTCATAGACCAGGGAAGCGATGATTCCGTAAATGCAGTCAATCTGCGTTCCTTTATACTCCGCACCTGTCCGGGGGTGGAAGAGACCACCCGCACCCAGGAAGCGACACTTATCCAGACCAGACACCGGATACCTGAGATCGCGCTCCAGGAAGGACAGCTCCTGATCCTTCAGGTGCCTATCCCTGACCCGCTCACTCCGGTGGAGCCCTCGGAAGGAAAGCGAAAGACCATGCACGGCGAGGCAGACTACTCCCGCATTCTGGTCAAGCTGTACGAAGACCTACGGGAGTTCAGTCAGGTGGCCATATCCAGCAGCTATCCCACCCGGATCAATGGGTACTACGTCTTAAGCCCCTCCCCCATCCCCCGTTTTGATGTGCCTAAAATGCATTTGTGCAAGGCACCGCTCATCTTCGGGGCCGGGCGGGAGAAAAAGATCTATGCGCTCCCGCCGTACACCTCGGCAGAGCCCTTGTCATTTGAAGATGTGCCCTTTGAGGTGGAGCATTTTGTGGATGAAAATGGGCAGCGACGGGCCTGCTCCCGCTGCGGCGCACTAGACAGCTATCTGGAAGAATGTGTGGCCCAGGACGGAACCCGGACGTATCTCTGCTCAGATACCGACTACTGCCGGCAGAGGCAGGAAGATAGAGGACAGAGGGCTGAAGACAGATGACCAAGGATTGAGGTCTTTTCTTCGTTCCGAGGGTCCTCCCTCGGAACGCATCCTCTTGTGGCTCCGGCCACCTTCTATAGCAAAGACTTCTCCTGGGAGAATCCCAGGGAAAGAAGAGAAAGAGGGCAATATTATGCTCGTATGAGACAAAATATTACACCTAAGATGGCCTGCCCTTGAGGGCAAGGGCGGCCTACTGGTGAGCTGGCTTTAGCGTAGGGCGGGCTTGACCCCAAGCCCAGCTATCTTGGTCAATATTGTTCTGGATCAAGCTGGTCGTCTGCAGTCAGAGGCAAAGCTGAACCGTGAACCTGGAGTCATTAAATCTATGCACAAAATTCTGGAAGTCTCCGGCCTGACCCGAGTTCATGGCCCTGGGTGCACTCAATGCCAACACACGGCTCTTGAGCCAGATCCCGAGGACAACCGCTGTGAGCACTGCGGCAGCATAGCCGCCGCCCTGGATGTCTCGTTTGATCTCTACGCAGGAGAAATCCTGGGAATCATGGGCGAGTCCGGGAGCGGAAAGTCTACTCTGGTCAAAAACCTGTACTTTGACGATCAGCCCACGGCAGGACGGGCTGTGTATCACCACAACGGATCATTATACAGCCTGTTTGAGCTCAACGCGGCCCAAAAGCGCTGGTTCCGCTATCACTGCTTTGGTATGGTCTACCAAAACCCGCAGTTGGGTCTGAACTTCATGATTTCCGCCGGGGGCAATATCGCCGAACGCCTGCTGATGAACAACGTCTTTCATTACCGGGAGATCAGGGACCGGATATCCACACTTCTGGAGCGGACCCAGGTCTCCTCAGACCGGATGGATGAGCTGCCGGGCAATTTTTCAGGAGGCATGCAGCAGCGGGTGCAGATCGCCAAGGCCCTGGTCAGCAATCCCCCCCTACTGTTTCTGGATGAGGTGACTACCGGGCTGGATCTCTCGGTGCAGGCCAAGATTCTGGATTTGATCCTGGAGCTGCAGGATCAGCTGCAGACCACCATGATCGTGGTCACCCACGACCTGGGGGTCATCCGTCTTCTGGCTGGCCGCACTCTGGTCATGAAGTGCGGCCGGGTGGTGGAGTCCGGGCTCACGGATCAGATCCTGGAAGATCCCCAGCACCCCTACACCCAGCGCCTGGTATCCTCGGCCTTATAAACACCTGCATCTTCCCCTTTCAAATTGTCACTCAATCTTCATAACTCTGTCATACACCCTTAATACTACCGTTCTATACTTTCCCCTCAAAAGGCCAACGCCCCAACTTTGCGGCAATAATTTTTGGACCGCTTTGGGGCAAAAAAGATTTCAGACTTGCCGGAGGCAAGGCTGAACGGAGGACAACATGTTGCACATACATGGCCTGAGTAAACATTTTGGAGACGTCTGCGCTGTAGACGGACTCGATCTGCGCATCGAGCCCGGAGAATTGGTGGGCATCATCGGCAGCTCCGGAGCCGGCAAGTCCACTTTCCTGCGCCTGATCAACCGCCTTCTCGACCCCAGCCAGGGACGAATCGATTTTCAGGGTCAGAACATATCGGCCTTGAAAGGACGTTCTCTCCTGCAGTGGCGGGTAAAATGCGCCATGATCTTTCAGCAGTTCAATCTGGTGTCCCGCCTGGATGTGTTGACCAATGTTCTGGTTGGACGGCTGGGGTATCGAAACACCTTACCCACCTTGTTCCGTGTCTTTTCCCGTCAGGAAAAATCCATGGCCATAGATGCATTGGACCAGCTGGACATGGCCCATACCGCCCTGCAGCGGACGGAAAATCTGTCCGGAGGCCAGCAGCAGCGGGTGGCCATTGCCAGGGCACTGGTCCAGGGGCCCGAGCTGATCCTGGCTGACGAGCCCATTGCCAGCCTGGACCCGCACAATGCGACCAAGGTCATGGATGCCCTGCAGACCATCAATCAGGAGCGGGGCATTACAGTCATTGCCAATCTGCATCATCTTGATACAGCCCGTAAATACTGCCCCCGGATCATCGGCATGCAGCACGGCCGGATCGTTTATGACGGGCCAGCCGGGGAGTTGAGTGACCAGCGGGCCAGGGCAATTTATTCCGCCAGCGGACAGGACGAGGCGGAAAGTGCCCTGGCTTCGATCCCGGACCCCTCAGTTCCCCAGACAAAAGCTGTACAGCCCGAAGAGCTTATGGCCGCCTCGGCCTAGAGCTGAGAAGACAGAGGTCAGCTTTGCCTCCGGCAAATCTGACATATTTTTTGGGCCAAAGCGCCCAAAAAAGTGAATTTGCCGGGTTGATCAATTATGAAACGTACGGATCAGCATTTAATAAACCTAATCCAAACATGTCACATCAAAGGAGAAAACATGATGCGTACATCACTGCTGCCTGCAATTCTGGTCTGTTCCCTGGTCTGGTTTTTGTCCTCTCTGTCCCCGGTCTGGGCCGGATCCTGGCAAAAGGAGTATCCGGAAATCACGGTGGGCGTGATCACTGAAGAAAACGCCGAAGACCGGCAAAAGCGCTGGGAACCGTTTCTGAACTATATGCAGGATGAGCTGGGAGTGGAGATGACCTGGCGCGAAGCTACAGACTATGCTGGAGTTATTGAGGCCTTAAAGGCCCAAAAGATCGAGCTGGCCTGGTTCGGGCCGGCATCTTTCGCCAGGGCCTGGATCGTGACTGATGAACAGGCGGTTCCTCTGGCCGCAGAAATCGATAAAGACGGTGGTTTCGGCTACTACGGGGTGATCATTGTCCGCAAGGACAGCCCGTATCAGGATCTGGAGGACCTGGAAGGCGTGCGCTTCGGCTTTGCCGATCCCAACTCCACCTCCGGACATCAGGCCCCCCGCTTTTTCCTGGAAAAGGAAGGGATTGACGTGGATAATTACTTTGGCAACACCACCTTTTCCGGAAGTCACGAAAGCAGTGTGAAGATGCTCATGGACGGGCAGTTCGACGCTGTGGCCACCTGGTGGACCAACGAAAAGAAATCCAGCATGAGCCGGATGGAGAACAAGGGAATGATCGAACCCGGGCAGTACCGGATCATCTGGAAATCTCCCCGCCTGCCTTCGGATCCTTTTACTGTCCATGCTGACGTGCCGCAAGAGATGAAAAAAGATATTACCAAAGCACTGCTTGAGATGCATAAAAATGATCCTCAGGCCTTCAAGGCCCTGATGGGTTCCTCCCAAAGATTGAAGAAGGTCAGTCTGGAAGACTACATGCCGGTCATCGATTTTGTGAAAGCCAATATGCAGTAGCTCTGCATTGCTGAGACAGAGATATGTACCCGGTCCGGGGGAAATGATAACAATGGTAATACCCGTCATTGCGAGACCTGTCCTGAGGATAGCGAAGGAACTTTCGACGAATCAATCTCCAGCGCATAACTATCCAGGATAAAACCAGGAGATTGCTTCGCTGTGCTCGCAATGACGGTCTATTCCTAGCCTTCCATATCCCCTGAATGCTTCCGAAGAGTTTGTTATAAGTTCACCTCTTTGTTAAGAGGGGATTCCAACGGTGGTTAAATGGTGACAACTTCCTTGAAAACAAATTTCAGGAGCAGACCTCACGAAATCAGCCAATCTCCGGCCTTTGCCTGCTTTAAGCAGGCCGAGGAAGAGCAGCGGCGGATCAAGCACCGTCAGCACCTGATATTCGGTACTCTGTTTCTTCTGTCCTTGGCCTGCTCGGCCTATGTTGGAGAGGTGGACATCCCGGAATTCATCAGTGGGCTGCCGGCCTTTTTCAACTATTTCGGGGATACACTTCCGGAGCTGGGGCTGACCACTCTGCCCCTGGATGTGGCCGAATGGTACAGAGGATGGGACAAGTGGATCAAGGGGCTGTGGGACACGGTGCTTATCGGATTTTTGGCCACTCTTCTCGGATTTGCGGCCGCCTTTGTCCTCTCCTTTCCCGCCTCCAGGAATCTCAGCCCCAATGGATTTCTCTACTTCACCAGCCGCCGCATTCTGGAGATTGCCCGCTCGGTTCCGGAGCTGGTCTATGCCTTGATTTTTGTCTTTTCTTTTGGTCTGGGTCCCTTCCCCGGGGTACTGGCTGTTGCTGTGCATACCACCGGGGCCCTGGGCAAGCTGTTTTCCGAGGTCAATGAAAATACTGAGCTCACGGCAGCCGAAGGGGTGACCGCCACAGGAGGCAACTGGTTCCAGGTCATCCGCTATGCAGTGATCCCCCAGGTACTGCCAAACTTCATGAGCTATACCCTGCTCCGGTTTGAAATCAATGTCCGGGCCGCCTCAGTGGTCGGCTTTGTCGGGGCCGGAGGGATAGGCCAGGATCTTATGTTTTCCATCCGTCAGTTTCTGTATACAGATGTCTCGGCCATAGTCCTCATGCTGGTGGCTACGGTCATTGCGATAGATATCAGCTGCGAAAAGCTGCGCCATTCCATCTTGTAACTTTCGAGCCGGCCTATGTCAGATTCAAATATTTCCGGTTCAGTTTCCGCCACAGCGGCCGTCCATGAAGCTTTGCACACGCCCAGATCCCGCTTGGTCTTTCAGGGGCTGGGGTATGCCCTGCTAGCCGGGTTCACGCTGTATAGTCTCTATGAGCTGAGCTTTTTTGACCTGCCCATGATCTGGCGGGGGCTGTCCAAGCTGGCGGAAACTGTGCAGTTTATGCTTCCTCCCGCCGCCCACGGCCGGACCCTGGATTTTGTCTGGGCGGTTTTAGAGACCCTGGCCATGGCTTTTCTGGGCACCCTGCTGGCCTCTGTACTCTCTGTACTCTTTGGTTTTTTGGGGGCCAAAAACGTCATCAGCCAGCCTCTGTTTCATTTCGGCATCCGGAGATTCATGGATTTTCTGCGCGGCGTGGATGCCCTGATCTGGGCTCTGATCTGGATCAATGTGGTTGGACTCGGACCGTTTGCCGGAATCCTGGCCATTGCCGTGTCCAATACCGGAGAGATTTCCAAGCTTTTTTCCGAGGCCATTGAAAATGTGGACCGCGGACCGATCCTGGGGGTTCGGGCCTCTGGGGCCAATCTCATCCAAACCATTGTCTACGCCATCCTGCCCCAGGTCCTGCCCGTGCTTTTGTCCAACTGCTTGTACTATTTTGAGTCCAATACCCGATCCGCCACTATCCTGGGCATTGTCGGAGCCGGAGGGGTAGGACTTGTTCTGGCCGACCGCATCCGGGTCATGGCCTGGGATCAGGTCTCGCTGCTGATCATCATGATATTGGTCACTGTGTATTGCATTGACAATTTGAGCCGTATCCTTCGCTCCAGGTTCATCGGCTCCAGCTCCAGGGGATTTCAGATTGGCAACTAAGATGTGCACCCAGGGCAAGCCATTGTTGCAGGTTACGGGGCTTGGCAAACAGTTTTACCTGCATGAGCAGGAAAAACACATCCCCTCGGCCGAAAATGTCAACTTAACCGTGTATCCGGGCCAGGTGACCGCCCTGATCGGACCGACGGGGTGCGGAAAATCAACGGTACTCAAGAGCATTTACCGGACCTATATCCCGACCCATGGCAGGATGCTCTATCGGACAGCCATGGATACAATTGTGGACCTGGCCCGGTTGGATGAACATGAGATCATGGCCCTGCGCAGAGGAGAGATCCGCTTTGTGACCCAGTTTCTGCAGTTCGTTCCCCGCCAGCCGACCCTGGATGTGGTGGCCGCTCCCTTGTACAAGCAGGGCGCCACCCGGGAAGAGGGCCGGGAGCAGGCCCGGCATCTGCTGCAACGTCTGGCCATCCCGGAGCGGCTGTGGTCCCTGCCGCCGTCTACATTTTCAGGAGGCGAGCGGCAGCGGGTGAATCTGGCCCAAGGGGTAATATCAAGACCGCGCCTGCTGCTTTTGGATGAGCCGACTGCCAGTCTGGACCCTGCCACCCGGAAAGAGGTGGTCCGCATCATCTGCGAGGTTTCCGGCTGGGGAACCGGGATTCTGGCTGTACTGCACGATATTGAGCTGGTCCGCAGCCTGGCCGGGCACACAGTCAGCCTGAGTCCGCCGGAGAATGCGGGAGGAAATGCCTCCCTGGCATCTGCGTCTTTGCAGGCCTGAAGGCTTGCATTTTTGCGCCGCCTATGCCTTACGTGCGGATATGAAACGAAAATTCATCCCGGGAGCTGGTTTGACCGTCCGGGAACTCCAGTCACGCGCAGACGCGGGGGCGAATGATTATTCGCCCCTCCTAATCATCGCTTAATTTCATCCCAAAACAATTCCGCACCGTGTCGAACCCTATACGGTTGGAGAGCACAAAAAACAAAATGAGCCAGTTCAACACCACCAGGAATGAGAAAGGCATCCTTTTGTATCTCATGGGACCCTCTGGCGCGGGCAAAGACACGTTGTTGAATTATCTGCGCCAACACCGCCCGCCGGAGGTGTTTATCGCCCGTCGATACATCACCCGCCCGCACGGGAACAGCCCGGAAGATCACCTCCCCTTGACCAAAGAGGAGTTTCTGGCTCGCAAAGAATCAGGGTTTTTCTCCTTTACCTGGCAGGCCCACGGCTGCTGGTACGGAATCAGTCGGGATGTGGAGCTGTGGTTACATCGGGGCAAACACGTGCTCATCAACGGGTCCCGGCACGCCTATGCCCTGGCCAGAGATCGCTTTATGCCCTGCCAGGGCATCCTGATTCAGGCCGATCCTGACATAATCCGGGCCAGACTAGAGGCCAGAGGCCGGGAGGATGCCCAAGAGGTGGCCAAGCGCCTGGAGAGGGTCACATCATGTAATATAGCGGCCCATGATCTCATTGTCGTGCACAATAACCACAGTCCAGAGCAAGGCGGAACTGCTTTTTTGCGGCGAATTGAAGAGGTTCTTTTACGATCCGAATCTGCCAATTCCTCGTGCAGACGTTCAGGTATAATCAGCTGAGCTCGACAGCCATAAGTCTTTACTTACCTAGCTGGTTGTTTTGTATACGCTCCTCAAAGACCACGCCGAATATCGGAATTCTGCCCTCTCATTATTTTTCTTCGTTGACAACGCTTTGCCCCTAGAGCATGGTATTCATCATGAATACACAGGAGGTGAAGTATGACTATCGCTACGACTTTCAGGACAAGTAAAGAAAAAATGGAACTCATAGATTCTGTAGCTTCTGCAATGGGACGCAGTCGATCTTGGTTATTAAACAAAGCAGTGGATGATATTTTAGAGTATTATCAGTGGTATATAGGTGAAGTCCAAAAGGGAGCCGAGGCAGCTGATAACGGTGAATTTGCTTCCTCCGAAGAAGTGGATGGCGTTTTTAGAAAGTATGGAGTTAAGTAATGCCAGTATGGACTAAGCCGGCTCTCAGCGATATTGATAATATATTTAAATATATAGCGAATGATGATGAAGGTGCAGCAAGGAGCGTGGCCAGGAAAATCTATGATGCAAGCAAGGAATTGGATAAATACCCGCAAGTGGGACGAAAAGGAACAGTAACTGGAACAAGAGAACTTATTATACCTAGGTGGCCCTATATCTTAATTTACCGACATCAAGAAAGATCAGCACTAGAGATTTTGCGAGTTTTGCACGCAAAACAAAAATGGCCATGAATATATTGATATTTTTCTTAGGAACCGTCCCAGAATAACCAGAGCATAAAATATTTTTTTTCCACGAATTTGCATGAACAAGCACGAATGAAGAAATGAATGGATTCGAGGTGTTTTTTCATGGACATGCCTCACTTCAGGCCTTGGCGATCTGCTCTTCACAGAACTTTGATTTTGGCCTTTGTGTTTTTATTCCCTCTGACCGCCTGGTCCGGGCAGGCCAAATACATATTTTTGTTCATCGGCGATGGAATGGGCATTGCCCAGCGCAGCGCGGCTCAGGAGTATGCGGGACGCGACCTGCTTATGAACACCTTTCCGGTCCAGGGTGTGACGACCACCCATGCCGCTGATAGGTTTATAACCGGCTCAGCTGCCGCCGGAACGGCCATAGCCTGCGGGCAGAAGACCAACACAGGCTATGTGGGCATGGATCCCGAACAGCAGAAAGTCATGAGTGTCGCCGAGCTGGCCAAGGAGCAGGGCAAAAAGGTGGGCATCATCTCCAGTGTATCCATTGACCACGCCACTCCAGCCTCGTTCTATGCCCATGTTCCATTCAGAGGGCAATACTACGATATCGCCGTGACTCTGGCTGAAAGCGGGTTTGACTTTTTCGCCGGGGGCGGGCTCAAGGACCCTGAGAACAACTCCGGCTACGCTCTGGAGTACAAGGGCAATGCCTGGGAGTTTGTCCGGGACAACGGATACACAACTCTCCGTAGCAGACAGGAATTTGAGGCGCTCAAGCCGGGGACAGGAAAAGTGGTGGCCATAAATCCCCGGCTCCAGCATGGGCAGACCCTGCCCTATGCCATGGATCAGCGGGAAGCGGACATCAGCCTGGCTGAGTTCACGGCCAAGGGCATTGAGCTCTTGGACAATGAAGACGGGTTCTTTATCATGGTCGAAGGAGGCAAGATCGACTGGGCCTGCCATGCCAATGACGGGGCGGCCGCAGTGCACGACATTCTGGCCTTTGAACAGGCCCTGCACAACGCCTATACGTTCTATGAGCAGCACCCTGAGGAGACCTTGATCCTGGTTACCGGCGATCACGAATGCGGAGGCATGAGTCTGGGCTCTGCCGGAACCGGATATGACACCAATTTTGGCCTGCTTTCCAGCCAGAAGGTCTCGACCCAGAAATTCGCCCAGGATATTATTCCTGAACTTAAAGAACAGGGGCAGAGCTTTGAGCAGATCAAGCCAGTGATCACAGAGGTCTTTGGCTTTATGTTCAAGGGCGATCCGGACGATTCCCTGTATGTGAAGCCGCATGAGGAAGAAAAAATTGAAAAGGCCTTTGAGCACAGTATGGCCGGGGAGGGAGAGAATGAAAAAATATATCGTCTCTACGGCAAAGGCGACCCGCTGACCGTAACCCTGACCCGTATACTCAATCACAAGGCGGGCATTGGCTGGACCTCATACACGCATACCGGGGTGCCGGTGATCACTTCAGCGGTTGGGGCTGGATCTGAAAGGTTCAACGGGGCTTACGACAACACAGAAATTGGCCTGCGGATCATGGAGATCATGGGGTGTGCATCAAAGGTGCACTATACCCCGGAAGGGGAAAATCGGGACGCTTTGGGAAGGCCTCGCCTCTGGCCCTTCATTGATATCGCAAATTGACTTGATGGAGCTTTGTGCACTGAACTCTCAACCTCGCGCCTCAAAATCTACCTGTCCAGCTTGTTTAGAAGCTGCTTGCGTTCTTCAAGAGTGCAGGCAAAATCCTCCATCTTCGCTCTGCATTTCTGGGGGTTCTGACCGTGCCTTCTGTACTCTTCAAAATGCTCCAGCCAGTTTTCTCCGGCCCGGGGACACTCCTGGATGAAGTGCATAAAATCGGTCAGGCTGTGCAAGGTCTCGGGACTCAGGACGTGCTCCATTTTGCAGGCCTCTTCATCCGCGACCTGCTGATCGATCTTCAGGACATGGGTCAGAAACTCCTTCAAGACCCCATGCCGCCGGCGCATCTCTTTGCCCACGTCAGTTCCGGACCGGGTCAGCTCCACATACTCGTATTTGCCGTAGTGCACCAGGCCCCTGTCCCGCAGGGTCTTGAGCATGCTGGTCACCGTGGGCATCTTCACGTCCAGGCGGCCGGCGATGTCCTTGACCCGGACAAAACTTTTTTCCTGTCCGATGTCAAATATTGCTTCCAGATAATCTTCCATTGCCGGAGTGAGTGGCTTTTCTACCGCCTGGGAACTTTTTTTAGGAACCATAGCCTGCCTACCTTGAATAAGAAAGATAAAATAGATTTTTACCTATCTTTCTAGCCTGACCTGATATTGCCTGTCAAATTATCCAAAGGATTTTGCGAGCAATGGGGTGCTAGTACCGCGTCCTATAAGTTTTATACTCATCTTTGGCATTTTTCTTCGTGCATTGTGCTTGGGCCATTTGACCTAGTTGGAGGCTGATGTGAAAATTCCAAACAAACTCAAATCAGAGGGAAATTCAAAATTCAAAACAAAGAGGCGGTTTGATCATGCCAAAGGAATGGATTTCCAGAACACGCGTTTTTTCTTGTTTCGAATTTATTCTTATTTCGAATTTTGTTCTGATTGTTTGTGATTTGGAATTTCGAATTTGGAATTTTCTTTGTTGGAGAATGAGACTTTCTCTCTTAATTTGCCACCATCAAAGACAGAACTTTCGGTCCAGAGTACTAGCAGGGGGGGAGACCCAAGAGATTCCTTTCCTCCATCTTCGGCGGCTTCACCAATTCCCTAGCCATTGACATCCTGCAACAGCTCGCATATAAAAGTAATATATTTATCTTACCATAACACCCTGGAGAGAAGTATGAAAGTCAAGACATCTATTACGTTATCCAAAGATATTATTGAAAAAATGGACTCTTTAGCAAAGTCTTATGGCAACAGGTCTGCTCTGATCGAAAAAGCAGTCCGGGATTTGATTACGGCCCAGGAAAAACTGGACCGGGATCATAGTGATCTGGAGATTATTAACAAGCAGGCAGCTGCCCTGAATTCTGAAGCCATAGATGTTCTGTCCTATCAGGTTGATTTATGAAACGCGGCCAGCTTTACCGGGTTTACAAGGCCCCTGGCAGTGATCCAAAAGCTTTTCGGGTCTTTGCTGTGGTCAGCCGTCAGGTACTCTTGGACTCGCGTTTTTCCACTGCAATTTGTGCTCCTGTATATTCCGCGTACCATGGACTTTCCACGCAAGTACCCGTAGGGATAGACAATGGGCTGAAATATGAGTGCAGCATCCATTGTGATGAACTGGTCAGTATTCCCAAACGCATGTTGAGCGACTTTATCGGGACGCTGAGTCCTGCACAGATGGATAAACTTGATCAGGCACTGGCCATCGCTCTTGACCTGGAAAAAGCCATATGACCTTCGTGGTTTTGCGAATACGTTGTTGTTCAGCAGCGAACACGAGGTTGCCTCGGCCCTGGCTACAAAGCTTATTTGCCCATACGTCCCGGCCCGGGGGTGAAGAGGGCTTCACCCCTGCGCCCAGGCCCAATCAGGCTCTTGATCTCTTCCCGGACCGCTGGCGTTGCCAGCCTGGAGCGGCAGTTAATCAAGCCGTATCCTTTGGCCTGTAGCTGTCCAATATTGGCTCCAGACCACAGCTTGGCGAATGAGTGCAATGAATAGCCCATACGTGTCTCCTGTGCTTGCAGCCAGTCTAGAACTCAACCGCCAGCTGAGTGGTTATTCGGTCATACTCATCGTCGTTTTCAAATTCACCATGCAGGTATTCCAGGGCCAGGGCAGTGTTTTCAAACAGACTGTAGCTCACCGCCGCCCCGTATTGGGTCTCGGGCAGAAAATCGCCCAGGTCGTCTCCGCCCTCGTAGCGGGCGGCCAGGGTCCATTTATCCGCAGGGGCAAAGGCCAGCTCAAAGTTCCAGGTCTGGGGCTCCATTTGCTGTCCGGCATCAAAACCAAGCTCGCCGGCTTCAAAGTTGTCCAGGGCCCCGACGTATTCTGCTTCAAGTAAAATACGGTCCATATACGACAAACTCAGGAAGGCGCCCAGGCCGGGCACATAATCCTTGAGATCTCCGGATACCTCTCCCTCCAGCCCATCGCTGTCTGCGATGTTGGAGATATAAGAACCTCCAAAGCTCATGTTCAGGCCAGGGAGGGTATCTTCCGGCAGGCTGACCGCTGCGTTGGCTACATAGCTTTCGATGTGGTTGTCGCTGCCTGCCTCCTCCACATCCCCGTTAAAAACCGATACACCGAGATCAAAGAAGTCGTTCCCCCAGCCGGCATGAACCGCGCTTTCCCGGGTTTCACCCAGTTCCAGGGTCAAAGGATCGCTGATGAGCTGTTCTCCTTGTCGTCTATTTCTAAAGCTTCCCGGCAGCTGCTGCACCCGCAGCAGCCGCCGGATTCGGCCTTCATGGTCCGGTACAGGCGAAACGCAAGATATCCTGCGGCTGCAGCGCATATGAGAATGAGAAGAACGGTCTGCATCAGAGCTTCCTCCAAAAGTGACCAAAAAGGAAAATCAATTATTGTTAGATTACTCTAACCGAGGCCGCAAAAAATTTTCCGGCCGCGGATTTGCTTACTCCATGTCCCGGGCCTGGACCCATATTACAGCGTCCTGCGACAGCTCCTTGTCTTTGTATTCTTTGTCCGGTCCTGAGCCCAGGGCGCAAAACCCCCACCAACCGGCCTTGGGGATGCCGAATGTGAACTCACCCTCTTTGTTGGCTTTGATGCCCATGGTCACAAAGGAGTCTTGAGGCGCTTGGACCTTGGCTTCTTCGGCAAAGGCGTTTTTGTCCAGCAGCGGTTCATGATTTAAGTATTCAACCTCAATTTCGGCATGAGGCACCGGCTTGCCGTCGCTTTTGACCACGCCCCGAAAGACGTTGCCGGTCCACAGGGCGTAGGGCTTGTCCAGGGGCACGATCTCAGTGGGCAAGCCTATCTCCCGGTCCCAGTCCGTGGGAAGGCCGGCCGTATTGACCACGACTTTGGTGATCTGCTGGATGTAAATATCTTCCTCGCCTTCGTAATACGGCGAAGGGGTGAGGCAAAAGACATTGTCTCCCATGCCCCGCAACCGATGGCTGGCCTCATAGGCCTTGCCGCTGTTGTCCAGGCTGGTCCAGGTGATGGGCTTGAGGGAATCCATCAGGTCGGTTTTGTTTCCCTTGCGGACCACAAAAAAATCTTCGGGCTGACCCATGTCCATGGTGTGCCCGGCGTCGAAGGGATGGGTAAAGAAGAGCTTCAGCTCAATGGGACCTGCTTTGTCCAGAGCTGATTCTGGGGTGTAGATGGTCTGAAAATGGGCCTGGGCCGGCAGACTCATCCAAAACAGGGCTCCCACGGCAGCAGAAAATAAAAAAACTTCTTCATGACACGTCCTCCTGAGTTTATTGTGTGTTGAATGAACAGATACCTGTATGTCAAAAGTAGATAAGTCATTGGGATTGCATCGCTACTCTCGCAATGACGGGAGTATCTATAACCCATCATTGCGAGGCATAATTGTCGAAGCAATCTCTCCGGAATACGTGCTAATAAATCTCGCTTCCCTTGGTTTTGACCTTGTGCCCCTTGCCGGCATCAAAGACGACAGTGTAGTCGCCTTCAGGCTTATCAAAGGTGAACTCTGAGTTATCGTCCATTTCTCCGGACTCGATTTTTTCTCCGTCCTTTTCCACATAGATTTCCACACCAGCGGCACTGCCGCCGTCGGAAAAGCCTCCCTCGCAGGTGATGGTCTCGTCTCCATTGTCCCAGCAGGAGCAAAGCGGGGTGTGAGCAAGGGCTCCTGAGGCAGTAAAGACGAACAGGGCTGCGGTCAAAAGGGTCAAATAAAGTTTGCGCATCACGAACCTCCAGTGATTTTGGTTTGTTGGTTGATATCTTAATGGGTCTCATTTCAAATCCGAAGTCATAAGAGGGATTCTTCACTCGCAGACTCGTTCAGAATGACAAAACACATCTGGAGAATCTTGAGAACGAAGAGGGCGAATGATAATTCGCCCCTACGACCTCCTTCCTTTCTTCTCTGTCTTCTGTCCTCTCGTATGAAACGAGATTTTACCTCTCAGATGGCTCTGGCTTTTCCGGGCTGGCCCTCTCCGAGGCCCAGCCTCTTTGATCAACGCACTCCCGGCCCTCGGAGAGGCCCGGGCTACTGGGCCCAGACCTCTTCAACTGTTTCTTTATTGATCAAACTGGGCGTCTGCGGCCAGCGGTCCCGCCATGGCGGGACTGACCTCTGACCTAGGACCTTTAATGGGTGACCTAGGACCTTTAATGGGTGACCTCTGTCTTCTGTCTTCTGTCCTCTGTCATCTATCATCCAGACGTTTCGCATGAGGCATAAGCCCCAGCCCGAC
>JAWLEI010000038.1:0-25938 GCA_041686195.1 Desulfovermiculus sp.
GGTTGGTCATAAGACAATAGGCGTGGCAGAGCCAATTGAGATCGGAGACGACCTTGCCGAGGACATTCAGAAACATGCCTCGATCGGCATCATCGAGGTATATCGGGCTCCGGGCATTCCCTCGGGCCATCAAAGCGAAGGAATGCTAAGCCGTCTGCGGCAAAGCACCGGAGCGGAAGGCTCACACAGTTTGGGCGGGTTAGCCTTTTGATTTTTTCTAAAGACCATGCTGTCTTGTAATATCTGATTTCCTTACCCTTACTTTTGATTTATCAATAACAAACATTAATCCCTCACTAAATTCGATATCAAGAAGAAAAAACTTGTCTATAACTTCGATGACATTAGTTGGCTTCATATTCTTCAGTTTGAGATAAATTATCCCATAATAGCTTTTTCCTTCATTGATAGCAAAGGTCCCAAAATCTGAATCATGTGTAAGTACAAAACGTTTTTGTAAGTATGCTTCTTCAAGAAGGAAGTCATCTTCCTGGCCATGCCAATTTTCTTCTTTTGTGTCAATGACATCCAAGCCTTTTTCCCTTAGCCAAGATACTACTTTTGGTGAAACATTCTCATCTGCCAATATTTTCGGTTCAGGTATTTGATTCATTTTACTATGCGGATTCTAGTTCAACGTATATGTCATTTTTTAGTGAATCTGCAGCAAACCGGAGGCAAGCATGGATGTCATCTTTTGTAATATGCGGATAATCATCGATAATCTCATTTTCACTAACATTAGATGCAAGCAATTCAAGAATAAATTCCACAGAAATCCGAGTTCCTTTAATAATTGGTTTTCCGCCAAGGATTTTTGGATTAGCTGTAATTCTTCCCATATTTATCATTCCTTGTTTTGATGTATCTTGATTTCTGAATGTTTGTATCATGGAAACCAAATAGCACGATTATTATGCTATTGCAAGTATTGCCAGGAACGTGAACTCTTGATTAAAATCTGCCCTGAGCCAGCAACTTATTGACCGAGGGTCGCAACTCCCGCGTAGGCGCATCCAGTTGCATACGCAACAGTTTGTCGTAGACCTTGACCACATTGAAGGCCTGCTGCCGCCGTTTGGCTAAATGACTTCATGATTCTGCAGCTCGATGTACATGCAGTACTCAGGCATGTGATACAGCAAGATCGATGGGCAGCTTTTCGTCCAAGGGAGTGGCGCACAGGCTCTTGTACAGCTCCGGCGAGAAGCGGTAGACGCCCTGGGTCAGCCGCCAGCCGGCCAGGGCCTGCATAGCGGCCATGTCAGGGCCCATCTCATCATAGCTTGTGGTTTGGGTCGTGACTATCGCGTGGGTGGCTGCGATGGGCACGAAACGCCAAGCCGTCCAGTCCGGAAGATACCTGCCCTTGTCAGCAATGAACATGTCCACCTGCTGTCAGTTATCATCACTTATTAAGCTAACTGGCTAAAAAGTATACAGCTGGGGTTTACCCTCTGTTTAAAAACTATACAAATTTAGTAGGAATATTCCCATTTATCCAAACCTTTCACATATTATCGATCAAATACAATCGCTTATATATCACTATTCATATGGCACGCTTGTTGCGATAAAATCAACACATGAAGACAAAACAACAGGAGGTCTCATCATGAGAAATGCATTGATTGGAATCGGCGTATTGGTACTCAGTGGGTTCATTGTCACTCAGGCCCTGGCCTGGAACGGGGATCAGCACCGGGCCTATGGACCGATGAATGGCGGCATACACGGCCAGGCAGTCAACAACCACCACCAGGGATGGCAACAGAGCCAGGCCTGGCAAGACCGGGCCGTGGGATCCGGGAACACTGATTCACATAGAAGTCCGAACTACCAGCAACGGTCACCGGGGCAAGGGCAGCAAACCACTGACCAGAATGCCCGCGGTTACGGGAACAGATCCCAACGTCAGGGACCTGGTTATGGTCATGGGAGCAATGGATATTGCAGGTAGTCCATTAACTGAAATTTCAAGTTGAAACAAGGAGAAGCTATGAGAAAGACATTATTTATCGCCGCAATGGCCTTTGTGGTCATGGTATCCGCAGGCATCGTCCTGGCACAGCAACAAAACTATGGACAAGGACATACACCCCAAGGCCAGGGCTGGCTTTGCCCCTGGTCCGGCCAGCAACAGGGCCAGGGCATGGGACCGGGCATGATGCAAGGCTGGCAAGGACGCGGGATGGGACCAGGCATGATGCACCGTGGTCAAGGCATGATGCAAGGCTGGCAAGGTCAAGGCCTGGGGCCGGGAATGATGCATGGACCACGGATGGGCCGTGGAATGATGCACGATCAGTGGGGCCGCGGGCAAAACGGGCCAAACGCCGGACAGCAGCAGATGCAGTCCCTGGATCAAAATGCCGCCCGCGAGCTGGCCCGCAACTATACGGGCGGAAATCCGAACTTGAAGATTGGTGAAGTGACTGAACAGGACGGATCCTATGAAGCCACAATCGTGACCAAAAACGGCTCCCTGGTAGAGAAACTTTTAATCGATAAACAAACCGGGGGGATGAAGAAAGCCTTTTAGTACTCATGTTTTTAATGATGCTTTCTTCAAACATGATTTTTTATTCTCCTTCCAAAACCATTTGCACTTTACGCTCCAAATCCTGAAGGGTGAACGGCTTCTGTATAAAATTGCTTGCTGCCTCCAAAACACCGCTTTGAGTGATGACCTGCTCTGTATATCCTGACATGTACAGGACTCTGATCCCTGGAACTATCTGTTTGACTTGTTCATACAAAGCCTTCCCGTTTGTGTCCGGCAACACGACATCTACGAGCAACATATCAAGAGCGTCTGTGTGTTCTCTAATTCGTTCAAGGCACTGGGACCCATTCGAGGCACAAAGCACTTTATATCCCTGCTTCTGCAGGGTCTCCACGACCAATTCCTGGACCAACTCGTTGTCCTCAACCACGCACACCGCTCTTTGGGCCTTGATGTCCTCAGAAATCACCGGCCCTGGTGATGAAAATTTTTCCTGAGACATATCAGCAAGAGGGAGATATATTTTAAAGGTTGTTCCGTGACCGGGTTCGCTATAGGCCCAGATATTCCCCTGATGCTGTTTCACAATGCCGTACACAGTGGGCAGGCTGAGTCCCTTCCCTTTGCCATTTTTCTTTGTGGAGAAAAAAGGCTCAAAGATATGTTTTTGAGTTTCTTTATCCATGCCGTGACCACTGTCGCTGACTGCAAGGAGGACATAGCGCCCTGGAACAACGCCTACATGTCTTGATACATAGTCTTCGTCCAGATCTACAACGTCAGTTTCAATGATCAGCGACCCACCCCAGGGCATAGCATCCTGGGCATCATGAGCAAGGTAAAGTAAAGCCTGCTGCAACTGCTCCCGATCTCCTTGAACTTCTGGGGCCTCTGGAGAGAGAGCAAGGCTGAATTTAATATCGTCTCGAAGGGCCTTTTGAAGTGATTCAAGCGTGTCACTGAGCAGCTCATTTATTAATATGGGTTCTATTTTTAAGATCTGGCGGCGGCTGAAAGCCAGGAGGTGCTGCACAAGATCCCGACACCTCATGCCGGCATTATGCATGCTCTGAGCCCTTTGCTTATACTTTTTATCCAAACCTTGATCAGCCAGCATCATTTCTCCATGTCCAAGGATTCCCATAAGTATGCTATTAAGTTCATGAGCCAACCCTCCAGCCAAAAGACCCACTGATTCGAGCTTCTGAATATCAAAGAGTCTTTTCTGAATACGTTCTCTTTCTTCTTCAGCCTGCACCCGGTCTGTGATATCTGTATGTGTGCCGACCATGCGCGTTGCACGCCCATTTGCATCACGGGCAACTGCTTTTCCCCGTCCTAAAATCCAGCGCCAATCCAATGACTTGGTTTGCATGCGAAATACAACCTGAAATGTGTCATATTCATTGTCAATGCATGCCTGATTTATTCGCAGCACTTCATTGATATTGTCAGGATGGATATGATCCTTCCAGAAGTTGAAATGCGAGATCAGCTCTTCACTTTGATAGCCAAGCATAGTAATATAACTCGGACTATAGTAGACCTCACCTGTCTGTACATTCCAATCCCATATCCCGTCTCGACAGGCTTCCATAGCCAGGGAAAAACGCTCCTTGCTCTGACGCAATTCTTCTTTTGCTTGCTGATACTTGCTGATATCAGTCACAAATCCACGATAATGAGAGAGTTTTCCTTTCTGATCCAGAACTGCTTGTACATTTATGGAAACACCGCCAGTTGAGCCATCCCGGCGAACTATATAACTTTCAAAGTCGATCACCCGGTCTTGACTATTCAAGAAGTTTTCCAATTTTTCCCTGGCTGAAGGATCAGCATGAACCTGTTTATGAATATCATTTATGTCCTCCATGAATTCATAGGGCAATTCATACCCGTACATTCGAGCCAAAGCAGGATTGACCAGGAGATACTTGCCCTCAGAAGTGGTCTTGAAGAACCCAATAGGGGTATTCTGCTGAATATCGAGACACTCTTGAGAGGTCATTGGCTGACTGACAGTGTGCGTAGGTGCTTCATTTACAGACATGTACCCAACCTCCTGGGCAGATAGTTCAGCGAGAACTTGAATGCTGACATCTCATCCGTTAACCAGCCTGGCACTCGTTTTGGCATTCACCAAATTAGAATATTCCAAATGATCCAGAACTTTATTTAAACAGGCTCGTCCCAACAGACACTTTTTCCCGAGAAACGTCAACGACCTTGAGCTGGTATGCAAGTCAAAATATTGGCATTCATGGTAGAACAACCCATAATTCATAAAGAACATGATAGTCAATACTATTTTTAAAAATAAGCAAGTAAAATTATGGTGGGCGGTCAAAGCCGGGACTTCCCGCCTTCCGTTTAGCACATTGCGGCCAGGGTCCAGGCATGACTTCAGCGAACTTTACAAGTCCTATATAAAGAACTATTTAATAAGTGATGCCGGACAGTATGAGACAAATCCTTGCCCTGTTTTTCCGTTCCATTCGGTCCCCGGAATCCTTGATTCAGGCCTATATGGGGATGACGGAAAAAAAAACCGTGCCTCATTTCATGCGGAGCAGGAGACACCATGGCTCTAGGAAAGGACATCGCAGACAGTCAGATGGAGATGTTGAAAAAAGTTCCCTCCGGGATACCCGGATTTGACGACATTACCAACGGGGGACTCCCCTGTGGACGTTCGACCCTGGTTTGCGGGGATGCTGGTGCAGGAAAGACCATGTTCGGGATGCAATTCTTGATTGAAGGGGCAACCGAGAAACAGGAGCCTGGCGTTTTTGTGGCCTTTGAAGAGTCCGAACCGGACCTGAAAAAGAACGTGGCCTCTCTGGGCTGGGATCTGGACTTTCTCTGCAGGCAAGGCAAGATTGCAGTTGAAGCCATGCACATTTCTTCTGATGAAATAATCGAGGCCGGTCAATTCAACCTGGAGGGATTGTTTGTGCGTTTGGATGCCGCCATCCGGGATGTCGGCGCTCAGCGAATCGTGCTGGACACTGTGGAAACGCTTTTTGGCCTCTTTACTGACGCCCATATTGTGCGCGCGGAGTTCCGCCGCTTGCTGCAGTGGCTCAAGGATCGGGGCATCACTGCGGTTGTCACTGCCGAACGTGGCCATGAAGGACTGACCCGGTTTGGGATTGAGGAATATGTCTCGGATTGTGTGGTGGATCTGTCCCAAACAATGCATGGCCAAACTACCCGCAGGCACCTGCGCATTTTAAAATTCCGCGGATCCGGCCATGGAACAAACGCCTACCCCTTCCTGATCGGCCGGCGCGGGATTCATCTTTTTGCAGTCACCGAGCTGAGGCTTGATTACCCGGTATCCAAAGAGCGCATCTCCAGCGGTGTTCCCCGCCTGGATGAAATGCTCGGGGGCAAGGGATTCTACCGGGCCTCAAGCATTTTGTTTTCCGGTACTTCAGGCACGGGGAAGTCGAGCTTGAATGCCAGTTTCGTGGACGCCGCGTGTGCTCGTGGCGAAAAGGCACTGTATATCTCCTACGAAGAGTCCAGGGCTCAGATTATGCGCAATATGGAGTCCATTGGCATCGATCTTCAAAAATGGTATACAAACGGGTTGCTAAGTTTTCATACGGTCCGGGTTACCACCTATGGTCTTGAGGAGCACTTCTTTGTGGTTAAAGAGCTTATTGAGCAGGACCTGCCGGATGTGGTGGTCATTGATCCGGTGAGCAACCTGTTACAAATGGGGTCCCCCGAAGAGGTCAAGAATCTGCTCACCCGCCTGATCGATTTATTGAAATCCCAGGGAATCACCACAGTAGTCACCGAGCTTATTACAGACGGAACCCCCACGGAGGGCACAAACACGGACGTCTCCTCCCTGATGGATGCCTGGATTCTTCTGCGCGCAGTGGAGAATTCCGGAGAACGCAACCGGGTGCTGTATGTTCTCAAATCGCGCGGCATGTCGCATTCCCATCAAGTGCGGGAATTTGTACTCTCTGACGCGGGCATATCCCTTATGGATGTGTATGCAGGCCCTGCCGGACTGATAACCGGCACCGCCCGCTATACGCAGGAAGCCCAGGAAGAGGCCGAACACAAGCGACGTCTGGAGGAAATTGAGCGCAAGCGCAAGGACCTGGAACGCAAGCGCAGAATCAGAGAGGCGAAGCTCAAAGAAATTGAGGCCCAGTTTCAGAGCGAAGAAGAAGAACTCGAGCTTGCGATTCGGGAAGACGAAGAAGAAGAGGAAAAATATCTGCAAATGCAGCAGAAGCGCAAACAGCTGCGCAGTGGAGATCAGAGACATGAATAACGCAAATCATGACCACTCCGGACAAAGCCAGGGGAGGGATCCAGCCCAGGGCTCTTTTCAGCTGCGCCTTTTTGTGGCCGGCAGTACATCGCGCTCCCAGCAAGCCATCCAGAACATCCGCAAAATCTGTGAAGAACATCTCAAGGGGCAGTATAGTCTGGAGGTCATAGATGTGTCTGAAGATCCTGAGCAAGCGAAAGAGCATCGTATCCTGGCTGTCCCCACCCTGTTAAAGGAATTGCCCCTGCCTTTGCGCAAGGTTGTCGGCGATCTCTCGGAGAAAGAAAAGGTCTTGCAGGGTCTGGATATCCAACCTCGAGACTCAGAGTGACCCCTTGTTCGCTAAATTCACAATGCACGATGAACCAGAGCATGAATAAAGCCTGCTCACAATTGCCCTCCATGCAGGGTGCACTTTTTGTCCTCCTGGCCCTGCTCGGCGCTGGAGCCCTTTACTTACTCAGTCGTTCCAACTACTTACTGTACCATGCACTGGTTGAGCTCTTTACGGTTGGGGTGGCAGTCAGCGCATTCACCATCGGCCTTAATACACGCCATATTGCATCCAGCAACCCCCTGTTTCTGATCACGGTGGTCTATGGAAGTGTAGCCATTCTGGATCTTTTGCACACACTGGCCTACACCGGGATGGGGGTGTTCCCCGGGCGGGGAGCGGACCTTCCCACCCAGCTCTGGATGGCCGCCCGCTTCCTGGAGAGCGGGTCCCTGCTGGCAGTTGCCCTGGTGATCAGAAAGGGCAGGGCCCCTCCCGAGGGGCTTGTCCTGGCGGGGTACGCCGCACTTACGGCTGCCCTGATTGTGCTGATCATTCCCCTGCGCATGTTTCCGACCATGTACGTGCCAGAACAGGGCCTGACTCTGACCAAAGTGACCGGCGAGTATGTTATATGCGCGGTCATGGGGCTGGCCATACTCGCCTTTTGGCAGGAGCGTGAACATTTCAGCCGCTACAACCTCCGTTTTTTGCTGGCAGCTCTCACTGCAACCATCGCCTCTGAACTTTCCTTTACCCTGTATACGGATGTCTACGGCTTGTTCAACTTTTTTGGGCACCTCCTCAAACTGGCCTCCTTCGTCTTCATTTACAAAGCCCTTGTATCCGGCCTCTTAAAGCAACCCTATCAGGGCCTTTTTCGGGAACTTGTCCAATCCAGGGACAAACTGGATAAGCTGGTTCAACTAAACGCCGACGGAATCATGGTGGTTGACCAGCAGGGAGTGATTCTTTTCATTAATCCCTCGGCAGCCGGAATGTTTGGCCGCACAGAAACAGAGCTGCTTGGCGAGCATTTCGGCTATCCCCTTACACCCGGGGACAGCACGGAGATCGAACTTATCACAGAAAACCACTGCCGGATGGTGGCGGAACTGCGCACCAGTGAAACGGAGTGGGAGGGACAGACCGCCTTGCTGACCTCTTTTCGGGATATTACAGAGCGGAAGAAAGCCGAGGAAGATCTTCAGTATATGAGTTTTCACGACTCCCTGACCGGGCTTTACAATCGCAACTTCTTTGAGGAGGAGATGAAGCGGCTGCAGGATGGACGCTACATGCCCTTGGGCATCATCACCTGCGATTTGGATGGGTTGAAGTTAATTAACGACACTTTGGGACACCAATCCGGGGATGAATTGCTTATTCAAACGGCTGTGCTCCTGAGAAATACCTTCCGCTCCAGTGATGTCATCGCCCGAATCGGAGGTGATGAATTTGCTGTTCTGATCCTGGAAACGGATCAGAAGACTACGGAAAGGTTGTCCCAGCGTCTGCGGACATCGGTACAGGAATACAATACATACAATCCACGGCTTCCCCTCTCCCTCTCCATCGGGTTTGCTGTGAGCAACCAGAGCCCCATCAATCTCCAATCCCTGTTCCGCGAGGCTGACGATCGGATGTACCGGGAAAAGATCCACCAGGAGGGAAGCGCCCGCAGCGCCATCGTTCAAGCCCTGACCGGGGCCATGGGGGCCAGGGATTTTGATACCCAGGGCCATTGTGAGCGTTTGCAGGAGTTGGCTGCTTCATTGGCTAGGTCCGCGGAAATGCCCGAAAACGAAACCAACGACTTGTTCTTGCTGGCCCGCTTTCACGATCTGGGCAAGGTGGGCATACCCGACCGTATTTTGTTCAAGCCCGGACCTCTGGCCGATGAGGAATGGGGCGAGATGAAAAAACACTGCGAGATTGGAAACCGCATTGCCCAGTCCGTACCCGAGTTGAAACCAATAGCGGATTGGATCCTCAAACACCACGAAAGATGGGACGGCACAGGGTACCCGCAGGGACTGCAACATCTTGAGATTCCCATACCTTGCAGGATCCTGGCTATCGTGGACGCCTTTGACGCCATGATCAGCGATCGGCCCTACCGCAAAGCAATGTCTCAAGAGGACGCTATTGCGGAACTGCGGCGATGTGCAGGCACCCAATTCGATCCGGATTTGGTGGAAAGATTCATTCAGGTCTTAGATGAGCCCAGAAACGAAGGTCACGTTTCGAATGCTTCGTCTTAACAGCATCGAGCCCAGCTTACTCCTTTTGCAGAGAACCAGGTCAAGGACAATAGAGCCAGGGATGGCAAGGAATATGAAATAATCGAAGATTGTTACAACAGTTTTTTGGCCTCCTCCAAATCTGATTTTTTGCCCACTACAATCAACGTGTCTCCCATCTTGAGTTCAGTCTCAGCTGTAGGATTATAAATCATATCTTCGTTTTGTTTTTTGATGGCCACAATAATCAAGTTATAAAGCGGGCGCAGCTTGGACTCAATGAGACTTTTCCCTTGAAATGCAGATCCGGATGACAGCTTAAACTCTTCCATCTGCAACTCAAACTTTTCACCGTTACTCCTTTATGGGGGCCACGGATCCGGACCAAATGGCTGCCCCGGCCCATAATCTGGCCAAATTGCTGCAAGGGGATAATGTGGATGCTGCCTTTCTGGTACCGGTCTGACCTTTCTGCACCCGCGCCGTGGGCGCGCTCGCTCATTATCTGGAAGCAAAAGGCATTCCCACCACCCAAATCAGCCTCATAGCCAAGCACACTGAGATCATCAAACCCCCGCGTGCGCTGTGGGTCCCTTTTGAACTTGGCCGACCTCTGGGTGCGCCCAACCAGCCTGAGTTTCAGAAAAAGGTAGCCCTGGCCGCACTGAAACTCTTGGAGGCTGAACAGGGGCCGGTGCTGGAATCCTTTCCCGAGGAGGCACCTGAAGTTGCTCCAGCTGAAAGCGAAGAAGCAGCCATTTGGTCCTGTCCGGTAAGCTTTGCCCCGCAGCAGGCAGAAATGAGTGACCACGAACAGCTGGTCGCAAACCTACAGCAGGAAGTCACCGAGCTCAGGCCCTGGTATGATCTGGGACTGGAAAAACGCGGCCGGACGGCCATGGCCACTTTTGAACCTCAGACAGCAGCCAACCTGCTTGCAGAGTATCTGACCAACGGTTCTGACCATAGCTCCAATATGGAATTCTCACCTGGAGTGGCCCTGCGCCTGGCAGCCCAGGATATAAAGGCTTATTATTTTGAAGCCGTCACATCCCGGCCAGGAGCGCAGACTCCGGACAGCAAGACGTTCAGCAACTGGTTCTGGAATGAGACTGCCGCCGGGAAAACATTGCAGACAGTCAAAGAAAAATGACGGGCCAAAGGACGATATCTCATTGGGGCACTATCCTCATGATCCGGTCATCGTCGTCAGCCGGCTGCCCGCGACCGTCACGATTTGAGGTGGCAAAGTACAGATATCCCTCCGGGCCTGTGGCCACAGCCCGAATCCGGCCGTACAGACCGTTGTAGAGTTGTTTTTCAAAAACCCTCTCGATCCGCGTGATCGGTTGGCTGGATCCGGATGTATCCATTTCTGCACGCAGCAGAAGTTCCCCCCGCAGGCTGCCGACAAAAAGACTGCCTGTCCAGGTTTTGATTTTTTCTCCAGTGTAAAAATCCATACCTGAAGGCGGGAGATGGGGATCGTCAAAGAGAGCAACCGGATCCTGCAGATCTTTTATCCCCGGGGCACCGACAGCAAGCGGCCATCCATAGTTATGACCCTTTTCAATCTGGTTGATCTCATCATTGCCGTACAGTCCGAATTCCCCGGAAGGGCCGTGCTCCGAAGCATAAAGATCGCCGGTTTCAGGATGCCAGGCCAGGCCCTGGGGATTGCGGTGACCGTAGGAATAAATATAAGCCCCGGCCCCTGGTGATGAAAATGGATTTCCCGGGGCCGGTTTGCCGTCCGGAGTCATGCGAAGAATCTTTCCGGCCCATGAACCCTTGTCCTGGGCAAGCTGCGGGTTTCCAGCATCGCCTGTTGTCGCGTAAAGCATCCCGTCCGGGCCAAAGGCAAGGCGTGAACCATTGTGATAGGATGCAGCCGGTATCTGGTCGATGAGGATCTCTTTTTCCAGGCCAGTACCATTTTGGTTTTGAATTTTCCGAACCCGCAGAATCCGGTTGGCCGGGTTTTGCTGTGATCCATACGTCTCAGACAAATAAATCCAGTCCAGAGGCTTCCCGTCTTGATCCATCTTTCCTGCTCCAAAATCCGGGTGCAGCGCAAGCCCCATCAACCCGCCTTCCCCCCAGTGCAGGGTTGAGTTTTCCCGGTCCATCCACATATGCAAGGTGGGCTTTTGTCCATCAAGCTTTATATACCGGACCTTTCCAGGACGTTCCGTAAAAAACAGACGCTTTCCATCCCGGGTAAATGCCATATCCCAGGGAACCACCAGGTTGCCCATGACCTTTTCCGCCCGGGCCAAATCAGGCTCGGTGAGCCGATATTGATCAGGCATTGCCGGCCGGCCGCCCAGCACGGTATCATTGTCCAGGGTTTTCATCGGGCCTTCAGGCTCGTTTTGCCCGGCAACAACCGGTTCTTTTGAATCTGGGGAATCGCTTGCCGGCAAAGGGCCGGCAAACACAAATACCACGAAAATGACGAGATAAATAGCTTTCATAGCTTTTTTCCCTGTGTATCATCCCACGCATCACATCCGGCGGCTGTTCTGAGACTTAAGACTTAATTCACAAACTCCTTTCTGCTCGATGTTTCAGAGGGAAACAATGCGTGAAACCCCGTACACGATGAGATAGATGGCGATTATGTAGTTTAAAAGGCGGGGAAAAACGAGAATGAGTACCCCGGCCAAGACTGCCAGCAAAGGTTGAAGAGCGAGATGAAAGGTCATGTTCGACTCCTGAGTTGGGTCAGGCCGGCCAATGGCCGGCCTGACAGTTTGATATTTTTAAAGGTACAGGCTCATAAAGACTAGTCTTCGGCCTCTTCTTCAATGGCCTCCCCACCCGATTCAATGTCTTCGCCCATGCCGGCCATGGTGTTGCAGCCCACTGTAGCTGACATGAGCATGCCCCCAAGAATGAGAAGAGCAATCAAACTGATGATTCGTTTCATGACGACCTCCTTATGTGTTGCTACACGTGATGAGTGATATGAGCAATGGTTTGCTGGCCCGGCATTGGACTTCGATTGAGCTGTTGAGTCATTCCACTATCCAGTACAGCACAAAAATGAGGGGTTGACTAAGTGGTGGTGAACAAATACCCGATTTTTCACCCATAACTCGCTATTATTCATCTTCCAATCTGAAAACAAGGGTATGAACCAGGTATGTATCAAGCCTTTTCTTGAAGAGGATATCTGAAATATGTTTTAATTGGATAGAAACGGAAACCGGAGTCCGGCAAAATCAGTGAGGCCTGATCATGAGCAGGAAATCGACGGAGCAGGAAAGGCAGGTGACGGGTTGACAAAGTTGCTGCTCAATACCCTCTTGCATTATTTTCAGGAAAAAACGTGGCGGCTGGCCGCATCTGTCACCTTCTATGTCCTGTTTGCCGTCGTTCCCTTGATCCTGTTTGCCACGGCCCTGGCCGGACTCCCATTTGACCAGGAGGAAGCCCGGACAGCCATTCTCCGGCAACTGGATGACATAGTGGGGGAACAAGGCAGTGCGGCCATAAAGGAGATGTTGCAGAATTATAAAAAACCCACCCAGGGTGTTGTTTCGGCAATCCTGGGGCTCATGGCCCTTATGTTCGGCAGCGTCAACGCCCTTGCCCAGCTCCGGGATGCCATGAACAGCATTTGGAAGGTCAAAATGGATGTATTTATCCATTCAGGTTATCCTGCTGGGAGCAGCCTTTGTCTATGCCTGCGAGTACAGAAAGGACGGTTCCTGATCCAGAACTCAGAATCCAGCATCCAGATATTAAAGCCGGGACGTCGTCTTACCAGGCCTACTATCAAAGACAATATAAACAGCACCAGGAACACGTCTTCATTCGTGCTTATTCTTGGACAAAATCTTTTATGCTATGGTTATTCTGTAACAGTTCCTTCTTTGTATCGGCTCGGCTTTGCCTGCTCTCCTGGAAAGATTTTCTCAAGATGATGTCGCAGTGCAAAGCGCTAAACCCGGTGAATTTCATTGAAACGAGGCCAGTGCTAAAAGCACCAAAAATAAACAGGAAATCAATTTAACTAGTTATATATACATGCCATTCTCTTTTCTAAAATTTGAATTTATTTATAAAGTTTCCTGGCTTAAATGGTTTGGCAAACAAGATATGAATACGGCAAAAACCCCCGTCTCTTTTATGATGAGATGGTAGCCCACTATCACTGCTGCCAGGACGATCAATCCGAGTGCGATCAGCGCCAGCATCCCGTCGCGGGCAGTCAATGACAGACCGAAAATCGTCAAGACCATGCCCGCTACATTGGCACTAAACGGAATAAACTCCATGAGTGGCATAACTGCAGCAACACAGACGCAAACAAACGCAATGACATATAGACCGCCATGTTGGATCAGCATTGTCAGGCGCGTCCGCATGAATCGATCCAGGAATCTGGCAACAGGCCGCAGCCATTCGAGTCCTTTGCACAAGCGGTTTTTTCTGACCGACCGTCTGAGCATCCAATGCGGCATCCAGAAATGTTCCCGGCCGATCAGCAGTTGTACCGCCGTCAGCATGACCACCAACCCTACAATGGTCGGCATGCCAGGGATATCCCCTATTATCGGAGCAAGAGTGATCAGGCCGGCAAAAAGCAATATGGGGCCAAACGAACGACGCCCCAGTGTCGAAAGGATCAGATCCAGGGAAATCTCTTCCTTATCCCCAACCGCACTTTCGATCAGGTCGATAATCTGCTCGATCTTATTGATTTCCTGCTCCATTCCGATTTTCTCCCGAGAAACAATACAGTGTATGCCATGTCTGTTACAATCAGAAATACTGGAAAAAACGAGAATGAGTACCTCCTTATGTGGTTGCTACAAGTGCTGAGTGATATGAGTAATGGTTTACCGGCCCGGCATTGGACTGCGATGGAACTTTTGAGTCATTCCACGATCTAGTACAGCACAAAAATGAGGGATTGACTCACCATCGATGAATAAATACCCTATTTTTCACCCATAACTGGCTATGATTCATCTTCTAAATAAGGTAGACTTGGAGCAAAGGTTAAGATAAGCCTGACAATCCGGCCTGAGCGACTTTTTGCAGCGACGTCTAAATAAGGAGAAAAAGCATGAGTTCACGAGAGGAAACTGTGGAAAATCTGAAACTTAAGCTGGACGAGTGGAATACCAAAATCGAAGAGCTGGAGGTTCAAGCCAAGCTGGCTGAAATGCAGAACCGGGAAAAGTTCGAATCGGAAATCACTCGTATGAAGCAAAAGAGAGACGAGATCAGAGATAGGCTCGAGAAGTTGCCTGAATCCGGCGAGAAGGCTTTTGAAGAGCTCCGCGGAGGAGCAGAGCAGGCTTGGGAGGCCCTTTCAGATGCCTATCAAAAGGCCAAGTCCCACTTCGGCAAATAAAGTCAAAGGTAATAATATGCGACATCTAACTGCTGTCAAAGGGATTACCAGAACACCATCCGCTTTCAGCGGAATCCCCCTCTTATTTCTTCATATTCTGGTCATTCTTGGGATGACTACACTGCCTGCTTTCGGACAGGATTCCCAGGCCCAAGATGCCGGAGGAGGATGGATCATGGCCATGTTGACTGCACAAGAATGGTCACCCTATGCAGTGGGAGTCGGCATCGGGCTCTTGAGTTGGGCCACTTTTTTCCTTTCCAACCAGCCTATCGGGGTCTCTGGAACAGTGGCCAGGGCAAGCGGTATGGTTGAAAAACTGGCTCGCGGTTCTCACATCACGGAAAAACCATATTATCAGCACATAGGACTGAGATTCGGCTGGGATTTTACTTTTGTGGGAGGGATTGTGCTGGGTTCCCTTTTCTCTGCCTCTCTGTCCGGCGATTTCCAGCTGGTCATGCTTCCTGACCTCTGGCAAAATACCTTTGGTTCGACTCCTCTGCTTCGCTGGGGCACGGCCTTTCTCGGGGGAGTGGTACTCATGTTCGGAGCCCGCTTGGCAGGAGGGTGCACAAGTGGTCATGGAATCAGCGGAACCCTCCAGCTGGTCCTGAGCAGCTGGATTGCTCTTCTGTGCTTCTTTGTTGGCGGGGTGATCACCGCCTCCCTCATCTATTGACCAATAAGCCTTCAAACAGAGGTCGGAAATGCTTTCCAAACTCCATTCCAGGGCCCCGCTCCAGCTCCTGCTGGGCCTTGTCATGGGGATGATCTTCGGGTTCCTCCTGCAGAAGGGCCAGGTTACAAAATACGATATGATCGTAGGGCAGCTCCTTCTGCAGGACTTCACCGTAGTCAAGGTCATGCTCACGGCAATCATTGTAGGAATGATCGGCATCCATGTTATGCGAAGCAGGGGCTGGGCAGAGCTGCACCCTAAACCTGGAAGCGTCGGGTCAACCGTTCTGGGAGGGCTTCTTTTCGGAGCTGGAATGGCCATCCTCGGTTACTGTCCGGGCACCACACTCGGGGCCATCGGCCAGGGCTCCCTGGACGCCCTTCTTGGAGGTCTTCCTGGTATGCTTCTCGGCGGGATCCTTTATGCAGCTGCGTATCCGGTATTGTCGACAAGGGTGATCCAGCTCGGGGACTTTGGGGTCAAGACCATTCCTCCCCTGTTTAGGATGAACCAGCCAACAACAATTGCCCTCTTCTTGGCTCTGGCCCTGGCGCTCTTCGTCGTTCTTGAGCTTGCCGGGTTCTGAAAATCAGCTTCGTTTCGTTTCAACCTTCAACCCATGGACTCCTATGACGATCTCACATCGACAATCGCGACCATCTCCTATCGATCCCCGTGAGGCCAAAACCCAGCTTCGCGCAAGGGCTGAGGAGCTGTCTCTGCGAGGTGCCCTGAAAGGTGAGCCAAAGCTTTTTCTTGGCTTGGCTTTCACTGCGGGGCTTCTCTGCTCATCCTCCAATGCCTCTGTCCGGGACTGCATCGCCGGCCTGGACAGAATCCTCAAAGCCCTCAACCTGAAGCTGATGTGAGGCATCGACGAGCGTTCCATGCCAGGAATGCTCACCTTTTTATCACCGATCTCTCATCTTTGAAAGTATGTGCAGATAAGATATCCTTATCTTGAACAATGAAAAGCGTCAGCAAATTCTGGGCAGCCTCGGTCTGGGGCTGGTGCTGGGCGCTTTGTTCTACGCCCTCGTGACCGCAGCAGGCCTGTCACTGGGGTTGTCACTGGGGTGGGCTGCCCTGATCACAGGCTGCCTGGCCATCGGCCTTGGTGGCGTGCTTGTGGTCATTGCCAGGGGGATCTCAGCTCGGTAGATCAGTCCTGTTTTTGGTCCTTAAAGCCCTCCCCCTCTGTCTCTTCGTATGTCATCACGAAGCTGCCCAGGCTTCCCCAGGGAGATACCGAAAGATCGGATAATGCTGACCATATCCAAGAGTCCCCAGAAATACGGCCTGATTCTGGCCACGGTCCTGCTGACCCTGCTGATCTGGCTGATCAGCAAGTGGTACTACCAGGACTGGTTCGCCAATCCGTACAAGTATCCAGCCAAAGCGGCCTCGCTGATAGCCACAATGCTGATGTGCTGGGCCGCGGTTTTGTCCGGCCGCTGGAGGTGCCTGGAGAAATATTTCGGAGGTCTGGACAAGGTCTACCAGGTCCATAAGCATATCGGCAGATGGGCCTTTTTTATCATTCTGGCTCATCCACTGTTCCTGGCCCTGGACCGGATGCCGGACCTGGGCCGCTTTCTGGGCTTTATGTGGTTCCAGGACCCGCAGGGCGACCGCTACCTCTGGGGGCAGAACCTGGGTGTGGCCGGACTTCTGCTGCTGGCTGGTCTCATTGCCGTGACCCTGTGGATCAGGCTGCCTTATCACATCTGGAAGCGGACCCATGAGTGGCTCGGATTGGTCCTGATCCTGATGGCGACTCATATCTACGTGGTCCAGGCCGACGTGGCCGCCTATCCGCTGCTGGCCCTGTGGCTGTATGCATGGCTTCTGGCCGCCTGTGCCAGCTTCGTCTACATCCGTTTCCTGTACCGTTTCTACGGCCCAAGACACGAGTATGTGCTCGCCAAGCAGGAACAAATCGGGGAGATCCTTCATTTGACATTTGCGCCCCGCAGCACCCCCATGGACTTCAAGCCAAGCCAGTTTGTCTACCTGGTGGTCAAGCGGCCGGGCATCACCAGGGAGCCCCATCCCTACTCCATTGCCTGCGGCTACAACCTGGCAGCGCAGTTCAAGCTGGGCATCAAACAGGTCGGAGATCATACCCGAAGCTTGAGCCAGCTCGAGCCCGGTGATCCGGTGAGTGTCTACGGTCCCTACGGGTTTTTCAGTGCTCCTTTTCTGACCGCGGAACGGGACTGCCTGTTCATTGGCGGCGGCATCGGCATTACTCCCTTTCTGGGCATGTGGCATGTAGCTCTGCATTCGGAAGAGCGAATCCCTGAGCAGGATGCGCCATGGGAGCTAAAGCGCATGCATCCGGAAGTGATCCGGAACTGGAAGAGCCCCAGGGTCAGCCTGTTCTACGTTTGCCGGGAGGCCAAGGAGGCCAGTTTCGATAAGGATATCCGCCAGGAGGTCGACTCGAGCCACTATCACGGCTTCCCAGCTATGGAAAAGCGGGGGCACCACTACGAGCTCTATGTCAGCTCGCAGCAGGGCAGGATCACGGTTGAGACCATCCAAGACCGGGTGGCCGGAGACATTCAAAGCAAGAATGTCTTCCTCTGCGGCCCAGGGCCTATGGTGGACGGGCTGGTCGAGCAGCTCCTCGAGCTTGGCGTACCGCGCCGGCAGATCGTGGTCGAAGACTTCAACCTGGTCTAGCAGTGAGAATGGCTCAATTTAACTTGAACTTTCAGCCTCGGCTAAATGCAGGCTTCGTCATAAAAACCGCATACATCGAGCCTATAGAGTCAAAAACAGCCTGATTGTATGCCCTTGATTTTCTTATTCTGTGCAAGCCGAAAGGACTTCCTGAACGTTCCCCGGAGTATGGTCTCCTGAAACCACCGAAAGGATGTACACACCTTGATTCCCGAACCATTCTTCCATTGCTTCGGACAAGACGAGAACGACGGCCAGCAGAAGCCCGAACTGCAGAGCCATGCCGAGTTGGAGAGGGTTCTTCAGCTCGATTTTTTGTTCCTGCCCCTGTGCATCCTTCTCATGTCGCCGCCAGATCCAGACAAGGCTGCACAGGAGACCAAGAAGCATGATGATCAAAGGCAGCCACAAAAGGCGCATCAAAGCGGCATGAACAACAAAGACTTCAATCATGACCCTGAAAAACATGATGGAAGACGCTATCAGAACCCCGCCTGAGAATATGATGGTGGTCTTCTTTTCCCTGGCCAAACGGGCCAGGCTTAAGGTGACCGCAGTTGATGAGACCAGCCCGCCGGCTATGGCAGTGACGATCATCCCCATCCTCTCCCCAGCGACCTGGATGACGACGTAGCCTAAGAAGGACAATCCTGAAATCAGGACCACCATCCACCATGTCCAGTAAGGTTCTTAGATTCCTCCTTTGCTGGACAGAGATCCGCGCATGAGCAGCTCAATAGCCTGCTCTATCCGTTTCCATCCCGCATCAGACTGCAGGTCGATGCCTCCAAAGCTGCGCATGTTCCGGGACTGGACACTTAAGAAAAAGACTGCCCCGGCCAGCAGGGCCACAATGGCTGAGAGATCGATGTCATCTGGTATTTCCCCATGCAGGTTCTCAAAGTACTCCAAGGCAGTCCGGACTCGAACATCCTCCAGGCGCCTGGAAAGCTCGTTGCGCTCCAAAGCCTCCCAGGCCAGGATATCCAGGGTCTGCGGACGGCGGCGGAGGCAGATGAGCAGGCTTTTGAAAAAAGCGGACATCTGTTCTTCCGGGCTCAGGTGGGGAAAATCTCCGGCCGTCTCCTGGAGCAGCTCCTGGGTTGTGGGCCAGAAGTGTCCGGACTCTGCGAACGCGGAGACAAGCCCGGGCAGTCCTCCAAAAAAACGGAAGATGTTTATCCGCTTCAGCCCTGCTTCCTGGGCCACAAGATCCTCATTACAGCGGGAAAATCCCTCTCTGGCCAAAAGCAGACCAACAGCCTGAATCAATCTTTTTTTCACTTGCTCGTGGGTATCGATGGGAATCACTTTATTCCCGGGCATTCTTTCCCTCCTCGCCAATTTCAAGTGATTTTGTTCACAGGTGGTAAAATGTCAAATGTTTCTGAAGTCTCGATTCATACGAGTCCCGCCATTGGTATGATCTCCGGAAATTTTTTTTTGCCCGCTTTGGGGCAAAGAATATTTCAGATTTGCCGGAGGCAAATCTGAACCTGGACATTTTGTTCATGTTTTGGTAGCCAATAGATCAAAATTGCACCTGTTCTGCAAGTGTAGTGAGTTATGCCAGGCCATAAACGCCATCCAGACTCATGTCCGGGTGGCGTTTTTTTTATGCCGACCTCAAGGAGAAGACAATGAAGATCCTCATGGTGGACAACTATGATTCCTTCACTTTCAACCTGGTTCAGCTGCTGCGGGTACTTGGGGCTCAGGTTATCGTTCGCCGCAATGACGCCCTTTCATCTTATGATCTCTTGACCCTTGACCCGGCGGCTGTAGTCATCAGCCCGGGACCGAAAGATCCGGCCCAGGCCGGGGCCAGTCTGGAGATCGTCGCTTCCTGTTTTCAGCGCTTGCCTATTCTGGGTGTGTGCCTGGGTCTGCAGTGCGTAAATGAGTTCTTCGGCGGGAGTACGGCCAGGACAAAAAGGCCCATCCATGGCAAAACAAGCCCCATTTTCCATCTTGGTTATGGTCTTTTTACTGGTTTGCCATCTCCCTTACAGGTGGCCAGATACCATTCATTACAGGCCATCCCGGGCAAGAACTCTCCCCTTGAGGTCACGGCCTGGACCGAGGACGGTCTGGTCATGGGCCTGTCCCATCCTGACTTGCCGGTGCACGGAGTCCAGTTTCATCCGGAGAGCTTTCTGACCCAGGCCGGCCGGGAATTGATGATCAACTTTTTGGGACTGTGCTTGTATGAAACTGGGGTTCATATTGAGCCTTAGATCTGCCCGTCCGGGACCGCCAGTCAAGCGTAGACGCGTGACTGACCAAAGAGGGCGAATGATCATTCGCCCCAAGGCTATTCACAAGTTTCAGCTTGAATCAAACTGACCAAGTGGCTGACCCGGCACTCACTTACAATATTATTTTTGTACTTTGTAAAATATGCTAACACTCAGTGAGTACCGGGGCGCCCTTGCCCCAAGGGCTGGCGGCTTTGAGAAAAAAGAGGCTGGGCCTCGGAGAGGGCCAGCCTACCAGGAAAGACCCGGGCCTTAGGAGTTATTCCGAGAACGTAAGAGCCAGTATAAACAACCCAACCTGAGGTTATCCCTATGCTTCTTAACCAGCCGGCCGAGCACCAAGAGCTTATCTCCCTGACCGGCATCTGCCGGGAGGTGCACACCGAAGAGCTGTCCAGCAGCCCGGACCTCTTTGCCCTGGCTCGGGCCAGGAGCCATGAGCCTGGATGCGTGTTCCTGGCCAGCGGCGGAGATGTAGACAGCGCCCGGCATCATATCCTGGCCCTGCGCCCCTGGTTTGTGCTTGAGTCCAAGGACTCCACCTGGACCTGCCGCCAAGGCGGCCGCATGATATCCGGATCCGACTCGCCCCTGTCTGTGCTCCGCTCTGTGCTTGAGGCCAATGCCCTCCCTGCGCAACCCGACCAGGGCCCGGCCCGGGCCGGTCTGTTCGGCTACTTCAGCTATGAGCTCAGCCGGCACATTGAAAGCCTGCCTTGCACCAGCCTGGATGACACCGGCCTGCCGGACATGTATCTGACCGCTCCCAGCATTCTCGTGACCCAAGAGATCCAGTCCGGCCGTACCTGGCTGCACCTGCCCATGTGGGATCATACAAAGGCCCCAGGACTGCATGAGCGCCTCAGCCTCTGTTATGGCTGGATACACGATTCACAGCTGCCCATGCCCGATAATCGCACCTGTCAGGCCGGAATGCCCCGGTCCTCATTAACCCAGTCCCAGTACTTGCGGGCAGTGGACGCCATTCTGGAATATATCCGGGCCGGACATGTCTATCAGGTCAACCTCTCCCAGCGCCTCGTGCACACCTTCCAGGGATCCGCTTTTGATCTCTTCTTTGACCTGTTCATTCGAAATCCGGCCCCGTTTTACGCCTATGTTCAGGCCGGTGGGCATCAGGTGGTCTCCACCTCACCGGAGCGGTTTCTCAAAGTTCATAACAGCCGGGTGGAGACCAGGCCCATCAAGGGCACCCGTCCCCGGGGGACCACCCCGGATCAGGATCAGGCCCTGGCCCGGGAGCTGCAAGAAAGCCCCAAGGATGGTGCGGAACTGGCCATGATTGTGGATCTGATGCGCAATGATCTGGGGCGGGTGTGCTCCCCTGGAAGCGTGCAGGTTGCGGAGCACAAGCGCCTGGAGGCCTACGACAATGTCTTGCATCTGGTGTCTATTGTCCATGGCTGCCTGGAACCGGAACACGACCTGGTGGATGTTATCCAGGCCACCTTCCCCGGCGGATCCATCACCGGATGCCCCAAGATCCGGGCCATGGAGATTATTGACCAGCTTGAGCCCTTCCAGCGTCATGCCTACACCGGATCCATCGGCTATCTGGGTTTTGAGGGACACATGGATCTGTCCATTGCCATTCGTACGGCTGTCATTACAGCGGGCCGTTTGGTCTATTCAGTCGGCGGAGGAGTAGTCATTGATTCCGATCCCCAGGAGGAGTACCAGGAAACCTGGCACAAGGGGCGGACCTTTGCCCAGGTCCTGAACGCGGCCGATCATCCGCACGAAAGCCAGGCCAGGATCTGGCACAATGGCCATCTGGTACCAGAGGGTGAAGCCCTCTGTGCCCTGCGTTCTCCGGCTGTTGAATACGGTTTCGGGGTTTTTGAGACCCTGCGAGCTGATCATGGACATACCTGGTTTGTTCCAGAGCACATAGCCAGAATGAACCAGGCCTGGCTCCAGCTCACCGGGCACTCTTTGCCCCGAGTGGACTGGGAACGCATCATCAGCCAGGTTCTGGAAGCCAATGGGCTCAAGACCGCAGCAGCCGTAAAGGTCTATGCCGGCAGGGATCAGGATGCAGATACTCTCTGCGTCTCAGCCCGGGCCTACACCCATCGCCTGGCAGGAGAGGACCGAAACCACCTGCTGCTTGTTACTTCTCCTGAACCGCGGCAGAGCCCTCTGGCCGGAATGAAAACAGCCAATCACCTGGTCTACATCCTGGCCGGCGAATGGGCCCGACAGCAAAATCAGGATGAGGCCTTGATCTTAAACCCTGAGGGCACGGTCTCTGAAACCAGCTCGGCCAATCTCATTCTGATCTGCTCCTCCCAGGCAGTTATCCCCCAATCCCCACACGTATTGCCAGGGATAATGCAGCATCAGGCCAGAATTGCCCTTGGGACTCTCGGTTTTGCATGTGTTCAGCGCCAGGTTCACCCCCACGACCTGTACTTTGCTGATGCGGTTTTGCTCACCAACTCCCTGCTGGGAGTCATCGGGGCCGGATCACTGGACGGCAAGCCGTTAACAGTGCGGGACGATGTCGTAAAGCGGCTCAATGAGCTCATCTTCGGCTTTCAGCCCTGACTAGGCCCAGCCCAGGAGAGTGAGTTCCTTATTATAGCAACACGTAACATGTTTTTCCAGGATGAAGGCATGAATCACGACGCAAAAACATCCATGTGGACACATTACCTCCGCAACTGGCCGGCCAATATTGCCGAGGCCCGGGCCATTCAAGATCATTTGCGGCACAAAGTCCGTATTTGTCCCGGCCCTGAGCACGTGACTCACGTCGCCGGACTGGACGTCAGCTATCCGCGCACCAGATCAAAACCGGCCCGAGCAGCCGCAGTGGTCATGCACATGCAGGACCTGTCCATTGTGGACCAGGCTGTCGTGGAGCAATCAGTCCACTTTCCATATCTGCCTGGATACCTTTCTTTTCGGGAAGTCCCTTGTCTGCTGGCGGTATTGGACCGCCTGAACGTCTCTTTTGATGTGATCATATGCGACGGGCAGGGCCTGGCTCACCCCAAGGGTTTCGGGTTGGCCTGCCACCTGGGCGTCTTGACCGATATGCCTGTGGTCGGGGTGGCCAAGTCAAGGCTGTTTGGAAGGCATGCTCCGGTGTCGGAGAGTAAAGGGGCCTGGCAGCCTTTGCTGGATAATGACGAAAACGTTATCGGAGCCGTGCTGCGGACCAGGGACAGGGTCAAGCCGGTCTTTGTTTCAGCTGGACATCGGATGGATACTCCTTCAGCCTTGACCCTTGTCCAAGCCCTGAGCCCCAGATACAGGATCCCGGAACCCATCCGCAGTGCAGATCACCTCTGCGCCCGCCCAAACAGTGAATAGTTTATTTCCAGCTGCCTTATTTTGCCAACTCGCATCAAGTATGTTATGAGATGCTTGATAAAAGCCGCCAGTTAAACCCAAGGAGATATGTTCATGGATAATCTGCTGGACAATATTCAAGAAATTCTGCTTATGGGTCCCGGTCCTTCCTGTGTGCCATCCTCTGTGTCTCAGGCTATGGCCAAACCGACCATCGGCCATCTCGACCCTTACTTCATCAAAATCATGGATACCATCAAAGACCGCCTGCGCACAGTGCTGAACACCGAGAATGAGCTGACTATTCCCATGTCCGGCACCGGATCTTCCGGCATGGAAGCCTGCTTCGTCAATCTGGTGGAAAAAGGCGATCCGGTTTTGGTCATCAAAAACGGGGTCTTTGGGATGCGTATGGAGGACGTGGCCACCCGACTGGGAGCTGATGTGGACACCCTGGAGTTTGAGTGGGGAACTCCGGTGCGCATCGACCAGGTTCAGGCCAAGCTGGCAGAGAAGACCTATTCCATCGTAGCTGTCGTCCAGGCCGAAACCTCAACCGGGGTATTAAATCCTGTGCCTGAGATCGGAGAACTGCTTCAGGGCTCAGATACCATTTATCTGGTCGATGCGGTGACCAGCATGGGAGGAATGGAGATCCGCATGGACGCCTGGGGCATCGATGCCCTGTACAGCGGAACCCAGAAATGCCTGTCCTGTCCCCCGGGTCTGGCTCCCCTGTCTTTTTCGCCCAAGGCGGTGGCCAAGCTGGAAGCCAGGCAGACAAAAGTCCCCAACTGGTATCTGGATCTGACCCTGATCAAATCCTACTGGAAGGGCGCCTCCAGAGCCTATCATCATACCGCTCCCATCAACATGCATTACGCCCTGTACCAGGCCCTGCAAGTGATTCTGGAAGAAGGTCTGGACAAGGTTTATGCCCGGCACCTGGAAAATCACAGGCGTCTGGTCCAAAACCTGGAAGCCATGGGCCTGGAGATGCTGGTGGATACCAAAGACAGGCTGCCTATGCTCAATTCAGTGAAAGTCCCTTCAGGAGTGGACGAAGCCGCAGTGCGCAGCAACCTGCTCACCAGACATAAGATTGAGATCGGAGCCGGGCTTGGCCCCCTGGCCGGCAAGATCTGGCGTATCGGGCTTATGGGCCATACCGCCCGGCCGGAAAATGTGGACCGCCTCATCTTTGCCTTGAAGGCTGAGATGTAATCAACCCTCCCCTTGTATCTTGAGAGTTAAAAGTTAAAGGTAAAAGGTTAAAAGTAAAGACTAAGAAATCGAGATGTTAAATCCGCTATCGCTACGGACATTTAAAACTATGCAGATGGTCAATAAAAACAATATATTGCCAGTAAACTATTGACTGGCCAGCTTGTATGAAATGAGATTTTACCCCTAAGATGGATCTGGCTTTTCCGGGTAGGGCTGGCCCTCTCCGAGGCCCAGCCTCTTTGATCAACACAAACCCGGCCCTCGGAGAGGCCCGGGCTCCAAAGGCCAAGTCCTCTTCATACTCTATTTCTTCGTTACCAGGGTCCCCCCTCGTAACGTCTTTTCTTGGGGCTCCAGCCCCCTTCTCCACCATCTCTGTAGAGCGTGAGACCAGAGAAGAAAAAAGCAGATGGCCGGAGCCATAAGAGCAAGACGTACCCAGGGAGGACCCCGGGAACGAAGAATCAAACCGGCGTCTGCGGTCAGCGGCAGGGTTGATCTCTGACCTCTGACCTCTCGTATGTCTAGATCATAACCCATTGAGATTGCTTCGTCGAAAGTTCCTTCGCCTTGCTCAGGACAGGCCTCGCCCCGGATAAATACTGGCCGAAGGGCAGTGTCGTAGAACGGCATTTAACTGGGCGAGCAATGACGGCTTGGGTCCCTGCTACAGGCTATAACTTGAGCCCGTCATTAGCGTAAGCGCGAGCGTAGCGAAGCAATCTCCTTAAATATATGACTGTGACAGAGTTTCTTTCTCGATCAAACTGGCGGTCTCAGCCAGAGGCGACGCTGTCCCCTGACCAGGGCTATGCTCAGCCTTGGCAAATTTGGTAAATCTGTAAATTCGAATATCGAAATTCGAAACAACTCATAAATAAAGAATAGTTAAAAAAGAAAATTCTAAACTCGGTGTTCCGGCCATCCGGCCCAGGATGGCCGAGACAACCTGTCCGGGAGCTGTATACACCGCCGGAATCGCTTCCGGATACTGGTCCGGCCGGGAAGAGCACGGTAATTTTGTTCTCAGGTGTAAGTTTCCAGGAGTGTTCAGGTTTCAGTGTTCAG
>JAWLEI010000039.1:0-25830 GCA_041686195.1 Desulfovermiculus sp.
CTGGGCCATTCTTCCTCTGGTTCCCTCCGTCCTCCTGTCTCCCAGGCGGGAGCTCTTGCTCCTCTGATTCCCCTTCTCCTCCTGTCTCCCAGGCGGGAGGGTTTTCTCCTCTGGCTCCCCTCCCTGCTGCCGCTTTGGGCAGGAGGGAGGGGCCAGGGGAGGGTTCTTTTTTTTTGCGACACTGAAAGAATGACAGGGACAAGCTCTGCTTATCCCAGGGCCAGCCAAATCCCCAGCCCCACCAGCAAGGTCCCGGTTATCTTGTTCATCAACCTGAGATGGCCGCTCTTTTCCAGAAAAATTCTTAAAGTCCTCCCGCTTCCGGCATAGATAACCAGGCAGACAAACTCAATGACCAGGATAAGAAAAAGCAGAATGGTCAATTGCGGGAGCAGAGGCTTGGATGAGCTGATAAAGGGCGGGAGAAGCGAGACCATAAAGGCCCAGGCCTTGGGATTGCCTATGGCCGTGACAAAGCCTTGGAACATCAGGGTCTTGGCGGGGGCATTGTTCATCTTGTGCAGCCTCTGGTCAAGGTCAAAGCGCCCCTTTTCCCTCCACATCGTAATCCCCAAAAAGAGGAGGTAACCTCCCCCGGCCAGCCTGAACAAGGTAAACAAAAGCGGAAAATTAAGCATTAAGGCGGAGATGCCCAATACGGCCGAGACCGAGACCAGAGCGACCCCAAAAAGCTCACCCCACATCATATAAAAGGAACGGCGAAGGCCCACAGACATACCCATGGTCATGGCCATCGTCATGCACAGTCCAGGCAGAAAAGAGACACAAAAAAAGGTGGGGATAAATACTACTAATATGGACAGGTCAAACATAATTCAGTCAAAGCATCCCAAATTGATTACGAAACACAATGTATCTCAGTCAAATATTATGATTTTATTACTCGGCAACCAAAACTCGATTTTTTTTCGATTCGCGAATGGTTTCCAAAGAGTACAATCACTCGTAGTCCTGAAAATCTGGTCTTGGTACTCTCGTCTGTTTTCTTGGACAGTACTGCAAAATGTCGCTTGATGTTTATTTGTCTATTGGTCAAGGCCCCAGAAGCGGCCGACATGCCGCATCGCGCAAATGCCCGTCTCCGCAATGTATTCGCTCTCGCTGCCACACTCCTGTTCCGAATGGCCAGCAATCGGCAGGACGTGGCCCATCCCGTGGATACGATAGGTTTCCACCAGCGCGGTTCCCTCCTGGTCCTGATATTCTTTGTGCGTTGCCTTCATGCCCGGGCCCAGCCGCTCCTTGAGCTCGGGGTCGGTGTCTATGCCGTGGATGGCGGTCCACTGCTCAAGAAGCTCCTGCTGCGCCTGCGGTGCGACCCGGGTATCTTCTGAGCCGTGCCAGATGGAGATGCTCGGCCAATCCCCATTGTAGTCCCCAAAGCCGTTGGCTTTGACCAGATTTCGCCATTCCGAGGCTTGCTTGTCCAAGCCGTCCAGGCAGCGATTGGTTTGCATTGTGCTCACAAAGCTGTGCCAGAGGCCGAAAACATCCCAGAAATGACGCTTAGTCACCGCGCAAAAGGCCGGCCCTCCGGCTATGGTCGCTCCTGCGGCGAACAGGTCCGGATAGCAGGCCAGCATTACAGCAGCCATCCAGCCCCCGGCGGACAGCCCCTCGATATAGATGCGGTTTTCGTCGATGGGATACCTGTCCAGCATGGCATCGATCATCTGGCGGATGGAGGCAGCTTCGCCGCGGCCTCTTGCAATGTCCTCGGCCCGGAACCAGTTCCAGCAGCCAAGGGGGTTGTTGCTCTGGCGCTGTTCCGGGTAGAGCAGCAGAAGGTTCCATTTTTCCGCCAGATCCTTCCATCCGTTTCCGGAGTAGGTCGCGGCATCCTGATGACAGCCGTGCAGCGAGACCACAAGCGCAGACCCGGGCTGGACTTGCTCGGGAATATAGGTATACATGTCAATCATTCCAGGATTGCTTCCGAAGTCCTCTACCTGCTGGAGCTCTCCCGACGTGGCCCGGGAAAAGCAAAGCAAAGGCAGCAGCAGGACGAGCCCAAGGAACAGAATTCCTGGTCGCTGAACAAGATTGCTGCTCATAGGTAACACTCCTCGGATAAACTCATGCACCTCAATTTCAAATCAGGGAGTACATGCAGTGCTCCACGATTCGGGAGTATTTCCTGTCGAGTATTAACTCTACAAGTTAAAACTGTTCACCCGATTCCGTCCTTGCTCTTTGGCCTGATACATTGCCGCATCCGCCTGACTGAGCAATGTGTCCCGAGTTGATGAATCATCTCCTTTAAATGTAGCTACCCCCAGGCTCGCAGTAACAAAATTTCCAGATGGAGAGGCCACATTGGGTATGTCAAGTTTTTCGATGTCTTTTCTGATTTCTTCGGCCACATGCACAGCGTCCTGCAGCGAAGTTCCAGGCAAAAGAACGACAAACTCCTCTCCTCCATAACGGGCACAGAAATCACTTGGTCTCTTCAGAGTTTTTTGAATTTGCTGGGCTACCTCTTTCAAGCACTTATCTCCCTGTTCGTGGCCGTAATGATCGTTATAATACTTGAAATTGTCGATGTCGCAAACTATCAGGGACAAAGGTTCCCGGTCGCGTCTAGACCGATTTAACTCTACCAAGATCCGTTCTGAAAAACTGCGTCGATTGGGTACCCCGGTCAATTCATCGAACGTGGCCTGATTTCGAATAGTGACATAAGCATTCTTTAGTTTGCGGCTGGCAATGAATATCCCCAGTCCTCCAGCCAATCCTATAGCTATATGGCCTATCAACAGGGCATGTAAGGGGATGGAGGCCCGGAATGGCAATGTAACGCTGACCCCGCCCCGAATATCTCCCTTTTGGTAGCCTTGTTCCGCGTGGCATTTTAAGCACGCTTTTTTGGTCCTGAGTGGAGCCATGTAAAAAAAGGCGGTACTGTTGTTTTGATCGATGAACTTACCAATTTCATCCACGCCATGTTCGAAGGTCATTAAGGCTTTTTTCTCCCTTGGTGTGGGTTTGTTCTGGGGACGGATTGGATTTAGGCTCGTCAAATGAAACAAGATTTCCTCATTTTCCGCAATTTACGTAAGATGTCCACCCACTTACAAGGGGTCGAAAGATATTTCGATCGCACGGGTCAATCTTGAAGTTTTATCTGAGATCAAACGGGCCGTCTGTGGCCAGTGGCGGCACTGATCGTGTTGTTATGTGCTCACCCGACGTGGGAATCGTGATCATGGCGATGGTGAAGATCTGGCCGGTGGGAGTGAGTATGGTGCGTTGGAGCATGCTCCGAAAAATGGTGCAGTCGAGAACACGACCTGTGCACGTGTGGCTCCAATCATTTGAACGGATCGAATGCACAGCATAATGCTGACTCCGTACGAGAGCGCCCCAACAGATGCAGGCCAGCAAAACCTGTGCGGCAGGAACAAGACCAGTGGCAATCGGTCCCCAGGCGAGCACCAGCGACCCGAGCAGGGCGCTCGCCACCCCGGCCCAGCCGACGCGCGTAAGATGGTCCCGAAACAGAACTACGCCGAGTACCGCCGTGGCGGCGAGCTCCAGATTCAGCCAAAGAGAAACCGATGACGCCTGCGCGAGGCTTAATCCTAAGAGCAACGCGAGTGGCCCCAACACGCCGCCGGAAAGCACTGCACCGAGCAAACGATACCGGTTCCGGCGGTCGCTGCGTCTGGGAAGCGCTAATCCGCCTTGACGCAAAGCACCTGCTGCCACGGCCAGAGCAGCTCCAAGGTACAACAATCCGGCCAACAGGTAAGGTGTGAAACCCTCGAGCAGCAACTTGCTCGCGGGTGTAGCGGCGCCGAAAAGGACCGCAGAAATCAACGCCATTCCTATCGGCAGCTTATACATGCAGTCTTGGCGCAGCAGCTTTTCGTTGACGTTTTCAGATAGACCTTGAGCATAGATCAGGCCTCTGCTGACGCTGGAGCTCTAAGACTTGACTTCACTGACCGATCCATAAACAGCTCAGTTGCCAAATCCTTTGCTTGTGCTCTCTATTCACGACTCAAGGATATCGTTCGCCCAAGACAGAGCTGCGGCCACATTGGGATAACCAATGGTCGAAATGAGCAGAATCAGGGCATGGCGAACTTCCTCTGGGCTGGCCCCTGCTTTAAGGGCCCGCCTGGTATGGCTGTGCACGGAACCTTCAGAGCGCATGGCAGCAGCGGCCCCAAGCTGGATGAGCTGGGCCTGCTTATCTGTTATTGGACCAGCATCACTGATGGCGTTGCCAAGCTCATTTACTGCCTGCATGACACCCGGATAGTCATTTTGCATTTTCTGATAGAATTTGGGTATATTTTCCATATCCATTACCCCTTCTTTTTCGCATTTTGATCGGATGAGGCGGTAGCAGATTTCTCTTGCTCAAAACACATGGGCCACATATGGACATTTGAGCATACATGATCTGCAGATGCAAGGTGTAAACGAGCTGTCGTCAATTATAGGCTCGTCATCTCCTTTTTCGCTTTTATTTATTGACTCCTCCTTATCCAGATAATAAACTGACACCAGAGTATGATCTCCTTTGCCCCTGAGAAATTGAGCGGATACCTCCTTTGATTTACTACCCAGATTCCGTAAGTAAATATGCTATGAGCATGTTGTCGCACATGATCTTTCTAAATGAACAGCTCACCTGGCCGACTTCTAATACACAAAAAGGAGGCAGCGTATGTTTCTGGATCTTTTGCAGAAAAGAAGAAGTATTCGGGCCTATACCGACAAACCCGTTGAACAGGACAAGATCGATCAGCTCATAGAGGCCGCCCTGCGTACACCAACTTCCAGAGGTTTGATGCCCTGGGAGTTTATAGTGGTGACAGATGAAAACCTCATCCAGGAGTTGTCCAAGGCCAAACCGCATGGAGCGGGGTTTGTGAAGAAGGCCAAACTGGTCTTTGTGATCTGTGCCGATCCTTCAGACTCGGATGTCTGGATCGAGGATGCCGCTATTGCCACTTTCTCCATCCATCTTATGGCCGAATCGCAAGGTCTGGGAAGTTGTTGGGTGCAGATCAGGGAACGGATGCACGACGATAATCAGACAGCTGAAGCCTACCTGTCTGATTTGTTAGAAATCCCAAAGCAGATGAAGGTGCTCTCGATGGTCAGCATCGGATATCCTGCCGAACAAAAACCTCCTCATAGCCGGGATCAGCTCCCTTTTGCCAAGGTGAGCCGGAACCAATACGGGCAGAAAGGATAAACTACGCAAAGACCTAAAAATTCAAAGGAATACATTTTCTGGTTTTTTCACCTCATGCCAGGATAGCCATCCCTGCCGGAGGCAGGTCGATTCGAACTGTGGCCCTCCCGTTAAAATATTCGACTTGTCTGGTAGATTCAAAAGCTTTTAAGTAACTGCAAAGAAAGCTTTTTTCGATAGGTCATAAAAACCACAATTCGCCTCTTCCTCAAGGAAGCCAAGACTTTTCCTTGGAAAGGAGCACGTCTATGAATCTTGAACAGGCTATAATTACGGCCTTGCAGTACGAAAACAAGCTTAAGGTACCTGAAAGAGAAGCTGCAGCAATTGAAAGCAACCGGACAAATTACGGTGGAACAACTGGAATCTGTCGTTCCGCCTGCAGAAGTCATCCGGAAAGAGGAAGCAAAGGCATCTTCCTCTATGTCCAAAAAAGACAGTGGCCTGCAGGAACAACACTGGATCAGTTTTTATTCCAGCTGCACAGATCCACCACCGCCTTCCTGATCATCCTGATCAAACCATTTGATTTCGATTTTCAGTGAGTGCTGGGTGCCCTTCCTGCCCTTGTCTTCATCTTCTGCCTGCAGTTCCAGGATCACGTTCTGAGGTATCTCCACTGTGATATTTTCCTGTCCTTGACGCAATGAGACCTGCCCGGCCCCTACTTTGTCTGCCAACTGATGGAGAAGGGCACTCACATCAGACCGGATCTTCCGCTCTTCGCTCTTAAACAGCTTCGTTTCCCGGCCCATTTTTCCTCCCATCTGTTGTTTAAGATTTGACCTTTTCAAAATCTATGTATTAACTCATCTTGATAAGGAATCTGGCCAGACATGAGGGTATATTTGTCCCCGTATACATGGGGTACATGGACCAGAACCCCCGACTATGAGCAAGGCAAACTCTTTGTTGTATCGCCTGATCATCCCTTTACAAGAGATGATTAAGGATGGTTAAGAGGTTTATCCTGAATTGCCCTGCAAGGGCAAGCACCCAGTGTCCCAAGTTAAACAGAAGAAGGTTTATCGGGCTTCGACAACTTCAGGGATCATGACTTCCTCTAACGATTCCCAAAAAGCGGGCTAGTTCCGGCATCCGAGTCTCTGTTCACTGTGAGTTTCATTTTTGTTTCAATTATACTCTATTTACTTTTTCCTGGCAAACGTCTTTTGAATGCAGCCGTTTCATGGAATACATCCCTTCTACTCCGCCTACTGACGTAAACTTCCGCTCATCCTTAGATCAAAGCAGATGTTTGACCGGGTCAAAAAACCTCGCCCACGAAATCCTTGGAGCCGATAAAAACTCAAGAAAGCATAATGTCCCTTAATTCTCTCCCTGATGTAATTTATCGCTATTTTACATCAGCGGAGGGCAGGTGTTTCGATTCAAAAAATCTCAGGGGCGATCCATGTGACCGCGCTGGAGGCTCTCATCAGGCAGGCCGAAGACAGCAGCTTTCTGGTTCATGTCAGGACTGTGAACCGGAAAGAGGCCATGCACAACTATCTGAACCTGGGGGTAAACGGCATTATTACGGATCGGCCGGACCTTTTGCTGCAGGTACTCGATCAGCTGAGGACAGAAGAAGAGGTTCAGGAATAATATCTAAAAACTTAAGTACAACACCAGGTCTGTTGGTTATATAGCCGTTGGATTTTATATGCGACAATATTTTCAGCTGCCAGACTTTATTGATGACATAGGGAAATACAAATAAATGCCTGTCATGAGCCAGGGCGATATACCAGGGCCAGCTCACAAATCCCTTGACCCCCAGACCATTCACATTTCCTTCTGCAAGCTCAAGCCACCGGCTCCAATTTCTTTTATTTATCATGTTTTCATCAAGCAAAAGCGTTCTGGGTATTTCCGGAGCTAATTGTTTAAAACGCTTCAAGATATCAAGATTGAAAGAGAATATGATTATGTTGGCTTTCTCTTCGTTTTGAGGGGGGTACCAATTTTTCCGCCTTAAAATCGCCAGAACATCCTCGGCTAAGCCGGGATATTTTCCGGTTTCTTTTAAATCCAAGACAAGACCGGGACTTCTTGCACTTCTTTTTGCAAGGTCCATCAACTCTTCTAATGATACTATCTGCAAAAAATTATATTTTTTTTCAGATTTATGAGGATATTTTTCGTTAAACCAGGAGCCGAAATCTAACGTTAATAATTCAGAGTAAGTGAATGTGCTGACATGATCATTTGCTCTATTCGGATAAACAGACTTTACATTTGATGTTCTTTTTAAATTGCTGTCATGTATAATGACCAATTTACCATCTTTTGTTCTATGGATATCAGCTTCTAAATAATCAGCCCCCATATTGATTGCTTCAGTAAAGGCAGGCTTAGTTGATTCCGGAGCGATATTTGAAGCACCCCGGTGTGCAATAACAGTAGGATAAGGAATATTCAAGTTTTTTAATATATTTTTACCTCTCTCCGATGGTCTTAGTATATAGTATCCTCCATAAAACAACATAACTAAGGCAAAATTTATAATCACAAGAGATATGATAAACTTCACAAGTCTCATTTCCTGTATTTCAACCCTCCTTGTTTATCATGCGTATCAGTTAACAGTCCAATCCACTTTAAATCCCGGTGGCCTTAACCATGAATACCGGTACGCTTGCAGATCGAAAAAGCTTATCGGCTACGCTGCCCATTAGCCAACGCGTTATCCCGGATCTCCCACGGCTTGCCATAATAATAAGGTCAATATCATTCGAGTCGGTGTAGTCAATAAGACTTTCTGCTACCCTCCCAACAAAAACCTCTGAATGTACAAGTGTTTCTTCCTGTTTGAGGCGTTCGGAGATCTGGTTGAGATATTCTTTAGCTGAATCTTTCTTCTGTTTTTCGTATTCGTGAGCTGTCTCCTGCTTTTTAATATCCTGGACCTTAGAAATTTGCACACTAGTGGTATCAGGCTCCAACACACGTACCAAAATAACATCACTGATATCAAATCCTTTGATAAAAGCTTCCACATGGGGCAGGACGACTTCGGCAAGTTCTGAGCCATCCAGCGGAACCATTATTTTCTTATACATTTTGTTTGCCTCCTTTTTGTTTCATGCTGTGTATGGTATTAAACGACTTGATATGCTTGATCAAAAAGTAAGTCTCCACCCGCGTAACGGATGTCCAGAAGAACTGCCAACGACAGTGGTTTGCATTGCTTCATGATACACCTCCTGTTTGCTTAAACTTTATTAAATGGAAATTTAATTTCGCATGGAAATTGAGTTTTCAAGTGTTCTTTAATGCGAGCTAGATTTATATCTAAATACGCATGAATTGTGCCAACGGCGAAGGTGTCATATTTCAAATCCTATCGATCCAGCAAATCCCCGGGGTGCGAACATGCTGAATCTTTGATCGTCAAAGTCCGGCCAGGAAAACAAAATGTTTTGTGTATACTTATGGCACATGGGCCGAATTTGTGCACATATCCGATATACGGATAGAATTTCATGTGTTTTTATAGAGATAACATCTTCATATTGGCAATAACTGCCATCCAAATTAAAATGCGCCAACGGGGCCAAACCCCGGGCTGCGCTCTAGGTGGATATATGACCGGCCCGGACCAGATCCAGGATTTTAGGGGGCAAAGAGGTGATCAGATCCAGTCTGCATTTGACCCAGCTCTTGTCTTTACCCAGCCTTGGGTCCGCTTTTGGCCGCCTTTGACAGACCCTTGGCGATCTGAGCCAACGAGAGATCAAAACTGGTCCTAAGCTCAGCAATGAGAGCTGCCTGTTCCAAAGCCTGAGGAGTTTTTTTGTTCTGATCAGCCAGAAACTGGAAAAGGGCAGCCTGTTCCTGGAGGTCAAAGACGCAGGCCAGGACTGTGTCTTTTCCCAGTTTGGTCAGGGCCGTTACCCTTATATAGCCGTCTATGAGCACATATTGGGAGGTAAGAGATACCGGGGAGATTTGCCCAAACTGATCCAGGGAGCGGATCATAGCCGAGATGGTCTTTGAGTCCAGGATCCTGGTATGGGCATACTTTTGATCAATAAGATGGAGGTCGATTTGTGAAGCGGTCATGACCTCCGGTTAGCAAATTTGTTCCACCGGTGGCGATACAGTCCTGTCTTTGCAAACATGGTCGGGACTAGCTGTATCTTCCTGGCATATATTAGTTTTGACGATTTTCGCGTCCATCTTTGCAAACATTTCCCCCAGGGGGATCAGGCCGTAATAGCCTGAAAGCCTGGTGGTATCGACTATGGACGCGTCCATCTTTGCAAACATGTGGACCACGGAGGTCACCTGCCGCCTGATGCGCATGCGCTCTTTGGACATTTCGCGGTTTCGTTTTGTGTATTCTGGCCTTTTCTGCCGGTGGGTCAATTTATCTTGGCAAAGGCGGGTCAATTCATTTTAGCGTCGAAGACACCCAATCAGGATAAAAGGCTCAAGCCGCTTCAATACGCTTTAAATTGCCAATATCAATGGACTGCTTTGCTTTCCAAAGATCATATTGGAGCTGAAGCTTGAGCCAGGCTTCGGGTGATCTGCCAAATACCTTTGACAATCTCAATGCCATTTCTGGGCTAATTCCCGCTCTTCCATTTAATAATGCAGATAAAGTCTTTCTAGTAACTCCAAGTGCTTTTGCCGCTTCCGTGACATTGATGTTAAGCGGATCCACACAAAATTCCTTTATAATTTCAAATGGATGAGGCGGATTATACATAGTCATATCTCCCTCTAATGATAATCTTCATAATTTACATCAAAGGCATCACCGTTTTTAATCTCGAATGTAATTCGCCAGTTTCCACTGATAGTTTTGCCGGATTGATCGAGGGTGAAACTTGGGATTTCAACCAAAGACGCAAGAGGCACCCACTCTTCGTTCCCAGGGTTTACCCGCGTAATTTCGAAAGGACTGCGAAGCGTATTAAGCTGGGGTTTATCCTGAAATTTCTTCATTTCACCGGGATCCTCCCTGGGGACGTCCTCCTCTTATGGCTCCGGCCATCCTCTTATTTGTATATTCTTTACTTATATAATTCCTTTCAGTCCTGGCAGAGCTGAATGAAAAGTGATTCTTCCGGATTTTGTCACATTCAAGAAGACTCATCGCACTGCAAAGCCGGATCGGGCTCGTTAACCTACGGACCGCCATTTCGTCTCCAGTTGCTCCCCACCCCACCTCGCGGTGACGCAGTTACCTTCGACTACGGGGCTGTGGCTTCCCCCGGGATGGACTTGCACCATCCTGACAAAACGCCTTCGCAGGCGCACTGAATTGCCCTGCAAGGGCAAGCACCCAGTGTCCCAAGTTAAACGAAGAAGGTTTAACTGGATAAACATTCAACTGGGGCGGGGTAATCGGGGTACTGGTTAAATACCATGGCGGGTAAATTTATCCGGTTGAACCGGGGACCCTTTGGGTGTTCAACTGGGTTCACCCGATTGAAGCGGGCACCCTCAGGGTATTCAATTGGGCGAGGTATCAGAGTCCTCCTGTGCTCAATTTGCCACCATCGCGTGGATTGGGCGGCCACTTTCCGTGGAATACACACAATTCTCGCAACATAATACAACTGGCAACATAATGCCTCTTTACTCACTCTAAGGCGCTTGCGAAATTCGGGAGACAACACCTTGTGCGCTTTGAGCACTCAAGACATGATGCATAAGAAGATGTCCTGAAATCGAGGTCTATTCCCTCCTCTGCCTCCAAGCCGCAATGTATAGTTCTACTACCGTGCCTGGGGACACCTCCGTTCCGAATTGAGGGTTTTGCTTCACAACCAGTCCCACTCTTTCAGGGTCGGAAATGGTCTTGCGCTTCCCGGCTCTGAGGCCGGCGGCCTTGAGCATCTCCTTTGCCTTGTCTTCGGACTGACCCACGACATTTGGCGTCAGCACTCTTCCAGGCTGGGGTTCCGGTGGCGGGGAACAGGGTTCATCGCCTTTGTCCTCTTTCAGGAAGATCTCCCTGTAGACAACCCCTTGGGAAACGACCTGGTTCGCCTCTGATCCACGATAGAGAATGGAGCCTTTTTTGTCGGATACTTGCAAAAGCACATTCTCCTTGGATTCTTCCGAGGCAATCTCCATCTTGAAGTAACCCTGCTCATCCGTGCACGCAAAATCCTGGGCCCGACCCGATCCGTCCACAGCACTCACCGTGAGCCCGGTCCAGCCCAGCCGGTGCCTGCCGACCACCCGGCCGTGCAGAACAAAGACCCCTTCCCGGCACTCGGGAGGCTCCGTCTGGCCCCGCTGTATTTCGGCTGTGGCCTGATCTCGCATGACGCTATGTAACCTCAAGCGTTCAGACAGGACTTTGACCTGGGCCGTATCCTGACCGAGACGTTCTGTCTTTATGGCCAGCTCACGACGCAGGCTCCGCTCCTTGGCCTGGATCAGCAAAGCAGTGCGATCCAAGGCTACCAAGCGAGCCCGGTCAGCCGTGGCCATAGCGTCTTGTGCCTGCCTGGCAAACTCTTCCTCTCTGATTCTGTGTTTTTGTTGCACGGCTTGTACTCTCCATTACGTTCAATTGATTGGAGACAAGATACCAAAGCCGGCATCTTCTGTATCAACCGGCTCATAGGCATCACAGGCTTTGGGGTTAAAGGCCTCGATCAGAGTGCGATTGGCTCCGACCACACTGCTCCTCCGCACACCCCAGGCCCAAAAGCAATGAGTACCTTGGTTGGCGGTGGTGCTGTTCATTAACCCTATAGTCAAAGCTGAGAGCAGACTGTTGAATACCCCTTCCTGGAAACGATTATCCGAGACCCTTAAGGACCACCCCAGAACCAGAGCGTTTGTCCCCACCAGGTCGAAGCCCATATCGCAGTCGCATTGGTTTCCGGACATAGAGATGTCGTCCAGGGAAAGGAGCAGGACCGAGCTGGCGCTCAAGGTCACGGCAGGCCCCAGAGCGTCCAGTATCACTTGGTTGTCGTTGAAAAGGATGTCGCCTCCGACAAACAGCCGCACATCCTCGTTTTGCAGCTCCGGGTCCGGAAAGCGATCCACCATACCTAAGCCACTGAATCCGAAAAGCTGAAGATAGATCTCATTGGATATCCCCAGGTTCAATATGGACACCACCGACCCGCCGAGAGCGTCCAGAAAGGCGGCCAGCGGATTGGTGGTGGCCGAGCGATCGGCATAAGGCACGCCGGCTGCGGCACTTATTCGAAAATCGGAAGTGGTTTCCCTGGGTGGGCCGGGAATAGGGGTTCGGTTCAAAGAGTGGCTGCCATGGGCTGTCAACTGATTTGCCTGGACTGCCACAGGACCCACGGCCACTACCTTGACAGCCCGTCCTTCCGGGGAAACGACGATGTTGCCGTGCACCCGGACTGCGGGAACGCCGTCCTGACGAAACCCAGTCCAGTCGCTCGAAGCTTTCCCCAAAGGAGAGTTTCGGAAGGGTGCGATGTATTCTTTGCGAGGCTGGGCCATACTGATGACTATACCGCCCCGCTGGCCGGGGGCGGGACTCGATTCGGCATCAGCCGGGCGTCCGTTGTGCAGAATACGGTTCCCTTTTATGTCGATGCCTTGTCCGTAAAGGATAAAAACCCCGCAGATGGGATCCAGATGATCGATACCGTTGTCCTCTATAACGTTGTTGCGGATGACCAGATATTCGCCGTCAGCCAGGGCTATTCCGCCATAGCCGGCGTTTTCCCTGAAGGCTGGAGAGATGTTCTCCAGGGCCAGGGCCATGCAGCTGCGTATGCGGTTGCCTTCAATGGTCAAACGGTCGACGGTGATGAAATCCGGAGAGGTCTCCAGGTTGAAAAAGCGGGCCACGCTTATTCCGCTGGAGCCCATCCCGTAAATATCGTTGCCTATGATCCGGACATCTGAAAGGGGCTCGTCAGCCACGGGAACCATTGGTTCTCCGTCCTCTCCGGTCGGGGGCTGTGGATCGGGGACTATCCGGAGGCAGCCGTTGTCGTCGACCCGGATGGACACCCCATATATGGGGTTGGCGGTTTCCCCGCGAAGACGTGCAAAATCATCGATCTCTTTTGCGGTCTCATAGCGAAAGCTGCCCAGGGTGATGCCGTTGCCGTTGCCGCCCGTGATTCGATTATTGGACACCTCAACCTGATTGGCCCCCCCCCCGATGTGCAGGCCTCCATGCGGAGCCCGCTCCCGGTTTTCCTCCAGCCGGGCGATAATGCTGTTGTTTTCAACCAGCAGGTCATCCCCGGTGAGAAAGACCACCGGCTCGCGCCCCAGGGTGATATCTTCACGGAAGGTCTCCGGCTGGGGATGCATTGCCAGGCTGCAGTTCGCAATGGTCACCGAATGGCCGCCGCGGCCCATAACTGCAGAGTGATCGCGGCTGGTGATCTCCAGCTCAGCCAAAACAATTCGTTCCAGGGGCAAATTGTCTTCGCCCTGCATATAAAGGCCGTGAACCGTTGGGGCAAATACCGCCAAGGAGCGGATCTCTATATCCTGGGAATCTCGGATCTCAATCAGGGCTCCGCCCGGCTGTTCCGGCTCCACCAACTTGGTTTTTGAGCCGCAGCCCCGAATCATCACGTTTTTCTTGTGCTCCACCACCACCCGCTCCCGATATTCCCCCGGCAGGACGCATATCTCACCCCCGGCTGGCGGCAGCATCCCAACGGCCTGTTGAATGGACTGCACGTCTCCGAAGCTGGCATGGCCGTCTCCGACCATGATCGTACAGCACCCGCCTACCTGGCACAGAGGCCGAAACCTTTTGCGGCAGTCGTGAACTTGTGATTCCACGAAGTGATCCGGCTCCGCGCCGGCTACTGACCACCGGATCAGGGCCAAGGGGGCGAAGAAAAAGCGGGGGCCCGCCGGTGGGGCCTTGTGCATGAGCTCCCAGGGAACGACTTCATCCGGGGTATTGGGGCGGGCGGCGATAATCCAGTGGTCCCCGGGAAAACCAGAGCCGCTGAAGGTCACGCTCAGACCGGTTCCACTGAGCTCCACCTGAGTCCCGGGGGTGAAGCCGTGATCCGGTTGGGCCGCGTTGCCGGAACCGCCGGTCCAGACCCTGAGGTAAAAGTACTTCTGCGTTTCCTGGGAATCGCGGTCGCTGAAATACTTGGCGTGCCTGGGATCGTCCAGCCAATGGAGCCAGGACTGGGGAACTTGGGTGGCAATGCTCAGAGTCCGGTCTTCCGGATCGTAGCTGGTGACTACGGTGGAAAGATGCCCCCGCAGCTCGGCCACCTTTTCTATATTGGGCAAAAGCGCTCCCCAGGGCAGAATCTCCACCGCCTGTCCCTTCAGGGGCTGAGCAACCTGGTCCCGGGGAAGGGTCAGAAACTTGATCTTTACATACGCTCCGTCCTGGGGCAAAACCTGCACCCGATAATAAGGAGACGCGTTGTCGTAACCCCAGATAAATCGGTCAGAGGCCGTGAGCTGAACTCGGATGGTCTGGTTTTCCGCCCCCAGAAAGCCGGATGCCGTCTTCGGTTTGCACGGATGTCCGCCTTTTTCTTCACTGCTCGGTGAGACCGTGAGCCGGGCATTGGAAAGAAGCTCGCAGCCGCTTTGGTCGAACTCACCATTCCCGCCTTGTGTCAAATACTTCTGTAAGAGCTCGAAGGCCTGGACGCAATCTTGGGGTCCATCCTGGATGACCAGGACCCGGCGGTGGCGCCGGATCCTGGCCGAGGTATCCGGTCCCCCCAGCGCCCTTTCCCGCAGCTCGCTGTCTTCCACCGCGGTAACTGATTGCTCCCATCCACGTAAGTAAACAAGGTCGTATCTCTGTGTAGTGTTGCCGTCCGCATCGGTCAGATCGCTCACCGAAGGCCTGTTGGGCATATTTTGCAGCTCAAGGTCACTTTGCAGCCAGTCACTCTGCCTGAGAAAGCTCTCATCAAAGGCTGAATCCGTTTCAAAGCGCAAGCCGCCCAGGTAGAAACTGCCCTCCTCCCAAATGAGATCATATGTTTCCTTGCTCTCGGGGAACTCCTCTCCCCAAGCCGGCGGCTCAGTTATGGACTTTGCTATGACCCCGGTTATAAGAAAACCCTGGTTTGGCGTGCCTTTGGAGCAGATAACCTCAGCATGCGTGCGCCGCGCCTGCTCGTCGTCGATCCGTTCGGATTCGTTCCAGTCCGAATCCAGAATCACTCGACCCTGCTGCATCCGAACGCTGGAGTATCGCTTTTCCGGCTGAAACAGAAACCTGGAAATGTCTTGAGCGGACATATGTGCCTTCCTTACGTCTCGATAATGTACTGCGCGATCAGCCCAAACGGCATGAACTCATTGACCTTGGCCTTGAGGTCGTCCAGTTTGATCGGGGCCAGCTGGCGGTTGAAAGCTCCGATTTCCGACCGGTTCTCTCCCCCTCGGACTATCTCGAACGGTGCGGTCTCGCTCAGCTGAGCATACCCCGGATCCCCGAACCGTCGGGAGGCGAAAAAGTGATTTGGTACGGCCGGTGCAAAGAGGTGGGATTCAAACTGCTGAGGTAATCTTTGCGCACCGTCGTCGTTGGCTGCACTGAACCGGAAGCATCCGTGCTGGTTGTCCGTGACCTTTACTCGTCCCTGGATCAAGGAATCGCCGGTATACAAGCGGTTGACTTCAACGTCGCCGAAGATCGTGACCCGCTCCAGATCAACCCTTCCCAGCCCGACAGCCACGGCTGGAGAAGCGGAATCGATGCTCTGAAGGATCGAATCGCGAACCATGAGCTTTTGAACTCTGCCCGGAGAGCCCGACAAGCTGTCCTCCACAACCGGCCCGAGGATCGACGATTCGATGACCAGCTCTTCGACGTTTCCGCGCACCAGCAAGCGCACATAAGGTATGGCCAGGCACTGCCCGGAAGCATCCCGGGCTTTTTCGCCGCCGGGATCCAAGGTGCAGTGACGGATGACCACCCGGTCGAACACTCCCTCCAGGACCAGAGCCGCTGCCACAGGAGGGCGCGGACAGGGTCCCGCAGCGGCGCCCTCTTCTTCGATTCCGACCCACAACCCGGATAAGCTCAGATACCGAAGGTTCTCTTCTGGCTCGGAGCCGCCTGGAGGCACCACTGACTTGGGTTCAGCAGCAAATACCCACTCGGTCCCGGACGGAGTCACCCGCCTCAGGTAGGGTCGCTCGAAATCGGCGGCCTGCAGGGTGAGCTTCTGTATGCCGGAAACATCGGCGTCCGGCCGGTAGGTTTTGCTGTCCTCAAACTGAAACACCCCCTGGACCGGAGACCCGGGAGGGCTCATGACCACCGGTCCTGGATTGGTGTCACCTCCGTTGTCGACAACCGTTACCTGACCTGCGGCCAGGCTTCGGCTCAGGTCGAACGGCCCAGCCCCCACCTCTCCCGAAAAACCAAAATGGTACACCGGCACCCACAGCTCTTGGGATATGGCTGAAAGAAATCGGAAACGGCCCCGTTCCGGGTCTATAGCCAGGATCTTTTCCGGCGGAAAAGGCCCCAGGCTCGCTCCCCAGTCCTCCAGATTCGCGGCCGCCACCCTTTGATGTTCCACGGGATTGGAATCCCTATCCCCTCCGATAGCAACAGCGACGGCCGTGGGGTCTTGCTGGACCGGACTGGGGATGAGCCTCCCCTTGGGAGACTCCTGGGTAAGGGCCTGGCCCAGCAGCTGTTCGAAAACAGCAAAGATTGCTCCGGCGTGATCCAGGCTGGCAACGGTCTCGCGCAAGCGCTGCTCATTTGGGAACACAGTCCCAATGTACCGGGAGAGCTCCTCCCCTGCGGCCTGGGGCAGGCCGGCTGCTTTCAGCTTGTCAATCAGCTCTTTGGCCATGGAATACTCAGCCGCGCCGAGCAATCGGCAGGAAAGTGGTGCGGGCACCTGCCAGTCGCGAGCGGAAGCACAGCTTATCTCAAGTCCGGTCTGATCAGGAGCGAACAGGGGCACATCCCGCCCGGAGGGATCGAAAGTGTAGCTGTTGCTTCCAAAACCCTCCGGAGTCGCGAAGTTGACCTCAAACGGCTGCATTCGGTACAGATGAATGTTCAGCTTGGGTATGTTCAAGCGGCCGAGCTTACCCTGCAGCTGCCGGAAATCCGGGGTGTGCGAATACTCATCAAAAGCTCCGTCCACAAGCTCTGCTCCCCGCGCGGAACCAAGGTCAGCCCAGCCTCCGGGAGGCGTGCCGGTGACCATACCCCCGAGCCTGGCGGGCTCGGGGTCCAGCCCGTGCCTGGTACGGGCCAGACGCCTGAAGCTTTCCCGGGTCACACCGGACCAGCCGCTGATGTCGCGGATAAGGGTTTCCAGGACCAGGGGGGTTCCTTTCCGCCGGCGGTAGAAGATGGTTTTGGCCACGTCCACCCGGCGTCCTCGCCGGTTCAGCTCGTGCACCAGTCGAGTGCCCACCAGGTCGCCGATATAGGAGATCGCCCAGTCATCGCAATGCTCAATGAACGAGTCCTCCCACAAGCGGTCGATGCTGCGCCTGGCCACGGCTGCCTGCCTGGCCAGGATTTCGACCAACGAGCGCAATACTCCGGGGGTTGCAGCCAGCGCATCGAGTTCCTTGTACACTGCCGGAATCCATTCCCAGATCTTCTCCGCGTAGTATCGCTGGAAATGATCCTGGGCGGGAGACAACCCGTTGTCTTCGGTTAGGTTCGACATTTTCCGGACCCGCTTGTTAGCGCAATGTTGTCTTTGTGTCTGATGCCGCAGCCGTGGCAGCCGTGATCCGCATGGAGCTGATAAAGTCCCGGTAGCGGCCCTGCTCCGCATTGATTGCAAAGGGAGCCGGCTTCCCGTCCACAGTCATCCCCCGCACTGCCAGAACGCCTTGGACCCCGAGGACCACTGCAAAGATCCTGCTTCGAAAGAGCGGACCGCCAATCGGTATGTTCTGCAGTCCAAGGATCCCGTTTTTCTTGTTGGTCAGGGCTTGATGAGCTTGAAGAGCCACCCTATCGGGGTTGAAGCGTTCATGAATCAGAAGATCGATGACCAGCTGTGGATTTGTCGGGGAAGGTTGAGCTTTGGCTTGCTCAGCTACAAGCGGGGTACTCGGCTCGGCCATACCGATGAGATAGGCCCTGAGGGGATCCGCGATCTGGCCCCCGTCTGAGATGAACCAGATTTTGGCCACCGCACCCTGGAAAGTGTCATCCCAGATCCATTCGGCCTGGGCATTGACCACCCCGCCGAACTCCAGGGCCAGGGCTTCGAAGTCGGGCAGAGAAACTGCCCGACCCAAAATGAGTGCCCCGGCCGGGGCGTTTGTGCGTATATCCCTGGGCCGATCGGCATCTGCTCCTCCTCCTGCGGCCACGGGATTGACCACCCGGCCCAATCCCTGCACAGGCTTGGCCAGCTGTCCGATGTCCCCGGCGGGAGGCTTGGCCGCCCCGGCCCCATGCCGGTATGTGGCCGTAACGTTGTCCACTCCGGTGGGAAGTCGGGCTCCCCTGCAGCCGTCGCCGAAGGTGATGGTGCTCTCCTGCTCGTCGTTTTCACGGACCACATAGATCTCATCATCAGGCCCCTTGCCGTAAAAGCTGGTCGCTTCTTCCCACACAATGCCGTTGACCCGGACCTCCAGGGTGTTCCGGCGCCCCCTTGGGGCCGAGGCGTCGTTGAAATAAGTGAGCGGCTTATTGGCCAGGGTAAAGGACTGAAAGACCTGCCCGGCGTCACCGCTCCCGAGCACCTCATTGAATACGCTCTCCCCCCGGGAAGCCATGACCACATTGCCGAACACCTCAACCGGGGTTCGCAAGGAAGGAGAGAATGGCTTGGTGTCCTCGGCCAGAACGATGCTTCCCGAGCCCTTATCGCTGATTTCGACCGTTCCTTGGGCCGACACACCGTTTTCAGCCGCGTCCTTCAGCAGGAAGCGGGTGGGTTTGGGTCCCGACTCTGGGAGGGGTTCGACAAGGCCCTCGATGGGCGCGCCCGGAGAGGCAAAGTCGGACGCGCTTAAATACGTCTTGGCCGGGCGGGTCAGCTCGCCCACGTCAATCATTTCCAGGTGAATGACCAGTGCCTCGGGATGCCTCCACCAGTCGTCCTGGAGCTCGTGGTCGAAGGCGATCTTGGACACCGGGGTTGTCGGTTTGGCCGTGGTCTGTCCGCTGGGTATGGAGGCTACAGGCACTTTCACTTGCCATACATCCTTGATAACTGCGGCCAGCAAAGATTTTCCCTTCTGGATAACGATCACCTGATCCCTGGCCAGACCTGGATAAAAGCCATCCAGGACGATTTCCCTTTCAGAAGCCGGTTTTGCAGCATACAGGCTGGGGTGAGCACTCCATGTCGGCCTGAGCACCTGGATATCCGCCGCCTGAACCGATGAACCGATCATGACCTTGGGGGCCAGGCTCAGCTGAAGATAGCTCAAGCCATCCAGAGCTTTTGTCCTGCCGGATGTAACCACCCATCCAGCACCAAGCTTGGTTTTTCCTCCTTCAGGCCATCGAAAAACCACGATCTGGCCTTTGGTCAAAGCAGCTGTGCCAGGTTCGAAAAACAGTTCTCCAGCCCAGGATCGTTCGCGGACCGGACCCAGCCTCCACCGATTGGTCAGGGGGTGGATGGTGAAAGGGGTATCTGTTTCGAATATTTGAGGGGGTTCGTCGTCGAAAGCGTCCGAACGAAAGGCTGTTCCAGGAGGAAGCGTGACGGCCTTTGCCCCGTCGGCCATGGCGGCGAGCTCGACGGCAGCAGCCAGGGCGGGCCGAGGAAGGTAGCCGATCAGCTCCGTGAGCTTTCGAAGAGAAGGACGCAGCTGGGCGGTGCGAAGATAGCTTTCGTTGGCGATACGCTCGTCGTAGAAGCCCAGCACGTCCAAAACGTAGGCCCACATTTCGATCAACATGATGCCCAGGTCGTCGCCGCCTCGGGCCCGCCATTGCCTCAAGGCCGCATATGACGGAATATCCCGGAGCATAGCCAGCCGGTATTCCGGAAAGCCAGCGGCCTGACGCGGCAGCGAAGCCAGACCCGCCGGAATATCCGGCTGGGGCGGGTGCTTCAGTTCATCGCAGGGACAGCACGCACTCATGGCTTATTCCGCCTCCATCATAAATTGTTTATGTCCGCCGGACGTGGCCACAATGCGCAGCGATCCGCGTTCGGGAAACCGGGGGTCGTTCTGCAGGCGAATGACCTGGTCGTGCCCAACGCTGAAATTTGACTCTGTGAACTCGCGCCAATCCGTAATGCCCCGGGCTCGAATCCGAAGGCGTTCGACCCCCAGGACCCCGGGCACCTGCTGGATCGCGGCTTCCAGGGCCGGACGGCGAAGCGGCGTACCGAAGGTAAACCGATCAGGATGAAAGAAGCCCTGAACAGCGTTCGGAGAATTTGTTCCGGCAAGCGCATCCAGCACTCTCTCTTTGACTTGACCCGGATAGGCCGAAGGCTCCACACAGACGAAGACCTCCAGCTCCAGGTTCACGTAGCGCGGATTGTTCACGAACACCTCACGGCCAGCCTGCCGCACGCAGCTCATCACCGCCTCAAGTTGTCTTTGCCGCTCCGGGCTCAGCTCGAAAGCTTCCAGAGAATCGGGGGTTACAAAAGCGCTGAGCCAGCTGCCGGTCCAGCGGAAGCGGGCCCCGGCCCGCTGCACCCAGGGCTGCCGCTCAGCGATTTCCTCGTAGTCATCTGTTCGAACTGCCCGGAAGGTCAGGGCCCTAAAGGCTTCCGGGGCGATCCGTCGGGCTGTTTCCGCATCTTCCGGATCGACACCGTTTTCTATGGGCAGGGGATTGGAAACCCCATCCAACGCGCCGGCCAGGTCAGACTGGGACTCGTCCAGCGGGCATTTAAGCCCTGTCACCGTATCGGCCGGGATGTTGGCCTCCCGGCCAGGGCCAGTGCGATAACGAACCTGAAAGACTGTGCCGTCCGCCGGTATTTTGCCAAACTCTCCGTCTCCGAAACGAATGCTCAAGCCCGAATCCGCGGCGTAATCCTCATGCTCGATCACCTCAGCCATTCGCCGAAAGCCTATAACCCGGCGCCAGGATCCGTGGTCGAGGGTGAAGACGTCCTCCAGGCTCCTGGCGTCCAGAAGCGTGCGGCGCCATTTCCAGATCTGCGGCTTGTCGGGTGGATGAAGGTTGCTCGGGTTCACTTCCTGGAGTTCGATCTCCGGGCGGGCTTCGGACAGGTTCCCAAGCCACCCCAGGCCCCGGCTTTCGGTTTGCCGAAGACTGTGCAGGTATGTAATGCTCCGTCGGCCTGTTAAATGATTCAAAGGCCCTTGGCGCTCAACCGCCTGCCTTACCGGATCCCCCTTTGGATCGGTTTCAGGTACCTGCTCGTTTCCCCGGACGGTGAAGAACTCCTGGATGGTTTCTCCGGCCGTGGCCGAAACCAGATTGCCGTTTACTTGTGCTTCCAGGAGGCACATCTCGAAGGGCAAGGCCTGCTCATCCTTCCAGGCCACCCGGGTCACCGGCTGCGGGTTGCCGCTTCCGTCCATAAACAGGGGATCGGTGAGCTGCTGAAGCTCCTGTACCTGGACCAGATGCTGGCGCTTCGGCAGAGCGGGATTCTGCGGCTCGCTGTGCAGAAGCAGCCACTTGCCCAGCCAGAACTTCAATGGATCCTGGCCGGCCGGAATCTGTCCGGCCAAAGGGAAATGCCCGAAAAGAAAGACCTCAGTGGAGCCGACTGGAAGGCAGGGCCGGTCCACATCCGGAATGTGGACTTTGATTTCGTTCCATTCCGGATGAACCCAGAATTCCTTTGGATCGCCGCTCATGGCCGTGGTATCGGCCAGCCCTTCCCCAAGCTCGAAGGTGATGGGCCGTGTCCCCTGTCCGGAGGCCCAGACCCGGGATCCGGCCGGCAGGAAAACCCCTACGCCGGGCTTGACCCTCAGGTCCAGAAAAGCTGCCGCGCTCAGGCCGTCGTGGAGATGGTAGTCCATCAGGCTCATATGCCGGCGGAGGGACCGGCGCTGGCTCGCAGATTCCAGATAAGCCTCTCGGGCATAGCGGTCCTGGACGTAGGAAAGCTCGTCTCCCAGGGCGGCCATGATTTCGGCCAGCATGACCCCTGCATCGGCCTCGATCCGCTCGGTCCAGTCCGGGTAGCGCTGAGCGGCGAAGTCCAGCAGGGCGCTTCGGAAGCTGACGAAGTCCCGGGCCAGATAATCGACCGGGAAATCCACAAGCTCCTCCGGAGGGCAGGCACCCTCCTTGGGCTTGCAATCCAAACCGCTTGGACAGCCCTGCTTGAAGCTGAACAAGACACCATTGAAATAACGGTCGATACGATCTTTAGGTTCATCGACGACAGTCAACCGGTACATGGAGAAATCACCGGGGGAGGCGGTCTGGATCTGCAAAGCCGTCCGGGTCTCCCCGTCCAGGCTCACTTGCAGGTACGTGGTTTTTTTCACGGATACTTCCGGAAATTGCTCCCCGCCCGAAATGCTGACGATATGGACCGTTTCCGGAGGCACCTCCGCCGGAAGGTCCGAAGAAGGGACAATGGGGTCGGCCAGCTGATCCGGATCGATCAGAAAAAAGACACGCAGGACCGTCTGATCGTCGGGATCCACGACCTGGATGAAATCGATCCCAGTGACCCGTTTGACCGTCTGCTCCAACAATGCGGTCAACCTGTCTTCACCAGCCATCAGAAGGTGACCTCCACATTCAGGAAACGTTGTTCCTGCTTGGCCAGGATGGTATAGACCACCATTATGTTCAGTCGCTCCGCGTCGGCTTCGGCCCGCACATCGTCGGTACGGATGAGGGATCCCAGCCATTTGTCCAGGGCTTGATAGACCATAGTTTGGGCCAGAGAGGCCGTGGCCGGGCTGTTGGGCCCAAAAACGAGCCGCTTCACCCCGGCCCCGAAGTCCGGCCGATTGACCCTCTCTCCCTGCGCAGTGAACAAGACCTGACGGATGAGCTGCGCAATATAGGATTCATAGTCACTTTCCCGGGCCAAGCGGCCAAGGCGGCCGTCGATAGCGAAGGGGTAACGGACAGCAGTGATCGGTTCAGCCATGGTCTTGCTCCAGGCGGCTTGAAGCCGGGGCGTAGATGCACAGATTGTTCGAATCAGATGGATTGAATCTCCGAAACATTTCCCTTTCCGTTAGAGAGGGAAACCTCGACTTTGAAGGCATCAGGGTTAGCCGCCAGATGCTTGACCACTCCCTGGGCCACGGCAACAAAAAGAAGACGCCGCTCCGCCTCTCCCATCTCGGGGTCTGCACCGGGGACCACGAAAGGAAGCTTTTCGCGGAACACGGCTTCCATTTCTTTGGCCATGCTGTCCAGGAAACCATCTTCTTCCAACATACCGGGCTTAAGGGCCATGAATGTGCCTCCTCAAATGCGGCCGTCCAAACATTTCCTCTGCTCAGCCGGATTTTACCCGGGTCGACAGCATGCTGGGCGTCGCGGGCACCAAAGGGGGAACAGGCGGTGCCGGGGTGACTGGTATTCCAACCACCGTCTGCCCAGGGTGCGTGTGCGTTTGGTAAAGCTGGACCAGCTGATTCAGGTACTGGAGCAACGAATCGCCGAACACGAGAGGATGGGTCGAGTTCTCAACCAGCTCGATCTGGGATGCCTCTACCACCACCTTTGTCGATCCCTGGATCTTAATCTTGCCTTGCCGGACTTCGATGGTAATCAGGTTGTTTCCATTGCCGTCGCTCAGGGTGATCACCTGCTGTTCATCGTTGAGGGAGATCAGCAGGCCCTCCCGGCTGCGGATGATTTTAAGGGGCGGGGAAGCCCTGGATCTCTGCTCGTCCTCCGGAACCTGGTCGTCCCCCCAAAAGCATCCGGCCCAGATGGGATACGAGGGGTCGCCGGCTTCGAACTCCACCCACACCCCCGTGCCGGGTTCAGGCATGGTATAAAGACCCATGTTCTGACCCGCATAGGGCACACAGGGCAGGGCCCACACGGCTTCGCCCCCCATTACCGCCGGGACCCTGACCTGAAGCCGCCCCCGGCTGGTCGGATCCTGATTGTCCTGGACCACGCCCCGGTATTTGCCGAAGAATCGATCATCCTCAGATGCACTCATCTCTTCCTCATTGCCCTTCGATTCGTATTGCCTGTACTCAGCTCCCTCCAATGGTGTTGCGACGAAGCTCCAGATCCATAAGGTGTTCGGTGGCCCTGATCACATGGGTGACCGATTTCACCTGGTATGGACCGCTGTCCACCGGTCCCAGCCCTTCTACCTGAACCACGTCATGGGGGACAAGCACCCATCCGAGCATATGAGATGTGGTGCTCGCAGTGGCTTCCACGAACCAGCCGGCCTCGGTCAAGGCGGATTCGGCCCTGGCATTCAATTCTTCCTGTCCTCCGGCCGTGGTGATAGATACGTCGCGTGCTTCTCCGCTGCCTGCCAGCCTCTGGCCTTGCCTGTCGATCAGGGGCTGCGGGTCGGTGACCAAAGTGCTCGGTGTGCTCAGATCCCGATCGTCGATGGCGGAACCGTTAAAACGGTTGGGCCGTTCCGGATCGATGTTCAGATCGAATGCCGTGACATTCTGGCACCGGTCTCTTTCGACATTGACCCGCAGGGTCACCGGCACGCTGGGCACGAGATGGATCGAGCCAGCCGAGGTTGAAGACGTCGCAGGGCTGGATGGCCTGGGCGGTGAGGATGTGAGATTGGCCGTTTCCACGATCTGCAAGGTCCCTCCTCCGGAGCCCCCTGCCTGGGAATGACACTCGTATTCGATCCAAAAATGCAGGTTGTTCCGTCGGGCGATCTGACGAATGAACTCTGCATCCGTGGATCGCTGATTCAGGGTCGAGGACGAAGGCTGTCCACCCATCCGGCTGCCTCCATACACGATGCTGGTCTGCTGCACATTGGTCCGGTCGAAATTCGGGCTGAGAATGGTTTGGGCCGCCTCGGACGCACGGCCGGTCCAGGCCCGGTGGACGGTTTGGCGGTCCATCTCTATCCGCCGGTCCTGGCCGTGCACCTCGTGCCAGGAGCCGGGACCGCCCAGGGCCACCGACGATCGCGTGTTGGTCACAGGGCCCCGCACCAGGCATTTGATGTCGTCGCCGACCTGCACCGCAATGCTTATCATCCGCTGGCACTCCAGCTCGGAAGAGCTTCGGATCCTGGGCTCGCCGCCGCTGATATCGTCGCTGAACCTGATGGCGAACCTGGTCCGCTCATCCAGAGACTGCTCCACCCGGACTTCGATGATGCAGTTCAGGAGTTCGTCGCTTAACAAAGAGTTGTTCCCGCCTGAGGCGATGATTGCTCCAAAGCCCATGGTGATCCAGGGGTTAGGGTTGTCATATACAAACCCACCGGCATCAGAGAACCGCTGGTATCTTCACCGCCTCGGCTTCAGCCAGGGCATCCGGAAGCATAACCTCGTTCATCTCAGCAATCCGCCAGTATCCGCCTGGATCCTGCAGATAGAAGTGGGCCAGGTGATCCAGTCGGCGTCCCTCTGTGCGCAAATGTTCGCCAAGTAAAGTCTGAACCGGCTTCCGGGCGGGAGTCAGGGCCGCCACCTTCCGGCCCCGCCGGTCAATGGCTTGGTAGGTGGAAGCGTTCTTTGCGTAGCGGCTTTTGCGGTCGAATACAGCCATAGGTTCTCTCCTAAAAAGGCAGCAAGGC
>JAWLEI010000040.1:0-25089 GCA_041686195.1 Desulfovermiculus sp.
CAGGGCATGCCCTTGATTGGCCGACAATATGGCCTGGACCACTGCCGGATGCACAGGTGAGTTGTTGTCGCTGGCAAAATGATTTCTGGCCTTGCTGCTAAGCTTGAGTCCATCGATTTTCATAACCTTCTCTATTCTTAAGTAGGCGTTCAAAATCAGCTTTGCCGGAGCCAAAGCTGATTTTTTTTTGGGCTTACCCCATACCTTTGTATTGAAATATTCAGCAGTATGCAAACTCGATTCATTTTCATGAAAGTTTAGTTCCCAAATCTGCACCCAGAGGTTTTTGAAAAAGTTCGAAGCGCGCTGTCATTTACATCCCAGGAAAAAGATCGCATCCTGATCACTTCTTGCTGGGTTTATACCAGGTTCTTGATTACAGGATGTATACATGACGCTTTTTCAGGATTCTCATCAGCAATCAGCAGCAGTGCCCTGGACCGTACGGGACACCTGGCTGGGTGCAGCCTGCCTGGGGATGTGGCTGTTTCTGGCCTATGCCGTTGTTATCCTTCTGAAGTCCTTGTCCGTGGACATCTCTCCAGGCCTGATGGTGGCTTTGCTGGAACTGGCCCTGATCTTCCCGGTCTGGTGGTTTACCCGCAAAAAATACGGCGCAAGCTGGCGTCATCTGGGGCTGACCGGCTTTCAGGCCAGGCATCTGGGACTGGGCCTTTTACTCTTTGTCCCGGCCATGTGGCTCAATGCCCTGTATGAAGGCTTTCTCTCCCATTACGATATGAAAGTTCAGCCCGAGCTGGAAAGGTTTCTGGCCGATACCCCATCTCCTGGTCTCTTCATCTTTGCAGCAGTGATCATTGCTCCGCTGGTGGAAGAGATCTTTTTCCGCGGATTTCTCTTTGCCGGGCTCAAAAAACGCTTTTCCTGGACCAAGGCCATGCTCATCAGTTCCGGGCTCTTTGCCCTGCTCCACCTGCGTCCACTGGCCGCTCCGCCCATTTTCATCCTCGGCCTGGTCTTTGCCTATCTGTACCAGAAAAGCGGGTCCATCTGGCCGGCGGTCATCATCCATGCCCTGGTCAACAGCCTGGCCGTCATCTGGGTCTTTGCCCGGGCTGCAGCTTGACATGTCCCGTTTGATCCCGGCCGCTTGAAGATGGGGACATAAGCCGGCATGGCGTGCATGAACGCGTCCTGGCCCGGATGAATGCCTGGTTTGGGAGGCATTTCATATCGTCCCTCTCCCTTTTCCTTGAAGGTCTGATCCAGGACCTGGATAATTTCCGGCATCTGGACCCCTACGGCCTCAACATCCTCTCGGGTCAAGTACAAAATCTCTTCACACATGAGACTCTCCTCTATGATCCGGCGGCATCCTCCCGCAAAAGCTGCATCAGCTCCTCGGCGTCCACCCTGTGACTGACATCGCTGCCTTCAAGCAGGCTGTCCGCCAAGTCCCGTTTTTCAGCATGCAATTGAACGATTTTTTCTTCCACTGTGCTCTCAGTGACCAGGCGGTACACAGTCACCGGCCGGTCCTGCCCGATACGGTGGGCCCGATTGGCGGCCTGATCCTCCACCGCCGGATTCCACCAGGGATCCATATGGATAACATAGTCGGCCGCAGTCAGATTGATGCCCACCCCGCCGGCCTTGAGACTGATCAAAAACACATCTCCCTGTCCGGCCTGAAAGGCACTGATCTCCTGCTCCCGCACCCGGCTGGGCGTGCTCCCGTCCAGATAGCGATACGCAACCCCCATGGATTGCAGACGCCCTTGGACCAGATGCAGGTTCTTCACAAACTGGCTGAAGATAAGGGCCTTGTGACCTGTGGATAAAAGCTCGTCGACCAGATCCTCCAGCAGGTTGAGCTTGGAACCGACCACTTCGCTTTCCGGATAGACCAGCCTGGGATCACAGCACAGCTGGCGCAGCCTGGTCAGCTCGGCCAGGATCTGCAGGTGTTTTTGCCCCTTGTTCGCATCTATGCTTTCCAGATTTTCCAACGCCTGCCGGCGCACGACCTCGTACAAGGCGGCCTCTTCTTGACTCATACCCACCTTCAAGGTCACTTCTGTCCTGGCCGGGAGCTCCTCCATGACCTGTGACTTAAGGCGGCGGAGAATAAAGGGCTGAATAATCCGCTTCAAGATCCTCTTTTGCTCCTGGTCCTGCTCCTTTTGAATGGGCAGGGCAAAGCGTTCATGAAACCTTTTTCTGGGGCCCAGCAGGCCGGGATTGATGAACCGAAACAAGGTCCACAGTTCATTCAAGTTGTTTTCCAAAGGTGTGCCGGTGGTGATCATGGAAAAGCCGGCCTGCAGATTCATGGCCGCCTGAGTCCGTTTGGCGTTCCAGTTCTTGATGGCCTGGGCTTCGTCCAGAACTAGGGTCTGCCAGGATACCCTGGTCAGGGCTTCGGCATCCTGCATGAGTAGGGCATAGCTGCATACGATCAAGGCAAAGGGTCCGGCCTGTTCCAAAATACCCTGCCTGTCTTTTCCCCCATACAGGGTCGGCTGCAGGGTGGGGGTAAACCGGCCGGCCTCGGTCTCCCAGTTGGAGCATACCGAGGTTGGGGCCACAACCAGGGTTGGGCCATTCGGGGCCCGTTCCACGATCAGGGCCAGGGCCTGCAGGGTCTTGCCCAGCCCCATGTCGTCGGCCAGGCAGGCCCCAAAGCCCGTCCTGGCCAGTCTGGACAGCCATTGGTAGCCCTGGATCTGATAGTCGCGGAGCTCAGCCCGTAGGGTGGACGGCGGGGACGGGGTGTGGGCAAAAGCCTCCCGGATGGCCTGGACGCGCTCGGTCCAGGCTTGATCCGCCTGGAACTCTCCCACCTCCTGCTCCAAATCTGACAAGACCAAGGAGCCATGGGCCGGCATCTTCACCGATTTTCCTTGAAACTCGGACAATTGCCCGATCTCCTGCAAGCGGCGGCGAAGCCCACGGCTCAAGGCTGCGTACCGGGTTGCATCCAGGGGCACGAAACGAGTGTCCGGGCTGGCCTGCAAAAGGTTCTTCAATTCAAGCACCGCGTCCTGATCCACATCGATACGCCCCTCCACTTCAAACCAGTTCTGCTTTCCACTCAAGGACAGGTGCAGATCGTCCAGGGACACGGTCTTGGCCACAGCCAGCTTTTCCCCTTCCGGCCACAGGACCTGGACCTTGTCCTGGTCCTGCAGCTCCTTGAGCTCAGCCAAGAGGTGCAGACAGGCCTCAGGATCAGGAATCGTCCAGATCCTGTCCTGGCCCTCAACCGCGAGCAAGCTGGGGCAGGCCTGTTCTACTGCCTGAGCCTGGCTTTCTTCTGCCTCCAGATCCCGGGTAGCCTGCATCCGCTCCCCCTGAACTTCAGCCATGATGCTGCTCTGCCCCCTTCCGGGCTTGAGAGATGGCCCGGACTGGCCCAGGGGCCGGACGGTCATCTCCACCCGAAACCCATTCCCAGCCGGGGTAATGATCATATACGGCCTGGAATCGGCCTGGACCTGGGATGCATCCTCGGACTGAGCCTGGATATCGGAATGCACGGTGACCAGGCCGGAAAGGGAGGATACGGTTCGGACCAGCTCCTCATAACCTGACTTGGGCACGGAAAAAGTGCTTGAACCCAGAATGGAGGCAATGCGTTTATGCTCTGGAGTGATCTGCAGGACCTTGAATCTGGTCGGGGTCTCTTGAATAAGCTGAAAGGAGTTACTCTCTATTTCCGGGGACATGGACAGGACATAGCCTTCCTGTGATTCGTGCACCGTGATTTCCGGCTCACCCTGGACGAATTCCACAGCTGTGTCCGGGTGGGACTCCAGAAACAGCCTGGGATGCCCAACCAGCAAGGGCAGGACCTTTACTGGATCGAAAGCATACCAGCTCCCGCTGTACGGGCTGTAATAGTGCTGCAATGCGGATATCAGCTTTCGATCCTCCTGGGTCAAGTAATCCATGGTGTCAGCTTGATGAAAAAGCTTGTTCAAAGCCACGTTCCGTCCCTTGGTCCACTGCCCTTTGGCGTTTCGTTTTTGCAGTTTGGGCTGTATCTGCACAAACGCCCCTCCAGGATGATGGACCAGCCAAACAATGCGGTATTCAGAGGTCCCTTCGTTTTCGGCTGATGCATTCCCTGCTACCTCCTGCAAGGCATACAGGGCCTGCCGCCATGGCTCTTCTACCTTGAGTACCTCGGCCAGAGGAGTGAGTTGCCATTGCTGCCGTATGCTGTGTACGGCCTGTTTTTCAGCCTTTGAAAGGACCTGTTGTTCAGCGTGCTGCAGCAAAGCCCCCAACTCGAAAACAAGCCAGTTCATGCCCTGTGCTTGCCCTGTGTGCAACACGTTATGAAGGTGCTTTTGGCTTTGGGCTTTGATCTCGCTTCCAACCCAGCAGCGAGCCAGGGCCACAGTCAAATTCGCCATGATCCCAAAGCTTTTGGCCTCCGCCTCCTGCAAATATTTTTCGACATCATCCATTTGCCCTTGCCGGTACGCGAGCACTGCCTGCAAGGCCATATAGCCCGGCAGGAAAAGGGTACCCACATTGTGCTTGCGCTGGGCGTCTTCCATAAGGGTGCTCAGTCTTTTCCAGGCCTTGGGGGTCTGGGTTTTGAGCAGGCAAAAGGCATGGATCAGTCCGCATTCATCCCCGAAGTATGCTGTCTTGGATCTGTGATTTTTGCGCATGATGGTCAGGGCCTGCTCAAAGATATCCCCTCCCTCATCAGGCCGGCCCTGCAAAAACACAAGCCACCCTTGCAGTTTCATGGCCTGCAGATCATTTTCCACATTGGCCAAGGTTTTTTCAGCCCCCTCCAGGTCCAAGGCCAGGAACATCAGTTTGGTCAGGGCAGAGAAAAATCGAATTCGCAGATACTGGGGAACAGAATCGTTTATAGTCAGAGCTCGGGCATAGGCAGATATTTTCGGGTGATGATTACAGGTCCAGACAGCATATTCCAAGACATCGGTGAGCAGCATGGTCTGAATATCCACAGGCAGGGTCTGCATCCATTGAGGATCAAAGGGGTTGGTGGTCATGGAGACAAAGGGCACTGCATAATCCAGATCATATCCGAAGTGGTCTTGCATAATCTGATAGGTTCCCTGCATATCCTTGGAGTCATGTTTGAGCAGGCTTAGGCGAAGGTCCCGATACAATCGCAGATTGCTGTATGAGCTTTTCCGCCCCCAATTCGAAGACAATTTGGCCGGCCATTCCCGGCTGATGTATGCGGCCAGTTCTTCAAAGACGTCGTCCAGGGCCACTTTGCGGGCCACAATCTCCTGCATGGAGTGCACGCACATCAGATCCGAGTCCAGGAGGCGCTGACTTTGCAGTCTGTCCAGATAAGGATCCAAGTCTCCGGCTTTTTTTACCTCAGGCCAGGTCCCCGGCCATACTTTGCGCATGATCTTCAGGATGCTGGTCCGGCTGATCGGTTCCTGAAACAGGGCGCAGACCTGAAGAAGTTTTTGTTCTTCCGGGCTGAGCTTGTTTTCATACACCCGCAGGCCTTGTTTTTGCGTCTCGTTCATATGCTGTCTACCCTCTTTCTTACGCCCTCTGTCTTATGTCATGAGTCTTCTGTCTTCTGGTATGAAACCAGGCTTGACCTTGGTTCTGGTCTTGCCTTCTGGGATCGCCAGGCCCCAGCCTGGCCCAAGAGGGCGAAAGATTTTTCGCCCCTACTACCCACTCGTCGGTTTCATCCTGGATCAAACTGGGCGTCTGCGACCAGAGGCGGCGCTCGTATGAAACAAGACCCAACTTGTTCGTCATTCCCGCGCAGGCGGGAATCCAGAGCAGACAGAATGACTTTACCCTAGATTGTCACGCGTCTCGCGTGATGAGCCTGACCCCGGTGTATTCGAAAGATCCGGGCCGGGCAATGACGGAGAAGGACATCCAAAAGTTTCATCACTGATCAATCCGGCAAGTTTCCCTTTTTTGCCCGCTTTGGGGCAAAAAGTATTTCAGACTTGCCGGAGGCAAGGCTGACTACTGATCTCTGTCTTCTGACCTCTCTCTTCCGCCCTCACCCCACTGGCAAGGCATATCCCAGTTTATGCAGGCAGGCCCGAAATGCTTCTTCATCTTCTTTGCGCACCAACAGGGCCGACTCTCCGGCCGGAAGGCAGAGGCTCCGCATTTCCGCATCGCCCAGAACAGCATTTCGGACATTTGGATCACTGCACTCCACAACAAAGGCCGGCCCTGCAATCCGAAACAGGCCGGCCCTTTGTTCCATATGGGTTAAAAAGGCCGCAACCCGAGCTGGAAGCTCCTGGCCGCTGCCCTGAATCAGAATCTCCCGCATTTCATCCGCAGACATTCCATGCTCCATAGCCTGCAAGGCCTTGCCGCCATCAAGGCTGAAGCTCTGGTCATCTTTTTGAATACAGAAGCGTTCCAATCTGGCAGTGGCCTCATCCGCTGGACCGGAGTCCAGAAGCCTGATCTCCTGTTCAGAAACGACCTGCAGGGAATATGTCGGCGGAGCAGGAGTGTACGTCTTGGTCTGGCCCAGGATCCAGGCCCCCAAAGGGGTCAGGCGCAGGGCCAGCAGGCCGTCGTAGCGGCTCAAGCAGGTCAAATCGTCCGCTAAACACATTAAAAACCCAGGGAGCTGATAAATCTTTCCAGATCATTCTCCTGCCCTTCCTGGTAGTCTTCAGGATAGAGAAGCTGGCGCATGAAGAAAATACTGTCTACCTCCAGGGCCTGCTGAGCATTTCGGGAGAAGGCATCCAGTTGCTGAGCTATTCTCTCTTGTTGCTCTGCCGGCAGATCCGTAAGGTACGGCCGGGCCAGATCAGAAAGCTCGCTGAGCAGCTCTGCCTTGGAATGCAGAGCATGGGTATACTGCTGAATATCCCCATGCTCATGCAGGGAGTTGTCGGCGGCCTTGTCCAGCTCCCGAACCCGGGCCGCCTGAGCAGAGAGCATATCAATGAGTGCCTGCAGCCCCGGGGTGGGAGATCTTTTCTGTTCATCACCCATATCTCTCCTCCTTGCACCTGACGGTGTGATCAAAGCCTTTCATAACACACTTCCAAAAGTTCGATTTCCGGACCTCGATTCTGCATCATTTGTGACTTAAGTTTACAAATGATGCATATACAAGGAGCAGTTCAATACCGCGCTTTTTTTTAATACTCAACGATCAAAGAAAATATTCTTCCCGCTGACTGACAAGGGAACTCCCATCACCAGCTCCCAGTCCACAAGTCCCATATCCCTGGCTGCCACCCCGATCCGGTACATGATCCGGTTGTCCACATTGAACATGCTGGCCGTCTTGACCGCCGAGCCCAGGGCAATGCCCAGGTCCAGATGGCGAAAGGAACAGATCGGTCCCTGAAACTCGCCCTGATTCGGGCTCTGTTCCTGCATGGTCTTTCAGTCGGCAAACCCGCAGGCCCCGCAGTTCAGCCCCACAGGTGTGGCCTTTTCCAGACCCACCAAAAGGACGGCTTCTGAGCGGGCCACACCGGCTCCATCCCGGTCGAAATCCTTTTTCCCGCTTCGCTCCCCAAATGATTTTTTCAAAGGAAAGGAATATGGCCAGATTGGCATTTCTTCGGCTCTCCTTGCGAGCTTGGATCAAATCAATTAATACTGAATTCATATACTGAAATCGCGGTAAAGAACCTTGAGCAAGACCTTATAGCTGACAGGAAAGGCTGCCATGACTCAAGATCAGGTCCAAGACATGAAACGGTCCACCTTTGCCCAAGAGGCTGAGCAGATCATAGCCAGATTCAATGATCTCGATATTCAGTTTCTGTGCACTTTGAGTCGGGACAAAGCCACCCACAACACCCAATACCTGACCCAAACCTTTTCAGAGCTCATCACAAAACCAGGCTTGAGGGATCTGGTCCAAGCTGTGGACCATGTTTTGACTGAACCTGAGGCCGACCTGGATAGTATCCTCAATATTATCGATTCTGTTCCTTTTGACCAGGGTCCATTAGCCCAGAGTACGGAAATCTCCATGGATGAATCGGATCAGTCCCTTGGTGAAGTCCCTGATGTCCAAAACGTAATGCCTCCCAAGCATGCAGAAGAACGTACTCCAGGGAAAGCTGTGAGGGACCTGGTCCTCTCAGTATGCCTGACCCACTTCCTGGAAGAGCGCAGACAAAATACGCACGGTCATGTGAAGCAAATACGAGATATATTGAGCTTCATCTCCCAGCGCCAGGCTGAATTCCTTTTGGTGGCCGATCCCCTCCTGAGCATTGTAGCTGATCAGGACTTTGCCATAATTGAGCGGGGAAGGGCCAGCAGGGCCTTGATCAATAACTTCAACATCGAACAAGTCCTCATTTACACCGCCCTTCATCCCGACTTTTCAGAATCGGAAAAGCAATATGTCTTTTCCTGGCTGACTGCTTATCAAAAGGTATACCGCAGATTCGAGTCCATACTCTATGACCAAAAGGCTGAAAAAGTTACTGCCGCCAACAAGTGGTTCAATACCACTTTGACCGAACTCCGAAAGAAAGGCCAAGCCCCGTGCGATATGTTCGGCATCTCAGGCTTCCTCCAACAGTACGTCCAGGCTGTCGATAAAAACTCCTTGGAGGCGGCCCTGGATCTGGGTCGAGCCATGGTCTTGACCACAAACAATGAAGACATCATCCGGGGAATGCATAATATTTTCCACAGTGCCGGCAGCGGCCGGTATGATTTTGCGCTGATCAAGGAAGCTTACCGGTTCATATTCGAGATAATGCAGGATTACAGGATGATTTGTATTCAGAAGAAGAAGGTCCAGACCCAGATCAAGGAAAGATTCGCTCAAATTTCCCACCAGCGGCGGGAAATGGAAAAGGTTATGAGCAGGGAATCGGAAAAGGGCCTGTCCACACCTGTACTGGGGCACAGACAGGAGCATGCCATGTTGGAGGAGACCAGGACCAATCTGGAGAACAATGGCCTTCTGCACCTGTTTGAACTCTGGCCCCTGCCGCACATCTCCCAGCTCCTTTTCAATCAGGTCTGTCAGCTTAAAAAAATGATTCCCAGGGATATTGAGTATACCCTGGGTTTTCTCCTGTATATTGAAAAATTCCTGGAATTCCTGATGCGTCTGGATCGGCTGGGAATCAAGGTTATTCAGCACGAGGCGTTAAATACCCTTTTGACCAATGCCTATCAAATTCACACCCTCCACCTGCTCAAAGAGGGCATGTATCTGGGTTCCACCGGGTATTGGCGAACACCGAATCAAAGGCCGCCGTCTGTGATCTGCATTACCAACCCTGGAGCCCTGGGCAACTGCCTGAACGTACCCCTGCGGCACATCAATTTCAGGGTCTTTCTGGGAACCGGCCAGTTTTATGAGTCTCCATTCATTCTGGACAGTACGGAGCGTTACGGGAGCATGGATGAACTCGGCGGCCCGGAGCAGCTGTTCATGCGTCCCGGTCTGTTCTTACTGGACATCCCCCGGGAGATCGAAGAACATTTCCGGAAGGTGCAGAAAAAACAGCTTAAGACCCCCCATTTTGAAAACTTGGTCCACATGAGGGTCCGCAAGGGGTAAGAGTCGAGGTTTCGAGCAGAGCAACAAAAGCATCCACCAGTCGGGGATCGAACTGGGAGCCTGCACAGCGGACAAGCTCCTGCATCGCCTCCTCGGGGGGCATAGCGCTTAGGAATGCATGCGACCGGCATGGCCTTCGGTGATGTAATCCCGGGCCTCCATGGTCTTGATCAAGGCTTGCACTGTCTCGCTGCGGCTGCTGTGGCTCTGCTGCAGCTTTTCCTTGTACATGGCGTCATCCGCCCTCTTGAACATAAGGTCGACATCCACAGGCGATGTGTCCATCACTGAATAGCCCAGGGAAACGGACAGCCCCTTTTCCGGTTGTCTCTCTTGATAGTCGGCAATACCTTCGCGTATCCGCGCACATCCCTCCCGCACTTCCTTCAGGCTGCACTCGGACAAAAGGACAACAAACTCGTCTCCGCCGATTCTGGCGATAATATCACTCTTGCGAAAAGAGGCGCATAAGATTTCGGCGCAGGACCTGAGCAGATCATCGCCTTCTTCGTGGCCCTTTGTGTCGTTGATAAGCTTGAGGCCGTTGATGTCGCAGACAATAAGGCCCATGGGCAGGTTGCGCCCGTCCGAGAGCCGCCGCATCTCCTCCTCGAAGAAATTCCGATTGTACACACCGGTCAGAGAATCGGCTATGCTCAGATCCTTGAGCCTCTCCTCCATGTCCCGGCGCTCGGTAATATCATTGATAAAGCCGTTGAGATACAGCCCCTTGCCTTCTTCGTCCGCTACTGCCACCCCTCTTTCCCATACCCAGCGCACGGCACCGGATTTGTGGATAATCCGGTACTCAATCTCCCAGTGTCTGTCTGCTTCCACCGCCTCGCTCACCTGTTGGTTTACGAAGGCCTCGTCCTCCGTGTGCATCACGCTGGTGTAGGTCCGAACCGTGTTATTGATAAAGTCCGAGGCTGGATAGCCGGTGATGTTTATGGTCTCTGGGCTCATGAAAAGCATGGTCCAATCCTGGTCGTATCGGCAATGGAAGGCGATGCCCGGAAGGTTGGCGACCAAGCTGCTGAACTCTTGCTCCCGTTGCTGCAAAGCCTTTTCCGCTGCTGCCTTGTTTCGCAATTGGCCTCGCCAGAGGACGACAGTCCTGGTCCAGAAAAAGGCCAGAGCGGCCAGGCAGGCCGCAATACCGCCCAACAGGGCTACGGAAAGCGTCTTTTGCAGCGAGGTTTTGTCCTCAATGCGCTCCTGAACCAGGTCTACAAGTTCCCGGGTCGTGTTCTCAAATTGCATCCTGCTCTTGATGTACGGCCAGCCGGCCAAGAGATCGGCCGCCTCTTCCTTGTCCCCTCGGCTGACCAGCTCAAAGGCCCTGTTTTCCATTTCTTTGAGGTTGGCTCTGTCGCGCCGCAGCGTGGCCACCATATCCCGTATCTTGGGCGAGGAAATCGTCTCCGGAATCTCGGTCAGCAGCTGGTCCAGCTTGGGCTGGTTTTTTGCGTAGGTACCCTGCCATTTCAGGTTCCCGCTCAGGGTGCTGACCCGGGTGGCCATGCTCATGGTTTCGTCATACAGCAAGAGCTTCCAGGAAGAGCGCTCCACAGCCAGTTCCTCGCTTTTGAAGGAGTGCACAAAGCTAAAGGCATAGATCAGATACCAGACCAGGAGGCCGGCCAGAAAGAGGGTGATGCCAATGGAAGCAATGAACCAGGGCTTGGTGGAGGAGTCCTTGACCGGGCTCAGGGTCGAGGTAGTGCTTTCAGGCATAATGTTTTAGAGAAAAGTATTGAAACAAAGATTACTTGGGGAGCCAGCTTGCCACCTGGTTTTCGTTCTCCAGGACCCATTCTTTGGCCGCCTGGGCATAGGAGACGCCCTCTTCCCGGGCTTTGAGCATAACATCGGCCATATCCCCGGCTGTCCAGGAAAAGGCGTCCAGAAACGCATAAACCCGAGGCATATCCTCTTGCAGGCCTGGGCGGACAATGGTGGCTATATGCTCTTTGTCCCCATATGCATCCCGGGGATCAGCTAGGTACTTCAGATCCCAGCGGGCGAAAATCCAGTGCGGAGTCCATCCGGTGACCACGATCCATTCCCGGTTCCGGACGGCCTGCTCCAGGGCCGAGGTCATGGTCGACCCGCTGCCGGAGACCAGGGAAAAGGAGCTGAGTCCATAATCGCTCAAAGCCTTCTTGGTCGTGCTCATAATCCCGGCATGGGGATCAATGCCGATGATCTTATGCTCGAACCGCTCGGCATACTTTGATAGCTCAGAGATAGAATCCACCGGAACATAATCCGGCACGACCAGACCGATCCGGGTTCCGGTCAGGTTCGGGCCCAGGTTTTCCACCTCTGTTTGGTAGGTGTCCAGGAACTTGGCGTGCAGAGATGGGAGCCAGGCCGCGACAGAAGCATCCTGATCCCCGGCTGCCAGGGACTGCCACATGGCCACCAGGGTCACATCGAGCAGACGGCATTCCCGGCCCAGCTTGTCCTCGATCACTGCTTGGACCACATGGGCACTGGCCTTTTCCGAGGCCCAATCGACATACACGACGCGGACAGGTTCATTCCCGGCTTTCTGCTCCCGGCCCAAGGCCGTGGTCTCAGTGTCTTGGCCGCATCCGAACATAAACAGGATCAGGAGACACAGAGCTAATGTTCCTGCTGTCGGCAAAGGCCAAAAGACTGGATGAACAGAGGATAAACCCTGCAAACCGCGGGGGCTGAAATGTTTTTCATTCATATGTTTCCATCCCGGTTGTGACTATGCTCGGACTTTGATCGAAAAACCTCAAGGGCCGGACACTGGATCTTGGAGAAAGGAATGTAGAAGCTGGATTGCTGATTATTGCAGTGATTGATCCGGTCGTGGATCAGTGGGCGGGGTTGTTCCGGTCCAGGGTCGTCATCAGACGAACAGCAGACCCTGTTAGCTGAAAGTATAAAATACCAACCGGTCCGTCAAGTCATGGGCATGGGGCCCGCCACTGGATATAATCACAATGAGATATCACTTCTTTGACTTTTTGGACCGGAAATACTTCCAGTCAAACAAACGATGGATCGGGCGCTTGAGGACCCATCTGAAAAGAATGATCACGGCCAAAAGAAGCAGCAGCTGAAAAAGGCGGACCAAGTCGTAACTGGTGATATCCATCTACGCCAATCCCAAACAGAAGGCTATTGAGCGATTGATGCGCACCACTGTATCATCATTTATCCGGCCAATAATTCGGCACGCACTCTATTTATACGACAACAATAGGTTCAACTTTGCATTATCTGATTACCAGAAAAAAAACTTAATCCACTGGTTAGAACTTTGCCATAATGAAGCCTGAATGTTTTCATCGTTAACTAATAGCTGTTTGAACGAGAAAAGACTTAATTGTGTCTTCGCTGGGCGGGGAGGTAAGGAGAAAGTCCACTGTTTCAGTGTAGTCAATATCATCGAAGTAGCACATCTGTTCCCTGAACAATCGTTCATTAAATATGCCCTTAAAAATATTCTGGGCTTGATATATTACCTGCTGAAAAGTTACATGCCTTTGCAGGAGAATATACAAATCCACATAATCTTTCCATTTGGCCCTCCGGCCCAAAGCATAGGCTTTCATTGCCGCCAAAGTCAGGAGGTCGGGCATAGCAATTATTTCCGGAAACCAAACTGGATTTTGCATAGGAAACGGGTAGAACACAAAGGATAGACGTACCGAATGGACAGCTAATGTAAGTTCATCACTGCTTTTGTGTAAAATCTGATCTATCTGGTAGTTCTTAGCAATTATGGTGTTAATCAACTTATCTGTATCCAGCGCCTTCGCAGAGAAAAGATCGAAATCCAGGGATCGGCGATGCCCAACTTGCAGGGCGATGGCCGTTCCTCCAGCCAAATAGAATGTATCAGCAAATTGCTGGATAAGCCCCAGGAGACTTTGCTGGTTCGAACTAATGACTTTGGGGTACATGACGTTCAAAATACAGTTTCCAAAAGTTTATAGTTCGAGGGTGCATGTTACCTCTGCTGGATTTGAGCAATTGATTAAATGTTTGAGCAATAGTATTCAAGCCCAACTCTTGTTTCAGCACCAAAAAATCATCAAAATCTCCATACTTCAATACTGCCTCTATGACTGCACGTTCTCCAAGCTTGGTCTTATCCCCCACACTCCAAAACAGAAATGGTTTTTTTTGCACAATCTTTTCGTAGACATTCTTATTGACCATTAAATCCACCTTAAAATATGGATGAGGGTCGGTCAAGAACAGCTGCGCTGAGAAAAATACTTCTGTTGTTCTATTCTGCCGTGCACATTTTCTGTTCCACTGTGCCTTGTTGAAGGCATAGACCGCCTTTTTCAAAACCTGGCCCACCAGGGAACGGCCGTGTGATGCACATGCTTCATTGCCCGCTCGTATCGCCCCTTGTGCGGCGAGAGCCTGGAGAGCAGAGCCTGAAATCCATAGCCATGATTGGGATGCCGGACGTGGCAGAGTTCATGGAGCAACACGTGCTGAACCAGTTCAGCCGGCAGGAACATGAGGTGGCAGTTAAGGCTCAGGGTACCGGACGTGGACATGCTGGCCCAGCGGGTCTTTTGCCTCCGAATATGGACTCTGGCAATTGGCAGTTTATGCTTTTTGGATAAGGAAAAGGCCCAGGGGACAAGCACTTTCCGGCCCTGATCCTTCAGCCAATCCTGCAGGAGCCGGCAGCACACATCGGCCTGGGTGCGGGGATCTGCCAGAACCACAATCTGGTCCTGCTCCGGGGTATGCAGAAAATGGGGCCGGCCAGCATGAGCATCATAGCGGACGGTATAGGATCGATCCTGTGCGGACAAGGCAATATGTTCCGGAAGATGCTGTGCATCCGGGCTCAGACCGGCCGCCCGCTCGATCTCCCCCTGATGCCGGGCAATCCAATTCTCGCTGGCCACAGCGGCTTTGCGCACCCGGAAAGCGGAACAACCCTCGGGAACCACGACCTCCAGCCCGGTCCCGGCCAGAATGCGAAACCGGATATATTTGGCCCTGGGACTGACCCGGACGGCATGCGGCAGGTGGATGATGTTTTCAAGCATTAGCGGTAATGAATGTCTTCGCCACAAGGAGCCAGCCCAAAAGGGTGATCAAGTCATGGACGGGCAAAGGAATTGTGTGCTCCCGGCATATCTGCAGCCTGCACTCATTACTCTGCGGCCTTTAGAAAAAGCACAAATTCTTCCAAGTCGCTGGCAATAAGCCCAAAACATTCCTGCACGCTTACAGCCAATTCAGCTACCCGTGAAGGGCGGAGGTTGAAAGTATATACATTTCGGACCAAGTGGCGGAAGGCGCGATACTCATCCAGGCATGTCCGTGTCTCTTGGCTGATGACAGCTGGACGCAGATCTTCAAGCTGAGCAGCCATTTGCTGCAATAACTCCTGATGCCAGTTTCCACCAGTCGGCAGTGCATTGTCGATTGTCCGGCCAATATCTTCGAATACAGCTTCAACCCCAGTATAAAAATTGTGTAAGTTGAGGGCTACGCCGTCCTGATATGCATTGTCTCCGGTTTGTTGGGCTTTATTGTGCAAAAGCTCCACCCGCTGCACAACTCGCTGTATGTCCTGTACCAGCTGTCCTATCCGACCGGCCAGTGCTCTGTATGTCCCCCCGGTCATATATAAACCGCCTCATCTTCAATATGTTCACGCAATAGGGAGGAGGCCTCTTCGACTGCGATCAAATCAACAGATATATTCGGATCAAGGCTAGTTACTCTGGCCACTGCTTGCAAATACAGACGCTCTTCCAGGCCCCAGACCGCCAAATCGATATCCGATCGCAAGTGAAACAGTTCGGGATGAACCAAGGAACCAAAGACAGCCACTTCTCGGGCTTGAAATTCAGCGCAAAGAATCTGAGCTGCCTGTCGAGCGACCTTCCAGGCTTGGTCCAGGCGCTGAAGGCGTTGCCTCTCGGTAATCTCCCGTCGCCTGCGGGCGGTCTTTCGATATTTTTCCATGTCTGCAGGGGAGATAGCCATGATTTGCCTGCCTGAGTTCTTAAAGGGCATCATTTTGGGAATCAAAAAACCGGTCCAGAGCCATTGAGCCCTTTGCGGAAAAGGGAATTTTGGCCGGCAATGCCCGGCCTCCGAGGTGGAGATGGCCGGATAAGTCATAATCTATGGATTTTGTCTTTCCATCCCCACGAGAGTCTTTCAAGCCCTGCAGGAGCCTGTTGACTATCTGCACAGATGAGGCATAGACGGTTACGTCCACCAACCCCGTACCAAAGGCCGGGATTGTTGCTTCAGTCTCTGTCACTCCGGAAGCAAACCGGCTTTCATTTACCTCCAGATCGCAGTCCAGGGCTTTTATCACCAGGGGAGCATCGTTATTGTTGAAGACCCGCAGCTGAAGTCCAAAGACCGTCTCAAAGGCCTTAATATCCTGCACCGTAATATCGGCCAGGCTGACCTTGGGCGGCTCCAGTCTTTTCCCGAATCCCGCACACCCATAAAGGCTGAGTACGAAGAGAAAAAGGCCAGCCAAACCGAGGAACTGCCTGACAAAGCGTAAATTTCCAGACTGATACATTAAAGTGCCTTATGTTCGAGTGGATGAATTGTCTGCTACCGTACAAGTATAAATACACTGCTCACGTTATACAATGTCAACCCGTTTTGGCATTTGCATGAAAAAAAGGACTTGGCTCTTCAGTAGGACGCGGTTGCCCTCAACCGCTGTCCCTTCTTTCTGTAAAGACTCGTCAGATCTACCGGCCAGGGCTCCAGCAGCATAAGCCGGAGATAGCTGCTATTTCAAGCACCTTTGGGCAAAAAGAAAGCCATGGTCCAACCTCTCACTTCCCCAGCAGGCCGATCATGGCCACACCAAGGAGCATGAGCAGGGTCCCGCTCAGGCGGACAGCCATGTTTTTCTCCTGGAACACAAGCCCGCCGTAGATCACGGAAATCAGCGTATTCAACCGTTTGACCGCCAGCATATAGGCTGACTTGGTCAGGGCGATGGACAGGTGATGGCAGATGATCTCCAGGGCCACGCAGGTCCCGGCCAGGGCTGCGGCCCTGGGCTTTTCCCACAGGCTGGAGAGTCTGGCCTGACCCAAAATGATTCCCGAGACCACAAACAGGGCCCCCAGCGCGGGAAGCATGGTCAGCCCGAAGAACATGGGTGAGGAATGCAAAACTCCCATGCGGCCGAAGACCCCGGTCAGACTGAAAATGATCGCGGTTACCATCATACGCCAGGACCCCGGCTCACGAAAGACGGCCCGGATGGGGTCAGCCAGGCCGCGGCCGCTGCCGACTTCCACGTTGAGGACATATCCGCCGGCTGCAATGAACAGGACCCCGAGAAAACCCCAGATGTTAAGGACCTCGCCTAAGAGCAGATATCCGGTCAAGATAACGAAGGCCGGGGTAAAGGACAAATAGGGCATGGTCAGGGACAGTGGGGAGAGCTGAATCGCCGAGTACTGAAAATACAGGGCGACAACCATAAGCGGCAGAGAAAGCCCCCAGGCCCACCAGAAGGCCTCATCCAGAGGCGGAATCTCTATAAACGGGAGTATGGCCAGGCATATCAGCCCGGCAAAGGCCGTGGGGACCATGCCCATTTCCCAGGGCCGCAGGTCGGAGAGGCCCTGCTTGGCCAGGGTGGCGGCCGAGGCGTTGAAGAATGCTGTAAACAGGGCAAAGGCGATCCAGAGCATAGGTTGCGGGAGTTCCGGGGTGCAGGTTCAGAAGTCAAGGTTTAGGCCATAACCATCTGCCATCTGGTCCGGTTTGTATCCCAAATGACAAGAGGGTAGGATAGTATGGAAAGTATTACCAATAAACAGTACGAAATTATTGCGACCCACTATGAGAAGGCGGTGCAGCCAGGCAATTGGCGGGCATTTACTCCTGGCCAGGACAGCTAATATCCAGGCCTGAGCCTATATTGCCTTGTATTGCAAAAGGCAATTAGCAGGGCGCAAAACAAGCTGTCAACTGAAATTGTTGCCATAAATTTCTATCTGTAAGTCATTTGGGCCTCATTGTTACTTTATTCTCTATGGCTACCGTCAGGCATTTGATAACATCCTGGCCAAGGTGCTGATACAGAACCGGATGATAGGGACATATTGTAATACAGCTTCATCACTTTTTCCGCCTCAGCGGATACCCGGCAGGGAGTTTGTCTACGAGCTGCTGCCGGAAATCCGCGGCGTACTTCCTGGTTTGGTATTCCTTTCCGGATCTTTCGCTTAAGTGCCGCTGGCCTGTGATTTGGGAATTCTGCAAATGTTCCGCCCAGGCCCTGAGCTGGCGGGAGCAGCTCTCTGCTGTGGATTTCAAATTTGAGATTTGAAATTGCTGAAAGCAGGGCGGCGTTCCAGAAAACAGAGCATGGAGCGGACCTCCCCGGCTGAGCCTCTGGCGATATACAAAAACGCCAGCAGCTCATTGGTGGTTCCGCGTTCAAATCCTTGGGCGATATTGCTGAATACAGACAAAGAGGCCCTTTCGATATGTATTTTGTGTCAACTTATCTACACCAGATCAATTTTGCAAGAGTGGAGAAATCATTTTCTGAACCTGTACCTATTCATGGTTCCAGAAGACACAAGCACTTGACAGGAGCGTGAATCGCCTCATAAATTACAACAAAATGACGTAAGGAGTGCCTCATGCCTTTCACAATACGCGGCTTGGACTCGGAGATAGAAGAGGAGATCCGGAATATGGCCCGGAAGAGCCAAAAGTCGATCAATCAGGTTATCAAGGAGATCATCCAAAAAGAATTAAGAAAACATCATTTGTATCACCCATTGTCCTTGGCGAACTGATGTTCGGATTCCTGGCTGGAATACGGTTTGACCAGAATATACAAGAGCTGGACAGCTTTTTGGATCATCCGGTTGTGGAAAAAATTCATCTTACAGACATTGCCGCAGATAGATATTCCAGAATTGCCACCCAACTCAAAAAGCAGGGCACTCCAATACCGATAAATGATATTTGGATTGCAGCCAAGACTATGGAAACCGGTGCGGAACTGGTCACCATGGACCGCCACTTTGAGAACATTCACAGTTTGGTATACCGTTTATTTCCTCCTCCTGATCGATAATCGCCATGACCCACTATCTTGCAAATCTGTCTTGATGGCAGATAAAACAGACTTATTTGTCCACCCAGGCGATGTAACCAGAAGAGGACCTTTTTCGTGAGCATGCATCATGCTGTCCATTGGGCCTGGATCATCCTTCTAGTCTGCTTTTTCAATCTGTTCATCAATTACTCAGTAAGGCTCGGGTATGGAGTCGTTCTCCCGGAAATGATCAAGGACTTGGGCTTGAGCCGGACCGGGGGCGGCTCCATCTACAATGCCTACCTGGTGACCTACATCACCTTGACTCCCTTTACCGGCTACCTGACCGACCGCTTCGGAGCCAGGAGAGTCATCTCCATCTGCGCCTTGATCTTGGGTCTGGGGGTGCTTCTGATGGGTACAGTGCAGTCTCTGGGGGCGGCCTGTCTGGCTTATGCCGTGGTCGGTATCGGGGCCACAGGCATGTGGACGCCTGTGCTCACGGTTGTTCAGCGCTGGTTCGCTCTGAAAAGACGTGGTTTGGCCCTGGGCATCCTCTCTACTGGGTACGGTCTGGGCTTTGCGACCATGGGAGTAGTATTCCCATTTATTGTCGCTTCTCTCAACTGGCGTTTCGCCTGGTATTTTCTGGGAATTGGGGCCTTGATCATGGTCGTTTTGAATGCAGTCTTTCTGAGAAGCGACCCTGAATCGAGCGGCAAGATCCCCTGGGGCTCAACAGAAAAGGGCACCCACCCCTCAGTCCGGCCTGCTGTTGCTGACAATGCACGTATTTCCTTATGGCGGCAGTCTCCTCCAGGCCGGTGACCCGGGAATCTGGATAGCAAATTTTCTGTTACTTCTGTACGTTAGCACATTGCTGTGTATTCTTTTAAATTTAGGGCGTTATGAGAAAATGGGAGTGCAAAAGGATTCTTTGCACGCGCATCTATCTTTCCAGCTTATCCTGAACGATATGTGCATCCAGAACTGGAAAAAGAAAGGAGTAAGGCACCCGCCACTGAGCACCGCTTGTTAAGACCTCAACTGTGGCCGTCTTTTGGTTCAACCTTAAGACCCTGGCGTACACTTCACGGTTTTGGCGGCTCAAATAGCCGACGGTTGCCCCAACTTGGAGCTGATTTTTGGAGAGCCCTTTCTTTTCCGGGCCGGGCTTTACCTTGAAGAGGGCCTGCCCTTCGGAGAAGGGCGGCCTACTGGGGCTCTGGCTTTTCCGGGTAAGCTGGTTCTCTCCGAGGCCCAGCCTTCTTCATAGCCAGTTTCATGTTCGATCAAGCTTGGCTTCAGCGTCCAGAGGCGGCGCTCGCATGAAACAAGTAGTTAGTCTACATATTGATTTTCTTTTAACATATCGAAATAATAAGATTATGTCCGGAGCCATAAGAGAATGACGTTCCTAGGGGGGATCCCGGTGAACTGGAAGAAAGTTCAGGATAAACCCTGGGAACGATGAAGAGGGCAGCCATACGGCGAAAGACGCCTAGGACTGCCCCTACCCTGAGGGCTGAGGTTATCTCCCACTCAATTTCGAATTGAGCGCGGTTCTTCTGGTATGTTTCATGGATGATCAATCCGGCAAACTTCTCTTTTTTTAGCCCCCTTTGGGGCAAAAAAATATTTCAGATTTGCTGGAGGCAAGGCTGAACTGGACTGGGGGGCAAAAAAAGCATACGATACAGCATTTCAAGTGAACACTTGCGGTTCAATATCCTCCATAAGAAAACTTCTTCAATATTGATAGCGAGTTACAAACTTCTCCATACATCTATCCAATCCGCCCCTTCTAAAGACTTGAGATCCACGCCGCATAGTGGGGCACACAGACGGCCTGAGGGGGTCAGTGAAGAATATGGCATGTCTTTTCAGATTATTCCTCTGCCTCTTTGCCCTGGTTTATATCACAACATGCACCTCATTATCTGCCCAACCTTCCGATCTGCCTCCTGGTCAGGAACAAAAGCGGGTCCCTGCAAATTCTTTCTCTGCAGACCTGAACTTGACCCCAAAAGAACGAGCCTTTCTGAAAAACCATCCTGTTATCCGGGTCGGGAACGAGGACGACTGGCCTCCCTTCGACTTCAGCATTCATGGACGCCCTTCAGGCTACGCCATCGATCATTTGGAGCTCTTGGGCCGCCGCCTGGGTATATCCTTTGAGTATGTCAACGGCTACTCCTGGTTTGAACTCTTGAACCTGTTTCGGGAAAAAAAGATCGATCTCTTGCCCTCCTTATGGATATCCGAAGGCAGAAAAGAGTTCATGAGCTTCACCAAACCTTACCTGACCCTTCCTTATGTCATAGTGGTCGGCAAGGACGATCTGTCCATACGGGGATTTGAAGATCTCAAAGGCAAGACAGTGGCCGTGGCCAAAGGCTATAAACAGGAAGCAGTACTGGAATCTGACTATCCGCAGATCAACACCTATGTGGTCCAAAACGCCCTGGAAGGGATGGAAGCAGTCATCTACGAGCTGGCCGATGCCTATATCGGGTACCAGGGAACAGTGGCCTATCTCATGGCGTCCCGCTTTCTGGCCGACCTGCGTATCTGCGGAGAAGTCAAGGCTCCGGAACTTGGTCCCCAAGGGCTGTACATCGCAGTTCGCCAAGACCTGCCCTTGCTCCGCAGTGTCCTGCAAAAGGCTATGGACATTGTGACCCACAAGGAAAAGGTGGAACTGGCCCAAAAATGGATCACTGTGGAAAGAATCAGGATCCCTGAGCTCACGTCTGAAGAAAAGATCTATTTACGTCAAAACCCGGTACTACGAGTCGACAACCTCAAGGACTGGCCACCTTTTAATTTCAGAAAGAATGGCAAGCATAAGGGATTTTGCATCGACTACATAGACCTCTTGGCCCATAAACTGGGAATAGAGGTGGAATATGTGTCCGGTCCCTCCTGGGGCGGCTTCATGGATATGCTGCAGACAGGGGAAATCGATTGTCTGTGCGATGTGGTCAAGACCAAGCACCGGGAAGAATCAATGGCCTTTACCGACCCCTATTTTGTTATCTTTTCCGGAATTGTGGTCAAAAAAGGGGAACAAATATACAACAAGGTACAAGAGTTAACCGGCAAAAAAGTCGCTGTTCCAAAAGACTTTTACTACCAGGAAATCCTGGAGAGAAACTATCCGGGCATTGAAGTAGTGACCAAGAAAAATACTTTGAACTGCCTGAAAGCCGTTTCTTCAGGGCAAGTAGATGCAGCCCTGGCTGAAAAGCCTGTCTTTGACTACCTCATTACGCAACATTTTCTGACTGATCTGACCAGCATTTCACTCACAAACAGCCGCCACTTTGAAAATACACCGGTTTCCATAGGGGTAGACAAAGACAGGACAATGCTCAGGGATATCCTGCAGAAGGCCATGGATGCGGTTACTGAAGATGAACGATCCGCAATTTATCGCCGCTGGTTGAATACAAATCCTCCAAAAGAAAATACATCCCAGATCAACTTAACGCTCCATGAACGGCAATGGCTGGAGGTCAGGAATGAACTGACAATGTGTGCCCACCCATCCAGTCCGCCTTTTGAGCAACTCGGCCCCAATGGGAATTATGCAGGGATCGTAGCTGAAATTATCGGCCTGCTGGAAGAGAGAATAGGGGTCCCTGTTACAGTACTCCCCACCAAGAGCTGGTCCCAAAGTCTGGAATATCTGAGATCCGGGAAGTGTGATCTCATCTCCTGCGTTGTCAAAGGCCCCAAGGATGAGCCAGGCTTAGCTGTTTCCCAACCCTACCTGGAGTCGGCCGTGGTTATGGTGGTCAGGAGCGACCAGCCCTACCTTCCGGATTTGCATGCCCTGGAGGGCAAAAGGGTGGGCATTGTCACAGGTAATCCTGTGGTCGAATATATTCAAACCCGATTTCCAAAGATCAATATTCAATACTATCCTGACCTGGATAAGGCCTTGAAAAACACTGCCAAAGGTGAAAGTGATGTGGCTTTGGGCAGCCTGCACCGGGTCAGTTACACCATTCATGATCTCGGACTCTATGATCTCAAAATTGCTGGTCAGACACCCTACAAAGATTACTTGGGTCTGGGTGTAAACAGCCAATCGACAGAACTGAAATCCATTATCAATAAGGCCGTGGAGTCCCTCAGCGCTCAAGAAGTAAGCAATATCACCAGGAAATGGTTGTCTATCAGGTATGACAAGGGCTTTGACACCCTGCTCTTGTTGCAGATACTTGCCGGCGGAGGATTTTTGTTGACTGTTTTTGTCCTCTGGAACAGAAAGCTAGCCCGTCTGAACAGGGAAATTGCTAAAGCCCACAAATCTCTGGCCCTGAAGAGTCAAGAACTGGAGACTCTGTCCATTACTGACAGGCTAACTGGAATTTATAACCGCATGAAGCTTGAAGAAGTTCTGGCCAATGAACATATACGGGTCCAACGCACAGGCCAGCCCTTTACCATCATTTTGCTGGACGTAGACCTGTTCAAGGACGTCAACGACACCTTCGGCCATCAAGTCGGAGATGCGGTTCTTCGGGAGCTGGCCGAACTTCTCCAGGCCAACATCCGGCAGACGGATACGGTTGGACGCTGGGGCGGTGAGGAGTTCATGATCGTCTGCCCTGAAACAGACCGGGAAGGAGGTGTGATCTTAGCTGAAAACCTGCGTCAAAAGACATCTGCTGGGATCATGGCCCATTCCAAGCATGTGACGTGCAGTTTCGGGGTGGCCGAATACTCTGCCGGAGAAGGGGAGAACTTGCTGGTAGCCAGAGTGGACAAAGCTTTGTACAAGGCCAAAAACAAAGGCCGGAACAGGGTCGAATCAGCCTAGGCAATCCCTAGCTTCTTATGCTCTATGTATTCTGCCGGAGGCGACGCATAATACTGACAAACTCTACAACACTAAAACCCGCTACAGGAGCAGATCTGTGATCTCCATTTTCTCTTTGCTGGTGGTCATCTTTGTATCCATCCTCATCACCCGCATTGCAACCATTGCCCTCACCCACACCGGGCTGACCAAGGAATCGGCCAAGTTTCAAGCCCGATCCGCTTTTTCTGGAGCCGGTTTCACCACCAGCGAATCGGAACTGGTAGTTAATCACCCCGTCCGGCGCAGAATCGTCATGCTCCTCATTCTCATCGGTAACGCCGGGATTGTGGCTGCTATGTCCACCCTGATCCTGGGATTTGTCCATCAAGGGGATGAAGCGAACCTGGTCCTGAGAATTGTCCTGCTCATCGGGGGTATTTCCATTCTCTGGGGGTTCGCCTCCAGCCATTGGGTGGACAAATGGCTTTCCCGAATTATCGACAGCATGCTCAAGCGGTTCACCAAACTAAACATCACTGACTACGCCAGCCTGCTCCATCTCACCGGCGAATATCGGCTGGCGGAAATGAAGATCAGACAGGACGACTGGCTGGATAAAAGACGACTCCGGGATTCCCGGCTTCGAAGTGAAGGCATCAATGTCCTGGGAATCCGCAGACCTGACGGGACATTTATAGGCAATCCAGTGGGCGAGACCCTGTTGCAACGAGGGGACTCACTGGTTCTGTACGGAAGGATCGAGGCCATTGAAGGGCTGGATCAACGCCAAGCCGGATATACCGGAGACCAAGACCATAAGAGGGCTGTACAGGAACAAGAAGGAGTCCTCAAGGAAGAGGCCCAAAAGGGCTCTCCCGTCAGCGGCCCCGAAGACTCCTCTGAATAGATGCGAGTATAAGATATCATTCAACCTGGAACCTTGAACCTTCAAGTTATATCACAGCTGGAGATCCCACATGGCTACTGAACAACCTTCTTGTCCCAACCAGGAAAAGCCCCAGGAGTGGCTGCAGGCCCTGGGGAAAATGACCTATGGTCTGTACGTGATCACCGCCGGCCAGGGGCAGGATATCGGCGGCATGATCGCCTCCTGGGTCAGTCAGATCTCTTATGCCCCGCCCCTGATCATGATCGCCGTGCATCCCAATCGGTATACCCATAATCTGATCCACAAGGGCGGAAGTTTTGTCCTCCATATGTTGGACAAAGATCAAGAGGGCTTTTTGACCCGGTTCAAGGGGCCTGACCCGGCCGGCAAGTTTTCCGGGCTGGATTGGACCCTCGGGCTGACCGGAGCTCCGGTCCTGACCGATTGCCCGGTGTACCTGGAGTGCCGGGTGACCAGCACCCTGGCCCCTGGCAATCATACTCTGTTTATCGGGGAAATCGTCCAGGCCGGTTGGCGGAGGGAGACTTCCCCCTTGACCAGTCTGGATTATTCAGGAATGTATGTGGGCAGGGACTGAGCAATAATACAATGACAACATCTTCTCCACAGACCCAATCCTCGGAAAACAATGGTTTGCAACTCCAAGCCCGGTCCAAATACTTCACTCAACAGGCCTTTGCCCTCGGGGCGCACGGCGCAGCCGTCATCGCACCAGGCCAGGTCCCTATCCAGGACAGCCTGGCTGACTTGTGTGCCGAGTTGAAGTGCGACGGATACGG
>JAWLEI010000041.1:0-24920 GCA_041686195.1 Desulfovermiculus sp.
TCAGCGTCTTCATAGGTGGACAAAAGCTCTTTGAGGTCTGTCGTGGCCTGCTGTCTGATCTCCTGGGAAGACTCCAGGCGGTTCATAGTCGCCCCTACCAGGCCCCGCTCATTGGACACCCGGGACATGACATCATCCAGATCTTTGAGGGCGTCTTCCAGTTCGGGAACTTCGGTGAGTTGGTAGGGTTGATTGTTATTGGTCTGATCAAACAACTCATGATAAGAATTTCCGTCTGGAGCTTCAAGCACCGGGATCCCGTCACTATTCATCTCGGTTATGTCCCCGTTTGCATGGACATAGACAGGCTTATCATCATTTCCGGTAATGGTGTCTCCATCATGATCTTTACGTTGGGATTCATCCAAATCCCCGATAGTCACTACATTCCCTTCAACATCCCGAAGCTCACTCAAATGCACCGGGGCTCCGTCGTGCATCAGGGGTATGGGTTCATCATTGGTATCTGTCTCCAGGTTGCCACTCCCATTCACCATGAGCGGCTCCCCATCTGTATTTGTCTCCGACCACTCTTCCCCAGAAGCATCCACCACCTCTCCGGACTTGCCCTGCATAGCCCATTCAATGCGTTGCAAGGTATCAAACAGGCCAGGCTCAGCGTTTTGCAGCCAGCCGTCATCATTAGTGTCTTTTCTTCCGGTGAACAAATACTCCCCGGAGACAGTTACTCCAAGCCGTTCTCCTGGAGCGATTTCCAACTCTTTCTCGTTCGCATCACCCTTATATTCTACTTTGCCGCCTTCACTCTCCTGAAATGGCTGCGTCTGCACCTTATAGCCGGAGAAGAGATAGTCATTGCCCACCTGGGAATTGGCCAAACCCAGGATTTCCTCTTTCAGCTCACCGACCTGAGCAGCTATGGTTTCCTGGTCATCATCATTCAAGGATCCATTGATGAAATGAATACCGTGCTCTTTGGTTTTGATCAGACTGTTGCCGATCTTGTCCAGCACGCCATCCACATTGGCCAAGTTGGTGTTGGCCCGGGAAATATTCTTGTCGAAGCGTTCCCCGGCATGAATCTGGGAGCGAAAATTGAGAATCGGCCTCACCGCGCCGGGATCATCGGATGATTCCCGCACCTGCTTGCCGGAAGAGGCCGACTTCTGCAACTCGGCCATCCGGTTGTTGATATCGTTGATCTCGGTGCGCAGGAACCGGTAGCTCATCATTTCTGTAACCCGCATGTCTACCTCTTGATTCCGAGCAGGGTTTGCATCATCTCGTCCACAGTGCTCACATACTGGGCTGAGGCCTGAAAGGCCCGCTGGTATCGCTGCAGATCGATCATGGACTCATCGATGGAAACACCAGCTACCTCATCCCGCCGATTTTCGAGCTGGTTCAGGGTGTCCCGGAGGCTTTCGCGGCTAAAATCGTTCTGCTTCATTTCAACGCCCACGCTGGATGAGATTTTTCCGTAGGCATCGACAAAAGTGGAGTTGTTATTGGCCCCAGCCACTTGGGCATCCTTGAGCTCGGCGATTTCCAGAGCATTTCTGTTGTCTCCCGGGGAGTCGGATATGCCGGCTGCGACATCTTGTGGACTTTTTAGGGCTACCTGCAGGGATGTATTCCCTTCCACCTGTTCGAAGGTATTGCCAGAACTGGCCAAATTTCCATTGAGGTCATTTGTATTCACATCAACCGATACGTCACTGTTTGTTGCCGCAACCTTCAATCTATATGCGGATCCATCGGCTACTACCGAGGCTATCGCCCCATCTACCTGATCATTGATCTTGTCCCGAATATCCTGAATAGTGTCGGTTGTATTCACAGTAACTTTTTGAACTGAGCCACTGCCCACAGTCAATTTCAGTTTCTTGCCGTCTGATCCCGCGAAATTGTTATCATCTAAGGCAACCGCAGCACTCTGATACGAGTTCACCGGCTCAAAAAAATCCTGTCCTGTGTTCCCGTTAAGGTCGACACCACCAGCGTGTTTGGCATTGACTTGAGTGATCAGATCGTGTTTGAGCTGATCAAGGCCGGACTCAACTTCAGGCAGTATCCTGTCCCGGACATCAATATAGCCTTTGAACTCTCCGCCGAAGTCCTGTCCTTGCAGTGTGGTCTGTGTCTTTCCGCTCTTGAGGGTGAACTGCAAACCGTCCGCGCCCTCCTCTCCGGCCTGGATCTCATTGGCCTGGCTGTCCTGGACCAGAGTGGGTCCTGTGGGCAGATACACAGATGCTGAGCCCTTTTCATCTATGTACACCTTTGAACCGATGTCTTGGGATAGCTCCTGCAGAAGCCTGTCCCGGTTGTCCAGAGCAGTGTTCGGATTGTGCCCTGTGGCCTTGGCCTGGGTGATGCGCTTATTGAGATCGGCTATCTGCTTCAGCTTGTCGTTTACATTCTCCAGCTCGGTCTCCAGCCTGGAATCAATGGAGTCCTCAAGGCCGGACAGGCTGTTTTCCGTCTGCCGAAAGCTGGTGGCCAGAGCCTCTCCCTGCCGCAGGACCAGATTCCGTTCGGCCTCTCCTTCCGGGTTGACCGTCAGCTCCTGCCAGGCGTCGAAAAAATCGTCCATGGCCCCGGACAGGCTGTTTTCATCAATCCCGATGATCCGCTCCAGCTCGGTCAAAGGCGTGGCTTTGCCTTCCGCCTGACCGTACTCTTCACTCACATTCCGCAGGCGGTCGGTCACGAACCGGTCGTGGGCCCGGGCAATCTCGCCCAGCTTGACGCCCTGGCCAAAGGACAGACCGCCCCGTTCTACAGTAGGATAGGGCTCCATCTGCACTTCCTGTCGGGAGTAGCCCTCGGTATTGGCATTGGCCACATTGTTGCCGATCACGGACATATTCTTCTGATTGGCAAATATTGAACTCTGCCCGATATGCAATGAATTGAAAAGACCACTCATATTATATCCTTCCTGACACCAGGCGTCCTTCCCGGTTGGTTCCAACCATGCTCCCTGCCGCGGAGTAGGCTGTGGATTGCTCTTGGCCCCGTACCACCTGAGCGCTCTCCTGCACCCAGGACAAGGCCTGCTCGAAAAAAAAGGCGTTGCGCTTGAGCTCATATTGGATGTGACCAACAAGGACTTCTTCTTCAGGCTTCAATGGCTGAGACTCTTCCTGCAGGCCCTGGAGCAGCTCCTCTTTGGCCTCTGTGATCCTGTCCATGCTGAAGACATCAAGATCCTTGGCCGCCTTTCGCTCCTCAGTCAATAGGGACAACAGTCTCTTGAGCTGTTCAGAGCGGTTTCCGTGGGTTGGAAGAGGCATAGCTATTTCCCTTGAACCAAAAATTTGATCAATCCAGCGGCAACTTCACGCATATCCGGATTATACGTTCCATTCTCAACTTGGGATTTGAGGTCCTGAACCCGCTGGGCCCGAGCTGTATCCTCTGTCTGTTGAACAGAAGCGGAAAGTTGAACCCGATCTGTATTTTGTATTTCTTCTGGCTGTTCCAAGGCCTGGGTCCGATTTGCTTTACGGGATTTATTCAAGGCGGTGATTTGGGGATCAGAATCAATTTTTATGGTCATAGCCGCTCCTTGCTCATGGCTCGCGAAAGAGGAGCATAAGCTGTATTTACACCCTGTCCTTGTGTATTGCTTTCCAGATAGTTTATTTTCGGAAGGGAAATGAGATTTCTTTAATGGTTGAGCGAAAAGTTTGCACTGCCCAGGCAGTCTATCAGCTCAATGCTTTCATGTCATTCATTCCAGGAGATGATCTTTGGGTTCAGCCTGGACATATGGCCGCCAGACCGATAAGCCCCTCAATGGGCAATAAAAACCTATCCTTTGATGTGGACTTGGCGGGCTGGGGGGGACTGCTGGAAATTGTCCCGGGTCATTGTTCCGGCCATTTCCTGATACAAGGCCTGGGCTACGCCCAAATCTGTTTTTTGGGCCAAGGATTTGGCCACCTCTGCATCCATGAATTCTTCAAACCATTTTTGTCCGTTGCTGCGTTCAATCATCCCGCCTTCAGGGATTGTGTTGCGCATGCTTTTAAACATGGCCTGAACAAAAAAGGCCTCGAACTCTTCGCAGGCCTGGCGCATTTGCCTCTCTGAGCCCTCTTTTGCTGAACTTGGAAAAGAAGAGTGTAATTGGGGGTCAACCGCCAAAGGCATACTGTATCTCCAGATATGACATTATCATTTCCTACATGACTTCGAGCTCTGCGTGCAGGGCCCCGGCCTTCTTTATGGCCTGCAGGATGGAGATCATATCCCTGGGGGTGGCACCTATGGTGTTTAAGCCAGCGGCTATGTCACTAATGCTCACTCCTTCCTGCATGACCATCATCTGGGCCTCTTCTTTCTCCGTTTCGACATCGGTCCTGGGGACTTCGACTGTTTCTCCTTGGAGGGAAAAGGGAGGCGGCTGGGAAACCATGGGGGTTTCCGTAATTTCCAGCTTCAAATTCCCGTGCGCGACTGCCACCTCATCCAGTTTGACCTGACCGCCCATGACAATAGTTCCAGTCCGTTCATTCACTACAACCCGGGCCTTGGAGCCCGGCTGCACATTCACCTGCTCCACTTCGGAAATAAAACGGACCATATTTTGCCTGAACTCTTGCGGGATCTGAACCCGAAACCCTCCGCTATCCTGGGCTGTAGCAGTTCCAGACCCGAATTTAGCATTCAGAGAGTCAATGATCCGGGATACCGTGGTAAAGTCCGGCTCACTGACCCGATACGTCAGCTCCCCGGTTGTGGGCAGCGAAAAATCAACTTCCCGCTCCACCGTGGCCCCATCCGGAATGCGGCCAACTGTTGGGTGATTCTCTTGAGTTTGAGCAGCATCCCCCCCGAATGAAAATCCGCCCACCAGGAGTGGACCCTGGGCCACAGCATACACATCGCCCTGGGGACCACTCAAAGGGGTCTGAATCAATATTCCGCCGGACAGGCTTTCGGCATCGCCCAGAGAAGATACAACTACATCCAGGGTATCTCCCGGCTTGGAGAAGGACGGCAGTTCGGTCGTGACCATGACCGCAGCCACATTGTCCACATCTATATCATCCCGATTCGTGGTGATGCGTAAGCGTTCCAGCATATTGCCGAGAGTCTGGCCGGTAAATCCATTGTCCACACTGTCTCCAGTATCATTGAGGCCGACAACAAGTCCGTAGCCTATGAGCTGGTTCGAGCGGACCCCCTCCAAGTTGGCCAGTTCCTTGAGCCGGGCCGGCCAAGCATCACTAGTGCTCAAAACCAGGCCTAACACAAAAAGGGGGAGAACTTTTAACCATATGGTGCGCATACAACTCCCTCTGTGCCGAAGCTAAAAAGGCCAGACATTGTCCATGGCCCGCATGAACCATCCCGGTTGCTGCTTATCGCTGAGCGGCCCGCGGCCGGTGTACATAATTTCCGCATCCAGGACATACTGGGAATCAACCATGTTCTCATTGGTGATGTCTTCCGGCCGCACTACTCCGGACAGTCCAATGTACTGTTCCTCGTTGTTCACCGTTACTCTCTTCCGGCCTTGAATGCGCATATTCCCGTTGGGCAGGACTGACACCACCTGGGTGGTGATAGTAGCCGAAAGATCTTCACTCCTGGATGTAGAGCCACTCCCGGAAAAGCTGTTTTCCGTGCTTCCTTGCAGCATATTGCCAAGGTCCAGGTTTTTGGCCACCTGATCGGAATCCTCCAGGCCGAAAAAATTAGACAAGCCGGCAGATACGGATGATTCTCGTCCGGTTGACGTATCTGCATCGCGGTTGGCACTGGCTTGCTCATAAATGGCCACTGTGACAATGTCTCCAGGATTGTTGGCCTTATTGTCCGCATACATGGATTCCCGGGTATCGGGCCACAAAGATCCGGGTGATGCAGGTCGTCCATCTTCCCGGTCCGAGTACGTATCTTCCGGCAGCTCATATTCCGGGCCCCATTCCGGTTTCTTGGCCGCGCAGCCCATAAGGGCGAAACAAATTATGCCAATCCATATCCAGCGCATCAGTAGGCGACCTCAACCGTATTTTTGCCCACCACCCGACCATAGACTTCCTTCCCGGAGCGGGCGTTTTCCACACACACCCTGTCTGTTCTGGCCCCGTTTTCCTGAGCTATTCCTGAGGCAGATATCAGCATGTGTCCTTTGCGCACAATCAAGGTCACCGGTTGCCTGCGGCGAACCAGGTGGGGGCGGGCGATTTTCTGAGCATCAAGGACTGAATCCGCGCGGATGGAGCGCAAAACCCTTTTGTTCACCACTGCTTCCAGGTCAAATATCGGTTCGGCCCGGCGGGAAAGCTCCCGTTGCTGCAAGCTCACATCCCCTCGATCTATGGTCTGCCCCCGGCGCAGGTCCCGAGAAGCCACAACCACATCGGCCCTGGCCCGGACCTCTCCCCGCATGGTTACATTTCGCAGCACACGCCCCTGTTCCCGGAACTCCAGAGAAAAACGCCGGGCAGAAAGCAGATTTTGATCCGAGGGTCGCACGGTGCATTCCCAGTTCTGAGTTGGCATGGTAAACGGGGCGGGTAGCTTGCCAGGAACAAACTCAAAGCGAGTTATCGATGAGTTTTCGAAATGTTCTTGCAGGTAATCCTGGACCAGAGACTGCATGCGATGATGATCAATGAGCTCACCACCGGCCCTGCGGACGGTAATGTTTTTGTTCCCGGCCCAGGTTATCTGGTCTCTGTCCCCTATGTGCCGAAGGATATAGGCCCGCAATGTAGCGGCCCGGTAGATTTGGACTGCCTGATTGGACCTGAGACGGAACAATTCAATGTCACCATAACGCTTGGCCGCCTGGTCCGGAGAGAGCTTGGCCACATCCTGCAGTGTAAGCACAGATCCCTGGACCCTTGCTTCTGATTTGAACTCAATGCGCATGCTCCAGGCGGGAGCTGATACCCACATCAAAATCAAAGCCAAAGAGACTGGAAAAAGAAAAATGCGGATAGAAAACATATTAAACCAGACGGTTTGTGGCTTGCAGCATCTCATCGGCCGTGGTTATGGCCTTGGAATTGATCTCATAGGCCCGCTGAGCAGAGATCATGTTTACCATTTCCCGCATCACACTCACGTTGGAATCTTCCAGGTATTGCTGAGACAGGGTGCCGAACCCTTCTTCCCCGGGAATGCCTGCTATGGGCTGTCCTGATGTCGGAGTTTCAAGATGCAGATTCTGCCCGATGCTTTTCAGTCCTGCAGGATTGCTGAATCTGACCAGTTCAACCGTGCCCAGCTCCTGCCCTTCGGTCTCTCCGTCCAAAAAGGCCATAACCGTCCCGTCCTTGCCTATGCTGACCTGCGTGGCATTTTCCGGAATGGCCATCTCTGGATCCAGGGGATAGCCATCCGAGGTCACGATCCGGCCCTCACTGTCCTTCTTGAAGGCCCCGGCCCGGGTGTAGGCGATTTCTCCATCCGGTGTGGTTATTTGAAAAAAGCCGGGTCCCTCAATGGCCATATCCAGCTCGTTTCCGGTTCGGGTGATATCTCCGCCGGTATGCACCTTGTAGATTCCGGCTGTCCGGACTCCACGGCCCACTTGAACCCCGGTGGGCACATCGTTATCCTGCGTGGAAGCGCTGCCCACAGTGCGCGCATCCTGGTACAGGAGATCCTGAAAGTCGATCCTGCTCTTTTTAAATCCAGTAGTATTCACATTGGCCAGATTGTTGGCGATGACATCAATTGATGTCTGCTGGCCTTCCATGCCTGTTGCCGCAGTGGAAAGGGCTGTTATCATGCTTTACACTCCCTGCTTGGTTTAGCCGATGCGCCCGATGGAATTTGTCTTTTCGGCCACAGTATCGTAGGCCTTGACCGCCCGTTGACAGGATTGAAAGTTCCGGTTGCTTTCAATGAGATTGGTGGTGATCCAAATGGGGCTGACGTTTGAAGTCTCCAAATGAGACTGATATATTACCGCATCTTCAGCCACTTCTTCCTCTCCAGCCTGTTCAAAGCCCCACAGGCTGTTACCCTGTTTCTGCAGGCCCTGCACATCCGGCACAGTATAGACATCGATCTGGCCCAGCTGTTGCCCGTCAGCCCCCAGGATGACCCCATCCTGGTCAATGTTAACTCCGTTGTCCGGGATTTGGATCGGTCCATTCTCCCCTATCAGCTGCTGGCCGGAACGATTGACCACGGCCCCGTCCGGCATGCGCATAAAACCACCATGCCGGGTGTAGGAGAACCCATTCTCGTCCGCTACTTTAAAAAAACCATCTCCATGAATGGCCAGGTCCAGGTCTCGTCCGGTATGATCAATCCTTCCCTGGGAAAAATCGGTCTCTGTTCCGTCCATTCCGGAATAATTCACCCCGGATCCGGCCTCGGTCTGGACCCTGTTGTCCAAAATGGATTGAAAATAGGACCGTTCCTGTTTAAATCCTGGAGTGCTGACATTGGCCAGGTTGTTGCTCAGCACTTCCATCCGGTTGTCAATGGTCACCGCCCCGGAAAGGGCTCCATAAATACCTGAAGGCATAGTTTTCCGCTCCCAGCAATGACGTGTTGGAGAATTCACTCAGATCTTTGTTGCTCTTGAAGGGACCATGGGAAATTTGGGTTCTCCTTTCTACATCCTATCGTCATTCTGGATCAGAGTCTTTAGAAAGGGCCTGGTCCTGAACATCCTGATATTTGCTTTGCTGAGCAAGTCTGGCCAGGTTAGCCAATTGATCCGCTTCATACTTGGAGACGCCAAGAGCCTGGGTGAGATGAGTTACGTCCATGCCATTATCGGCCATGTTTATAGCCAATCTGTACCTCTCAGGCACGTGATTGCTTCTCCCCGGCAGCGGATTTAAAAACCAATCTTTGGGCCATTCTGAATCAGGACCTTGGGATTGAGCGGTTTTCTCCATATGAGTCATCCTGGCTTCCAAATCATGTATTTCGTTTTGCACTTGGCCTATAACTTCTTCAGATTTTTCAGACCAGGTATGGTACTGGAGCCAGAGGATAATCAAGCCGGCCGCCAATACAAAATTCAAGGCCAACAGAAAAACAACCATCAAAGTCATGCATCCACCCCGCTCACCGAGCCATGGCCTGGTTATAGTTTACTTCAACTCCATCTTGGCCCGCAGCTTGGCCAGGGCCTGGCTGTGCAGCTGGGAGATTCGCCCTTCGGTCAAACTCATGACTTCGGCGATCTCTTTTTGGGTCAGGCCCTCATGGTAATATAAGGCGATCACAGTGCGCTCTTTTGAGGACAATTCCTGGAGATGTTTGGCCAACTCCTCAACAAGCTCAGTGTGCTGGAGAGACTCTTCTGGAGTACGTTCTTTTTCATCAGACATGTTCTCCAAAAAGCTGAGCCCTTCTTCGCTCTCCTGGTCCATAATCTCGTTCAGGCTTACACAGCCCAGATAACTGACCTTGCTCAGCAAGTCCTGATATTGGGCCAGGGTCAAACCCATGGCCTGGGCAATCTCAATCTCGCCCGGACTCCGGCCCAGCTTGATCTCCAATTCCCGGATAGTCTGAGTCAAGTGCTGGTGTTTTTCCCGCATGGAACGCGAAAACCAGTCCATTCTCCGCACTTCATCATAGATAGCTCCTCGAATTCGATGCTCGGCAAAGGTCTTGAACATGAAACCGCGCTGGGGGTCAAAGCGTTGGGCTGCATTGTTCAATCCCTCCATGGCCGCGCTCATCAAGTCGTCCCGGCTCATGAATAACGGAACTTGTGGAGCCATCCTGTTTACCCAGAAGTTGATCAAATGCATATGATCAGTGACTAAGCGGTTCCGGTGCTCATCGTGCGGTCTTTGGTATGCGTCGAGTCCAGGATTCATAATTACTTCCAATCACAAAGCCTCAATAATTTGGACCAGAAAAACTGAGGAGATCCTTTTTGGGATCCCAGGCCTGGGTCAGATTGCAGCTTGTCGATAATTCTCTGGCATGAATATCCAAGTCTTGATTTTGGATACAAGTCAACAAAGGCCTGCTGCTGGCTTAAGGCGTCATTCAGCCTTTTCTCATAGGGCAGCCACCCAACGAAATCCAGGGATGCTCCCAGAAAACTATTGGCCACTGTGGTCAACTTTTCATAGACTTGAAGGGCTTCACTTTCACTCTTGGCTGTATTGACCAAGAGATGAAAGTTCTTTTCTTGATAGCGCAGGGCCAAGAGCTTGATTAAAGCATAGGCATCGGTAATAGCTGTTATCTGGGGAGTAGTGACCACCAGAATGGTCTGGGCCGCGGTACTAAAATAGGTTACGCTTTCGGAAATTCCTGCCCCAGTATCCACCAGGACCAGATCAAAATCATTGTTCAAGCCATCCAGTTCTTCTATAAAGCGCAGGTGATCAGCTGGAATCAAGGTAGTGTATTGCTGAACTCCGGACCCGGCTGGCAGAATTTTGATCCCATGCGGACCTTCGATCATGATCTCCTTGAGTCCCCGCTTGTTGCCAAAGAAATGGTTCAGGGTATATCTGGGAGAGAGGCCGAAGACCACATCGATGTTGGCCAGACCGAGATCTGCATCGATAATAAGCACTTTCCTTCCGCGTTTGGCCCAGGTGACAGCCAGATTGGAAGCTACAGAGGTCTTGCCTACCCCGCCCTTTCCACTAGTAATGGAAATGACCTGGGGGCTCTTTGCCTCTCTCTCCATCAGGTCTTCTGGACTCTGGCTTTTTATTTCCCGCAGGGCCTGAGCCTGATCACCCATCTGATTAGTGGTCTGCTTGATCATCATGAAGCGATTTCTCATCCAGGTTAATGATTATCTTGGATAAACTTTCCGGGTCGGCGGGGTGCAGGTCCTCTGGCACCCTCTGTCCATCGGTCAGATAGGTCAAAGGACACCCGGTTTGGTATTGGATATTCAGCAGAGAGGCATAGTGGCGGGTCTCATCCAGCTTGGTGAATACCAGACCGTCCAGTCCCAAGGCGGAAAATCGTTCCGCTATGCCTTTGAGGTCTTCTTCTCTGGTCGTGGCCGACAAAACAAGATGCTTGTCAATTCCTTGTCCTTGACCTAAAAAGGCCTCAAGCTCCTGCAGGCTTTGCTCGTCCCGGGGATTTCGGCCGGCCGTGTCAATAAGTGTCAACTTGTTGACTCCCTGGCGTCGGAGTACAGTGTTGAGTTGTTCCGGTGTGGATACGATCTCCAGGGGCAGGTTCATGATCTGGGCATAAATCTGGAGCTGCTCAGCCGCTGCTATCCTGTAGTTGTCAATGGTTACCAGCAGAATGTCCCGACCCTGCTTTTGGAGATAATGGGCCGCCAGCTTGGCCAGGGTAGTTGTTTTCCCCACTCCGGTTGGCCCCAAAAAAGCAATGCGTTTTCCCCGATTTTTCTGATTCGTGATTCCATTGGCCACCTGAATCCACTGGGCCAGACGTTCCTGGCACCGAAATCCCATGCTGGCATCCTCTGAAAGTCCTCGAGAACCCTGTCCTTCATTTTCCGCACCTATAGCCTCGGCCACCTCCCGGGCAATTCCCTTCTGCACAAGAAACTGGACTTCCGGGGAAACTGGGTCTTCTGGAGTCGAGGCCATCTGTAGACCGCCACCTGCATTCTTGGTCAACAGGTGACGTATCTCGCGGATTTCATTGTGTAAAACCCGGATATCCCGGTCCTGGGACCCTACAGAAACAGATTTTTCTCTCTTTTTGTCTTGTTCTGCCGCCAACCCCAGTCTGCCGCTCTGGTCATAGGTGACTCCAAGACTGTCACTTAAGCCACTCACCTGGGTTTCCAGTTCTTGCCAGAATTTTGTCTCGCCTTGGCCCTGGGGCGGATGTGATGTATTCTCCCTGGCTGCAGTGATTTCCAACTCCGGGGCACGCAGAAAGCCCAGGCGTTGCTTACGCACCGTGCGGGTGGACAGGATAAGGGCATCCCGGCCAAAGACTTCCTTGACCTGCCGCAAGGCATCCTTCATGTTTTTGGCCCGAAAAACTTTAACTTGCATGTAAGCTAACCGTTCCTATGGCCCGAACCTTGAGATCTGGGACCACTTCGGCATGGGATAATACAGGCAGCCTGGGGATATAACGCTCAACCAGACGGCGCATGTGCAGTCTGAGATTGGGCGGGCAGAGCAGGGCCAGCTGTCCACCCTGTCCGGCCTTGCTGAGCTGCTTGTTGATACCTTCCACAATTTTCTGGGCGGTTTGCGGATCTAAAGCCATGTATACACCTTGGCCTGTTTGTTTTACTGCCTGCTGCATAGCCTCTTCAACCTGGGAGTCCAAAACCAATACCGGCAAGGTATTCTGGTCCTGAACATATTTTCTGCTGATATGCCGGGCCAGGGCCTGGCGGACAAATTCCGTGAGCTGATCCGGATCCAGGCCTTGATTGGCATGATCGGCAAGGGTCTCCAAAATTGTCCTTAAATCACGAATGGATACGTCTTCACGCAGCAGATTCTGGAGCACCTTTACCACCTGGCCCAGTGTCATCAGGCCGGGGATCAATTCCTCAACCACCTTTGGCGAATCTTTTGCCAAAGTGTCTAGCAAGTTCTGTGCCTCTTGACGGCCCAGCAATTCGTGGGCATGACTTCTGATAACTTCACTCAAATGCGTGGCCATGACAGTGGCACAGTCGACCACGGTATATCCGGCTATCTGGGCCCGCTCCTTCTCTTGCTCACCGACCCAGGTGGCAGGCAGGCCAAAAGCCGGTTCAGTGGTCTCTTTGCCCGGGATTTTCTCTGTCTCGGTACCAGGATTCATGGCCAGATAATGTCCGGGCATGAGTTCAGATCGAGCCACAGGTTCCCCTTTGAGATAGATGACGTACTCGTTGGGCTTGAGCTGCAGGTTGTCCTTGATGTGAATCGGGGGGACAATGAGCCCATGGGTTGAAACGAACTGCTTGCGGATGGCCTTGATCCGCTCCAGCATTTCTCCGTTCTGGGCTGCATCGACCAAGGAAATAAGCCCATACCCGATTTCTAACTCCAAAAGATCCACGTGCAGAATCTCGTCATACTGTTCTTGGGGGGCAATCTCGCCTGGATCTTGCTCTACCTCAGCCAGGGCCTCGGTCTCTTCCACCTTGTGGTCCAGGTAATAGGCCAGACCGGCCAGCAACAGCCCAATGAGAAGAAAAGGCACGAAAGGCAAACCCGGGATAAGAGCAAACAGGAACAATATGCCGGCTACCACCCAGATGGCCCGTGGATTAACAGTCATCTGACGCATGAGTTCCGAACCCAGATCCCCTGTGCCCCCAGCCCTGGAAACCAGGATCCCGGCAGCGGTGGATATGATCAAAGCTGGAATCTGACTGACCAATCCATCGCCCACAGTCAAAGTCGTGTAGGTCTTTGCTGCCTCGGACACAGCCATGTTTTGCTGGGCTACGCCGATAATGAATCCGGCCACGATATTGATCATGGTAATGACTATGCCGGCAATGGCGTCTCCGCGCACAAACTTGCTCGCCCCGTCCATGGCTCCGAAGAAATCGGCCTCGTGGGCAATCTCTTCCCGGCGGGACTTGGCCTCTTTCTCGTCGATGAGCCCGGCGTTGAGATCGGCGTCAATGGCCATCTGCTTGCCCGGCATGGCATCCAGGGTAAACCGGGCCGAGACTTCGGCAACCCGCCCAGCCCCTTTGGTAATAACAATAAAATTAATGGCCACCAGAATCATGAACACCACAATGCCCACGACGTAATTCCCTCCGACCACAAACTGGCCAAAGGAGTAGATAACCTTGCCTGCGGCCAGGGGGCCGGTCTCACCCTGGAGCAGAATCAGGCGGGTAGAGGCCACATTCAAGGAAAGGCGAAACAAGGTGGTGGCCAGGAGTACGGTAGGGAAGATGGCGAATTCAAGGGAACGTGTGGTGTACAAGGTTATGATCAAGATGAGCAGCCCGATAGTGATATTCAAGGATAAAAGGATATCCAGGAGCAAAGGAGGCAGGGGAATGATCATAACCATGAGGATGGTTACCAGGCCCAGGGCCACCAGGACATCACTGCGGACGATAAGCTCGAACCAACGGTTGCGGGTCAGGGCCTGTATCATGTGTTTGATCCTTGCAAGCTGTATACATAGGCCAGGATTTCAGCTACAGCCTTGAACATGGATTCCGGGATCACATCTCCTACCTCCAGGCTGTACAGCCCTCTGGCCACCGGCGGGTTTTCCACAATAGGCACATTGTTCTGGGTTGCAATTTCCCGTATCTTTTCCGCCACTTTCCCTCTCCCCTTGGCAATAATTTCCGGGGCCTGCATGGTCTTTTGCTCATAACAAAGGGCCACGGCCAAGTGCGTGGGATTGGTAATGATCACATCCGCCTTGGGCACTTCAGCCATCATCCTGCGCCTGGCCATTTCCCGTTGTATGGAGCGCATGCGCTGCTTGAGCTGGGGATTGCCCTCGGTTTCCTTGTGCTCATCTTTAAGTTCCTTCTTGGTCATCTTCATCTTTTCTTCCATTTCCCAGCGGACAAAGGCGTAGTCCAAGAGAGCGATAAAGACCAGGGCCAGGCAGCATTTAAAGAGGATGGAAGCCGCACCCCGGCCGATAAAGGCCAGGATTTCGGCTATTGGGCGGTCCAAGAGCTCCATGGCCGGAAATACAAGATCGGCCAGGGCGAAATAAGCCACCACTGCCACCACAGAGATCTTGAGCAGGGATTTGATCAGCTCCATGGCTGAGCGTTTGGACACAAATTTGGCCGCCCCTTGAATGGGATTGAGCTTGCTCAGCTTTGGCTGCATGGGCTTTAAAGTGATCAGCCATCCAATCTGGATATAGCTGGCCAACAGAGCGACAATGAGTCCCAGAAGGAGCAAGGGCCAAAAGATTTCAGCCAAATGGAGCAAAATCAGGACCAGCCATCCGGAGACAGATTCTGCGCTCAGGCTCAATTGGGCCGGCCTGGCCCAAAAACCGTGCAGCAGTTCCTTCAGTCCCCTGACAAAAACCGGGGCATAGAAAAACCAGAGGAGCAAAAAGCTGGCCAGCAAAAGGGCTGTGTTCACCTCCCGACTCTGAGCCACCTGTCCCTGCTCCCGAAACTCCCGACGCCGTTTTTCGGTTGGCTGTTCAGTACGTTCTTCGTTGCTCTGCTCGCTCATTTATCCCCCACCAGAGACAAGATGGTCAGCAAGTCCCTCCCCACACCGGTAAACTCCTCTTGAAGCAGGGAGACCACAAGTTCGGCCATGAGCCCGATCAGGATAAAAGACATCCCGATATTGATTGGAAATTTGAGCATAAAGGCATTGAGCTGGGGAAAAACCCGGGACATGATGCCCAGAATAAAGTCGGACAGCAGCAAGACGACCAGGATGGGTGCGCTGAGCTGGAGGCCGAGGACAAACATCCTGCTGGTCAGATCGATGATGAAGGGAACTGCCTGTTCGGCATGCCCCAGCGTGCCGGGCGGCAAAACATCAAAGGACCGGGCCAGGGCCCGGAAAAAAATATGGTGTCCATCCACAGCAAGGAAAACGAGCATAGCGACTACGCTTTGAAACTGAGATAAGAGCTGGATCTGCTGATTGCTTTGGGGATCAACTATGTTGGCTGCAGCAAATCCCATCTGGTATCCGATAACCGTCCCCCCAAACTGGGCGGCTACAAAAAGGAGCTGGCCCACAAATCCCAGCAACAGTCCGATCAAGATCTCGTACCCACCCAGCAGGACGAGATAAACGGTTGAGGCCTCTGCCAGGGATATGCCAGGCTGGACCTGGGGGAAGAGGAGAACTGCCAGAATCAGACTCAAGCCAGCCCGTATCCTTTTGGGAGCCTGAGCCCCGCTGAACACCGGTGTACTGCCCACCACCGCCGCTACCCGCAGCAGGCAGAGAATAAACTCTGGAGGGAGGTGAAGGGATTCAAAGCTCATGTCAAATTATTGTCCGGAGGCAAGGCTGAACTCTAGCCTCCGGCTCCAATGCTGCTGAGTGTCTGCAGGACTTCCTGAGTGAAGGAGAGCAGGTTCTTGATGGCCCAGGGCGCGGAAATGACCAGGGCCAGAAGGACAGCCACGATTTTGGGTGCAAAGGTCAGGGTCTGCTCCTGGATCTGGGTTGCGGCCTGAAAGATGCTCACGGTCAAGCCGACCACCAAAGCAGCGATGAGCATGGGCGCGGCAACCAGGAGCACGGTTTCCACAGTATGCCTGGTCAGTTCTACTACATCCTGGGGTGTCATCGCGGCAGCCCCTCCTTTTTTGTTCTCTGCAATTTTCAAATCCTAATTGCCTGCAAAAAACTCTGCTTCGGCCCGCCTACATAAAGCTCTGGACCAAGGACTGGACTACAAGGTGCCAGCCGTCGACCAGAACAAAAAGGAGAACCTTAAAGGGCAAGGATATAATAATTGGTGGCAGCATGAGCATGCCCATGCTCATAAGCACCGAGGCGGTCACCATGTCGATGACCAGGAACGGAACAAAGATCATAAATCCAATCTGAAAGGCACGTTTGATCTCTGAGAGCATGAAGGCCGGAATAAGGGTCAGGGTGTCAATATCCTGCCTTGTCTGCGGAGGATCTGACTGAGTGATATCCACCAGCAGCTGCAGATCCTTTTCCCTGACCTGGGCGAACATGAACTTGCGCATGGGTTGAACGGCCTGACTTAAGGCTTCTTGGTCCCCGATCTCCTGGCTCAAATAGGGCTGGATGGCCTGGGAGTTGATTTGCCCAAGGACTGGGGCCATAATGAAAAAGGTCAAAAATATGGCCAAACCGATGATTACTTGATTGGGGGGCATCTGTTGAGTACCCATAGCCTGGCGGATAAAAGAGAGAACAATGACAATGCGCACAAAACTGGTCGTCATGAGCACAATAGCCGGAGCTACCGACAGGATGGTGAGCAAGAACAGGATCTGTAAGAGGACAGATGCCTGCTCAGGCTGATTATCGCCGGAAAAGTTCAGATTCACTTCCGGCAGCTGAAGCCCAAAAGCTGATTCCGGAAAAAAGATTCCGGCCCATGGCAAGATGAGCACGGCCCAAAAAATATATTTCATATCTCTCTGTTGTTCTGCTCATCCATAACCTGGGCAAAGGATGCAGTGGATTGCCGGGGAGGTATATGGGAGAGAAACATGATTCTCTCCGCAGTGATCCCCAAGAGCATATCCTGGCCCCGGACCTCGATCAGGCAGAGCATTTTTTTCGAACCTAAGGCCCGGCTTTCCTTGATCTTTATGCTCGCATCCCCGGCCTTTTCCCGGCCCAACCGGTATTTGCGCAGCCCGGCACTCAAAAGGAGCATCAAACCCAATACAACCGCCAAAGCGGCCATCATTTTCAGCAGCAACGGCCAAATCTGAGGATCACTTTCCGGTCCCAGGCCGGAAGTTGAAGCCATGGCGGCCATGGGAGCTGTGCATTCCATCCAGAAATTCACCCCAGTTTCTCCAATCGTTCAGAAGGGCTGACCACATCAGTCAGGCGCAGACCCACTTTTTCATTCACGATGACTGCCTCAGCCCTGGCGATGAGCCGGGAGTTGACATAAACATCCAACGGTTCTCCGGCCAGCTTGTCCAGCTCAATGATCGATCCTTCCCGTAGTTGGAGCAGTTCTTTGATCATCACTTTTGACCGTCCCAGTTCAGCTGAGACATGGAGGGGAACATCCAGAATCAAGTCCAGATGCTGGTATCCGTTTTCACTCTCTTCCTGCCAGGTCTGGCTGGGTTGCTCCGATTCCTGTTTCTGCTCTGCACTATTGTTGTCCATATCTGCCTCCTGCTCCTCCATCCGGAGATATTTTTTCAGTTATCCGAACCGCCCTTTTCCCGTTCTTCACTCCAGTGACCACCTTGAATTTCTGTTTATCTTCCACAGCCAGCATCTGGGTCTCACTGCTGCGAGCGTCCAGCTCAATCACATCTCCACTCTTCAGGTTGAGTATCTCCCGAATAGTTAAGGGAAATGAAGCAAATATCGCGGAGACTTCAGTATCCACATTGAGCAATTCATCTTTGAGTGATTGGGTCCAGACCTGTCCTCCAGAGACAGTAATAACATCAAACATTCGGTTTTTGAGTTTTTCTTTGTACGGCTCCAGGGCGAAAAAGGGGATAGCCAGGGTCATCTGGCCAAATATATTTCCCGCCTTAACCGAAAATCTGGAGATAAGCATCTCTGTGTCCGGGGTGACAATATTTACTAAGCGTGGATTGATCTCAGCTTGGATAAGATTGGTTTCAATATCCTCCAAAGGCTTGAAAGCCTTGTCCCAGTCCTGACAAACTTCCTGCATAACACTTTTGAGCACGTTGACCTCAATTGAAGTCAATTCGCGGTCAGGTATGGACACCCCACCGTCACTGGCTCCGCCCAGCATAACTTCAAGGAGACAGAAAGAGAGAGGGTAGTCAAAGATAAGCAGTCCGGCACTGCGCAATTGCTCGAAGCGGACAATACCGATAACCGCCTGTTCCTGCAGATCCTGCAGAAAGGTTTCAAAGTCTTCGTTTTCCAATGATACGCGTTTGACCGAAGCGCTTTGTTTGAACTTGTTGGCCAGGGTAATCCCGTTGTTGCGGGCAAAGGCATCCAGGATGATGTCGAAGTTGGCTACCCGCCATTTGGCCGAGGTCTGGCCCCGGAAGAGATCCAGTCGATTCAGTTCCCGATGCTTGGCCTCTCCGGCTTCAGACTCGCTTTCGATATCCACCTCGCCGGAGGCAATGGCCTGCAAGAGGTCATTAATTTCCTTCTGAGATAGAACTTTTTCCACGCCTGGCTCCTATTGAACCACGAATTCGGTGAAAAAAAGGCGTTCGATCCGCCCTTCATTCAAGACTTCGTTCAAGCTTTTGATCAGCTCGGCTTGTAATTGTTTTTTGCCCTGCAGGTCTCTGAGCTCATGGTGTGTCTTGCCGCTTATCTGAAAGATGATGGCATCCCTTAACTGGGGAAGCCGATTATCCACTTCATTCTTAGTCTTTTTGTTTGCGGCTTCCATGGTAATCGCGACCTTTAAGTATCTGGTTTGCTTGTCGTCAGTTATATTGACCACAAAATCTTCCAGCTCAACCAGCGGTCCCAGATAGTTGTCAGAGCCAAATGAGAATCCTGAGCTTTTCTTTTCTTCTTCTGGCTCGTCAGTTTGGTCCTTCGTCTCTGCCGAGGACGTGGACCCTATGTAATAGGCGCCGGCCCCTACGGCCATGAGAAGTAAAAATACAAGCAAGGAAATGATGAGTATGAACTTCCAGTCCTTCTGAGTTTTTGTCTCTGGGGTTGGGTCCTGATTTCTAGCCATAAGGCGCTTTTCTCCATTTCGTCTGTTGTTTTCTTGAGGCAGTAGCCAAAGGAACCTTTAAAAGGGAAATTGATTTCGGGTATCGATTAAGTACGGAAGCTGTTTTCGATAATCATCGCCCTGCTCCAGGTACAGGTCTACCCGCCGATTCTTGGCCCTGTTCTCTGGAGAATCGTTGGGCACGATGGCCCGTTGGGCCCCATATCCGGCTGCTGAAAGGCGATCCAGGGACAAGAGCTGCTCTTGGGCAAAGAATTTGAGCACAGACAGTGCTCTGCTCACTGAGAGATCCCAGTTGGAGTAATTGGCCCTGTAAACCGGAGTGTCGTCGGTATGACCCTCAATTCGCAAATCGAGTTGCAGGGGGCGGATCAGTTCGGCTGCTTCCCGAAGAACAGAATGAGCCTCAGGTTTGAGTTTGTTCGAGCCGGGATCAAAGAGGATGGAATTGTTGAGTCGAAGGACAACAGCTCCCCGATCCTTGACCACTTGTATATCTTCATTAATGTTGAGATCCTGAACTCTGCTTTCTATCTGCTCGTAAACCCGCTGCACCCTCTCATCGAACAGGGTGCTTGTGTTCATGAGTTCGATGGGATAGATATCCTCATAATCAGTGGCTTCCAGAATGCCCAAGGCTCCGCGCAACGATCCGACTGCTTTCACAAACTTGATTTTGTTTATGTCGGACATAGAGATCAACAGAACAAAAAATGTCAACAGCAGGGTCACCATGTCGCTGTAGGTAATCATCCAGGCCGGGCTGCCGTTTTTTTTGCTTTTTTTTTGCTTCACATTTTTTCGGTGTGTCACAAATCCCTCGAGGCCTTAGCGTTTGAACCTGCTTTCCCGGTCTCTGGGGGCCAGAAAGGCGTGCAGCTTTTGCTCCATGACCCGAGGATTTTCACCGGTCAAAATGGATTTCATCCCCTCCAGGATAAGGGTTTTCTTCAGCACTTCGGTCTGGGAACGCGTCTGCAGTTTTCCAGACATGGGCAAGAAAATGACATTGGCCATAACCGAACCATAGAGGGTGGTAATCAGGGCCATGGCCATAGCCGGTCCTATGGTCGAGGGATCATCCAGGGTCTTGAGCATCTGCACCAAACCGATCAAGGTCCCGATCATGCCCATAGCCGGGGAATACATCCCCAGGGCCGCGAAAATGTCTGCCCCCTTTTCATGCCGGTCTTCAACATATTCTATTTCCCGGTGCAGGGTATCTTCTAATATCCTGGGCTCATGTCCATCAGCGGCCATTTGCAGCCCCTTGGCCAGAAAGGTGTCCTGTACTTCATGGGTTGCAGCTTCCAAGGCCAGCAGGCCCTCTTTCCTGGCCCGGGAGGCAAACTCGATCAGGATTTCAATAACTTCATTCGGGGAGGATTCACGATACAGAAATGCATTCTTGCCGATAGCCAGAGAGTTCAGCACATCCCGGAAGGGAAAATGGACAAGCAGAGCGCCAAAGGTCCCGCCAATGACAATCAAAAAGGCCGGCATGTTGATAAACAGGGCCAGACTGCTTCCATTCAGAATAGCTAAGAGCATGAGGCTGAAAGCACAGACTATACCCAAAAAAGTTGCAAAATCGAGACTTCTCATGGGAAAATCATTTTTGTTTGGGTTGGGGACAATTTATTACGTTCTGGGATAAGCAATCAATGTGCCAATGTTTGTTTTGGAAAGATATTTTTTGCCGAATGAGGTGGGCTCAACTGAGAAAAGTGGGGCAATGGAAACAGGTTGAAGGCCTGTCAGCGCATACTGAAGATGGATTTTCAGCGCTCATTTCATGTTGCTTGCGACCAAGATGACTTGAATATTTGACAATAGCCTGGGGGTACGACCCAAAATGATGATCTCTTTGAACGCAAAATGGGATCTGGATCACATCCAGAGCAGCGGCGAAAGGGGTGAGCTTGGATTTGCCCATTCTTGTTCAGGGACGTCGTCAGAATACTTATAAGCTCAGCAAGAGCCTTGGGCCTTGAGCATACACATCTCCTGCCAAAATCCTGACATGAGCCTGCAGGATCCCGGTCTGTAACCGGAACCACTCCCAGGAATGAAATGAAGCTTTTCATCAACCAGGATTGAAACAAAAAAAGCCGGCTTGAAGCCGGCTTTTTTTGTCATAAGTTTGACTCTGCTTAGCGCTTGAGGTTGACCACTTCCTGGAGCATCTCGTCTGCGGTGGTAATACTGCGCGAGTTGGCCTGGTAGGCTCGCTGGGTGGTGATCATGTCTGTGAACTGCTCGGCAATATCCACATTGGACTGCTCAAGACTGTTGGAGCGGATGGTCCCGGCCCCGGAACCAGGGGTGCCAACGGAAGCCAGGCCCGAGGCCTGAGTCTCGGCAAACAGGTTGTTGCCGTCCCGGAGCAGGCCGTTGGGGTTGGCGAACTTGGCCAGGCCCACCTGGGCTATCTCCCTGGACTCACCGTTGGAGTAAGATCCGGTGATGATCCCCATGTCGTCCACGCTCACATCCTCCAGAGTACCAGAGGCAAACCCGTTCTGGGACTTGGAGACCAGAGAGGACTGGCCGGAGTATTGGGTGAGGTCGAGGGTAAGGTCTATATCAGAGTCAGCGGCCCCATTGTTCCAGCCAGGAGTAATATTGACTTCTTCTGGGTCTAATGACCCATCTTCTCCAAAGGCGACAGTGTCATTTGCAAGATTATCTAACTCTCCGGCAGTTCCTCCAGTTTCCTCTGCTGGCACCGTGACATTATATTCCCATTCCCTGGCAGCAGCATCAGCCTTTGTAAAATAAACAGTAACTTGATGAGAGTCGCCCAATGAATCGTATACATTCATTGAGGCACTGAAATTTGATGTACCGTTGGGATCATCGGGGTCGAAAGTCCCGGCCCCAAGCTCCTCAGCATCCTGGTTCAAGTTTGTACTAAAAGAGGCCTCACTCGTGGCCGAGGGCTCGATGGACCCGCTCAAATCGGTGTGGATATCGTTTAATTGCCCTCCGGCATTGCCGTTTTCATCAATGGCATACCCCTGCACCCGGTAACCCATGGAGTTGACCAGATTTCCATCCTGGTCAAAGCGAAAGGACCCGTCCCGGGTGTACTTGGTTCCCTCCTGGTCCGGTTCACTGACCATAAAGAACCCGTCTCCGTCTATGCCCATGTCCGTATTCACCCCGGTGTCCTTGAAGCTGCCCTGCTCAAATATGGAATCCACAGTGGCCAGGCCCACACCCCGGCCCACCTGGGAAGAGCCGCTGGCCGAGGCCACCTCGCTGGCCATGAAATCGGAAAACAAGGACCGATTGGCCTTGTACCCCGTGGTTTGACTGTTGGCCAGATTGTTACCAATCACGTTCATGGCATTGCTGTTGGCGCTTAATCCGCTGACTCCGGAATATAATGCAGTATCAACTCCCATATCTGCCTCCTCTATGTTTCTGGATAATTATTCCTGTTTTTCCGACATGCGCACCGTTCCCACCTGGCTTACTCCCACCTCTCCGGCTGTGGTCTGGAGCATGGCCTCGCCTGATGAAGCATAGTCCACCCCGGTGACCTGGGCCATGACCAAAGGTTCAGTGGACAGGACCTCATCGTCCTTGCGGGCCTCGATCACAAAGGAGTACTGCCCCAGCGGGCACTGCTCCCCATCCTCGTTTTCCCCATTCCAGGTCACGGAGTGCTCTCCCGGGGACGTGCCCGAGCCCTTCAGCTCAGCAACCTGCTGACCCGCGCTGTCCGCAACATAAACCGTGACCTTATCCGCCTCGTCCTGCAGGCGATAGTTTAAGGGGACATCGTCCTGGTCCAGAGTAAAGGAATTTCCCTCCATGCGGATCTCTTTGCCCAGCATATCCAGAGCCCTGGCTTGATCCACGCTGCCGGCCATAGTTTCCAGCCCTTCCATGGACTTGCTGATATTTGTCAGCTGCTCCAAGGAGCTGAACTGGGCCAGCTGGGCGCTCATTTGTTCCGGATCCATGGGCTCCAGGGGATCCTGGTTCTCCAACTGGGTAACCAGAAGCTGCAGGAAATCATCCTTGCCCATGATGTCCTGATTTTTTTGACTGCTGCCGGATTCCCTGCTGTCCTGCATAAGATTGTTGATTGTTCCGGTGGCTGAAGTCTCCATAATGCCTTTCCTCTCCTCTCGTATGAAGCGAGATCCAACTTTGTTCGTCATTCCCGCGCAGGAACGTCATCCCTGACACCGATCCGGGACCAGAATCCAGAACAGATTAAGCGGCTTTCCCCTAGATTGCCCGGCGAGTCTGATCCCGGTGTACTCGCATGATCCGGGCCGGGCAATGACAGAGGGGTTAAGCCCTCAGTTTCATTCATGATCAATCAGGAAAATTCTCTTTTTGCCCGCTTTGGGGCAAAAAATATCTCAGATTTGCCGGAGGCAAATCTGATACCTTACTCATATTTCCCTTCAAATCCGAACACTGAGTCCCTGTTCAGGACTGTAGCCAGCCTGCTCTTTCCCTGCATGCACTTCAGGGGCTGCAGGCATTGTGCTCCCAGATTCCGGTTTCCGCCCCCCAGCCCATTTCTCCTGCTCAAAGCTCCGATATTCTTTCTCTTGTCCTTGATCCTCGCTGCTGAACACAAAATCTTCCACGTCTATACCCTGCTCAGCCAGGGCTTCCCGCAGCCTGGGCATGTTCCGTTCCAGAACGTCCTGGACCTGCTGGGACTGCACATGCAGATGGGCCCGCAGATTGCCGTCGTCCGAATTCAAACTCAAGCGTACCTCTCCCAGCTCCCGGGGATGCATGCGGACCACAACCTCCTGCTGACCGAAGCGCAGGCCCTGGGACAGCCTGAATCTAACCTGGTCCACCATGCTCTGCTCAAAGGCCTGCTGCGATCCAAAGGCCTGGGATGCCCCCTGCCCGGCTAAGGGATTGGCAGCTGAAGAGCCCGGACTTCCTGTGAAAGTCGCAGCAGCCCCACTCCCACCCCCGGTTCCGGTTTCAGCTGCGTTGTGCAGGGTCAGTCCGAACTGATTTCCATTTCCTGCCCCGGTTTGTCCCTTGCCTCCTGTGCTGTTCTGCAGGAACATGGCCTCGGCCAAAGAGCTGCGTCCTTGCCCGGACAGGCCGTCCTTGCTCCCTCCACTGCTCTGCCCTTCACCACCTGCAGACACGAGATCAGCTTGAGCTAAGCCTTTACCCCCGGCTTGCTCAGCTCCTTGATATGCATGAAGGTAATAGCCAAGTCCCCTATTTGGGGCTGGCTGGGGAGATACCGGCTGCGAGACGGCCGCTGCCTGGGAGGCCCGCAGGCCTTCCTGGGCCGATTTCCCGCCGTCCTCCACATGAAGAGCTTTTTGACCATTCCCGGCCTGACCTTTGCTTTCACTTTGGCCCAAAATAGCCTGCATCCGCTGCAAGAGCTGCCGCAGCTCGGTACGTGTCTCCAAGTCAAGACTCTGACTCCCCATCTGGCCTTGACCCGGCCCTGACTCCAGAAGCCGGGTCATGTCGACGGACTGAGTTTTGGCCTGATTATTCTGGGCCTGTCCTTCGCTGCGGCCCAACAAAATCTGCATCCGTTGCAGTATCTCTCCAAGCTGGGCACGTGCCTCCGGGTCAAGGGACTGACTCCCCACCTGGCCTTGCCCCTGAACTGACTCCAAAAGCCGGGATATCTCGACGGACTGAGTTCCGGGCTGGGCTTCCTGTCCTTGCAATTGCATCTGGCT
>JAWLEI010000042.1:0-23029 GCA_041686195.1 Desulfovermiculus sp.
TGCATCTTTTGCTCCTGCCATGATTTGGCCAGCTGCACAGCCTGGCTGCAATCCTTGGCGTATCCGTCAGCTCCCAGACTTGTTGCCAGATCAGGCACCCCACGAAACGCCGATCCCCCAACCATGACTTTGGGCCTCTTTTCAGCCGGCCACTTGGCGATGCTGTAAACAATGCTTTGCATCGACTCCAGATTAAAGCTCATAGCGATAGACAAAGCCAGGATGTCCGGTTGATACGTAAAGACAAAATCCAACAGATCTTCTTTTGGCATATTTGATCCCAGATACTCAACTTCCCATCCATCAAGTTCCAGGCTGTTGGCCACCATTGTGGCCCCAATCTCATGAAACTCATTGGTGGTTGTTGAGACCACGGCTCTGCCCTTTTTCTCCTTCTGAGGCCCCAAAAGCTCAATATACTGCAAAGACATGAGCCTGTTGACCAGAGCGGAAGCCAAATGCTCTTTGGCCACGCTGATCTCCCCCTTTTCCCACATCTCGCCAACAGCATACATCGCGGGCTGCAAAACATGAAGATAAAAATCAACCACATCATGCACAGACTCTACTGCCTCTTTTCCCAAGTCCAATACCCTGTCTTTATCTCCCTGGATCAAGGCCGACAAAAACTGCTGATAAATCGTCTTCCATGACTCTGGGGATTCTTGAACTATGGTTTGTATTTCTTGGGACCAGGATATGAAATCCTCGTGCCGGGAAAGCATCCAATCGTAAACGTAAACCAGGGGCTTGGCCTCATCTGGGGGCAACATCTCCATGAGGGCAGTTCGCCAGGCCTGCAAATGGGCAGGGAAATAGGCATAGGAAAAACCACGACTGTGGTAGGACCTATAAACCCAGGGGACTGTATGGGCCAAAAGCTCAAATTGATGCAGAGAAAAGAGATTGCTCATGAATATCCCGTGATTCTTGTGATTTTCAAACATCACCTGCATTGGATTCTCCCCGATAAGCAACTTGAGGTCTGCCCGGGAGCTCATTATTTTGTTTACCCTTTCCACCAAGGCGGCCAGATTTTGTTTATATGCCGTGACGCTTTGAGCAGAAAGTGAAGGCAACCCAGCCAATTCGTCTCGGAGTTTGTCATCCATTTCTTCATTCCTAAGTAAGGTTTTGTTTGACGGATCAAAGGCCAATTCCTATACTCCGGGCAAACGTGCACCGCCCTGGATAAAAAATGTCTGCCCCGAACATACCTGACTAAACTGGCATGACTTCTCCATCTTTTCAAGATTTTTTCAATCGGTTATGCCAGATGACCGACATTGAAAACCAATCCCACCTGGCCCAGGCGCTGGGTGTGGGCCGGGCAGCCATATCCCTGGCCAAACAAAAAGATACCGTACCCTGGAAGTGGGTCTTCACCCTGGCCCAAGCTTATAACCTGAACTCAACCTGGCTGGCCACCGGCACCGGAGCTCCAGCCCTTGATTTTAAAACACAGGACGCACTCTGGGCCGGCATCCCCCATATTCAGCCTGTAAGGGGCCAGGAGATCTCCCGGCTCGAACTGGAAAAAGAAGCGCCTCGAATTGCCCTTCCTGACCAGGACCCTTTACAGACAAAATCTCAAACCCTGGTCAGCCTGGAAATGATCGGCCCATGTATGGAGCCGGAAATCAAGGACATGGATTTGGTCCTCCTTGATCAGAATTGCCAGCATGTCCGTCCAGGCCTGATCTATGCCCTGGATCTGTTCGGCAATCTCCTCATCAGGCGGGTGGATCTTCAGTCCCGGAGCATGACCCTGATCTGTGACAATCAGGCCTTCCCCCCGGCATATTTAAGCCCTGAAGAGACGGAAGGAGTTCAGGTCCTGGGACAAGTCGTGGGCCTTGTCCGACACTTCAAGCCCTGGCTTAAGTCTCCTGAAGCCTTGGGCATTCAAGGCAACGAACATTCATAGTTCAGAAAATCTTTTCCCCAGGATCGCTGAAAGCTTATCTTCGGTAGTGGTCCAAACCTGTCACCCTCACCGGGCAAATCCCTTTTGCCGGGTGTCTATGAAAGGAGCACGCATGGCTGATCAATTCAAACAAGCCCTCAAGGATGTCACTGATATCTGCAAATTTGAACACTGGCTTCGCTTTTACTACATGACCAAGGAAGGAGACACTCACAAGCTGAAAGTTTCCGAATCCAACGTTGAAACCATGCAGCTTGATCACCCTTTACTCGGAGGGCTGGCTGCAGAGCTGAACAACGAGGTCATGACCCCGGAAAAATCGCAGCATAAGATCATTGAATACATACAAAACCGCCTTGACGGCGAACGCTATGATATCACCCGAATCTTATCAGTATTAAACAGCAAGAGCTTTCAAGTGGAAATGCAGGCCTTCCATATGTGGGTGGAAGCGCACGAAGAGCAGCTGGAAAATAATCCTCTGAACTTTACCGAATGGATGCAGCTTTTTGAGGCCTGGAAGCGAACCGCAAAAGGGCAGGATGTCCTGCATACCCTGTCCGGTCCTCAGGACAGCAGCCAGGAGACCACGCACTGATACATGCGGGTCGTGCATAGTACACGTCGCAAAGAAGAACCCTCCCCTGACCCCTCCCTCCGGCCCAAAGCGGCCGCAAGGAGGGGAACCAGAGAAAGAACAGAAAGGATGATCTTACAGCTCAACTGCAGAGCGAATCATCCGGCAGGCAGCGGGAACTGCGGCCAGGACCTCGGCCGTGAGTCCGGGCTGGACACGATCTGGAATGCAACCGGCCTGAACAGCCAGGACCCGGACATCGACCCCGGCCTGTAGAGCAAGTTCCTGGAGTAAATCAATGGACGGGAACTGGTGCATGGAAAAATCCGCTTTCTTGCACTGCGGGATCTGGGTCAGGGGGAGCCATACAAGCTGACCAGGGTTGAACTCCGGCAGGGACAAGGCATCGACCAAAATTATCATCTCCGGCTTATCCGGAGCAAGGGCCAGATCAAAGAGCAGATCGCTCACGCTGGTCCCCACGTCAAAGGCTGTCACTCCCTGGGGCAAATCTGCATCCTGCTCCAAGGCCTGGATGACCTCAGGACCAAAACCATCGTCTCCAAAAAATGTATTCCCGCAGCCCAGGATGAGCACCCGGCTGTTTATCAGTTCTTCTATCATTGACTGCCACCATGTACTCTGGTCCACACGTTTGAATGTATCTCAGAAAAAAAAGATTTGAGCCTTTCATCAGCAGCAGGCAGTCTATAGCGGCCCGAAGATATCGGCCAGCACCCCGGCGCAGAGCACAACGGCAATGATCCCGTTTAAGGTGAAAAAGGCCAGGTCCAGCTGGTCCAGGTCATCGGCCGCTACCAGGGTGTGCTCCCACAAAAGCACAATGCTGACCGCCAGCCAGACCAGGATATAAATCCAGCTCAACCCGGCCGCCCACCCGGCGATAAGGAAAAAGAGAGAGGCGTTGACATGGCTAAATGTGGATAACAACAGGGCTTCCTGGATTCCGAACCGCACCGGCATGGACTTTAGCCCCACCTCACGATCGAATCTCACATCCTGACAGGCATACAGGATATCGAATCCGGCCACCCAAAAGGTCACTCCCAGAAAGAACAGCACCGCCGGAAGAGTAAATGTAGGGGAATAGGCCAGCCATCCGCCCAGGGGGGCCAGCCCGAGGACCGAGCCCAGCCAGAAATGGCTCAGCCAGGTCACCCGCTTGCTGTAGCTGTACAGGCCGGACCACACCAAAGCCAGGGGGGAGAGGTACAAACAGAGGGTGTTCAGTCCGGCACAGGCCAGCACAAAAACCACAGCCGCAGTCAGGGTCATTATCCAGGCCTTGGATGGAGAAATCTCCCCGGTGACCAATGGCCTGTCCTGGGTTCTTGGATTCTTGAGATCGTACTGCACATCGGCCAGACGGTTTACGGCCATGGCAAAGGAGCGTACAGCCACCATGGCCACAGAGAGAAAAATAAACGGCCCCCAGCCCGGCCATCCACTTGCGGCCAGAAACAGCCCGATATAGGCAAAAGGCAGGGCAAAGACCGAGTGTTCAATTTTGACCAGGCGGGCAAAGAGAGCAAATTCTTGCCACAACATCGGCCAAGAGGAAGTCAATTTCTGAAGCATAAATTTCTTAACCCTTTCGATTCTTGGCACCTATCAAATGCCGGCCCAAACAACCCCTCACCTGCCCCCTCCCGCCTGGAAGACAGGCCGGAGGGAGGGGAACTAGAAACACAGCAGATTTTGAACCGCGGAATATGCAGAAGGCACGGAAGCATTGAGAGATTCTTCACTCGAAGACTCGATCAGAATGACAAAACACATCTATAGCCTTGTCATGATTATTCGCCCCTTGTATGGTCAAAGTGCACGTTTCATCTTTGATTAATCTGGCAAATTTTTCTTCTTTTGCCCGCTTTGGGGCAAAAAACATGTCAGATGTGCCGGAGGCAAAGCTCTTATGAAACGAGACCTTACCCTGAAGATGGCCTGCCCTTGGGGGCAAGGACGGCCTACTGGTGGCTCTGGCGTTTGCGGGTAGGGCTGGTTCTCTCCAAGGCCCAGCCTCTTTAATTGTCATACGCCCCCGACCATCAGGCTGGGCATAGCACACACTTGACACCGTGGGCATTTGAAACTCCCAGAGGGCAGGCATTACGCGCTGCGCGCGAAGCACTGCCCCTGCCCAAAGGCCCTCGTAGATTCTCTCAATTTGGTCAAGACATCGAACTTTCATATGACACCTGACCTCCTTGTAGGGGCAGCCACGCGTCAGCGCGTGGCTGCCCTCTGAGAACATCACACCCACGGCGTCAAGTGCGTATAAAGACCAGGCCCTCGGGAGAGGCCCGGGCTACTGGGCCCAGCCCACTTCACTGCCAGTTTCTTTCTCGATCAAACTGGACGTCTGTGGCCAGAGGAAAAGCTGACCTCCGACCTCTGTCATCTGTCTTCTGTCATCTGTCATCTGTCTTCTGTCTTCTGACCACCACCTGAACGAAACGCCGCTTGCCGACCTTGACCACATGCTCGCCCTGGGGAAAGGCGTACTGGGCATCCATGATCTTCTGACCGTTCCCGCTCACCGCCCCTTGCCTGCACAACCGCTTGACCTCTCCCTTGGACTGGCAAAGTCCGGCCCGGACCAGGACATCGCCCAGGAGCGCACTCTGATCAGCTCCAACCTCCACCACCGGCATATCGCTTGGGAGTTCATGTTCAGAAAACACCCGGGCGAAATCCAGCCTGGCCTGGCGTGCCGCTTCCGGACTGTGGAACCTGGCTGTAATCTCCATCGCCAGCTCTTCCTTGATCTCTTTGGGATGCTTGCGTCCCTGCTCCATATCCTGCTTTAAGCCCAGGACTTCGTTCATGCTCTTGTCAGAGAGGAGTTCGTAATAGCGGAACATGAGATCATCGGATATGGACATCAGCTTGCCGAACATATCCCCGGCCGGCTCTTCAATGGCTACATAGTTGCCCAGGGATTTGCTCATCTTCTGCACCCCGTCCAGGCCTTCGAGGATGGGCATGGTCAAGATGACCTGGGGCTCCATGCCTTCTTGTCGCTGCAGGGTCCGGCCCACCAGGAGGTTGAACTTCTGATCCGTCCCTCCAAGCTCCAGATCCGAACGCATGGCGATAGAATCGTAACCCTGAACCAGGGGATAGAGAAACTCGTGAATGGAGATGGGCCGATTGCTCTGAAATCTTTTGTGGAAGTCGTCCCGCTCCAGCATCCTGGCCACGGTATATTTGGAGCACAGCTGAACAAAGTCATAGGCTGTGAATGTATCCATCCAGGTAGAGTTGAACATGAGTTCAGTCCGCTCTGGATCCAGGATCTTGAAGATCTGCCGCTTATAGGTCTCGGCATTTTTCATCACCTCTTCCCGGGTCAGCGAGGTGCGGGTCTCCGACTTGCCGCTTGGGTCCCCGATCATGCCTGTAAAGTCTCCGATAAGGAAGAGGACCTGGTGCCCAAGCTCCTGAAAGTGCTTGAGCTTTTGAATAAGAACCGTATGTCCAAGATGCAGGTCCGGAGCGGTGGGATCAAAGCCGGCCTTGATACGCAGGGGACGTCCATTTTTGAGTTTGGATATCAGTTCGGTTTGTTCGATAATCTCTTCGCTGCCCCGGCGAATAAGGGCCAGGCTGGTTTCCAGATCACTGTGCATAATCCGACATCCGTCTGTTGTGGGTTGGTATGGGAAAGATCGCCAGTCACACGCAGACACGTGACTGGCCAAAGAGGGCGAAAAATCTTTCGCCCCTGCTATCGAACCGTACGTTTCAGCCTTGATCAAACTGGGCGTCTGCGGCCAGCGGCGGCGCTAATAACTGACAATAGCCAACTGGCTGTACATGAAGTCTATTTCACAAACTGCTCCACAGGGGTAAAGACCACGGCCCGGCCCTGGTCATCAGTGTCCAGCAAAGCTCCCTGGAGCACTACCTGACCCTTGCCCACAGTAAAAGGCTGGGGCAGGCCGGTTTGAAACCGTTCCAGAATAGGCCCCGGATCCATTCCGATAACCGAATGGTAGGGCCCGCACATCCCGGCATCCGAGATATAGGCCGTATGCTCTGAGCTTATCTGGGCATCAGCCGTAGGCACATGGGTATGGGTGCCGATCACTGCACTGACCTGCCCGTTCAGGGCGTAAAAAAGAGCCTTTTTTTCCGAGGTGGCTTCAGCATGGAAATCGATAATGATGTGCCTGGCCTGCTTCCAGACTCTGGACACTATCTTGTCCGCGGTTCGAAAAGGGCAATCGACCTGGTCCATAAAAATACGGCCCAAAAGGTTGATTACCGCCAGATCGCCCTGGGCAAAAGCATAAATTCCCCACCCCTGTCCCGGAGCCCCCGGCGGATAGTTGGCCGGCCGCAAAAGCCAGGGACACTCGTGCATACAGCCAATGATTTCTTTGTGCTTCCAGATGTGATTTCCAGAAGTCAGAACATCTATGCCTGCAGCGTACAATTGCTTGGCATTTTTTACAGTCAGTCCGATGCCCCCGGAAGCATTCTCGACATTGGCCACCACACAGTCGAGTTCCCACTTGGCTTTCAGCCCGGGAAGCAGACGGGTCACTGCATTTCGCCCCGGCCGGCCAACGATGTCGCCTAAAAAAAGGATGCGCATAGTTTCTTATTTGGCGTATTGCACTGCCCGTTTCTCCCGGATGCAGGTAACCTTGATCTGGCCTGGATAGGTCATCTGGTCTTCAACCGCCTGGGCAATATCTTTACACAGCAAATAGGTCTGATCTTCATCCACCCGGTCACAGTCGATCATGACCCGTAGCTCACGGCCGGCCTGAATGGCATATGCCTTGGCCACCCCGCTGAACTCTGTGGCTACATTCTCCAGTTCTTCCAATCGCTTGACGTAGTTCTCCAAAAGCTCCTTCCGCGCCCCGGGTCTGGCCCCGGACAAGCTGTCAGCGGCCTGGACCAGAACGGCCAGAATGGATTTGGGCTGGACATCTTCATGATGGGCGGAGATGGCATGTATTATGTCTTTGGACTCTCCGTATTTCTTGGCCAGGTCCGCCCCAATCAAGGCATGTGGCCCTTCCACCTCATGATCTACGGCCTTGCCTATGTCGTGGAGCAAACCGGCCCGTTTGGCTTTTTTGACATCAATCTTCAGTTCAGCAGCCATAACCCCACACAAAAAGGCCACTTCCAGGGAGTGATGCAGGACATTCTGGGAAAAACTGGTCCGATAATAGAGGTGACCCAAAAGTCTGACCAGCTCAGGATTTATGCCATGGACCCCCACGTCAAAAGTGGCCTGCTCCCCCATCTCCCGCAGTTTGACTTCCATCTCCTTGTCCACTTTGCTCACAATATCCTCAATCCTGGCCGGATGAATACGGCCATCGCTGATCAGCCGCTCCAGGACCTGTTTGGCCTTTTCCCGGCGCAAAGGGCTGTAGGCGGACAGAATAACCGTCTCCGGAGTATCATCGATAATCAAGTCCACCCCTGTGGCTGCCTCCAGGGAACGTATGTTTCGTCCCTCCCGGCCGATGATCCGGCCTTTCATTTCCTCGCTGGGAAGCCCAACAGCGGATACCGACTGTTCAGACACATATTCTCCGGCATAACGTTGAATGGCTGTGGATAAGATCTCTTTAGCCTTGCGGTCGGCAGTCTCCTTGGCCTCCATCTCGATCTGCCGGATCATCCGGGCTGCTTCATGCCGCGTTCTGCTCTCAATATCTTCCAGCAAACGGCGTTTGGCCTCTTCAGCGGTCAAACCTGAAATCTCTTGCAGAATCCGCTCCTGTTCGGCCATAACCTGCTCAATTTCCTGCTCCTTTTCCCCCAGGTCCCGTTCCTGTTTCGAAAGCCGTTTCTCCCAATCCACAATCTCGCTTTCTTTTTCTGTTATCCGTTCCTGTTTGCTCTCTAAGCGCTCTTCTTTTTGCTGCAAACGGCCTTCTTGCTTCTTGATCACATTTTCCCGTTCCTTGAACTCCTGCTCCATCTCCTTCTTTTGCTTGTAGATCTCATCCTGACCCTGCAGAATAAGCTCTTTCTTTTCGGCCTGGGCTTCTTTCTTGGCCTCCTCGAGAACCCGTTCTGCCTCAGTTCTGGATTCTTCCAGCCGCTTGGCCGACGAGACCTTGTGCAAGACGTATCCGGCCCCGGCACCCAAGAGGATTCCGGCCAAAGCAATAATCAATAGTTCCATAGCGGTTCTCCTTCAATTATGTCTGTCAGGCCACTTGGCCTGTTGGCTCTATGGACGCACAAACCTGGTTGGCCAAAGCCGATGAAAGCATTCAGCCCCTCCCTCACCCTGAGTTCCGATATGCCTTTTCCTGCATGCGGTGATCAGCTTACGTGGTGAGAAATGTTTACAAACCCAAAATGAGATGGGTCCCCATGCCTGCCAACCGAGCAGTCAACTCAGCCTTCAGCAACAAAGTGTCAGCAGGAGAAGGGAATACCTCAAGGGTTCTCAACCGATAAGACGTAGAGGGCAGGGTAAGCTCAGCACCCAAAACACGGTGCGAGCGACAGCAGGCAGGAAGCCTTGGAAGTGGTGCGTTGCTTGGCTGGATTCAGAAGGAACATACACCCCGGAAACATGAACAGCAGGCAACACCGAGTTGGCAAACCCCGGGGGTCCGTGTTGCAGGCCACTTTGAACCTGGCGTACCAGGTGGGTGCATCTTGATATCCATCAGGCTTCCCGGAAGGAACCGGGCTTGCTCAACAGGATACGCGAAGTTGCTCCCGTTTTTCAGAGTGTTGGCTCAAAAATGGTTCCTGCAATCACCAAAACCCCAGGGCATGACTCTTGTTTGCGTGCACTTGCCTGCTGTTCAAAAGAAGCGGTCAGGCATTCCGGTCAAATCTTTCCAAAAGCTGGTTCATCCTGTCTTCAAGTTCATCCAGCCTTTGGCGCGTTTGTATGTAATCGTCAGCCAAACTCAAGGCTACGAGAATAAGCAATTTTTCATTACTCACTCGGGAACCATAGGTATCCAGACCCTGGAACCGGTTCTTAATCAATTGCTCTGCTTGTCGAATCCTGTCCTCTTCGGCATTGGTTTTAAAAGAAACCTCCTGCCCAAGAAGGCGTACATTATAGCTCGGCATCAGGTATCATATATCCACCTCTTGGATTTTTTTCAAGAGGTGGTCCAACCTGGTCAAGACATCATCCTTTATTTGACGCTCCGTGTCCAGAGAAGTTCGAAGTCTGGAATTTTCTTCTTCCAGTTGCCGAACCCGCTGTAACAAGCGCTCCATGCGCTCCTCGATCTGATCGATGAGGTCCATTATTCTTTCTCATCTTTGATCGAAATCAATCGCCGGGGCAAATTTTTTTGTTTGGCCCGGGTCAAGGCCAGTGAATTATCAGGAACGTCCTTGCTCACAGCTGAACCCGCACCTACTATACTGTTTTCCCCGATACTTACCGGAGCAACCAGGGCGGTATTGCTCCCGATAAAGGCTCCCCGGCCGATTACAGTCTTGTGTTTTGTGTATCCGTCATAGTTGCAGGTAATGGTTCCTGCACCGATATTGGCCCCTTGTCCGACCTCTGCATCTCCGATGTAGGAAAGATGGTTCGCCTTGCACCCCTCGGCCAGCACAGACTTTTTGACTTCCACAAAATTGCCCACTCGAGCCCCGGGCTTCAGGTGCGTACCCGGACGCAGGCGGGCGAAAGGACCAACCTGGCAGCCTTCATCCACTTCGGCCTCTTCCAGGTGGGAAAATTCCCGCACAGAGGCCCCAGGTCCGATCCGCGCATTCTTGATACACACATGGGATCCTATCTGCGCCCCGGCTTGAATACTGCATGCCCCGTATATTTCGGCCGGCCCCGTGATATCAACCCCAGGCTGAACCTGGGCCAAGGGGGAGATGCGTATCTGGTCCGCATTGCGCAGGATCACTCCATTGTTCAGCATCTGGGCATTGATGTCCTGCTGAAGTAAAGCCTCACAGGCCACCAGTTCCCGGGGATTATTCACTCCCAAAAAGCTGCTGTCCCGGCCCGCGCTTGCAGCAACAACCCGATCCCCGGCGCGAACACACAGATCAACCAGTTCAGTGATGTAGTATTCTCCCTGGGCGTTGTCCTGACTCAGTCGGTGAAGATGCCGGCCAAGCGTGGGTACATGCAGACAATACACCCCGGCATTGACTTCGTTGAGCTCATGGCAGGAATCATGGGCTGTGAGATCCTTTTCTTCAACAACTGCGGTCACTGATCCGTCTGCCTGGCGTATAACCCGGCCATAGCCTGAGGGCTCGTCAAGCTCTAGGCTGGCAAATCCCAGCACCGCTTGCTTTTCCCGGCAGGTATTCACTAAATGAAGCAAGGATTCAGGTCGGATAAGAGGGGCATCGCCATTGAGTACCAGACACCACTCGCATCCGGCCTGTTCAACAGCCGGCCAGGCAACCTGAACTGCATGGCCTGTTCCCAGCTGCTCTTGCTGATGGATGAAATGTCCACCATACCCGGCGCATGCCTGCTGCACCTCCCTGTGGGCATAGCCGACAACAGTCCATATCCGCTGTGCGTCAAGCACTGCAGTGACAGCCTGATGCACATACCACAGCATGGGCAGCTGCAAAAGCTCATGCAAGACCTTGGGCTTGGTGGTCTTCATGCGCGTCCCCTTGCCAGCAGCCAGGATAATGGCTCCCAACCCGCTCTCAGGGCAACGCTCTGTCTCCTCTTGGGGCATAACCATTCACGTCCGGATCAAAGGTCAAGAACTTGAGTGCTTAATTCTTCTGCACTCTCTGCTTGGGCACACTTCATATGGGCAGCAAGTACTGCTTCTTCCTTTCACAGCTGGGAGTATAAACAGACCCAAGCCACAACGCAAGAAAAAGCCGCGGCAACCAGGCAAACAAAAAGGCAGGCCTCAACCGGCCTGCCTTTTCAACAAATCCAAGTCACGTGCGGCTCAGGCCGAAAGGCCATTTAGGACCGCTTTGTTGTGAAGTTAATGCTCTTTTTCCTTGGTCGTAATCCTGTGAATCGCACGTCTCAATGCGGCTTCAGCTCTGGCTGCATTGAACCGGTCCCGCTCCTGCTGCAGACGCTGCTCGGCCCGTTCTTTCGCCTTTTTGGCCCGGGCAATATCAATCTCTTCAGCCCGTTCGGCACTCTCAGCCAGAATGGTCAACTTGTCCTGGGTCACATCAGCAAAACCGCCGGACAGAAACACGTAGTGGATCTTGCCTTCCGACCTGTAATACAAGGACCCAATAGCCAAGGCTGAAAGAAACGGGATGTGATTCCTTAAGACACCGAATTGACCCATCAAACCGGGAACGCCGGCGTATTCGACGTCCTGGCTGAGGACCAATTTGTCCGGGGTCACTATCTCCAAGCGTATTGTACTGGCCATACTCACATCCTCAGTGATTATTTATTGCATCTTTTCAGCCTTTTCTCTGGCTTCTTCAATTGTCCCCACCAGGTAGAAGGCGTTTTCCGGCAGGTCATCATGCTTGCCTTCCAGAATTTCTTTAAAGGCCCGAACAGTCTCCTCAGTCTTGACATAAGCGCCGGGGATTCCGGTGAACTGCTCGGCCACATGGAAGGGCTGGGACAAAAAGCGCTGGATCCGGCGGGCCCGGCCCACTGTCAGCTTGTCTTCGTCAGAGAGTTCTTCCATGCCCAAAATGGCGATGATATCCTGCAAGTCTTTGTACCGCTGCAGGATCATCTGTACCTGGCGGGCGGTCTGATAGTGCTCAGATCCCAGGACGTTCGGATCCAGGATGCGGGATGTGGAGTCCAGAGGATCAACCGCAGGATAGATTCCCAGCTCCGCGATCTGCCGGGACAGAACCAGGGTCCCGTCCAAATGGGAGAAAGTGGTGGCCGGGGCCGGGTCGGTCAAGTCGTCAGCCGGAACGTAAATGGCCTGCACCGAGGTGATGGATCCCTTATGAGTAGAGGTGATCCGTTCCTGCAACTCACCCAGGTCGGTGCCCAGGGTGGGCTGATATCCCACTGCCGAGGGCATACGTCCGAGCAGAGCGGACACTTCCATGTTGGCCTGGGTGAAGCGGAAGATATTGTCGATGAACAGCAGCACGTCTTCGCCCTGCTCATCACGGAAATACTCAGCCGCAGTCAAGGCGGTCAAGGCCACCCGGGCCCGGGCTCCAGGGGGCTCATTCATCTGTCCGTAAACCAGGGCTGCATTGGGCAGAACACCGGCTTCTTTCATTTCCAGATACAGATCGTTTCCTTCCCGGGTCCGCTCACCAACCCCGGCAAACACGGACTTGCCGCCGTGCTGCTTGGCGATATTATTGATCATTTCCATAAGGATAACCGTCTTGCCCACTCCGGCTCCTCCGAACAGCCCCATCTTTCCACCTTTGGGGAAGGGAATGAGCAGGTCAATAACCTTGACTCCTGTCTCCAGGAGTTCCACGTCCGTGCTTTGATCGGCAAAGGACGGGGATGGACGGTGAATGGGGTAGTAGGTCTCCGCCTTGACCTCTCCGCCGTCATCCACAGGGCGGCCGACCACGTTCAGGATTCGACCCAGGGACGGCTCGCCGACCGGGACTCTTATCGAATCACCAGTGTCAATGGCTTCCATTCCCCGGACCAGGCCCTCGGTGCCGTCCATGGCAATGCAGCGGACAATATTATCACCTAACTGCTGAGCAACTTCAACAATGAGTTCTTCTTCAGCCGGCCGCTTGGGATCCTTGATCCGGACTGAATTGCGAATGTTGGGCAGTTGCCCTTCAGGAAACTCTAAGTCGACGACAGCTCCAATGACCTGCGATATTTTTCCTACCTTCTCACTCATTATATGCCCCCTTTAACCTTTGAGTGCCTCAGCTCCACCGACGATATCCAAGAGTTCGGCAGTGATCGCAGCCTGCCTGGCCTTATTGTAGGCCAATGTCAAGTTGGAGATCATATCGTCGCAATTGCTGCTTGCATTATCCATTGCCGTCATCCGGGCTGCGTGTTCACTGGCTGAGGTCTCCAGCAGTCCACGATAGACCTGCACCTTGATAAATCGCGGCAAAAGCTCAGCCAGGATGCCATCCACAGACGGTTCATACATATACTGGGCCGTAGCCCCGCTCGCCTCCACCTCTTCCTGCACCTCGCTTTGGACCACGGGTAGAATCTGCAGCCCTCGCGGCTCCTGTTTGGCCACACTGACAAACTCTCCGTAGACCAAATGTACTTCATCCAGGTCGTGATTGACATACGCGCTGATGAGCTCAGTGCCCAGATCGTTGGCCAGGCTGAAATCAAAACCGTCCATGCAGTCCACCCTGGACATGACCACCTCAAACTCCCGCTTCCGAATCTGGTTGCGGGCCTTCTTCCCTACACAGTAAAACACAACTTTCTTGCCCTGGGCTGCCTTTTCCCGGGCAATGGTCAAGGATTTTTGAATCAGGTTGGTATTAAACCCGCCGCACAAGCCCCGGTCCGAGGTCATAAGCAGTATGCCCACAGTATTCACGGTGTCCCGGTGTTCCAGGAGAGGGTGCGCAGATGTCTCCACACCGCCGGCCATCTCCCCAAGCATATCATAGAACTTTTCCGCATAGGGACGAAATCGTTCAATCCGGTCCTGAGCTTTGCGCAACTTGGCCGAGGCCACCATGTTCATGGCCTTGGTGATCTGCTTGGTTTTTTTGACCGAGGCGATCTTATTTTGAACTTCCTTCAATGAAGGCATGGATTACCCCTTTTGCTAGGCCTGAAAAGACTTTTTGAACTCTTCAACCGCTGCTTGCAGCTTGCCTTCGAGGTCATCGTCCAGTGCTTTCTTTTCTTTGATTTCGCTCAAGACCTCGCCTTTACTGGCCCGCAGAAATTCGAGATATTCAGACTCAAAGCGCTTGATATCATCGACAGCAATGGTGTCCATAAACCCTTTTGTGCCGGCATGCAGGACAGCCACCTGCTCTTCCACCGGCATAGGCTTGTATTGATCCTGCTTGAGCACTTCCATCATCCGCTTCCCTCGCTCCAGACGTTCCTGGGTGGCCTTATCCAGATCAGAACCGAACTGGGCAAAGGCGGCCAGTTCACGATACTGAGCCAGATCCAGACGCAAGGTCCCGGCCACCTGCTTCATGGCCTTGATCTGAGCGCTTCCACCCACTCGGGATACGGACAAGCCGACGTTGATGGCCGGCCGGAAGCCGGCGTTGAACAGGTCGGGCTCTAAGTAGACCTGACCGTCGGTAATGGATATCACGTTGGTGGGAATATAGGCGGATACGTCTCCTGCCTGGGTCTCGATGATGGGCAATGCGGTCAATGAGCCGCCGCCCTCTTCATCGCTGAACTTGGCTGCCCGCTCCAGGAGGCGGGAGTGGAGATAGAAGATGTCGCCCGGGAAAGCCTCACGTCCGGGAGGCCGCCTGAGAAGCAGGGACATCTGCCGGTAGGCAACGGCTTGTTTGGACAGGTCATCGTAAATAATGAGTGCGTGCTTGCCATTGTCCCGGAAATGTTCGGCCATGGTGCATCCGGCATAAGGAGCAATGAACTGCAGAGGAGCCGGCTCAGCGGCGGTAGCCGAAATAATGGTTGTGTATTCCAGAGCGCCATGCTGGCGGAGAACATCGGCCACCAGGGCGACTGTGGATTTTTTCTGTCCAATGGCCACATAAAAGCAGTGCACATCAGTGTCTTTCTGGGCCAGGATGGAGTCAACGGCAATGGCTGTCTTCCCAATCTGCCGATCGCCGATGATCAACTCCCGCTGCCCCCGGCCGATAGGGGTCATGGCGTCGATGGCCTTTAAGCCGGTATGCATGGATTCCTTGACCGGCTGGCGGGCGATGATCCCCGGGGCCTTCACTTCCACCAACCTGGTTTCTTGCATGGATATTGGACCCAGACCGTCCAGAGGAGTGCCCACCGGATCCAAGACCCGGCCTACGACTGCCTCTCCAACCGGCACGGAAAACACCGTCCCTGTCCGCTTGACTGTATCCCCTTCGTTGATGTGCGTGTCCTCACCCAAAAGGGCCACACCCACGCTGTCCTCTTCCAGGTTCAGGGCCAGACCGTACACACCGCCTGGAAACTCCAAGAGCTCCATGGCCATGCAATTTTCCACCCCATAGACCTTGGCGATACCGTCCCCCACGGAGAGGACCACACCGGTCTCGGTCATCTCCATTTTCTGTTCGTAATTCTTAATCTGATCTTCAATGATTTGGCTTATTTCATCAGCTTTGATTTGCATAGCTCTTACTCACCCCTTTTGATGGTTTCTCGCATCTGGTCCAGCTGCGCCCGCAAGCTCGCATCATACACCTTGTCCCCTACTTTCAGGACCAACCCACCAAGGATTGAGGCATCGGTCTCATAATTCAGGACCAATTGACCTTGCAATTGCTTTTCCAATTTTTTCGTGATCTGGTCTTGCTTGGTTTTGGTTAAATCAATGGCTGTAATCAACTCCCCGCGCAGTATCCCTTCATTGGCATCCAGGAGTCTGCTGAAATATTCCTGGATATCCAGGAAATTGGCCAGACGCTCCCGATCGGCCAGATACAGGCAGAACTGACGCACGGTCCCGGAGATCTCCAGCTTGTCCAGCAGGGCGGTAACCACCCCTTTTTTGTGCTCAACCCGGACAATGGGATTCCGGAAAAGACGAACAAGCTGGGGCGCTTCGCGCATAACCTCGGCCAGCTGAGCCAAATGCTGACCATAGGTATTGAGCTCGTCACCGCCTTTTTCGTGGCCAATTGCGAACAGCGCCCGGGCATATCGTTTGGCAATGACTTGTTCTCTCAATTGAGCACCACCTTTGTTAGATATTTATCAACGAGCTTTTCCTGTTCTTTCTTGCTCAGTTTTTCAGTGAGCATTTTTTCTGCGGACTGAATAATCTTGTCCGCCATCTCGGCCCGCAGGCTCTCCAGCATGATTTGGGTTTCCTGTTCCGCCTTGACCCGGGCCTGCTCCTTGATTTTTTCCGCATCTTCATGGGCCTTGGCCAGAATGGATTCCCGGGCCGCTTGTCCCTGCTTGTGGGCCTCATCCAGGATGGCTTGCCGTTCCTGATCAATACCGGCTATGCTGTCCTCAACCCGCTGCAGCTCCTTGGCTGCATTGGCCTTGCGATCCTCCAGCTCCTGCAGTTCGTTGCGTATCGATTCCTTCCGCCCGGAAAAGAACTCCTTGATCCGTTTCCCGGCCAGCTTATAGACAACGCCTAAAAACAGGGCCAGGTTCAGAACCCGCCACATAAAATCCTTCCAGGCTGCCGCACTGTTGCCCCCGCCTTCAGCAGCCCCGGCCGCTGAGGCCGTTAACACACACACGCTCACGCCCAATAGAATCCAACACCTCTTATTCAACGCTCCACCCTCCTTACCTGTTCTGGGTTTACGCCTTGACCAAAACCTTGTCAGTCACCAACTTGGCATATTTCTTCACTTGCTGGCTCAAAGCCTTCCGGGCTTCCTGGCTCTGGGCCTCAATGTCCTTGCGGGCGGCGCTTAGCATCTTGTTCCCTTCCTCACTGGCGGCCGACAGGATGTCCTTTTCCTCGGCCACAGCTTCTTTCTTCTGGGACTCTCTTACCTCCCCGGCTTCCTTGCGGGCCCGGTCCAAAGCGGCCTGATAATCTTCCAGTTTTGATCTGGCCTGCTCGTTGAAGCGCTCGATCTCAGTCAAATCACTGGACATCTTGTCCTGTCTCTGCTTGACGATCCCCCGGATGGGCTTATAGATGAGCACATTGAGTAAAGCCAAGAGAATCAGGAAATTGACGAGCTGGATGAATAAGGTGATGTTGAGTTCTATCATGCCGCCTCCCTGCAATTTGTGAAATTTGTTGCAAACTGGAAAGTCCTTACCTCATTTCACTTGCCCTGTCAAAGATTTTTTGAAATGAAACCAGGTCATTCACGAGCTCAGTCCGCGTGTCTGCTTATTTGTTCTTTTTTTCACTAATCTGCGTGCCTGAACTGACTCATAAGGCCCGCATCCACTCCGGCTTGAGTTGAACCTTTCCCGACAAGGCCTGGTCGATAAGCTCCAGGGTGGATTCTTTCTGGTCTGGAAAACGGACCCGAATAGGGAGATAATTGGAGGCATGATTGGCCATGAAAAGACCCCTGCTCAAGCGGGTGTGGGCCAGCATCTCCCTGAGTTCGCTTAATATGCCCTGCTCATCCGGCAAACAAAACCGTCCCTGTTCCCAATCCGAGTACAAAGGGGTCCCGGGGATGAGCATAACGGTCAAGGCCCCCACATAATCGGGATCCATGGCCGAAAGCAGCTCCCCTGTTGCCCGGGCATGCTCCAGGGACCTTTGCGTTCCGGCTATGCCCAAAAGAACGGTGACCGAGAGCTTGATCCCGGCCCTTTTCACCTTGTGTCCGGCGGCGATGAGCTCCTCGACTGTGGCCCCCTTGTTTATATCTTGTAAAACCTGTTCATGACCGCTCTCCACGCCGAGGTAGATGATCCCCAGTTTGAGCTCCCGCAGCCGGGCCAGGTCTTCCTCGCTTTTCTTATGGATGGACTTGGCGTTGGCATAGGTTCCGATCCTGGTCAGCCAGGGAAGCTTGGCGTTTATGTTCTCCAGCAGGGGGACCAGCTTGCGCTGCGGAATGATCAATGTGTCGCCATCCATGAGAAACATCCGTCTCTGCCGCTGCATGGTCCGGGCAGCAAAATCGATATCCTGGGCGATAATGGACTCATCCTTGATCTGAAAACGCTTGTCTTTATAGCTCCCGCAAAAGGTACATTTGTTGTGCGAGCAGCCCAGAGTTACCTGCAAAAGTATGCTGTTGGCCTCACTCGGGGGGCGGATACACGATCCTTCATAGTGCATTCCTTCCATTTTTTCCCTTCCTTTCTTGACGAATACATGTTCTTCAGCCAATCTCATTCTGTGCCCGACCGGGAGACAGCAATGGAGGCTTCATGGACCAGTTTGAGAGTACGTATCAGGACAAAGCCCTGTCCACAGAGCAGGCAGTCAAGGCAATAAAAAACGGCAGCCGGGTGTTTATCGGCACTGGATGCGGTGAACCGCAAGCCCTGATTCGGTCTATGGTTCAGGATATGAGCATCCAGGATATTGTCATCTACCAGATGCTCTCGTCCACCTTTGCCCAGTTCGTCAATGACGAGTCTTTCCTGAACCGCTTTTCCTTGAAGCTGTTCTTTATCAGCCAGCACATGCGCCAGGCGGCATTTGAAGGGAAAATCGACTACATTCCGGCCTATCTGTCCCAGATCCCGGAGCTCTTCGATTCCCAGCAAATCGGTCTGGATGTGGCCATGGTCCAGGTCAGTCCCCCGGACCGGTTCGGCTATTGCAGCCTGGGAATTTCAGTGGACATCACCTTAGCCGGGCTGAAAAACGCGCACACCGTTATTGCCCAGGTCAACCCCAACATGCCCCGCACCTGGGGGGACAGCTTTGTCCATGTAGACGAGATCGACTATCTGAGCTGGTATGACGAACCCTTGGTAGAGATGGTCAATGTGACCAAAAATGAAGAAATAGTCAAAAGGATTGCCGGCTATGTCAGCCAGCTTGTAGACGATGGCTGCACCTTGCAGGTCGGGTTTGGCCACCTCCCGGATGCCATCCTCCCCTATTTGACCACCCACAAGGATCTGGGCATCCACACCCAGGTGATTACCGACGGATTACTCCCTCTGCTGGAGCAGAAGATTATCACCAACAAAAAGAAATCCTACCTGCCGGATAGGGTTGTGGCCTCCTTGTGCATGGGATCAGAAAAGCTCTATGCGTATGTGGACAACAACCCCATGTTCTACTTCCGGTCCTCGAAGTTTGTAAATGACCCGAACGTCATTGCCCGCAACGACAACCTTATCTCTATAAGTTCCGCCCTGGAAGTGGACCTGACCGGGCAGACCTGCACTGACTCCAAAGGCTATCTGTTCTACAGCGGCATCGGCGATCAGGTGGACTTCATCCGCGGTGCGGCCATGTCCAGGGAGGGGTTTTCCATCATTGTCCTGCCCTCAACAGCCCAGAACGACGAAGTATCGCGAATTGTCCCCCACTTAAGCGAAGGGGCGGGTGTGGCCACAACCAGGGGCGACGTGGACATTGTGGTCACTGAATACGGCATCGCCGAGCTGCACGGCAAGGGCATATACCAACGGGTCATGGAGCTGGCCCAGATCGCTCACCCCAAGTTCCGGGAACAGCTTATTCAAGAGGCCAAAAAGCGGCACTATATCTTCAACGATCAGCTTCCCCCCACAAAGCAGGATCTCATTTTCCTGGAAAACTACAAGACATATCTCAGCTTGCCCACTGGAAAAGATGTTGAGTTTCGACCCCTGCTTCCTTCAGATGAGTTTGCTTCCCGCAATTTTTACTACTCCTTACAGGAAAACACCATCTATTACCGCTTCTTCAATCTGCGCAAGGTCTTTTCCCGCAAGATGCTTCAGCAGCAGTGGGCCACTGTTGATTACCGCAAAAACATGACTATCATCGGCCTGATCCAGCGAGGGAAGCACAAGGAAATCGTGGCCATCGGCTCGTATGCCAAGGCAGATGAAGAGACTGCGGAAGTGGCCTTTGTGGTCAAGGAAGAGTATCAAAATCAAGGTATTGGTACCTTTCTGGTCCAGACTCTGGAAAAGATCGCCAAAGAAAATAAATACAAAGCCTTCATGGCTACAGTCTTAAGCGAAAACAAAAATATGATCCACGTCTTTCAGAAATGCTACCCGCATGCCACCCTTAAACGCAGCGGAGGCGGAGATGTGGAGATATTTATGCCCTTTGTGGATGCAGCTTCAGACCCGCAAGCTGAAAAGAAGTGATATCCCGGTGCAGCCGGAGGCGGAGCTCGTTCGAAACAAGATCTCAAGGTTTAAGATGTAAGCCGCATTTGGCCACAGATGGTTAGTTTGATCGAGGATGAAACGTTTGGTTTGATAGGGGCGAGCGGCGCTTGTCCTTCTTGGGCCAGTCACCTCTCTGCGCGTGAATGGCGGTCCTAGCCTGGTAGATTGAAGAAGGCAGCCACACGCAGATGCGTGGCCGGCCCTACCATGAGTGCTATGGGCATCTCCCACTCAGTTTTGAATATATCGCGGTCCTCTTGGTATGTTTCATTTATGATCAATCCGGCAATCTGTTCTTTTGGGCGCTTTGGCCAAAAAATATGTCAGGCTTGCCGGAGGAATGGCCGACATATGATGATGCCTTCTGGCCCTCATTTCTTGGAGCTCAACTCTGGGAAATCCTGGTAGAAATACTCAAACTCACCCTGTTTTGACCCTTCATCCTTCTTCTTGACTTCATGCTCCCGCAGTTCGATACGCCGGATCTTGCCGCTGATGGTCTTGGGCACCTCAGGCACGAATTCAATGATTCTGGGTATCTTGAACTTGGCCAGGATGTTGATGGTGTGCTTGAAAAGCTCCAGGGCCAGATCTCTGGACGGCTCATAATCCTTGGATAAAATGACGTAGGCCTTGACCAGCTGGTAGCGTTTGGGATCCGGGGTGCCGACAACAGCTGCTTCGGCTACAGCCGGGTGCTCGACCAGGGCGCTTTCCACTTCAAACGGGCCGACCCTGAAATCCGAGGACTTGATGACGTCATCAGCCCGGCCCACGAACCACCAGTACCCATCCCGGTCAAAACAGGCCCGGTCCCCGGTATAGTAGAAGTTGTCCACAAACACGTCGCGCATCTTTTCCGGATTGCCGATATACTCAGTGAACAGCCCGATAGCCCGCCAGCGGTCCAGACGGACCACAATGTGCCCCACTTCGTCCGGCTGGGTGATTTCATTGCCCTCATCATCGGCCAGAGTGATGTCATACATATAGGAAGGATAACCGAAAGAACCAAAGCGCATCTTCCCTTCCATCCAGGGCGGATTGCCGATCATGGCTGTGGATTCGGTCTGTCCGTAGAAATCTCGGATCTCTGTACCGGTATGTTTTTTCCACTGTTGAATGACTTCTGGATTGAGCGGTTCCCCAGCACTTACTGAACAACGCAGGGCCTTGAAGGAAAAAGTGCTCAGGTCCAGCCCGACGAACATCCGCCAGGCAGTTGGCGGGGCACAGAAGGTGGTCACCTCATATTTGTCAATGAGTTTGAGATACTTCGGACCGTCCAGGGCCTTGAAATGAAAGCCTGTGGCCGTAGCTCCTACATTTAAGGGGGCGAAAAAAGAACTCCAGGCCCACTTGGCCCAGCCGGGCGCACTCAGGTTATGATGGATGTCTTCAGGCTTAAGTCCGATCATAACTGCTGTGGACAGGTGTCCCAGGGGATAGGACATGGCTGAATGGCCCACCCGTTTGGGCAATCCGGTTGTTCCGGAGGTAAAGAAACAAAAGGAGAGGTCATCGGATTTGGTTGGAGCCGGCTCGGCCTGATCTGATTGATTTTCCAAGTCCGAATAGCTCGTCCATCCGTCCCGAGCTCCGAGCACGATCTTGACCTTTGGCTGCGTGCCGGTGTCGGCCATGGCTTCATCCAGGACCGCCGCTGACTCTTCATCAGCCACCAGAACATCCGGAGGATAGGTTTCGAACCGGAACTTGAGTTCGCGTACTGTCATGCTTGTTGCTGTGGGCACTGCAATCAGCCCCCCCTTGACCGTGGCAAAGCTGGCAAACCAGGTCTCGGGAACAATGGGAACCATCATGTACAGATTGTGCCCCTGCTGTACACCGTTTTTGCGCAAATGGTTCAAAAACTTGTTCCCGTTGGCCGCAAATTCCCTGTAGCTGAATCTCCGCTCCTGTTCTGACTCCAGATCCGCCCAGATCAAGGCCGGCTTGTCCCCTTGTTCCTTGACATGCAGACCTTCAAAGATTTCTGCCGCCCAGTTGAAATACTCGGGCCGCTCCATATAATTGAGGTTTTCAAAAAAGGACTTGGCTGCTTCCCGCCGCTTCTCAAGATCTTCAGTAACGTTGATCTGCATAACGTCTTTGTATACCTGCTCCATTCCCATCAGAATCCTCCTTGTTGGTTGCCGTTAGGTATTTTTGAAATTATGTTCAAACACATGAACACTTACCGTTCAGTAGCTTTTTTCCCTGCATCACTTTTTGCACATGTATACTGTGCTTTGGAATAAACAAAGTTTCAAAGACAAGCCGCCCTTTTGATCCGGATCTGGACAAAATTAACTTGTGTTCGGTCCCGCCTCAGGCGGGACTAGTCCCGCCATGCCGGGACCGCTGGCCGTGACAGCCAGTTTGATCAAATATGAAACTGGCTGTGAAGAGGGCTGGGGCCCAGTAGCCTGGTCCTCTCCGAGGGTCAGGGGTTTTAGAATGATGGATGAGGCTGGGTCTCGGAGAGAACCAGTCCTCCCCTGAAAAGCCTGAGCTGCCTTTGCCGACAGGGCTAAAAGGGCTGTTCCCGATTTACCGCCCTTTCCATTTTGGAGGCCGCTTATTCAAGAAGGCGCTGACTCCTTCGTGGGCATCTTCTGTGGAGCACAGCAAGGCAAAATGATTGTTGGCCACTTCAAAGGCACTGGAAAAATCCAGGTCT
>JAWLEI010000042.1:23129-24560 GCA_041686195.1 Desulfovermiculus sp.
TTCAAGAAGGCGCTGACTCCTTCGTGGGCATCTTCTGTGGAGCACAGCAAGGCAAAATGATTGTTGGCCACTTCAAAGGCACTGGAAAAATCCAGGTCTTCCATGCTGTAGAAGGATTTCTTGCCCATTCTGACAGCCAGGGGGCTCTTCTGGGCTATCTTTTCGGCCATCTTCTGGGTGGCAGACTCCAATTCATCCTTGGGCACAATTTTGTTGATCAAACCGATCCTATAGGCCTCATCCGCATCAATCATGTCCCCGGTGAGCAAAAGCTCCAGGGCCTTCTTCCGGCCGAGATTGCGAGCCAAAGGGACAGCCGGGCCCATACAGAAGAGACCGACATTGACCGCAGTGGCCCCAAATCTGGCTCCTTCGGCGGCAATGGCCAGATCCGCCGAAGCCACCACTCCGATCCCGTTGGCCACAGCAATATCCTGGACTGAGGCAATAACCGGAGTACCCATCCGGGCTATCTGCAGACTCATTTCCTCCATCTGCTGCACCCAGGCATAGTAATCCAGGGCCTGCTTGCCTTCCAGTTCCGTGATATCAATCCCTGCACAAAAGGCCTTGCCCTGGCCTTTGACCACAATGACTCGAACATCTTCTTCCTCTTCCAGGGCCTGCAGAGCCTGGTTGAACTCCGCAGCCAGGGCACTGTTAAAAGTATTCATGCTCTTGGGTCTGTTGAAGGTAATCGTGCCAATATGTTCCTCAGTCTGGACCAGAATCGCTTCATAGCTCATTTAAATCCCTCCTTTCCGGCCAGAGAGTTGCATGGTGCAAAGCTTATGAGCCCAATCCGGGGCATAGCTCAACACTGCGATTTCTTCAGCCAATGTATATGGATCAATGCTCTTATCAATCAATTCCTTGAGCATTGCATCCCATTTCCCTGACTTCTGAAGACAGGTGACCACTTCCTGCACCAAGGCGCTGTCCAGGGCATGTGCGAGCTGCACTTCAACCTTTCTCCGCTCCCGTTCGCGCAGGACGTCACTGTCCCGGAGCAGGGCGTAATGCGCATCAATCTTCTCCCGCACCTGATCCACTTTGGCCAAAAAGGGCTCGGACTGAGCCATGTTTTCCACAGTCAGAATCGGCGGCCTCCAGCCGGAAGGGAAGGTATCGGCCATATCCAGAGCCCGGGTAAGTTCATTGAGGAGCTTGGCTGCTCCGGGTTGATCGGCCTTGTTGATCACAAACAGGTCTGCAATCTCCATCACTCCGGCCTTGATGGTCTGCACCTCATCCCCCATGCCCGGGGTCAAGACCAAAAGGATGGATTGGGCATTGTTCATAATATCCACTTCCGACTGCCCTGTACCCACAGTTTCTACCAGAATGACGTCCTTGCCCATGGCATCCAGGACATGAATGGCCTCATCCACCGCATCAGACAATCCCCCCAAAGCACCTCTGGTGGCCAGG
>JAWLEI010000043.1:0-24399 GCA_041686195.1 Desulfovermiculus sp.
TTACGTCTTTTAAAGCTGTACGGCTTAACTGCCTTGGCCGATGTCCGTTCCCATCCCTATCAAAAACAGGGAAGGAAGATTGCCTGGCGGAGTCGGGGGGAGCGGACAGTAGGATGTTGATGAAAAAGCTTTCTTTATGTTCCGCAAAACGTGGCCCGGACCGTTTCCTCCGGCCTGGGAGCCAATTGGTAACTGCTGAACTCTTTTTGCTCCTCAAATGGGTTTTGCAGCAACTGGTTCATTTCATGAAAGAGGCTGAAGTCATCCTTCAGGCCCGCTTCAATGACCTCTTCGATCTTGTGGTTTCTGGGGATAAACACGGGGTTTACCCGGCTCATCCGTTCCTGGATGGTCCGCGCGTCCAGACCCTGGTGGTGAATCCGCTGTTGCCAGAGCTGGTAAAAATCCTGGAAAGCCCCGGTCCTTTCAAAGGAGCCAAAACCTTCATCCGGATCCACCAGGTTGGCAAGCTTTCGAAAGCTTAAGGTATAATCGAGATTCTCGGTTTCCAGATACCGGAGCCACTTTTGGATCAGATCCCGGTCCTTGGACTGTTGGCTATCAAAGACGCCCAACTTTTCCAGCATCTTGGATGTATGCCTGTGCTCGAAAAGAGTACCAAATGCTTCCAGCTCCTGGTTCAGCTCCTTGGTTGACTCTTTTGATCCATCTTGGTTCAGGAGAAGCAGGCAGCTGCCGAGCCTGGACAGGTTCCAGAGCGCGATTTGGGCCTGGTTGGAATACGAATAGCGGCCGAATTGGTCTATGGAGCTAAAGACCTGATCAAAACGGAATTGATCCATGAAGGCACAGGGCCCGAAGTCGATCGATTCCCCGGCTATGGAAACGTTGTCCGTGTTCATCACCCCGTGAATGAAGCCCAGGGCCATCCAGCCGGTCACAAGCTCCACCTGGGCCTGACCCACTTTGCGGAAAAAGTGCAGGTAGGCCTGGGAATCGTTTTCAAATTCGGGGTAATGCCTGTGAATGGAGTACTCGGTGAGCCGTCTGAGATTGTCCAGGTCCTGTTGGGAGGCAAAGTACTCAAAGGTGCCGACCCGGATATGGCTTGAGGCCACCCGGGTCAATATCGCTCCCGGAAGAGCTTTTACCCTGTACACTGGTTCCCCGGTCTTGACCGCGGCCAGGGACCTTGTGGTGGGCATCCCCAGATGATGCAGGGCTTCGCTGACAATGTATTCCCGCAAGACCGGACCAAGCGGGGCCTTTCCATCGCCGCTTCGGGAAAAGGGGGTCCTGCCGGAGCCTTTGAGTTGAATATCAAACCGGCGCCCGGATGGATCCAGCACTTCTCCCAGCAGGAGGGCCCGGCCATCCCCGAGCCTGGGCACGAAGTTGCCGAATTGATGGCCGGCATAGGCCATGGCAATGGGCTCGGAACCGGGGAGCAGACGCTGGCCGCTGAAGATCTTGGCCAACTGCATGTCTGAATAGTCCTTGCCCTGCGCCCCTAATTGTCTGGCCAAATCGCCATTCCATTTGATGAGCTCCGGTTCCGGGACCCTGGCCGGATCTACCCGGGCATAAAATGCTTCGGGAAGCCGGGCGTAGGTATTATCAAATTGAAACATGTTTTTCTCGCTTATTATATGTTCATCCATTCAACTCATCTAATCACCGTCAGGTCCCTTCGCAACCCGAACACAAAGACAGGGAAAAGAGCGTTCATTGAGACCCGGTGTAAATCCAGACCAGAGCTCCCCGGAAGTTCACCGTTTTTTCACCTTGGGAATTTATGCGGAAGAGAGTATCATGGTATCTATTTTTATCAGAAAGCATTCACGCCGCACGCAGCCGGGAGGCTCAGAGGGTTGTGGGTTTTTGAGAGCCTGCCCCCTGCACCCGGCTGCGTAAAAAAACATTTCTGCTTGTTCCGAGCTGGATTCCTGCTGGGCTGTTCCTGTTCAGCGACGCTGCTGGCCGCAGCCGCCCAGTTTGATCAAGAATGAAACAGAGCATGAAGAGGGCTGGGCTTGGGGTCAAGCCCGCCCTACGCAAAAGCCGGCTCAACAGTAGGCCGCCCTTGCCCTCAAGGGCAGGCCATCTGGGGTGTAAAATCTTGTTTCATACGAGGAGAGATAAAAAAGGAGGTACCGTCATGGGTAAATACAAATGCGCTCCCCTGAGCCCGGAAGAGCGCTCAATGATTGCCTCAGGGAAATGGGGACCGCCGGCCGTGGTCCGGGAGTTACATGATCTGGCCGAGCATTTCAGCGGCCGGTTGGGTATGAGCCGCCGGGAGTTTCTTAAAAGTCAGATGGGCCTGGCCGCTTCTTTTCTGGCCTTGAACTCTGTGTTCGGCCATTATTTTGCCGTGGATCCGGTCGAGGCTGCGGAATCAACAGCAGCCGACGAACAGATGGCCCGCTTCGCTCATCAGTTCATATTCGATGTGCAGGTGCACTACGTGCACGAAAATTATCCCTCGCCCGAAGGCCTGCTCTCCCTGCGCCGGGCGGCCGATCGTTGGAATCCGGATCAGGAGGAAAAGGATCATACCCTCCGAGACATACAGTTTGAAAGCTTCTATGAGGAGATCTTTGAGCAGAGCCAGACCTCGATGGCTGTGCTCAGTAATGCGCCCAATGACGATAAGAAGGCCTGGTTTCTGAGCAATGAACAGGCCTTAAACACCAGAGACCGGGTCAATGCCAGGACCGGGAAGCGTTCGCTCTTGGCCCATGCCCTGATCACCCCCGGCCAGCCCGGATGGGAGGAGGAACTGGACAAGGCCCTGGAGCTCAATCCGGATGCAGTCAAGGGCTATACCCTGGGTGATCCTGGAGGGGGGTCCCAGTATCCTTGGCGGCTGGATGATGAAAAGCTCGCCTACCCAGTCTATGAAAAGCTGCAGAAGGCTCAAATAACCAATGTATGCATCCATAAAGGCCTCTTGCCCACCGGCTATGCGCAATGGATGCATAAGGACAAGGTGCGCCACGCTGCAGTGGATGATGTGGGCCAGGCCGCCAGGGATTGGCCGGAGCTCAACTTCATTATATATCATTCGGCCATCGAGAAGGTTATCCCCACAGCCGGGGATATGCAGAGGTTTAAGAAGACCGGCCGGATCGACTGGGTGACGGACCTGGCCGAGATTCCTGAAAAGTTCGGGGTGAATAATGTCTATGCCGAGTTGGGAGCGGTTTTCGCAGCTACCTGCTCCAGGGTTCCGGAGCTGTGCGCCGGCATCCTGGGGAACCTTATCAAGGGCATGGGATCGGATCACGTCTGCTGGGGCACGGATTCGGTCTGGTTCGGCTCTCCGCAGTGGCAAATAGAGGCACTGCGGCGCTTTGAGATCCCTCAAGCATTGCGCCGGGAGTTTGACTTCAGTCCACTGGGGCCTGCGGACGGCCAGATCAAACGCCGGATTTTCGGAGAAAACTCAGCCCACTTGTATGGGGTGGATCCTCAAAGCTATCGGCGTGAGGGTGCATCTGATCATGCTCGGAAGGAGGCTTAAGGGAACATTGTGTTGCCAGGAGTATTAAGCTGCGAGACCAGTAGCGGAGAGTCCTGGCGATTATTGATCGAATTTGCTGTAAAGTGCAAGATGTGGACAGGCGTGTTCAGGTGCATAAGGAGGGATTATGGCAGGAGTTGGCGGATCTTGGAGATCGCTTCTTGGCTTATTTGCCAGTCTGGTTGTGGGGTTAAGCTTGTTGCTTATTTTTCTCGCTGCGGGCTGCAGTTCCCTGCAGCCGGAACCGAATGAAGAGGCTTTTCAGGGCCGGATTGTGTACAAAGATCTTGAAGGCGGGTTCTTCGGCATATTGACAGAAAAAGGAGAGCGGCTCAATCCAGTGAATCTCCCGGCAAAGTGCAGACAGAACGGACTGCGGGTCCAGGGGACATATCGCGTCCTGGAGGAGACAATGAGTATTCAGATGTGGGGGGAGCTGGTTGAACTCCTGAGCATCACTTGTCAGGAGAGGGATATGTCGTGAGCCGGCTGAATATTGAATACGTAGCTTTTGTGCTGTTCAGGATATTTTCTTCATTGGCAATGTTCGGTACGTCTTCCGGCATCCCAATACCCACTTAAATAAAAAGAAAAAGTCTTTGAAATTCATTTGAATGTCGATTTTTCGCAATGGTAATGGATCGTATGTTTTATGAATTTTTTGTGGTATGTTTTCGATGTTTTCTGATTTGAGAACCAAAAACTGCACATTGGCAATATCTGTTCTTTCTTCATGATTTTCCTGAAATGAAAGCTCTATCCCTGCTATATACTCGCCATCATGGATATATTTATTATCTTTCAACCATTTTTCAGGCGTATGAGAATCAGACTCATCCGCTGCTGCAGACCCTTTGAAATTATTAATCTGTGTCCTGGCCTTAAAAGCTCTTTCCATACGTATTACCTCCTCATTTAGTTCATATTATGACTTGATTTGTGGCTGAGCAAAGAGAAAAAGTCAATAGGGGCAAGCTCTTTTGGGGCAGCAGCGATTTTAAGATTTCAGTGTGCCCTCTTGGCGTATGAGAGAGAATTGACGCGGCACTGGGGTGTTGATAGGGGCATGATGTAAGGATTTGAATAGCTGGGAGGATTCTGACAGGATGTTGATTATGCCCTAAAGGAGGGAGTATGCCACAAATTTCAACCTTACCTTTTGGTCAAACTGGTCATTACAGCACACGCACGATCTTTGGTTCCTTTGCCGTCAAAGATGCCAGTACAGCTCAGGCTGCTCAGGTCCTGGATCTGCTGTATGAGTACGGCGTTAATCACATTGACACCGCCCCAAGCTATGGTGATGCCGAGCTCAGGGTGGGGGAATGGATGGTCCAGCACCGTCAGGATTTCTTTCTGGCCACCAAGATCGATGTCAACGATTATCAGGGAGCCAAGAAACAGTTCCAGCGTTCCTTGAACCGCCTTCATGTCGACTCCGTGGACTTGCTGCAGCTCCATAACCTGACCGACGAAGTACAACGAGAGTTCGTTATGGCTGAAGGCGGGGCGTTAGAATACCTGATTGAAGCCAAGGAAAAAGGGCTCACCCGCTTCATCGGCATTACCGGGCATGGCTTGAAAGCGCCCCTCAGACATCTGGAGACCCTGGAGCGGTGCTCTTTTGATTCGGTTTTGGCGCCCTGTAATTACCTGCTCCTGCAAAATCAGGACTATGCAGACGCCTTCGGAAGGCTCCTTGACTATTGCCGGATCAACGGCCTTGCGGTGCAGACCATCAAGTCCACGGCCAGGCGAAAATATCCAGGGCCATGGTCTCATGCCACCTGGTACCAGCCTCTCAGTGACACAGAGGCCATCACAAAAGCGGTCAAATGGGTGCTGGGCATACCGGATGTTTTTCTGGTTACGACTGGCGATCTTCGGGTTCTGCCGCACATTCTTTCCGCAGCAGCTGAGTATGACGAACCACCTTCAGATGACGCCATGCGAGACTTGGTTCACAAGCAGGAGATGGAGCCTTTGTTTACATAAAGGACCATGACGGTGACATGGGGGAATTGAATTGAATGTAGAGCCTATGAATCCCTTTCTCATAGATACACACGTACATCTCAGTGCACCGTCTTTTACGGAGGACATCCGGGACGTTCTTATCAGGGCCATAGCCGAGATCAAGAATATCCCGGAGCAGGAGGTCAGGGAGACTGTTGCAGAGAATACCAGATGTCTCTATGGAGACCTTTCGGAAGAGAAAAGTGATCTGGTAGTGCCCTGATGTATTGCTGGAGTGTCAAAACCTGATGTCTTTTTGATAGCTTTTGAAATTGATGGTAACTCAATGCAACTGGTCGCTATCTGGGCGAAGGTTTTGACGATTCCCGTTTGGATACCTTGTTCCTGGTCTCTCCGGTTTCCTGGAAGGGCACCTTGCAGCAATACGCAGGTCGGCTGCACCGTTTGCACCAGGCCAAACGCAAGGTCGTGATTTATGACTATGTGGACGACCAGGTGCCGCAGTTGGCCCGGATGTTTCATAAACGTATGGCCGGATACAGGGCAATGGGGTATAAAGTGCAAGAAAAGTAGCTGGATGCATTAGTCTCGCGGAGGATAAGTCTTTGAGTGACCACGAAACCCTCATCCCCCAACACGGCGGATATCGGAATCTGAAGAGCTTTCAGATTGCCCAGCTGATCTATGATGTGACCGTGCGGTTCTGCGACCGGTACATAAGTAAAAAGAGCCGGACCCATGATCAGATGGTTCAAGCAGCGCGCAGCGGAGTGCAGAATATTGCTGAAGGAAGCAAGGCCAGTGCGACCTCCAAAAAGATGGAGCTCAAGCTGACCAGCGTGGCCCGGGCAAGTCTGGAGGAGCTGCGCCTGGACTATGAGGATTTTCTGCGGCAGCGGGGGTTGCCTTTGTTAGCTTATGATCATCCTGCGCTGGCCCGTTTTAAGCAAAGGCGATGCGCTTCACTGGAGGAAGTACGGCGGTGGGTGGCTGAAGAGCATGCTCTGCAGCAAAACAAAAAAGAAACGGACAAACACAGACAGACAAGGACTGGCATAGAAAAGCACAGAGAAAGTAAGACAGTTGAGGGCAGTGCAGGTCAGTGTGAGTCCTTGTCTCCAGCAACGTTGGCTGCCAACGCAGCGCTTTCGCTGTTGAATTTGGCCTGTCACCTTTTAACCCGCCAGCTCGAGGGCCAGGCCAGAGACTTTGAACAGCAGGGCGGGTTTACTGAACGCCTGTACCGGGTACGTTCAGCCAACCGAAGAAGAAAGCAATGAAAGGCAGCGGCTCAGAGCGCTTGAGTCAAAGACCCTGTCTGCAGGAGTACGTTTCAGGGTCCTTGCTCTAAACCCATAATTTGAGGCTGCACCCATGTCTATCCCCATCATTGTCGATGATCGGGAACAACAGAGCCCTGTTGTCAGTGCCTTGACTGAGTATGAGGGCGTTGAGCTGTCCGTTAGACGGCTTACTGCCGGCGACTATTGGGTGAACGAGCAACTGCTGTTTGAACGGAAGACCTTGCCTGATCTGATGCAGTCAATTATAGACGGCCGCCTTTTTCGGCAGGCGATTCGGCTGGCATCCTCTGATTCTTCGCCGGTTCTTGTTCTGGAAGGAACCCACTATGATCCGCAATGTCCGGCCGTATCCCGGGAAGCGGTGCAGGGAGCTTTAATCAGCATAAGCCTTGTCCTGGGTATACCGGTGTTGAGGTCATTAAGCAGCCGAGAAACTGCCTGGCTTATGCTCTGTGCAGACAAGCAGGTACGCCAAATAGTTGAAGGAGGGGTTCATCGGCCGGGATATCGGCCGAAAGGGCGCAGAAAGCGGCAGCTGTTCATCCTGCAGGGCCTTCCGGGAATCGGAAGTGACAAGGCCGAGCTGCTTCTTGAGGTTTTTGGCAGTGTAGAAAAAGTGTTTACAGCCGGTTATGAAGATCTTCTTCGGGTCAAGGGGATTGGACGAACAACAGCTCAAAGGATTCGGGACATGGTTCAGGAGGTTGCTTCCGAATACAGAGTATAAAATTTGGAAAAGGTTAATTTTCGGCGTCCCGGACCGGGATGACCTGGAATCTGCACAGCCTGTCCTGGGCCATGGCCGCGCCCTGTTCCAAATCCAAAATCCAGCCTTTGGACTTGGTCTGGTGGTCTGAGCTCCAAAGCCTGCTTATGCCCTCAAGCTGCTCCAGGGGCGGGGCACAGACTTCCTCCAGGCTTCGCCTGGGCTGGAGCAGACTGAGCAATTCCTCCAGGGTGGGCAGCCGCCAGGGAGGGGCAGCTGGGTCTTGGCGGGCAACGAAATGTTGAGCCTGTTGCTGGGTTAAGGGAGCGCTGGAGACATTATAACTCCATACCAGGCCGGTGGCTGCGTCCAATATGCCCTGATCAAGGGTTTGGAAATCATTCTCCAGGTAGCCTCGAGGCTGCAATAGTCTGTCCAGGAACGGCTCAAAGGCGGCCCCAGTACTGCCGGTAAACAAAGGCTCTTTGCGCAGGGGCTTGCCGCCCGGATCCCAGGTATAAAGCCGGGGCTCAGGCATGCTGCAAATCTCCTCCCGCCTTTGGCTCCATTCCTCTTCTAAGCCCAGCAAGGCCTGTTGCATGTCTGAGGCCTGTGCAAAGCGCTGCCCGGGATCCGGAGCCAGGGCTTTGTGCAAAAAAGCTGTCCATTCCCGGCCCAACAGGTCATCCTTTTCGGATGGCCAATGGGAGCTGTCCGGCACTTGACCGGTGATCATTCTACACAGGACCACGGCCACGGAATACAGATCCGCCCTGGGCTCAACCAGGTCGGGATTGTCCATTTGCTCCGGGGCCGCGTAATAGGGTGAGCCCACCAGCATCCCCTGGGGATTATTTTGGACCTCCCCCCGCAACTTGGATAGGCCCAGGTCTATTATCCTGACCTCCTCCTGGAGGTTGAGCATGAGGTTGGCCGGTTTAATGTCCCGGTGGACTATGCCGGCCTGGTGCAGCTTCTGCAGGCCCAGTAAGGTTTGATGGGTGATGTGCAGGGCCTTCAAAGGGGAGATGGGCCTGCTGGACAGCTCTCCATCCCTGCCTTCACCGAGCAGCAGACTCAGGTTCAGGCACAGGTATTCCTGGACCATATACGTCAACCCGCAATATTGCCCCCACTCAATGACCCGGGCGATATTGGGATGCTCCAAGGTATGCATGGTCTTGGCCTCGACCAGGAAACGCCGCTGGATTTCTTCCTGGCCGAGCTGGCTGCTTAAGATCGGTTGGGGCCAGAGGAGCTTCAGGGACAGAAGCTCATCGCTTTCAGGGTCTAAGACCTTGTAAACCCGGGCCATACCTCCCCGGCCCAAGAGCCCCAGTACCTTGTATTTCCCTATAAAGCGCATAGATTACCACAGTCGGTCAGCATAAAATCTGGGAAAGCCCAGGTCTAGAATCTTTTGAGCCGTTTTTTGTATATCATATGGCACACAGCGAACCTGTACCAATCTATTGACCGGGTCCCAGAGCACATATTTGGCCCGGTTGTCACCGTCCCTGGGTTGTCCGACACTTCCTGCATTGATCAGGGCCTTTTCTGCGGACAGGGGATAGGTGCCTTGAGAAATGTCTTCCTGAAGCAGGTCCTGGCCACTGCTTTGCACCAGGCGGAGTTCATGGGTGTGGCCCACAAAGGCTGTCTCTGTGTCCATATCCAGCATGACCTGAAAGAGCTCCCTCTCGTTGAGTTCAAAAAGGTACTTGGTCACTGAATCCGGTGGACAGCCGTGGACCAGGAGCATCCCATGTTCCCGACGGGTCACGGGCCAGGTGGAGATGAATTCCCGGGAATGCTCCGAAAGCAAGGCCTCGGTTTGGGTGAAATGTTCCCTGGTGCTTTGGTTAAAATAGGCCTTGGCTTCGGATCGGATCAGAGCCAACTCGTGATTGCCCAGAATGCATGGGATGTTTTGATCCTGCAGGAGACGGACGCAACGATCGGGCTCCGGCCCATAGCTTATGGCATCTCCAAGAAAATAACATCTTTCGACGTTTTGATTGGAGATATCCCTCAGGACTTGGTGAAAGGCCTCCAGGTTGCCGTGGATATCGGAAATAATGGCCAGGCTCATCCTTATCTTCCCGCTCAAACCTCATCAATTTTTTACGGTGCACAGATCGTCTGTACCGTATTGTACTTTCTCAGGCAAATTTCGGGCTGGATTACGTCCCACCCGGGTCAGACAGTACTCATGCGAAGAGCTCTGACAATGAAATGATGGAATGCGGCAAATAAAGAACCCTCCCCTGGCCCCTCCCACCTGAAGACACTCGGCAAGGAGGGAATCAGAACAAGAGTTGATTGTTGCTGATTTGAGACAATGCATATATGACGAGGTCCTAGCGCCACGTGACCTTGAGTGCATCCCGAGGCGGGATGCGGTTGTATTTCACTTTGGGATATCCGAGCATAAGTGCCCCGTAGACATGATGCCCGGCAGGCAGGCTGAAAAAGTCCTTGATTGGCTGGTGCTCCCGGGCTGCGCTCATAAAAAATCCAGCCCAGCAGGCTCCGAGGCCGAAGGTTGGAGCCGCGGCTTCGATAGTGGCTATGGCTATGGTGCAGTCTTCCACCGGCTTGATCCCGTTGCTCGGAGCATGGGCTACAAGAAGGCAGGGAGCCCCGCGGTGGATTATATCCCTGCCCTGATCAAAGGCCTGGACAATGTCCGGCTGAATCTGCTTGTGTCGCATCCAGTCAACGACCATTGCCGCAAGGCTGGCCACATCCTGTGCATCCTGGAGCACGATCCAGTGCACAGGCTGCTCGTTCTTCGCGGTTGGGGCCCATCTGGAGATGTTCAGCAGATCTTCAAGGGTGGACCTATCTACAGGCCTGTTTTTATATGAGCGGATGGACCGCCTGCTTTTCAAGAGCTGCACCACCTGCTGTCTGGATACTGCCAGCTCTGGGTCCACTGGTTCGCAGTCCTCTGCGCTCATGTCGTTCACTGTAATGGCGGCCCCAGGGCAGATGGCAATGCAGTGTCCACACGTGATGCAGCCCGCCTCGGCTCCCGGGACCACGCTCGGCACTCCATCCTCACTGGGGGCAAAGATCCCAAAGGGACACTCGGCCACACACAGACCGTCTTGCAGGCATTTTTGGCGATCGATTTCGACCCTGTTCATTTCAATTTCCTCCAGGTTTTGGGTATGCAAAGGAATAACACGATACCGGGTTTATTGGGCACAGGGCCCGGAATTACTGATGTGAATCAGGGAGCATTGCCCATGATGCCGGCTTATCTGCAGCCGGCTTTTGCCTTAAGCCAGTTCCAAGTGGGGCTGGCGATGCTGGTTTTTAACGCAGGTTCTTCTGTTATTCAACCGGCCTTTGGAATTTTCAGCGACCAGGTCCGGGCTCCCTGGCTCATACCATTGGGCTGCTTTCTGGCTGGGCTGGGTATGGCCTTGACCGGAATCAGCTTCAATTATCCGCTCTTGTTGCTGGCCGTGTTGATCAGCGGTGAAGTTGCATGTAATACAGTAGCGGGACTTTTGAAGCTCGTATGAAACGAGACTTTACCCTGAAGAGGGCCTGCCCTTGAGGGCAAGGGCGGCCTACTTGCGAGCCGGGCTTTTTCGTAGGGCGGGCTTGCCCCCAAGCCTTGCCCTTCTTTGCCAGTTTCACCCCCGATCAAACTGGGCGTCTGCGGCCAGAGGCGGCGCTGAATACTGAACACTTTTGGTGCCTTGAACCTGAGAACAAAATTACCGTGTCAGGAGGAAGTTATGAGCCTGGAGCAGCACATTCAAGATATCCTTGAGGACAAAAAAATATCCTATGCGGTCTTTGACCATGAGCCGGTATACACCAATCCGGCCATGGCCGAGGCCCTGGAGGTGAGTGAAGCAGAAACAGTCAAATCTCTGGTGGTCAAGACCAAAGAGGGAGCTCTGGCTGTGGTGGTCATGCCCGGCAACGCCAAGCTGGACTGGAAGCGGACGGCCAAGGGGCTTCAGACCAAGAAGGTCAGCTTCGCCAGACCTGAGGCCGTGGCTGAACAGGTGGGTTGCGAAGTGGGGTGCGTACCCCCCTTCGGCCACTTGGTTTCCATGCCGGTGATCATGGATCCGGCCTTAAGGTCGAAGTCCTATTTGTACTTCAATCCGGGCAAGCACGACAGGTCCTACAAGCTCCGGGTACACGACCTGATCACTGTCTGCGATCCCATCTTTTTGCCTGAAGAATGACGGGGGATACATATGAGCCAACATTCACATGAGCTGGTAAAGCAATGCGATGAGTTCCTGGCATTGGGGCTGGACCGGGACACAGATGAAAAAACGATTATTTGTTACTTACAGAAGTTCTCCGACGACGCTCTTTTGCAAGCCCTGGTCAAGAGACTTTCAGACCAGGAGATTGAGGATATTGGACACTTTATCTTCACCATCCTCAAAAAGCATTTGACTGAGTCGGAATACCACAGCCTTTTTCTCAAGGACAGACCCTGAGGCCGGTTGCCGGCGGCAGGAAAATCCAAGCACCGTTTCAATGACGGGATTGTTCACCCAGGGCCAAAGACCAAGGATCGCAATGACAAACTTGAGCCTGCCGAAGGTATATGCCGATAAATCATCTTTACACGCCTCTGCTCCCTGTTTAGGATAGAGATGATCGGGAAAAACCATCTACCACGGTCAGCAGGTCCGGGGGGTGAAAGGCAGGACCTGCACTGCCTATCCAGCGGTCAAACATGGTGGGCATGCCTGCTTTGCAGGCATTCAAACCAATTTCAGGAGGAGGTGCGTATGGCAGTCTATCTTGTGCAGCACGGCAAAAACCTGCCCAAGGAGCAGGATCCAGAGCAGCCTCTTTCAGAAGAAGGCCGAGCAGATGTGAAGCACGTGGCTGAAATGGCCCGCAAAGCCAATATCACTGTGTCAGAGATTGAACATAGCCCCAAGCTTCGGGCTCGGCAAACAGCAGAAATCTTTGCCCAGATCCTGGGAGTAGGGGGTGTATGTCATGAACGTGAAGGCATCAAGGCTCTGGATGATCCACTCCCAGTAGCCGAGGAGCTCAACAGCCGGGACCAGGTTATGCTGGTCGGCCATCTGCCTTTTATGTCCAGGCTCGCATCGTATCTGGTAACCGGGGATCCAGATCTGTCCGTTGTCCGATTTCACAACGGGGGCATAGTGTGTGTGGATAAAGGCCCGGAAGATGAGGGGTGGGTTTTGACCCAGATCCTGCTTCCTCCTCAGAGCTGACTTCTCTTCGGCCACCCGGGTCGTAAACTGCGTAGCGAAGATGAACTTGAAATGGCAAGGTTGGTAATGGACTTTTCAGACTTGATCAGACAGCGGCAGAGTGTTCGAGAGTACCTTGATCAGCCTGTTGAACGGGACAAGCTGAACACACTGGCTGAGTCAGTCCGCCTGGCACCATCGGCCAGCAATTCCCAGCCCTGGAAGCTGATCCTGGTTGATGATCCTCAGCTTAAGGAGCAGGTGGCCAGGGCCACCTTCAGCAAGATATTGTCCTTTAACTCTTTTGCCTTGCAGGCCCCGGTCATCGCAGTTTTGACCCAGGAAAAACCCAAGGTTATCACTCAAATCGGAGGGCGGATAAAAAACAAGGAATACCCTCTGATTGACATCGGCGTTGCTGCGGCCCACTTTTGCCTGCAGGCCGTAGAGCTTGGTCTTGGAACCTGTATGATCGGCTGGTTTCAAGAAGAGAGGATCAAAGATCTGCTGCATATCCCCAGGGCCAGTGATGTCGGTCTGCTTATCACTGTAGGATACTCTCATGCGCCGCTGCGGGACAAGGTGCGGAAGCCCGTGCAGGCTATAACCTGCTTCAACAGGTATGAACACAACTGATTATCTCAAGACGAAAGAGTGGTAAGTTATGATTTTGAGATTTTTACTTTCTGCCCTTGCCGCGGTCTTTCTGAGTATGGCTCCGGGAGGGCCGGCCGGAATTCAGGCCGCAGTTGAGGCCGATGAACCGCAGCAAGAGCCTGAGCAGGTCAGGGTTTTTGTGTACCATCATTTTGGTCTGGAAGATACATACCCGTCCACGAGTGTGTCTGTAGAGCAGTTCAAAAAGCATCTGGCCTATCTCAAAGAGCACGAGTACACAGTGCTTCCATTTGGTCAGGCCCTGGATCGCTTGTATTCTGGAGAGGGGATTCCGGAAAAAACCGCAGTCATTACCATAGATGACGGCTATCGTTCGGTATGGGACAACGCCCTCCCGATCCTGGAACGGTATGGATATCCGGCCACCATCTTCATTTCAAGCGGGTATGTGGGCGGCAGCAACTACATGAGCTGGGAGCAGATCAAAAGGCTGGAGGCAAAAGGCTTTGAAATCGGGAACCATTCTCATGCCCATGCGTATTTTGTGAACAAGCCAAAGGGACAGATCGCAAATGCCTTTGAAGAGGATCTGAAGACATCCCATGAACAGTTCCGGAAGCACTTGGGCCGCGTGCCTGACCTGTATGCCTATCCCTTTGGTGAGTATACCCCGGAAATGCAGTCAGTCCTGGAGGAGCATGGCTATTTGGCCGCAGCCTCCCAACGGTCCGGGGTCATTTTCCGGGGCAGCATCCATTTTGCCCTGCCGCGATTTCCCATGAATTTCAAGTATGCACGGATGGAGGATTTTAAGGAAAAGCTCAAGATGAATGCTCTCCAGGTGATGGAAGCAGTCCCTGAAGACCCGGTGATCAGAGGAGAAAATCCGCCCCTGCTCAAGCTGCGAATAAAAAACAAAGAGTTACGTCCAGGCGGGCTGCAGTGCTTTGTAAACGGTCAGAGCACATGCAGTATGGACAAAACTTCTCAAAACGGTGTGCTTGAGGTCAAGGTGCAGGCTGAGGAAGCGCTGACAGCCAGGCAAACCCTGTATACAATTACCGGGCCGTCACAAAGGGGGACAAAGTGGTTCTGGTATTCATACCAGTGGGTCAACCCTGAGCAAGGAGGTGATGGTTAAAAGATCGGATAAGAGTCGAGGTGCGAGGTTCTTTCACAAGCAGATGGGCATCTAGCGGCCAGCAGCCGGGCTGAGCTGAATATTTTAAGAGGGACCTGAGTGCTTAGTAGTCACGCCACTGGGAAGCCAGCGGGAATTTGCTTCCCGCGCTGCTGAGTGCAGCGGGCAAAAAGTAATCAACTTTTTGTCCTCATGCGTATGACGGGAGCTACTCTTTGGGTATCCAGGCCTGGACTTGCTCCGGGTGTTCATTGATCCAGGCTACAGCGCTTTGATACGGACGGCCGCTTGTTCGAATCATTTCCATTACCTCCTGGATGTCATCGGGCCGCCATTTGAAGTTGTCTAAAAAGCGATACAGGCGGGGATCATCCTCTTTGAGACCAATTCTGACCATAGTGTGGATGGATTCGGAACCACCGTACGTTCCTTTGGGGTCCTTCAGGTACTTAAGATCCCATTTGGCGAATTTCCAGTGCGGCGTCCAGCCGGTAACTATCACCCACTCCTGATTGTTGATTTTTTTTTCAAGTGTCCTGGTCATGGAGAGACCGCTTCCTGAAACCAGCTCCATATACTCCATTTGGTAGTCTTTTATGGCTTGTTTTGTCAGTCGCATTATGCCTGCGCCGGGGTCTATCCCGATGATCCGGTTGTTGAACTTTTCAGCCTGCTCCTTCACCTGGGCAATTGAGTCAATACTTACGTACTCGGGAACCACGAGGCCAACTTTTGTTCCGGTCAGGTTTGGCCCCAGGTCACGGACATTGTATCCGGTTTTGGCGTAAAGATGCTGATGAAGACTGGGCAGCCAGGCGCAGACAAATCCATCAATATTCTTGCTGGCAGTGGAGAGCCAGATGTTCTGGGCACTCATTGGTTCGAGCTTGCACTCATACCCCATTTTTTCCTGCAATACAGCCTTGACCACGTTGGAAGCTGCGGTTGCGCAGGACCATTGAACATAACCGATCCGGGCGTTTTTTTTGCCTGCAGCAGCACTTCCGGCCAGGCATATGATCATCACTGCGCCGACAAGAATGCAGCTCAAAAAATGGCCAGATGTTTTCATCCCTTCATAGCCTCCTGCGCTGTATGCGCTTGATGTCTTTGAATTCTTGCCTGCTGCCAGGAGATGCCGGTCATGATACGACGTCCTGCTCGTGCAGGCCCATGAATTTTTTATTCCCCCTGATCATCTGTTGGACTGTCTCTACGTATTGCTTGCCCATTTCAGAATAGTCTTCAAGGCCGTCAGCCATGAGCTGTGCGTCCGGCTCCTCCCGTGCAAGGCGCATGCGATAGCGTTTCTGACGGAGCTTGTCGTACGCAGGATGAGAGTTCAGGTTTTGGATATAGATGCGAACCGAATCAGACACATCGTCAAAGGACCGGACCTCATAGCTTGCTCCTTGGGGTCGACTGCGGGGGACAATACCGCATCCCTGTTTAAAACACCACTGCCCGAACAAGTTGTTGCCTTTACGGGCAAAGTAAGAAGTTCCCCAGCCCGACTCCTTTGCCGCCTGGATCAATGCAAGGGATACTGGTATCTTGTCGATATGAATGAGCATGTCTTTGAAAAACTCCTTTCCTTCGCTGTACCTAAACTCCACACGATACTTTTCGGCCAAGGCCTTGAGTTTTTCAATGTCCTTTTCAGGCAACTCTCCATCCTGCCGAAAGTGCTGCCATTGTAAAAGCACATAGGCCCGCTCCTGCAGGACCTTCCGGTTTTCCTTGCGCACAATTGGTCGGAGAAAGTTAAAGAAGGCTTTCTTTTTCTTTTCTACATCGTCATATTGTGAAAAGTCCGGCAGTTTGGTGTTGATTTGATCCGGGATGGGCGGCTGGTCTGATCCCGCATTTTTCTGGACCTGATCCGGACTTTCCTGCCCGGTGTGCTCTTGGCCGGGCAGTTCAATCTGCCCGATGATTTTTTCCGGTTCGATGTTCGCCGATTTGCCATCCCGCTGACAGGATTGCAGAAAAACAATTGCAGCACCCCATAATAAAACTATCAAGAGAGCAAGGTACTTTACTCTTTGAGCCATTCTATCTCCTGTATGTATACTGACGATTATCCATAAAACTCAATACGATCATGTCTCAACGCAGTCAGAAGTGGTGCGGGAGGCTTCACTGATTTGGATGCATGCATAGGCAAAACATTGAGCCCATCATTCCACCCGATTCAGCCATGCCTGGCCAGGTGTCAGGGCAACCACATGTCATAATTCCACATTTCTCGGCAAAAGGCCAGCCGTCGAGCCCTGGTATGTCCGGCTGGTGCCTTTGGCCAGTTTGAGGCCAGGGAGCAAAGCTGTTATATTAATGATTATCTGATGCAGGTAAAGAGTAAACCCACTGATATCATTTAATAGAGCAATTAAAAATGAGATATCTCCAGGCTGATTGATTCTTGTCCTTGACAAATCATTCTATCATGTCTATATTCATTTCGTTGGCCAAATTGGTTGGCCATTTTTTATTTTTTTTCTTTCGGAGAAGTGAAGTTTTATGAGCAAGAAGATGTACGTTGGAAATCTGGCATTTCAGTCCACTGAGGATGATCTTCATAATCTTTTTACCCAGTATGGCGAAGTCAAGTCTGTAAATCTTATTACAGACAGAGAGACCGGCAGGTCTCGCGGTTTTGCTTTTGTAGAGATGGATGATGAGGCTGCTAATTCCGCAATGCAGAACCTTGATGGGACAAATTTTGAGGGACGGAATTTGAAGATTAACGAAGCACGCCCTCGAACATAAATTTTTTTCCTTTACATCCAATGTGATGTGATAAAATCATGTTTATTAAAACCGCCTCATTTATGAGGCGGTTTTTTTTTGCTGTTGATCAATTTTCATACCCAAATAAGTGGATGCTTCCATATTACGCAAATTAATTAATAATATATTTGCACAGAATTATTGTTGTATACAATATAAAAGCATATATAATGTATGCCAGAACATTCTTTTTGCTCTCTTTGTATGTAAAATAATTTTTACAGAATAGAAAATACATTTTCATGTTTTACATGTTTTTTTACAATAAATATATACCTGCTTAATTTTAAATAATCGAAAAATTAGTATGGCTCCCGGCACCTGCATAACAACAGAAGGATTCACTGAGAATTCAAATTTTTATTATTTGGCAAAAAAGTTGCATGCTATTTTATAGATGATAGTTGTAAAACAATGTGCCCCGTATGTCTTTTGTATAAATGAGGAGCAACTGCAATGAAGACAGACTTCTCATATTTTGAGCCTGCACAAAATATGCGCCCTATCCCGGCCGCAGCCCTGGATATATTGCTCAGTGCACTTATCCGGGAACGCTGGACCGATTTTGAAGGGGCCAAAAAGGTTTACCAAAAGCTGATCAGTGCCCGTCCCAGAACGAAAGAGGCGCAAATAGCCAAGCAACGAATGGGGGCAATGGACACGCTTATTTTGGAGAAAGAGCTGTACAAAAGGGTGGACCGCAACGCCCGCGAGGTGCTTTCTACAATCGGTATGAATGTCAGCGACAACTCGAATATTCTCAGATTGCTCTTCGATGCTGATGCCATAGACTTAAACAATGACGTAGCTCCTTTCGTACCGCTTAAGCCGGAATATATCCAGAGATGTCTGGACCTGGTGCCTACAGAATTTCCGGGAGATCCTGGGCCAAATACCTTTGGCACGGGAGGGACTCCCCCTTTCTACCAAAGCGATGCGAACAGTGATTTGCGTCCGGCTTCACAAAAGGAATTCGAGGACATTGTCCATATAGCCGCAAAATGGTCCAGCGTAGTTGATATCTTCAGCGTCCCGGTCCAGACCGAGAAACGAATGTCCGACTATGACTGCGCCTTGAGCATGGAAAAAGGGTTTTCCGGATTAAAGATGATCGGGACCAGGAAAATGTCAGATTCCCAGTCGGCTCATCTCTCCGGAAGGGATGACTGGCTGGATGGCGTATCTCTTATCACCAGTTTTACCCCCATGTCGAACATGGTGGACCCATTTATGCGCAGTGCGGCCAACGGGAACAACCTTTTGCTTCTGGATTTTTCAATCGCCGGTGCATCCGGGCCCAACAGTCCCGAAGCCCTGCTGACCTTTATCCACGCCCAGGTCCTGTTCATGATGATCGTGGTGCAGACTCTCCGGCCGGGCACCACTTGTGTCCACGGCGGCATTCCGGGGGTGGTAAGCAGCGACGGAGACATCTCTTACAGCAATCCAAGTCAATGGCTGCTCAACGAGGCCATGGCCAGGCTCAATCTCTGGGTGACTGGATATCCCTCTGCCCAATCTGGAGGAAGCACAAGCGTGTCCGAGGACTTTCACCAGGCGATACAGGAATCCAGAAACAGCCGGAACAGGATTCGACGCTACGGAGCGCACATGATCCGGCATGCGTTCGGGGCCTTGGGAAATTTGCAATTTTTCAATCCCCAAAAGTTTGAAGCCGATTGCATGGCTGAATTGGAGACCAGGCAAGGGACAAATACAAATATCATTGGCGAGATCAGCGTCTTGCCCCTCCATCTTCCGCCAGATGCCCAGGCCTTGGAGGCCATTTCCGAGTTTGCCAGAAAGGGAAATCCCAAGATTACGGATCACACCTTGAAAAATGTGGATGCCTTCAGACAGTGGGAGGAAGAGGTTGCCCGCCAAGAGGAGCTTTTGCTTCAGCAGGAAAACGAGCGGGAATCACCTGATAAAGCGGCATGAAGTATTGCAGAAAACACACAGACCAAAAAAGGAGAAATTTTATGCTCGTACAATGCGCAGCCTGCAAAAACTATTTTGAATTGCCTGGGGTTTCCGAGGAGCAGGACATAGTTCCTACCCAGGAAAAACTCTGTAACGAGTGCCTGCTGGCCCATATAGAAAAGCTTGTGTATGGCAAAAGCAGCCGGACGGAGAATCGAAAAAGAGGGATGGAAAACGCACCCCAGGAAGCGGCATGAAGAGATGCTCGCATCTGCTGGATTAGATAGAATGCGGATCTGGAGTCAGAACAGACAGGTCCGCATTCTATTTTTTGAATTTCTTGGGGGTAATGCCAAATTTTTTGAGTTTGTAGTGCAGAAGCTGTCGAGAGATTCCAAGGTGACGGGCGGCCTGTGAAATATTGCCTTGTGCTGCCTTAATGACTTTGTACAGCAATTCTGCTTCGCTTCGGTTTTGAGCCCTGGTCAGGTTGATATCGCCCTGAAACTCAGTTTCGCTGTTACTTGATTTGAGCCTGTCCAGGCCTTTGAGAAGTGTGTCCTTATCGTTTATGGGGAAAAAAGTATAAAAGTTGTTTCCTGCCTGCGATTCACTTGAACTCCCTTCTTCTATGGCGAAATTGGCTGGAATGTGCTCCAGCCGTAAAACCCTCTCCTTGCCTACAGCATTCATGGCTCCTTCCAGGACATGTTCCAGCTCACGCACATTCCCGGGCCACGTATAGTTGAAAAATAGTTCCATAACCTGCGGGGATATTGATTCCACGTGAAGACCGAGGGAAATATTGTTGCGGTTGATAAAATGGGTGGTAAGCAGATCCAGGTCTTTTGTGCGCACCCGCAAAGGAGGTATCTCCAGATAAACCACGCTCAGGCGATAGTAGAGGTCCTTACGCAGAGTATTCATGGGCAGAGGTTGCCGATAATTCTTTTTAACTGACGAAATAATCCGCAAGTTGATGAATTTTTCCGTATTGGACCCCAACCGGCGTATTTTCATGTCTTGGAGAACCCGGAGCAGCTTGGCCTGAAGAGAGGGAGACATTGAGTCCACTTCATCGAGATAGAGTGTTCCCCCTTGGGCTGCTTCGAAAAGCCCCCTTCTCTCCATGGCACCAGTGAAAGCCCCTCGGGTTGTGCCGAAGATTATGCTCTCCTGAAGGTTTTCCGGGATAGCAGCACAATTTACCGCAATAAATGGATTATGCCTCCGCGGACTCTCATTGTGTATGGATTGAGCCAACATCTCTTTCCCGGTCCCTGTTTCTCCGCAGATCATCACGGTTGAGCTGGTGACTGAAGCTGCGCGTGCACGGTTCATACAAGCCAAGAACTCGGGAGAGGCCCCAATAAGATCTGAAAACGTAAATTGGGTGCTGTTTTTGGAAGAGGAAGAGCCCTTTTCATCTTTTGGGGTTTTATTTTGAGGTGTTTTCTGGGTCGCGTCCCCATGGTGGGCAAAGCAGAGAGCCCCTGTGATTTGTCCGCCACTTCGTAAGGGATAAACAGAGTAGATGCCTTGATACAGATCTGTTGAATGAGATGGGTGATAGCTGGAGCTCTGCTCAATGATGGGTTCAGAATTTCGAAGGCAGCAGAGGATAAGGCTTTGGTTTTCTGATAGGCCATAGACCTCAGTGACTGGTCGATTCAAGACTTGAGACGGTTCTAAGTGGTCTATTCTGGATTGAGCGTTGTTGTACAGAAGAATCCGGCCGGAAACATCGGTGATAATGACCCCTGTGTTAAGATTCAATAACGGCTCGAGGAAGTCAATTCCTGAAAAGTCAAAGTTTTGAGCTACATGCGGTGAATGGACAGACATAACACGTCCGGCTTTAAATGATATCCATTCCATCTATTCCATCAACTCATACTTCGAGGCCCATGGACCGGGCCACAATTTCGGCGATATCCTTATCCAGCATTGCCGATTCCTTGGCTGCCAGGCCGTCCTCGAGCATGGTCATACAAAAAGGGCAGGCAGTGGCCACCAGAGACATCCTTCCAGATTGCACCGGCCCGGCCGCTGCTTCCGCCTGAGCCACCCGGCGATCATTCACCCGATGCTCCCTTTCTTCCTCGATCCAGGTCAGGCCCCCCCCGGCCCCACAGCACATACCGTACTCCCGATTTTTCTCCATCTCAGCCAGCTGTATTCCAGGAACCTGTTCCAGGATGCGCCTGGGGGCATCAAAGACGCGATTGTGGCGGCCCAGGTAACAGGAGTCATGATAGGTTGCCATTGCATTTACCTCATGATTCAGGGTAATGGACCCGTTCTCCAGCAGGTCCTCAAGGAGCTCTGTGTGGTGGACAACCGGATACTTGGCTCCAAAATCGGGGTATTCCTTCCCCAGAGTATTGTAGCAATGCGGACACAAGGTCAAGATTGAAGTGAAGAAATCGGCATAAAAGGCAAAGGTTTCCGTGTTGGCTTCAGCCTGCATCTGAAAGAGATACTCATGGCCCATGCGTCTGGCCGGATCTCCTGTGCACTGCTCTTCCTCTCCCAGGACGGCAAAGGAGACCCCGGCCGTCTGGAGTATCCGGGCCAGGCTGCGGGCAATCTTCTGGTTGCGCGGATCAAAAGCTGCGGCACATCCGACCCAGAGGAGATAGTCAACCTTTTCCCCTCTTTCAGCCACCTCGGCCATGGTCTCAATCTCCAGGCCCCTGGCCCAATCCATGCGGGCGGTGGGGTGTTCGTTCCAGGGGTTGCCCCGCTTTTCGATTCCGGCAAAAACATCGGTAAAGGTCTCTGGATAGCTGTCCTGGATCATGACCTGGTTGCGGCGCAGCTCCAGGATCTTGTGCAGGGGATCTATATACACTGGACAGGCCTCCACACAGGCCATACAGGTGGTACAGGCATCGATTTCTTCTGCGCTTATGGTCCCGGTCTCCACGATTCCACGCCGTTGTGGGGCCTTACCCCAGGGGGGGAGCTCCTGATTGTTCTGATCCCGGAGGGCATTGATCACCTGCCGGGGGGATAGGAGCTTGCCGGCGATATTGGCCGGACAATTGAGTGTACAGCGGCCGCATTCAGTACAACTGGCTAAATCCAGAAGATCCTTGCGGGAATGCTCCACAATGGTCTCTATCCCCAGACTTTCGTCCCGGTCAAAGGCCCCTTCCACATCCAAGGTGTCCATTTTGCCCCTGGACCGCAAGTCTTGGAAAAGCAAGTTTATTGGGGCTGTGAAGATATGCATGATCTTGGGATAAAAGGGAAGGGCGGCGATTCCCCCCAGGGCCAGCAGTGCGTGTATCCACCACAGGGCCAGGTGGTGGGTGCGGGCCGTTACAGGGTCTGCAGGGGACCACAGAGCGGAAAAGAGATAACCCAGGGGGGACCACTCTGGGGCATAGCCGATCTGCTCGGCAGTGGCTGCCAGCCGGCCTCCTTCCACCAAAAAGCCGGTCAAAATAATGAGCAGGAGCCAGATGGGCAAGATGAGGTCTCCGGCCTTGTGCTGCAATTGGGGGCGTTTCAGGAGGTAACGTCGGAGCAGGGCGATGATCACTCCAATGGCCACCAAGCCGCCGCAGATATCCAAAACCAGCTCAAAGCCAAGAAAGAACGGCCCGGCCAATAGGGCGTTTTCCCAGCCCAGAATCTTTTGGAAGAGATCGTACTCCACAGCGATGATCAAGGTTCCCAGAAAGAGAATGACCATTCCCCACATAATTCCCAGATGCATGATGCCAGCCAGAAAGTGACGGCGTAAAACAGTCCGATTGGAAAAGATGTTCCATACTGTGTCCGCCATCCGGGCCCGGATTTGAGAAAACGAGCAGGTGATTTTTTGTCCGGCCAGTATACGGCGGAGAGAGAGCCAGAATCCGTACGCCAGCACAGCCAGGGTAGCGATGGCCATCAGGTAGAGAACTATCTCTCCCCCTGTGTCGATGTTCCAGAAAATTTCCCGCTGTGTTCCGGACATGGTTCCCTCCTCTCTGGGTCAGTGGTGGTTCTTTACGCTAAAAAAAATATTCAAATTGTGCATACTAGATTGACAACCTAAATTACTCATTCTATATTGGTTGTCAAGCAGATATTTTATACAAACACACAACCAGTATATCGGAATGTGTATGAGCAACAATGCCAGTCTTTACGAGGAGTTAAAAAAGCGTATCGTCCTCTTGGACTATGATCCTGGCCAGGTGCTGCGGGAGAAGGAGCTCATCGAGGAGTTCGGGGTCAGTCGGACTCCGGTGCGCGAAGCCTTGATTCGCTTGGAAACCGACGGTTTGGTGCGCATACTCCCCAATCTGGGGACGATTGTCACCGAGGTGAGCTTTCAACAGCTCAAGGATGTCATCGAGGTCCGGTCCCATCTCATTCTTTTGACCGGCCAGTTGGCGGCTGCTCGGATAACCAAACCGGAACTGCATGAGCTGCATGGGCTCATTGAGCAAATGAAGAAGGAAAAAGACCCCAAAGTGCTCATGGAGTTGGATACCAAGGCCCATGATCTCATCAATCAGGCCTCCAAGAATGAGATGCTGGTCAAAATGCTGGGCCAAATGCGCGACTTGGTGGTCCGCATTTGGTTCTATTTTCCCACCAATGACGAATACTACAGTGAATTGAGTGAGGAGTTTGAGGAGCTGGAGGCGGCTCTGCAGGCCGGGGATCAGCAAGAGAGCGCCAGGCTTTTGGAGAAGCACACCCAACGGTTTATTGACCATATCAGGGGTCAGTTCTCCTTTTAGGGTGCAGCGCCGCCTCTGGCTGCAGACGGCCTGTTTGTTCCTGTATGAAACGTATACAAATAGAGGGCCGGGCGGCCTACGTAAGGTCCAGAAAGTAAAACCGGTGCTGAGGATGGGTAGGTCCGGGTAGGCCCCCGCTCTCCGAGCGGGAGGCCCTGTGGGAGAAGCTGATACGTATTAAGGGATGAGGCTCTCAAAAGAAGTATCTGGGCATAAGAAATCGCATTTATCTTTAAATACCATGAACACGAAGGAGAGTGGGGCATGAGTACACTGCCGAGCAGCGCAAAGGTCGTCATTATCGGAGCGGGAATTGTAGGCAACAGCGTGGCTTATCATCTGGCCCAGAAGGGGTGGACCGATATGGTCATGGTGGACAAGGGTCCGTTACCCAATCCCGGGGGGTCAACCGGGCACGCCTCAAACTTTATTTTTCCTGTGGATCACTCCAGGGTGAACACCCACCTGACCCAGGACAGCATGGACCAG
>JAWLEI010000044.1:0-23628 GCA_041686195.1 Desulfovermiculus sp.
CGCAAAGCGTCTTTTTCCTTTTGGCTGATATTCTTGGTATGCAGGCGATCTTGGATTGTTTGTTGAAGGCTCATGGAAGGTCTCCTATCCGGTATCTGCTACTTGACGCTCTTGGATTCAAGAGTGAAGGTGATTGCCAAATCACTCCTTGGACAGGGGTACAGTCAGAAGATATTGACTGCAAAACCGGTTCGAATGTCTATGAATATGGCATACAAAGATAATGCTTCAAAAGCAAGCGACGATGTTCAACTCCTGTTGCAGATCCTGCCATCCGGGCTGCAAGAAGCAATTTCCGGCCTCAAGGATGGCAGCGAGCTCATCGAGATCGTTCTGGATCTGGGCCGCAAGCCGGAAATCAGAACCGCAGCAGGGTTCCAAGACCTGGATTTGCCGGTGGTTAAGCGTAAGGACCTCCAGGAAGTGGTGGCCAGGATCGGAACCTTCACCGCTGACAACCGGGCCGGGATTGAGCGGACCTTGCACCGCATTTCGGCCATCCGGAATCGGACCGGAGACATTGTGGGCCTGACCTGCCGTGTTGGGCGGGCTGTTTACGGGACCGTGGATATTGTCCAGGATGTTATTGAGTCCGGTCTGTCCCTGCTCTTGCTGGGACGTCCCGGAGTTGGCAAGACGACCTTGCTGCGCGAGGCGGCCCGGGTCCTGGCCGATGATTTGGGAAAACGGGTGGTTATCGTGGACACATCCAATGAAATCGGTGGAGACGGCGATATTCCCCATCCTGGCGTGGGCCGGGCCAGGCGGATGCAGGTCCCTTCCCCGGATCGGCAGCATGCGGTGATGATCGAAGCCGTGGAAAACCACATGCCGGAAGTCATTGTCATTGATGAAATCGGGACCCAGGCTGAGGCCGAGGCGGCCCGGACGATTGCTGAGCGAGGCGTACAGCTCATTGCCACCGCCCACGGCAAGAGCCTGGACAATCTGCTGCAGAATCCGACGCTGACCGATCTGGTCGGCGGAATCCAGGCCGTCACCCTCTCTGATGAAGAGGCCAGGCGGCGAGGGACACAAAAGACGGTTCTGGAGCGCAAGGGCCCTCCGACATTTCAGGTGTTAGTCGAGATCCAGGATCGGGAACAGCTGGCCGTGTACCGGGAATTGGCCGCAGTTGTGGACGGTTTTCTCAACGGAGTGCCGTTGGGTCCGGAAATACGGAAGCGAAGCTCCGACGGCCGGGTCCAGGTGGCTCAGGAACAGACCATGTCTGAGCTGACCCCCATGACCCGGACCGAGGCGGGCTTTGCGGACAAAGACCTGCCGAAGCACCGCCCGGTCCGCATTTTTACCTATGGAGTCAATCGGGACCGCCTGGAAAAGGCCCTGCGTAAATTGAAGATCCCGGCTCAGGTGATCAAAGATGTAGAGGAGGCCGATCTTATCCTGTCCCACAAAGGGCACCAGAGGAGGCAGCCCAAGCGTTTGCGTGATTTACAGTCCGGGGGTATCCCTTTATATGTCGTCAAAAGCAATACCATACCTCAGATTGAGCTTGTGCTGCAAAAGATCTTCGGGCGGCAAGAGGAACAACCGGAGGAAAAGGCAGTCCTGGAAGCTGAAGATGCGGTGCACATGGCCATGAAGACAGGTCAATTACAGGAGTTGGGTCCCCAGAACTCCTATATCCGGTCTTTGCAGCATCAAATAGCCAAAAGGTACGGCTTGCGAAGTGAAAGCAAGGGACAGGAGCCGTACAGACAGGTACTGGTTCTTCCCTGATAGTTCCGTCTGGGAATTAGGGATCTTCTGCAGGCGAGTGCGCATATGGACAAAAGCTCAAAATACATCCAGCTCTGCACCCGGGCCGAGGAAGTCCAGGCCCAGTGGACGCCGGCGCATGGTGACTTCTTTGTGGGGAAAAACGGGCAGATAGAGTGCTGGGTAGATGCAGTCCATGCCAAACGCCGGGTGCAGCAAGGATTTGGCATTTCCCGGGAGGGAGAAAAGGTCATTTGTGATCTTTTACCACTGGAGGGCGCATGCCGGGCGGATGTTTGAACACGGCGGACAGCCGACCTTTTGCGTTTTTTTTGTCTTCCGTGCTTTTTGTCTGCCTGGTCTTTTTCTGTAATTTCATGGCCCGCTTGATCCTGCCTCCATTCCTGGTTCCAGTGGAAAAAGAGTTCGCCCTGTCCCACGGGCAGGCCGGGGGGCTTTTGCTGCTTATGTCCCTGGGGATCAGCTTTTCTTTGTTGTTGTCCGGGGTCGTTTCCAGCTGGCTCACTCATAGCCGGACTATTGTTTTGTCCTCATTAGGTGTGGGCATCACTATGCTCCTGCTCCCCAGAGCAGGAGGAACTCATGAACTGCAGATCCTGTTGGTGCTCATGGGGCTGGCAGTGGGCTTGTATCTTCCCTCCGGGGTATCCACTATAACCTCGATTCTGCCCAGCCGGCATTGGGGCAAGGGGCTGGCGGTTCACGAAATGGCCCCCAACTTGAGCTTTATCCTGGCGCCGGCCCTGGCTGCAGGCGTGGAAGGGGTTTTTACCTGGCGGGAGGTGTTCAGCGGATTGGGGGCCGCAAGCGTGATTGTAAGCCTGGTCTTTATCGTTTGGGGTCAGGGGGGAAATTTTACAGGTGATGCACCTGGTCCGGCCTTGATTCGAGACATATTGAGCCGGTCCCAGTTCTGGCTCCTGGCCTTTTTGTTCGGAGCGGCCGTAGGTACGACCTTTGGCATATACAGCATGCTGCCCTTGTACCTGGTCGAGGTGCATGGCTTGAGCTCTGCATGGGCGAACAAAGTGCTCTCATTATCCCGGGTGCCGTGCTTGATCATGGCTTTGGGCAGTGGATTGCTGGTGGACAGGATTGGAGCCAGGCCTACCATATGGGGTGCTTTGACCATCTCCGGGAGCATGACCATATTGATCGGGAGTCTTTCCGGACCAGGCCTGCACATTGCAGTCTTGCTGCAGCCCTTGAGTGCAGTATGTTTTTTCCCTGCCGCATTTGCCGCCATCTCCAGTATCTTTGACTTTCGGGTTCGCAATGTAGCCATTTCCTTTATCGTACCGGTGGCCGTACTGCTCGGAACCGGGCTCATCCCCTCTGCATTGGGCTGGTTCGGAGATGCCGGACATTTTCGTCTGGGGTTTATCTTATGGGGCATGATCTGTGTAGCTGGGGCTTTTTTGGTATCCTTCTTGCGGATTACCGAGGGAAATGTGCGCATATGAATCAGACACCTGCATACGCATTTTTTTGGCCGGACCAGAAGTACGAGCATCTTGTACATGCAGATCAGGATGCAGAAAAAGAGGAAGGCGGGGGAAAAGCCATTTTATGTCGTGCCTGCCGCCATCTGATCACCTGGGCTAAAGAAAAAGTCAGTGTGCAGGGCAAGCATGCCCATGTGTTCTTTAATCCTGCCGGACTGGTGTTTGAGCTGGGGTGTTTTCGATCTGCACCTGGTTGTACGGCCCTGGGCCGGCCCACATTGGAATTTACCTGGTTTGACGGTTATGCATGGCGCATATGTGTTTGCGTTCAGTGCCAAAATCATTTGGGCTGGCACTATCAGAATGTGCACGGCCCGGGATCATTTTACGGCTTGATTCTCAGTCAACTGGTTGAAGGATCAGGGTAAATAAAACTCAGGAGTATAGCCTGGCGGCAGATGGGCCGATCCCTTGATGCAGGGCAGGCCGGTGGTCTGAGCGATTCCTGCACAGAGGTGATCTATATTGGGTACAAACCCATGACCCAGCTCCCAGGTGGTGCCTTCTTTCTTGTGGGCAAAGGCACAGGTCACGATATGAATGGCATCTGCTCCCTTGGACTTCAGGATCCGGGCCAGATTCAAGGTATCTTTCATCTTGGGGTTTATCTTCTCTTGCGTTGGTGTTCAGCTTTGCCTCCGGCAAATCTGAAATATTTTTGGGGTCAAAGGGCCCCAAAAATGCCGGATCGATCTGGACTATGAGCTTAAGCATATATTGTCCCTCCTGGTACTGCCTGTCAGGGCTGACAAAACATGCTTTGAAGGTCGGAATCTGGGAGTAATGTCCGGGAACTGACCGGATTCTGTGAGCCGCAAGGTGAACAGCGTTTATCTTGGGGACCGAATATTGACAAAACAGGGTAAACATATACATTTTCAGCCTTGACAGGCGGCCGTTGACTTGGCTGTGCCCCATTTTCTGCCAGAATGCGCACACGATTTGTAACCAACCAGAGTATTATGGGTACTGGATGAGAGGGTAAGTTTTATGGGCAAGCGATCCACATTTTTAGAACTTAAGGAAACAGAACGGGCCTATCGCCGGGATCTGATTCTTGATGCTGCTATGAGTCTATTTGCCGAACGGCCATTTCATGAGATCGGTATGCGGGATATCGCCAACGAGGCGGGCATATCACCCGCATCAATTTATCGCTACTTTTCCAGCCGGGACGACATCCTGGCTGAAATTCTGGGCCATGAAGTTTCTGAAGGCAGCCAGCGGCAGCAAAAGCGTCTGGAGTCCGGCCGGGCGTCCCTGGAAGATATTGCCGCCGGGATTGTGGACTTTTTTATGGAGAAGGAAGCCACTTTGCAGATGCTCAACCACTTTTTGCTCAAAGAGGAAGTTGACGAAGAGGCGAAGGAAAAGTTCAACTCCATCCAGTCTCATTATTTGCAGCAGTTTGACCAGGTCCTGGAGGCTATGGGCTGCGACAAGGACAATGTCCGGCTCTTTTCCCGGGCCTTTTTTGCCTCTTTGCTGGGAATCATCATGTCCTTTCGAAACGATCCGGAGAAGAGTTCAGAGGCCAATAAAAAGCACGTCCATCGCCTGGCTAAGATGACCGCTATAATTTTTAAAAAGGGCATGCCGTAGCCAGAGCTTGAAGAGGAGCTTGGATGATTCTGCAACGTGAATACTTGGGACCAGGAAGGTGCGGTTATGGGCAAAAAGCGAAGTGTTAAAAAGGCTGCAGGCATTCTGGTATGCTTGGCGCTCATTGGATTGGCCGGCCTGTATTTCTGGAACGCAGAGAGTGAAGAACCACGGGTGAGTGGATTGCCCCAGCAAGCATCCATCTCCCCGGAAACGCCCATCCAACTGGAGGTTCATGACGACAAATCCGGTCTGCGCTCTGTGCAGGTTACGGCAGTTCAAAAAGAAAAAGAACATGTTGTGGCCCAGAGAGAGTTTCCCCAGCCAGTTCATACCTGGGACAAAGAGTTTACTTTGGATCCGGCCGAGCTTTCCGACGGCCAGGTGACCCTGGAGGTGAGGGCCAGTGACCGCTCCTGGCGGAACTGGCTGAAGGGCAATGCCTTACACCACACAGCTTCCTACGAGTTTGATTCCCAGCCTCCGCGTATCAGCCTGGAGAGCTTTCAACACAATCTGCGTCAAGGCGGTTCGGGAGTGGTGGCCTTCCGGGTTTCAGAGCCAGTGCGCCAAGCCGGGGTGCGGATTGATGATTTCTTTTTTCCGGCCTATGCCCAGTCCGAAGGCTTCTATGTGGGCTTCTTTTCCTTTCCTTACACCCTCAAACCGGATCAGGGCCAACTCCTGGTGGTAGCCACAGACCAGGCCGGAAACGAAAACAAGGCCGGCTTTCACCATTATATCAATCAAGCCCGGTTCAATGAGTCCAGTCTCCCGGTTACAGAAGGCTTTTTACGAAATGTGATTGTGAACTTCCAGGACCAGTTTCCTGAAGAAGATACCCTGCTGGATGTTTTTCTCAAGGTAAATCAAGAGATGCGCCAGGAAAACAGAAGCCGGCTCCGGGAAATCGGACGGGACACCGCACCTTCTCCCTTGTGGTCGGGACGCTTTCTGCGCCAGCCCAATGCCTCCAGAGAGGCTCAGTTTGGAACCCATCGCAAGTATGTCTATAAGGGAGAGGTCATCGATGAACAGACTCATTTGGGGGTGGACTTGGCTTCCACTGCTCGAGCGGAGGTGCCGGCAGCCAATTCAGGCCGGGTGGTTTTTGCGGACTGGTTGGGCATTTACGGCCAGGTGGTGATTATAGATCATGGGCTGGGCTTGCAGAGCCTGTACGCCCACTTGTCCCAGATGGGGGTTGAGCCCGGAGACCCGGTGGAAAAAGGCCAAATCATCGGCCGAACCGGTGTGACCGGCCTGGCCGGAGGTGATCACCTGCATTTTGGCATGCTGATCTCCGGGCTGCCGGTCAATCCGCGCGAGTGGTGGGATGAAGGCTGGATTACCAACAATATCCGGCCCAAGCTCTTGTTGATTGAGGAGGGATTTTCTCCTGAATAAGGAGGAATACCATCTTTGACACATGGCCTGACTTGGAATACCAGAAAGAAGATACATATCTTGCCAGAGGTGCAGGGTTTAGCACAGAAGCAGCAGGCTCAAGCTGTTTTAAGCCGTGTAGACACAAAACAGCAGCATTGGAGGTAATAATGTTTGAGATCTTAAAGCGTTCGGAGATGGCCCAAGGGTCGGTTATCCTTAATGAACTCAGCGCACCGCAGATTGCAGCCAAAGCTCTGCCGGGCCAGTTTGTCATCCTGCGGGCCAATGAGACCGGGGAGCGTATCCCCTTGACCATGGCTGACAGCAATCCGAAGCGGGGGACAATTACCATAATCTATCAAGTGGTGGGCAAATCTACGGCCATGTTTCGGGATATGCAGGTGGGGGAACGATTTTTGGACGTCATCGGCCCCCTGGGCAAGCCGACCAAGATCGAGAAGCTGGGCACTGTGGTCTGTGTAGGCGGAGGAACCGGTGTAGCGGTCATGCATCCTATCACCAAGGCCTTGAAGGAAGCCGGGAACGAGGTGATTACCATTATCGGGGCCAGGACCAAGGATTTGCTGATTTTGGAATCCGAAATGAAGGCTGCTTCCCATGAGCTGCATGTGTGCACAGATGACGGATCATACGGTCATCATGGATTTGTTACCGACAAGCTCAAAGAGATGCTGGACAGCAAGGATGTTTCCTTGGTGGTCGGAATCGGGCCGGTGCCCATGATGAAGTTTGTGTGTAAATTGACCGGACAGTACCAGGTCAAGACTCTGGTCAGCTTGAACTCGATCATGGTCGATGGAACAGGCATGTGTGGCTGCTGCCGGGTGACTGTGGGCGATGAGACCAGATTCACCTGTGTGGATGGCCCTGAGTTTGACGGGCACCAGGTGGACTTTGAAGAACTGGCCACCAGGCTGCAGGCCTATACGCAGCTTGAGCAGCAGGCTATGGAAAAATACAAATGCGAGTGTCAAAGATAAGCCGTTATCCCGCCTGGATGCTCTTGCTGCAACTCTGATGACCAAAAGCCCTGTAAGGGAGGAGATATGGCCCAGACAAAAGAGAAAAAAGAGAAGCTCCCGCGCCAGGCAATGCCGGAGCAGGATCCCAAGGTCCGAAAGCACAACTTTGAGGAGGTCCCTACGGGATATACTCCGGAGTTGGCTCAGGCCGAGGCTTCCCGCTGCCTGCAATGCAAAAAGCCCTCCTGCGTGGAAGGATGTCCGGTAGGCATCGACATACCTGGATTTATCAAGCACATCCATGACCGGGATTTTACCCGGGCCATCCGCAAGATCTGGGAAAAGAACAGCCTGCCGGCGGTCTGCGGCCGGGTCTGCCCCCAGGAGGATCAATGCGAAGGGGCGTGCATACTGGCCAAGAAAGGCGAGCCGGTAGCTATCGGCAACCTGGAACGGTTTGCCGCTGACTATGAACGAAACCAGGGGACCGGCCAGCTGCCGCCCAAGAAAGAGTCGACGGGAAAGAAAGTGGCGGTTATCGGGGGCGGTCCGGCCGGCTTAACCGTGGCCGGGGACCTGATCCTCAAAGGTCATGCGGTGACTGTCTTTGAAGCCTTTCACAAGGGGGGCGGGGTGCTGGTTTACGGCATTCCCGAGTTCCGGCTGCCCAAGGAGATCGTGGCCTCGGAACTCCATTTTTTAGAACGGCTGGGAGTCAACATCCAGTGCAATACTGTGGTGGGCAAGACGGTGGATGTGGATGAGCTGTTCGACCAGGGCTTTGACGCTGTCTTTATCGGGGTCGGGGCCGGTCTGCCCAGGTTTTTGAACATACCAGGTGAAAATCTGATCAATATTTATTCAGCCAATGAGTATCTGACCCGGGCCAATCTGATGAAGGCCTATTTGTTCCCTGAGTATGACACCCCCCTGGCCCGAGGGAAGGAAGTCGTGGTCCTGGGCGGCGGCAATGTGGCCATGGATTCGGCTCGAACCGCCATGCGCATGGGGGCAGAGCGGGTGCGCATCGTGTACCGTCGTTCCCGGGACGAGATGCCGGCCCGGAAGGCTGAGATCCATCATGCTGAAGAAGAGGGAATTGAGTTCTATCTGCTGACCAATCCCCAGCGGTTCCTCGGCGATGATAAGGGCTGGGTCCAGGGCATGCAGTGTGTGAAAATGGAGCTGGGGGAACCGGATGATTCCGGCCGAAGGCGTCCGGAGCCTGTGTCAGGCTCGGAGTTTGAGCTGCCCTGCGATCTGGTGGTCATAGCTGTGGGATCTGGGGCCAATCCGATACTCACCGGCAATACCCACGACCTGGAGCTCAACAAGCGCGGATACATCGTGGCTGATCCCAGGACCGGCAAGACCATGAAGAAAGGAGTCTGGGCCGGCGGGGATATTGTCACCGGAGCAGCCACAGTCATTCTGGCTGCCGGCGCCGGAAGAGTGGCCTCGGACTCCATCCATGAATATCTGACTATTGGCTGGTAGACCGGCATAAAATAGGGAATGAAGAGCCTCCGGGAAGTGCTTTTTGTCTCCCAAACCTTACCATAATACAGTGGTAAAGATTGAATACCAGGTATAAAAGCCCGTGAGCCGCTTCACATGAAGCGAGATCAGAGCCATGGTTTCTCCTTTTGGCTCAGGCCTTTGACCTGAGCTCTTAAATCTGCGCCTGTAAGCACATGCTTGCAGGCGCTTTCTTTTTCCCAGCATCTTGAGTTATGACCAGATGGAATAGAAATCAACACACAGATTGCTGTTATCCAGATAAAGAATAAATGGACTGAAATCGTTAACAATGAGAAGCAGAACCAAAAGGCCTTGACCGGTATACCCTATGTCTTGACAGGAGGAGAGCGACTTGCTATCAGCTTAGCACTCTCTTTGTGAGAGTGCTAAATGAGGTATTCCGTTCAGCTTAAGAACAGCAGCGGAATGATCCCAGCCAGGCTGGGAAAGTGAGGGGCATATGTCATTAACAGCACGTGAAATCGAGGTCTTACGTATCATCGTTCAGGCTTATATCGATCATGCTGCACCGGTTGGTTCCAGGTATGTGGCCAAGCAGTCTACCTTGAAGCTGAGTGCGGCCAGCATGCGGAACATTATGGCCGACCTGACTGAAAAAGGGTACCTGCACCAGCCTTATACCTCAGCCGGCCGGGTACCTACGGACAAAGCGTTCCGTTTTTATGTGGACACGGTCTTGAGTCCAGCCTTACTGCCTGAGAGCACCCAGAAGGATATGAAAGAGTCCCTGGTGCAGGCCGGTCTGGAATTTTCAGATATTCTCGAACATACGTCCAAGCTTATATCGGCTCAATCCAGCCAGGTAGGAGTTGCTGTGGCCCCCAAACGGAGCATGATCCGGTTGCAGCGCATTGACCTCATCCAGGTCCGCACCGGTTTGGTTATGGCCATTGCTGTCTTTGACGGGGGGGTAGTGCATAATAAGCTCTTGCCGGTGGAAGCCAAGGTGACTCCTGATGACCTGGTCAAGTACTCCAATTATTTAAATGAAAAGTTTCAAGGCCGGACCATTGACGAGATCAAGAAAAATATTCTTCAGGAAATGGAGCAGGCGGAAACGAGATTCAACGCCCTGTATGGCCGGGCCTTGAGTCTGGCTCATGAGGCCTTTGGCAGCAACAACGACCGGGAGGTGTATCTGGAGGGAACCTTGAATGTGCTGGATCATATTGAGGGCAAGGACATTTCCAGCATGCGGGAACTTCTGGAATTTCTGGAACACCGTTCAGCCATTTTGGAGCTGGTGGACAAGCTGGCCCATAACGAAGGTTTGATTGTGACTTTTGGCACTGAGTTCTACGGCCCGGAGCTTGGTCAATGGGGCCTGATCTCTTCTCCATATCAGGTTCAGGGACAAAAACTGGGCGTGGTTGGAACCATCGGGCCCATTCACATGGACTACTCCAGACTGATGCCCATGGTTGACACTATCGCCAGAATGCTTAGTGATCTCCTTGAATCACGTTTTGCCGAGTAAAAATTTACGCTGAGATACAAGGAGGAACTCAATGGCTGGAGACAAGGAGCACAAAAAGGTGTTCAACCAAGAAGAGAGCCAAGATTCTGCTCAGCCGGATGAGCAGGAGAATCAGGAGATGGCCGGCGGTGGAGAGGCCGGACTGGATATAAGCGATGAGAAGCTCCAGGAGCTGTGCAGGGAAAGGGTATGTCCCAACTGCCCCCAGAAGCAGGAGATGGAACAGGAGGTCATGCGGGTGCGGGCGGATGCTGACAACTACCGCAAACGCATGAGCAGAGAAAAAGAACAGCACTGCAAGTTTGCAATCCAGGACATCCTGGAGGATCTCATGCCGGTTATTGATAATCTGGAGCTGGCTGTAGGGCATGGACGCAAGATCGAGGCCTGCTCGGATCTGGTTCAGGGCGTGGATATGACTATTTCTATCTTTCTGGATACGTTGAAAAAGCACGGCCTGGAACCTATTCAATGCTCTGAAGGTGAGCCTTTTGATCCCAACTGGCATGAGGCCCTGGCCGAAGAGGAAAGAGAAGACCTGGAGGCTGGCAAAGTCTGCCAGATCATGCAGACGGGATATAAGTATAAGGACCGCGTCTTACGGCCGGCCAAGGTCATGGTCAGCAAAAGTTGTCAAAAATAGGACCTGGGCCCTTTACTTCGCAAAATGACGATTTACATTTGTACTCATCACAGATTTTGCAGATAAGCAATGAGGAGGAATTCCTATGGGCAAGATTATTGGAATCGACTTGGGCACAACCAACTGCTGTGTTTATGTTATGGAAGGAAAAGAAGCAAAGTGTGTTCCCAATCCGGAAGGGGGGCGGACCACGCCGTCCATTGTGGCTTTTACAGACAAAGAACGGCTGGTCGGCGAGTTGGCCAAACGCCAGGCTGTCACCAACCCTGAGCGGACGGTGTTTTCCATCAAGCGGCTCATGGGGCGGGATTTCAATGCCCCGGAGATCGAGAAGTGGAAAAAACACAGTCCGTACCGGATTGTGGAAGGCTCAAACAACGATGCCTTTGTTGAAGTTGAAGGCAAAAAATACAGTCCTCCGGAGATCTCGGCCATGATCCTTCAAAAGCTGAAGAAGGACGCCGAGGATTACCTGGGTGAGACAGTCACCGAGGCAGTGATCACAGTCCCGGCCTACTTTAATGACAGCCAGCGCCAGGCGACCAAAGATTCCGGACGGATCGCCGGCCTGGAAGTGAAGCGGATCATCAATGAGCCCACAGCCGCATCCCTGGCCTATGGGCTGGACAAAAAGACCAACGAGAAGATTGCGGTCTTTGACTTGGGCGGCGGGACTTTTGATATCTCCATTTTAGAGGTTGGAGATAATGTCGTCGAGGTCAAGGCCACGCATGGAGACACCTTTTTAGGTGGTGAAGATTTTGACAACGCCGTCCTTTATGACCTGGTGGATGAGTTCAAGCGGGAAAACGGCATTGATCTCAGCCAGGACCGGATGGCCATGCAGCGGCTCAAAGAGGCTGCGGAAAAGGCCAAAAAAGAGCTGTCCTCCACTATGGAAACCGAGATCAACCTCCCCTTTATCACAGCCGATCAGGCCGGGCCCAAACATATGAACATCAAGTTCACCAGGGCCAGGCTGGAATCCTTGACCTCTGACCTGGTGGAACGGACTATAGGTCCCTGCAAGCAGGCCCTGCAAGATGCCGGCATAAGCGTTAAGGAAGTCGATGAAGTCATTCTGGTTGGTGGACAGACCCGTATGCCCCTTGTGCATCAAAAAGTGAAGGACTTCTTTGAACGCGAGCCGCACAAAGGCGTCAACCCAGACGAAGTGGTGGCCATGGGTGCAGCCATTCAGGGCGGAATTCTGGCCGGAGACGTCAAGGACGTTTTGTTGTTGGATGTCACCCCCTTGTCTTTGGGCATTGAGACCATGGGAGGAGTATTCACCAAGCTCATTGAAAAGAATACCACCATCCCGACCCGAAAGAGCCAGGTCTTCACCACTGCTTCCGACAACCAACCGTCGGTCTCTATCCATGTCCTGCAAGGTGAACGGCCTATGGCTGCAGACAACAAGAGTCTGGGCCGCTTTGATCTGGAAGGCATTCCACCTGCACCCAGGGGCGTGCCGCAGATCGAGGTCACCTTTGATATCGACGCCAACGGCCTGGTCAACGTCAGTGCCAAGGATCAGGGCACAGGCAAGGAACAGTCCATCAGCATCCAGCCCTCCAGCGGTTTGAGTGAGGATGAGATTGAAAAGATGGTCAAGGATGCTGAAGCCCACGCCGCAGAGGACGAAAAGAAGAAAAAGCTGATCGAAGCCCGCAACCAGGCCGATACCTTGATCTACAGCACAGAAAAGTCCATGCGTGATCTGGGTGACAAGCTTGATTCCGGTTTAAAGAGTGAGATCGAGACCAAGATCGAAGAACTGAAGAAGGTCATGGAAGGCGAGGACGAAGAGGCTATTAAAAAAGCCACAGATGAGTTGTCTCAGGCTTCCCACAAGCTGGCTGAAAAACTCTATCAGCAACAAAGCCAGCAGGGTGAATCCCAGACAGGTGGTGCTTCGGCCGGTGGCGGAGCCCAGGCAGAGGGCAAAGCCCAAGACGACGAAGATGTGGTGGATGCCGAGTATACGGAGCAAAAGTAATTCCAGGCGGTGTGCTTGACAGCAAGACCTCCGCCTTTCTATATACAAAGGCCTGGTCCGAAATTACGGACCAGGCCTTTTTTATTTATCCAGACCGATAAAGCCCCTGAAGAAGGCTCTTACTCATGGGAGTAGGATGTTTTAAAACATCCTGCTCCCATGAGTAGTCACGCTGGTGGCGTGAATCGTAAGACCAGGGCTTAAAACTTCATGGAATATATGGTGATGTTGTGCAATGTGTTCGCTGGTTCGCCCTGAGCCTGCTTTTTTGCTGCCTTTTGGTGAGTGCGTGTGCGCGCCTGCCGGTTCAGACCACGCCAGAGCCGGATGCCGGATCTCTGCTGCGCAAAGCTGAGCAGGCCTTGCAGCAGGGTCAGACCTTGAAGGCTGAAGAGCTGTATTCCGAGTTGGTGCATCAGGAGGAGCTGAGCAGAAGTCAACGTATTCAAGCCTGGAAAGGTCTGGCCCGGGCGGCTGGGGCCAATGAGCATTGGCAGATGTCTGAGCAGGCTTTGAGCCAGTGGGCCGGTATGCAGCCGGAGGTGAAGAAAAATTGGGAGTGGCAATCACAGCTTTTGCAGGCTCTTCTGGTCCTGGACAGAGACAAGTGGCTTGAACATGCCTCCCGGGTGATCCAAGACCCAAATATGCCCTGGTCCTTGAGGGTTGAAACGGCCATGCACCTTTGTCAGCAGTCTGTCCAGGCCGGTCGGGCCGGGCAGGCCTGGCCCCGGATAAACACTTTGCACCAGCAGGCCAAAAACCAGGAAGAAAAAGAAAGACTGGAACACAAGCTCTGGACACAGCTCCGTGATCTGGACACTCGGGATTGGGAGAGGATACAAGAGCAGCCGCCGCAGGAGGGAAGTCCGGTGGCTTCCCTTGTCGACTGGGTCGAAACCCAAAGGGCCCTGGACCGGGAAAGTCTTCAATGGCCGCAGGCCAGGGCTCAGCTGCAGGCGATCCTTGCCCAGGGCAGATTGGCTCTAAAGGACCGCCTCAGGCAAGAGTTCCAAGATCTGGAAAAAGAGTATGGACTGCCTTCCCAGGCGGTGGCTTTAGCCTGTCCTTTAGGTGGTGATTATGCGCCCATGGGGTGGAAGATTGCTCTGGGAGCTGTCGTAGCTCAGTGGCAGCTCAGGCTGTCCGGGGAGGATCTCAGCCTCCAGGTGATCAATACAGAGGAAAAGGAGTGGATAAAGCGCATAAAGGACTTGCCCGGTGAATACCAATTGATTGGGGGACCACTGGCCGGAGACAAGTGGGAAAAAGTCCTGGAAACTCGGGAGCTTCAGGGCCAGACGTTCTTTCCCTTTCGGGCCGAGCTGGACCCGGGCCGGGAAGGAAAAGACGGCTTTCGCTTCTTTCCCGGAACCCAAGATCAGTTGCAGCCCTTGATTGATCTGTTGCAGTCTGCAATCAACATACAGGAATATGCTGCGTTATACCCGGACAGCGAGTATGGACGGAGATTGTTTTCCGGTTTTGGGCAAACTGTACGCAGGAATCAGGGCCGGGTGAGTGCGCAGGAAATGTATGTGCCGCGTCAGCCGGGAACATGGAAAGAGGTCGTGGCCAGACTTTTAGGTGTTGACCACAAGGGCCGAAAAAACAAGAGAGACCGGGTCCCATCCCCTGATTTTCAGGCCGTATTTATCCCGGATTCTTTTTCGCAGGCCCAGATACTCATTCCGGAGTTTTTTTATTTTGACCAGGATCAGCTCATTTTTTTAGGCCCCACCCTGTGGAGTCAGGACCTGGAACAGATTTCTGAGCTGGATCGCAAATATTTTCAGTTGACCCTGATGGCCTCCCCCTGGCTTCCGGACATGTCCACCCCAGCGGCCCGAAAACTCAGGCAGGGACTTAAAGAAATGAACGAGGGAAAGGCCGACTTCTGGGTGGCCTTAGGCTATGATTTTGTCCGTCTGGCCCACAGGGTGGGAAAAATGAGCCAGGACCGGAAAAGTGAAGATTTGACTGCCATCCTGCATTCTTTGCAGGATTTTTCCTGGAGTATGGCCCCGTTGTCCTGGGATGCGCAAGGCCGAGCCACTCAGGAGCTTTTTGTTGTTCAACCCGGAGACAAAGGCATTCGGCCGGTTCTGGTTGAGGAAATCAAAACCCACTGGGAGGCGGTCAGGCGGAAATGAACAACCTGGAGGCGGTATGAACAAGATCGATCCCCGGGATGTAGCGGCTATTGCCGATCTGGCCCGGTTGGAATGTGAACAGGAGACCTTGCACACTTTTGCCCGGCAACTGGATGATATCTTAAAATACATGGACAAGCTCAATGAACTGGATACTGGCGGCGTCCAGCCTCTGTATTCCCCGGTCAGGCATGGGACTGCGTTTCGCCAGGATGAGGTGCACCAGGAATATTCCCGGGATGAGCTCTTAGGCAATGCCCCGGAGGCGGATGGGACTTATTTCATCGTACCCAAGGTATTTTAAAAGGAATACTATGAACGACTGGCATAAACAGACCTTGACCCAGATCAGGGACAAGCTTGCGACCAGGGCAATTGGCGTGCAGGAAAGCGTACAGGCCAGTCTGGACCGCATCGGGGCCACCGAAGGCAGGATCTTGAGCCTGCTGCACGTCAATGCAGAACAGGCCCTGGCCCAGGCCAAAGAACTTGACGCCCAGGGGCCGCAACCGGATTGCCCCTTGTGGGGCGTCCCGGTAGTGGTCAAGGATGTATTCACCACCAAGGGCATGCCTTCCACCTGCGGATCCAGAATGCTTGAGTCCTTTGTCCCTTTTTACGATGCTGAAGTGGTCCGGCGCTTGAAGCAGGCCGGAGCGATTGTGGTGGCTAAGTCCAACATGGACGAGTTCGCGATGGGATCTTCAACTGAGAACTCGGCCTTTCAGGAGACCAGGAATCCATGGGATCTGACCCGGGTTCCGGGCGGCTCCAGCGGAGGATCGGCAGCCAGCACAGCAGCCGGACACACTCCGGTATCCCTGGGAACAGACACTGGAGGCTCCATTCGGCAGCCGGCCGGCTTTTGCGGATTGGCCGGACTCAAGCCCACATATGGGCGGGTCTCCAGGTTCGGCCTGGTAGCCTATGGGTCTTCTCTGGATCAAGCCGGACCCCTGGCCCGTTCTGTGCGCGATCTGGCTCTGACCCTCCAGGTTATTGCCGGGCCCGATCCCAAAGATTCCACCTGTGCCCCGGAACCTGTTCCAGACTATGCAGCTGCTCTGGACCACAGGCGGGATCTCTCCGGGTTGCGCATCGGGGTGCCGGCCGAGTATTGGGGACAGGGACTGGAACAAGAAGTCAAAGAGGCCTGTGAGCAGGCCCTGCAAGTTGTCCGGGAACTGGGGGGGGAGACCGTTCCTGTGTCTTTGCCCCATACCGAGTATGCCATCGCGGCCTATTATATCATTGTCATGGCCGAAGCCAGCTCCAACCTGGCCCGCTTCGACGGGGTCCGTTATGGTTTAAGGGATAAAAAGGCCACCGAACTCAAGGACATGTATGTCAAATCCAGAAGCAGTGGCTTCGGTCCGGAAGTGCAGCGCAGGATCCTTTTAGGCACCTATGTGTTGTCTGCAGGATACTACGACGCCTACTACAAAAAAGCGGCGCAAGTCCGCAGACTGATCCGGGACGAATTCGAGCAGGCCTTGACCGAGTGCGACCTTCTGTGTGCTCCCATTGCCCCGACAGCGGCCTTTGGCCTGGGGGAGAAGAGCAGCGATCCCTTGCAGATGTATTTGACCGATGTGTTTACCAACCCCTTGAATCTGACCGGCTTGCCAGGGCTGTGCCTGCCTGTGGGGCTGGGGACCACAAATGGCCTGCCCATCGGTTTTCAGATCTTCGGCCGGGCCTTTGACGAGACGCGCATTTTGCAGGCCGGCCATATACTGGAACAGTCTTTGCCCGCCTTGCCTCCGCCCGCCGCCCTGAGCGATCTGTGAGCTTATGCCGGTAGCCGTGGCCTTAAGTGGAGGAGCAGACAGCCTCTTGGCCCTATGCCTCCTTCAAGAACAGGGGTACGACCCTGTGGCGGTGCACGCTTCTTTTTTGGGCTGTGGCCCAAAGGAGCAAAGACTGCAGGAGCAGCTGGCCGGAGTCTGTGCCCAGAGAGGGGTTGCCCTGCATTGTCTTGATTTGCAGGAAACTTTTGAACAACAGGTTATTTATCCTTTTGTGCAGGCCTATGCCCGGGGCTTAACACCCAATCCATGTGCCTGGTGCAATCGGCGTATCAAGTTCGGAAAGCTTGTGCAGGAAGTCCAGGGCCTGGGCTCAAATCTGGTGGCCACCGGCCACTACGCAACGCTGCGCCGGGATTGTCGGTATCCTCCAGGTCTGTACCGGGGCCGGGACGCAGGCAAGGACCAAAGCTATTTTTTGGCCCTTGTCAGCCGGGAGCAGCTGGAAGCAGCGCTCTTTCCCTTGTCTGGCTGGAGAAAGGAGGAGGTGCGGGCTGAGTTGGCCAGGCGGGGACTTTCGGCTGTGACTGCCCGGGAGAGTCAGGAGATTTGCTTTATTCCCCACAATGATTATCGAATCTTTTTAAACGTTCAGGGTACACAGTTGCCAGGACCGGGTAAGATTGTGGATAGTTATGGGCGTTTTTGGGGCTGGCACGAGGGGCTGCATAAGTATACTGTGGGTCAGCGCCGGGGCCTGGGCATTGCCTGCAGCGAACCCCTGTATGTCCTGAAAAAGGACGTAAATAACAATACACTGATGGTCGGACCGCGCAGCGAGCTGCATGCCACATCCTGCCGGGTGCGGCTCATAAATGACCTGGTCCGGGTTACATCTTGGCCGGAGCAGGTCTGGGTCCAGACCAACTATCGACAGCCGGCCGGTCTGGCCCGGGTTCAAGAGGCAGAACAGGGTCTGGCGGTTTTGTTCGATGAGCCGCGTTCTCCGGCCGCGCCGGGACAGATTGCGGTTTTTTATTCCCAGCAGGGACGGGTCCTGGGCGGGGGAGAGATACATGGCTGAGGGGGGCCGAAGTTTTTGGCTCATAACCCAGGGGTGCAAGATCAATCAATACGAGAGCCAAGCCCTGGCTGAGTCCTGGCTGGCCCATGGAGCCCGGCAAGCCGGTGATGTGAAGCAGGCTGAGATTGTTGTCATCAACAGCTGTGCAGTGACTGCCAGATCCCTGCAGGATCTGCGCAAGATCATTCGCCGCTGCCGGCAGGTGAACAGGTTTGCCCATGTGGTGGTCACCGGATGTGCAGCCCAGATGTGTCCTGAAGACATGGGCGATTTATCCGAAGTAGATCGGGTGGTGCCCCAAGAGGATAAGTTTGACCTGGCACAATGGCCCCCCACCAATTGGCCAAAATCCAGGTCTGCGGCCAAAGTGAACGAGCAGACTTCTTTCCCTGCTTTTCAGATCAGTCACTATCCCCGGGCCCGACCGGTGATCAAAATCCAGGATGGCTGCTCCCACCGCTGCACGTACTGTATTGTCCCTTTGACCCGGGGACCGTCCAGAAGCAGGCATCCTCAGGAAGTGGCGGCCGAGGTTGAAAACCTGCTGGCCAGCGGGCACCGCGAGCTCGTTCTCAGCGGAATCAATCTGGCCCATTACCGGTCTCTGGATATGGATTTCTGGGATTTGATTCAATTTCTGGAGACTCGATTGGCTCCCAAGTGGCAGGATCGGGCCAGGCTGCGCCTGAGTTCCCTGGATCCTTCCCAGCTGGGGGCCAAGGCCCTGGACGTGCTGGCCGGATCACGCATGCTCTGTCCCCACCTGCATCTGTCAATGCAAAGCGCCAGCCCCAAAGTCCTCCAGGCCATGGGGCGTTCCCACTCCCATCCGGACCGGGTAGCTGCTTTTGTGGACCAATTAGATAAGGTCTGGTCCTGCTTCGCCCTGGGAGGGGATTTCCTGGTCGGGTTTCCCGGGGAAACAGAAGATGATATGCAAATGACCGAGGACTGGTTGGCATCCCAGCCCTTTACCTATGCCCATGTGTTCGCTTACTCTCCCCGGCCGGGCACTCCAGCCGCCCGTGCTGACGGCCAGGTGAGCGCGGAATTTAAGAAGATCCGCAGCCAGAGGCTGCGGGACATGGCTGAAATCAAGGGGCAGGAGTTCGCCAGGCGCCTGCTTCTGGTCCCCAAGCTGCACGTGCTCCTGGAGAAAGGAGACCCCGGAGCCGGCCGCTGTGAATATTATGTTTCCTGCATCTTTGACTTCAAACCTTGTGCAGAAGTCAAATCCCTGGCCCCGGCGATACCGGTGCAGGTCCAGGGTTCGGCTTTGAAAGTTCGGCCTGGATAAGGAGGGGACATGAGCCGACCTCACGTTCCGCCGCCGGCCCAGCTGGTCATCTCTGTGCTCAGCAGTGAATTGATCCGGAACTGGCCGGAAATAGAAAAGGAGCTTCAGGCCAGGTGGGGGGAGCTGGACTATGTCTCTGAACCTTTTCCTTTTACCCAGACCAGCTATTATAATCAGGAGCTGGGTACGCCCATCATGCGCCGAATAGTGGCTTTTCAACCGCTTATCTCCCAGGATCAACTGCCGGATATTAAGCTGGGCACCAATGCCCTTGAGGACAAATGGCGGGATGGGACAGGGCGGCGCGGGGTGAACCTGGACCCGGGCCTTTTATGTTTGGAACGCTTCATCCTGGGCACAGGCAAGAATTTCACCCATCGGATTTATCTGGGGCAGGGAATATTTGCCGACTTGACCCTTATCTTTCAAAAGGGGGGATGGCAGGTCCTGCCCTGGACCTTTCCGGATTATGCCGGAGAGTATATTCAGACCCTGCTCAGCAAGATACGGACCAGATATAAGAAGAAGCTGCACCAGGAGCCAGGACGATAAAAACTCTGATCAGAAGTGTTGAGGAGAAAATTGTGCTCAAAAGTATGACCGGTTACGGATCCTGCAGGATTCAAGACCAGACCTGCGTCCAGGAGTGGGAAATCAAAAGTGTCAATGGCAAGCAGTTTAGTGTGCGCTGGAGGTTGCCCACATTTTTGCGTTCATGTGAACCAGCCTGGGAAAAGGAGGTGCGCCGGATCGCAGAGCGGGGAAGAATCGATGTCAGTCTGCAGGTAACGGTTCTTCAGCCCGAGCTCATGCCGGTGAATCTGAATCACGGTTTGGCCCTGGCCATGTTCAAAGAGCTCGATACTCTGGCCGGGCAGCAAGGTCACGCCTGGGAGCCGGACTATACCCGCCTGCTCAACGTTCCCTCCCTGTGGCAGGAGTCCAGCCTGTCTGAAGAGGATGAGCAGGGAGAACGTTTTCGGAAGGGGCTGATTCAGGTTTTGCAGGAATGGGACGGTTACCGGTACTCCGAAGGTCAGGCCCTGGTCCAGGATCTTCAGCAGCGGGTGCAGCACCTGGCCGGCTGGGTGCAGGACTTGGGGGGGCAGACCGAGGGTTTGGCTGAGGAAAGGTTCCAGACTCTGCGGGAACGTTTGAGCCGGCTTATGAATCAGACCGAGGCCGAAATGGATGAGCAGCGCATGCTGCAAGAGATGGCCCTTTTAGCCGATCGTCTGGATGTGTCCGAGGAATTAACGAGATTGCACACCCATATCCAGGGTTTGGCAAAAGCTCTTAAAGAGCAAAAGGCTGGAGGCCGAAAGCTCGATTTCATGCTCCAGGAATGTTTCCGGGAAATCAATACATTGGGGAACAAGGCCCAGAACACCCAGGTCAGCCAGCTGGTTGTTAACTTCAAGTCCGAGCTGGAAAAGTGCCGGGAACAAGTGCAGAATCTGGAGTAAGGAAGAGAGAGTTGAACCACAGATTTTCACGGATAAGTCTAAAAGAGGTCCCAGAATGGCCCTGAAGCACCTGTTGAATATCGGTTTTGGCAACTTCGTGGTTGTTTCGCGGGTGGTCGGTATTGTCAATCCCGGATCTTCACCCATGCGCCGCCTGCGTGAAGACGCCCGCCAGGATGCCCGCCTGGTGGACGCCACCCAGGGGAGGAAAACACGATCTATTATTGTCACTGATTCCAATCATGTTTTTCTTTCCGCGCTCCAGGCCGAGACCATTGGTCAGAGGTTTTCGGATAAAGGCGGTGACGATGACAACTAAGCGGAAGGGTCTGGCTCTGGTCCTCTCCGCCCCTTCCGGGGCGGGAAAGAGTACGTTGATCCGGCGTCTGGTGCAGGAATTTCCGGATTTTGCCTTTTCCCTGTCCACTACCACCCGGCCGCCCCGGCCGGGAGAACAGGACGGCCGGGAATATCGCTTTGTGAGCCGGGCCGAGTTCGAGGATTTGATTGAAAAGGAACACTTTGCGGAATGGGCCCGGGTGCACGGCAACTACTACGGCACGCCCTTGCACGAGACCCAGGAGCTCTTGCAAGCCGGACGGGACATACTTTTTGATATTGATGTCCAGGGAGCCAGGCAGTTGCGCCAGAGCTTGGCAGACAGCATTTTAGTCTTTATCCTCCCTCCGGACCAAAAAGAGCTTTTGCGGCGGCTTGAGCAGAGGGGTACCGATAAACCGGGGGAAATCGCCAGACGCATGGAATCGGCCCGGGAGGAGCTTTTTGCTGCCCCGGAGTTTGCTTACTGGGTGGTCAATGATCATTTGCCTGATGCCTATGACCGGTTGCGGAGCATCTATCTGGCCGAAGGATGCCGGAAAACTCGCAACCGGCACGTGCTGGCCAGGATTCAGGCCAGCTGGGAAGATTTGGGGGGAACTCAGGCATAAGTGTTCTGCCAAATATCTTTTTGAACCCTTTGGCCCAAAAAATATTTCAGATTTGCCGCAGGCAAAGCTGAACACTTAAAAATCACGGGAGCAGGCAACTTGCCAGTGCATTGGACATTTAAACCCAACCACAACGGTCCTGAACCAGAAGACCTTCCGTCCTGGGCCAGCTCCTTGAATATTTCGCCTTTTTTGGCCCGCCTGCTCTGGAGGCGGGGGGTATGCTCCATGCCGGCAATGGACCGCTACCTCAGCCCGGGCCTTAGGCACCTACCAGCCCTGGAAACCTGGCCCGCGGTGATTCAAGGCGCTGAGGTCCTGGCTGAATGCATCACGCAGGGCCGGCGAGTCGGCATCTGGGGAGACTACGACGTGGATGGTATTACAGCCACGGCCCTGCTGGTTGATTTTTTCCGGCACAAGGGAGTGCCAGTGAGCTGCGAGCTGCCGGATCGATTCGAGGACGGCTACGGGCTGACTCAAGCCGGAGTGGAGCGTTTGTTTGCCCAGGGAGTGGGGGTATTGCTCACCGTGGATTGCGGGATTTCTGATTGTGCAGGGGTGGAGCGGGCCAGGGAGCTGGGAATGCGGGTGGTGGTCAGCGACCACCATCTGCCCGGTCCAAAACTGCCTCCGGCCGAAGTTATTGTGGACCCGGTTTTGGAACAGGACTGCTCCTACGCCGGAGTGGCTGGGGTAGGAGTGGCCTTCCTGCTCATGGCCGCTTTAAATCGCCTCCTGCCCGGAGAGCCTGTGGATGTCCGGCAAAGTCTGGATCTGGTGGCTCTGGGCACCATTGCCGACGTGGTCCCTCTGACCGGAGTGAACCGGATTCTGGTCAAGAACGGACTGCTGGTCCTGGGCCAGGGCCGGCGGCCGGGCATTTTTGCCTTAAAAGAAGTGAGCAAGCTTCCGCCCACTGCTCCTATGGGCAGCGGGCAGGTGGGGTTTGGCCTGGCTCCCAGGATCAATGCCGCCGGAAGGCTGGCCTCCCCGCGAGAGGCTCTGGATCTTCTCCTCGCTCCTGATTTTAGTACTGCCAGGCCCTTGGCCTCCCAACTGGAAAAATATAACCAGATACGGCGGAGCACAGAAAAGGATATCCTGGAGCAGGCCCTGGAGCAGGCCGAGGAACAGAAAGAGCACCTGGGCCTGGTCCTGTGGGGAGAAGAGTGGCACCAAGGGGTGATCGGCATCGTGGCTTCCAGGGTGGTGGAGCACATGAACCGCCCGGCCTTGCTGCTGGCTGGAAATAATGAGGGCCTGAAAGGTTCGGGCCGCAGCATTCCTGACTTTGATCTTCATCAGGGGCTGTGTGCCTGCGCACACCTCCTGGATCGATTCGGAGGACACAAACAGGCGGCCGGGCTTGCTCTGGCCCGGGATAGCCTGGAGGCTTTGCGCACAGCCTTTGATCAGGCAGTACGCGATCAGTTAGGGGAAAGCCTTCCGCCTCCCTGCCTGCAGGTAGATGCCAAGCTGGGTCTGGATATGGTTGATCTGCGCCTGGTCCAGGAGATCGATCTCTTACAGCCTTTTGGCCTGGGCAATCCCCAGCCTGTGTTTTGCTCCACGCCCCTGACAGTGCAGAAGCACAGGGTGTTTGGGTCCAGGCACGTCTCCTTGCAGTTGCGGGATGAACAGGCTGGGGTGACCATGCTGGGCAAAGCCTGGCGTCAAGCGGATATTTTGTCTCCGGAAGTGGCCGGACAGAGCATGCAGCTGGCCTTCACACCCAGGCTGAACTATTATAACGGATTGACCAGCATAGACCTGCAGATCAAGGACTGGCAGTGTCTCCCCAGGGAGTAGCCAGGGCTTTTGGGTTCTGCTTATCATTGTAAGCAATTTCAGTATGAATCGGGCCTTTTGAAGATCGTATGAAACGAGGCACCGCTTAATCCGTCATTCCCGCTCAGGAACGTCATCCCGGACCGTGGCTTTGCCGGGTAGGCTGGTTCTCTCCGAGGCCCAGCCTCTTTGATTCTGCTCCAGAAGCCAGCCCCTCGGAGAGGGGCGGCCTACTGGGGCCCCAGCTCTTTTC
>JAWLEI010000045.1:0-23532 GCA_041686195.1 Desulfovermiculus sp.
GACCGCCTGAGCTCCATGTTCGCCTATGCGGCCCTGTCCATCCCGGAATTTTTTCTGGCCCTGCTGGCTGTCATGTTCGCGGCCAATACCGGTCTTTTCCCTGTTGGGGGTCTGACCTCCACGGACCACGAGTTCATGCCTTTTTGGAGCCGGATGGCGGATTATGCCCATCACCTGGTGCTGCCTACAGTTGTCCTGGGCATGGGCAGTGTGGCCAGCTATATGCGCATTATGCGGGCCAATTTCCTGGATTATATCCGGGCGGATTTTGTGATCACTGCCCGGGCCAAGGGAGTGGGTGAAGGCCGGGTCATGTTTGTGCATGTTTTGCGCAATGCCATCAATCCCCTGGTCAGCGCGTCCGGGTTCATTCTGGCCTCCTTGTTGTCCGGCTCTATTCTGGTGGAAAACGTCATGAATTATCCAGGCTTAGGCCAGCTCATTTTTGAGGCTCTGATGCGTCAGGATGAATTTGTGGTTGTGGCCGCCGTGCTCATGGGCTGTGTCATGCTCATGCTGGGCAACTTGATCGCGGATCTGCTTTTGGCCTGGTTTGATCCCAGAATCAGGCTGGATAAGAGCTGAGCCATGCTCAAATACGTATTTCAAGAACTTGTGCGTCGACCTCTCGGGGCGCTCTGTCTGGTCCTGCTGGGGCTTATGTACGCCTGTACCCTCTTTTCTCAGTTCCTGGCCCCTTACCAGCCAACAGACCAGGACCTGGAGAAGGCCTACCATCCGCCGACCAGAATAGTGCTCAAAGACTGGCGGCCCCAGGTCCAGGTCTACGAGCAGGTGGATGCGGCTTCGGCCAGATACAAAGCTGTGAAAGGGGAAACCGTTCCTTTGCGCTTTTTTGCCCCTGGAGAAGAATATCGCTTCTGGGGCCTTATACCGGCCAAGATGCGATTGTTTCAGGTCCAGGAGCCTCACCGGGTCTACCTCCTGGGCAGCGACAGTACCGGCCGGGATGTGTTCTCCAGGCTCCTGTACGGGGCCCAGGTTTCTCTGAGCATCGGCTTTATCGGGATCTGCATTACCATGACCCTGGGCTTTGTGGTCGGAGGAGTGGCCGGATACTTTGGAGGCCGGGCCGATTTTCTGGCCATGCGCCTGGTGGAGTTTGTCATTGCCATCCCGTCCCTCTATCTCTTGATCGCTCTGCGCGGAGCCCTGGCCGAGCACTTTGAGCCGGAACACATGTATGTGGTCATTGTCATTATCCTCTCTCTTATCGGCTGGGCCGGAGCAGCCCGGATTATTCGGGGTATGGCCCTGTCGCTGCGCCAGAGGCCCTTTGTCCTGGCTGCTGAGGTCATGGGCCAGAGCAGCTGGAAAATCCTTGTTCGCCATTTTTTGCCCAATCTGGCCAGTTATCTGCTGGTAGCAGCCACCTTGAGCATACCGGCCTATATCCTGGCTGAAGCAGCCTTGAGCTTTCTGGGCCTGGGCATTCAGGAACCGGGCACTTCATGGGGGCTGATGCTCAAGCAGGCCCAGGAGCTCAAGGTGTTCACTCTCAATCTGTGGTGGCTTTTTAGCCCCGGGGCGGCAATTTTTATCACTGTGATCACTTTTAATGTCTTAGGTGATGTCCTGCGGGATGTTGTAGACCCCAGGCAGCAGATGGGAAGGACAGGAACATGAGTACCCAGGGACATCAGCCTGCATCCCGGGAGCCGAGGCTTTTGGAGGTCCACAATCTGTGCGTCGACTTTGATGCCCATGCTCAGGTGCACCGGGCTGTGGACAATATTTCCCTTAGCATTGAAAAGGGCCAGGTTCTGGCTGTGGTCGGAGAGAGCGGCAGCGGCAAGAGCGTCACCGGCCTGGCCCTGACCAGGCTTTTGCCTCCTCCCCCGGGATGCAGGGTGCAGGGAGAGGTCCTGTATCAGGGACGAAATCTTTTGACCTGTGCCCCAAAAGAGCTCAAACAGTACCGGGGAAGACACATTGCATATATCTTTCAGGAGCCAGGCACGGCCTTAAATCCGGTATTCAGCATTGAGTACCAGATTGCTGAAGCCATCAAGCTCCACCGTCCGCAGACCAAGAATCTGCGCCAGGAGATCATTCAGGCCCTGGACATGGTGCGTATTGATCAGCCGGAAAAACGGATTGGAAACTATCCGCATCAATTAAGCGGCGGGATGCAGCAGCGGGTAATGATTGCCATGGCTCTGGCCTGCAGGCCCAAGCTCCTGGTTGCTGATGAACCCACAACAGCCCTGGATGTGACTATCCAGGCCCAGATTATGGCTTTGCTCAAGGATGTGCAGGAGCAGATGGACATGTCCATTCTGCTCATTACCCATAACTTCGGCATTGTCTCCGGTTTTGCCGATCAGGTGGCAGTTATGCGCCAGGGACAGATTGTGGAGCAGGGGGCCAGTGCCCGGATACTGAGCAGGCCTGAGCATGTGTATACCAAGGCCCTGATAGAGTGTATTCCGGTCCTGGGCAGGAAGCTACACCGATTGCCGAGCATAGAATCCTTGTATGCCAAAACTGCAGAGGAAACGCCGGGTCATGAGCACAGGAAATAAGGAAATTCTCCCCGTCTTTGGGGACGGACCAGGGGGGGATCAATCCGTCCGATCCGGGCCTTCTGAGACCTCGTATCTGCTGGAGGTACAGCATCTGAAAGTCTATTTCCCGGTGCATGGCGGTCTCTTCAGCCGGGTCAGGGGATACATCAGGGCAGTGGATGATGTATCCTTTGCCGTTCGTCCCAGGACAACTGTGGGTCTGGTCGGAGAAAGCGGCAGCGGGAAGACGACCATTGGCCAGACCCTGGTCAGGCTGATCAGGCCGAGCAGTGGAATTATTCGCTATAAGGGAAAAGAGATCGGTTCAATGGGCAAAAGGGCCTTTTTCCCGTATCGCAAAAAGATGCAGATGATCTTTCAGGACCCTTTCAACTCGCTCAATCCCCGGATGAGCATAGAACAGATTCTCAGTGAGCCCCTGGACATCCATTTTTCAACCCTGAAACCAGGCCAGAAGCGGAAAAGGGTGCTCAAGCTTCTGGATATGGTCGGCCTGGGTCAAAACTCCCTGCCCCGCTATCCTCATGAGTTCAGCGGAGGACAGCGGCAGCGCATCGGCATAGCCCGGGCCCTGGCTGTGGAACCGGAGTTTATTGTCTGCGACGAGCCGGTCAGTGCCCTGGATGTCTCGGTCCAGGCCACGATTATCAATTTGCTTCAGGACCTGCAGGAGGAGCTGGGTCTGACCTACCTGTTCATCGCCCACGATCTGGCTGTAGTGGAGCATGTCAGTGATGAGGTCCTGGTCATGACCCAGGGGCAGATTGTGGAGCAGGCCGATTCAGAGGTGATTTACCGCTCTCCGCAGCATCCGTATACCAAAAAACTGCTGCAGGCCGTACCGAAGGTCTGAGCGGGGACGGGGTGTCTCAAAGGTTTCAGGTTTCAGACTTGTCGGAGGCAAGGCTGAAACCTGTTCCCATCTCCCAGGACTTCCATCAGGAGAGCAGGGCCCGGGCAAAGTCGGTCCCGCTGAAAGGCCGCAGATCTTCCATCTTTTCGCCCAGGCCGACATAGGTAATGGGCAGCTTGTGCTCGGTGGCAATGCTTAAGACCACCCCGCCCTTGGCCGTGCCGTCCAGCTTGGTCAGGATGATCTCGTCCACATCCACTCCCTCTTGGAACATCCTGGTCTGTGAGATGGCGTTTTGCCCGGTGGTGGCATCTACCACCAGCATAGTCCTGTGCGGAGTCCCCTGGTGCTTTTTGTTCAGTACCCGGCGGATCTTGACCAGTTCATCCATCAAATCCCGCTTGGTGTGCAGGCGACCGGCAGTATCCACAATCAAAAGATCGTATTCTTCCCGAATGGCCATATCCAAGGCTTCCCAGGCCACGGCGGCCGGGTCGGAATGGGCCTTTTTGGCATAGAAGCCTGCCCCAACCCGCCTGGCCCAGATCTCCAGCTGTTCAATGGCTGCAGCCCGAAAGGTATCGCCGGCAGCTACCAAAACTCGCCGGCCCTGCATCTGGGCTCGGTGAGCCAGCTTGGCAATGGTGGTGGTCTTGCCCACCCCGTTGACTCCGACCATGAGCCAGACTTCCGGCGGTTCAGGCTTGATTTTTTTGGGTGGAGAGGGGAAGAGGCCGGCCAGCTCTTCCTGGAACAGGGCCTTAAATTCATCGCCGCTCTGGGCCTTGGTCTCCCTGACCCGGGATTGCAGACGGTCTATGAGCTTGCCTGTGGTCTGCATGCCTACGTCGGCCATAATTAAAATTTCTTCCAGCTCATCCCAGAAGCGGGCGTCGAATTCAGAACTGCGTTTGATTAAGGAATCGACCTGCTTGGACAGTTGCTCCTTGGTCTTGGAGAGTCCCTGGCTGAGTTTGATGAACAGCCGGCTTTTCTCATCCTCTTCGTCTTCCAGATCCAGGGCCAGGGCCAGACGATATTGTAGCTCGGAGCGGAATTCCTCCACCCGCTCATAATCCATATCTTCCAGCCAGGACCGGAAACGGCGAATAAAATCCTGCGCTTCAGAATCAGGGACTTCCAGGCACTGGAACAAAAAGTGGAGGCGGTCCCATAAGTCCTGATCGGCCCTGTCCACATCCTGCAGAAGGTGATCAAGCCAGACGCTCAATCTGGGTTCGGCCTGCTGCAAGTCGCTTAAAAGCTCTCTTTGCCAGGGCTTGTCTTGAATGGACGCACGTGTTTGGGCATCGTTTTCAAGGCCGGTGCCCTTATCTTCCTGATCCGTGGAGGCTAAAGTGTCGCTCTCCTGCTCAGATTTCCAGAATTTTTTGATCTTGCTGAAAAAGCCCATGCTTTACTCCGTACAAATTCAAGTGACCAGATTTTGAGTTCACGGCAGGGCCGGAAGTGAGGTGAGTTGATAAATGTTTTGAGATGGTTTACAAATCTGATTCCGAGTTCAAACGCTCCCAAAAGATTTTACCCCGGCTTTTTTTGTACTTGCGCAATAAAAGATACAGGGCGCCTGCGCCTCCATGCTGGGGTTGAGCGGTGGTGAAGGCTAAGAGGACCCTTTTAAAGGGATCACGTATCAGCCAATATTGAATCTGTTCTTTGATCACGCCTCGACCGGCCGGTGAGTTTTTTCCCCGTCCGGGAATAACCAGAAGACACCTTTTGCCGGCTAGATAGCTCTCTTTGATAAAACCAAGCAGCAGGGAATGCGCATCATCGGCATTGAAACCGTGCAGATCCAGATGGGCTTCCGGACTGAATTCCCCGGCCTGAAGCTTTCGGAGAGTGCGTTGATTCAATCCCCGCACTGACCCTTGCAAGTATTCATCGGTAAACTGGATATCAAATTCCACTTTGCCCTGGACCAGGTCTTGCAGGTACTGTTTCCCGCTCTCTTTTTCAGAAGTGAACCTGGTGCTGGGCGGGGTTTGGTTGGTGTTCACCTTGCGACCACGACCCCGGTCTTTGATGGGCTCCACCCCTTGCATGGCCTGTAAAAAGACATCTGTCTCGGTTTTTTCGGACTGAGAATCAGAAGCTTGGGCTGCTGCATCCTCAGCCTGAGGACGACGTTTATGCTGTTTGACCGGGGGGAGGTCTTTAAAATCCTTGAAGCGCATACTTCCTCCCTGCGCATCTTCTACTCTGCAACGCACCTTTTTTCAAGCGCGGGGTTATGGGGAGATTGGCTGAGCTGAGGTTGCCTTCAGGCACTGTCGGTTATATATGAATGAGGACGCTTTGGCCTGAAATCTCAGCAAAACATTTGACGGGATACAACCATGGATACACAATCAAGCAATCCTTTGCCTTTGTCTTTAGTCGACCAGCACGGCCGGGTCATCAACTATCTGCGGCTGAGCCTGACTGATCGTTGTAATCTTCGCTGCTTTTACTGCAATACATGTGATGATTATACCTTTATACCGCATGAACATATTTTGACCTATGAAGAATGTTTACAAATCATCGGGTTGGCCTCTCGACTCGGCTTGGGCAAGGTCAGACTGACCGGGGGGGAGCCCCTGGTCCGCCGGGACTGCGTGCATTTTGTGGAGCAGGTCCTGGGGCATTATCCGGAATTGGATCTGCGCATGACCACCAACGGCACACTGCTCGCTCCGGAAGTCAAACGGCTGAAAGCAGCGGGTTTGAAGAGGGTGAACATCTCACTGGATACTCTGGATCGCAGCAAGTTTCAGCGTATTACCGGCCGCGATCTTTTTTTCAAGGTTCGCCGGGCTATTGACGCCTGTCTGGAAGAAGGCCTGCACGTCAAAATCAATACCGTAGCCCTCAAAGGGGTCAATGACCTTGAGCTGCCCGGATTTATACGTCTGGCTCTGGATCACCCCCTGGATGTGCGGTTTATAGAATTCATGCCTGTCGGGCACTGCACAGCCTGGGACAGTGCCGCTTTTTGGCCGGCCGAGGATATACTCAGGGCAGCACAGGAGATCACCTGCCTGGAACCGGATAGGCTGTGGACAGAACACAGCGGCCCGGCCCGTATGTACAGACTGCCTGAAGGACAGGGCCGGCTGGGGGTTATCTCGCCGATGTCCGATCATTTCTGTGATCGCTGCAACCGATACCGGATAACTCCGGATGGCCGCCTGCGCACATGCCTGTTTTCAGACCGCGAATACAAGTTGCGTCCCTTGCTGCGGTCCCCTCAGCTCGGACCGGAAGCAGTTTTTAAGGTTCTGCGCGCTGCTGGACGCAAAAAGCCCATTGGTGCCAACCTGCTGCAAGAATACGCCCAGGCGGATCATTCTTTGTGCCAGCGGGACATGAACGCCATTGGAGGTTAGGATCAGTCCCATGCACACTCCTCAGGACCCGGTCAAAGAGCTCGAGTTTCAAGATCCTGAACTGGCCCGGGAGCTTTTCGGCCCCCAGGAACAAAATCTGCGCCGGCTGGAAACGGCTTTGGATGTACAGGTGCATACCCGGGGCACCCGAGCTGTCGTTTCCGGTCTTGATGAACAGAGTGTGCAGGGCGCAGCCCGTTTCCTGGTCCAGGTGTATGAGGTCCTGCGGTCTGGACATTCTTTGCAGCCGCAAGATATTGAGGCTGCCTTGCGCCTTGTGAGCCGCAACCCAAAGGCTGACCTGCATAAGTTGTTTTCAGAACAGCATTTTGTTATTTCCCCCAAAAAAACAATTACCCCCAGGTCGGTAGCCCAAAGCGATTATTTGCTGGCCATTCGGAACAAGGAACTGGTTTTCGGCATTGGGCCAGCGGGGACGGGGAAGACCTATCTGGCGGTGGCTATGGCCGTGGGGCATCTGCTGGAAGGCAGGCTGGATCGGATCATTTTAACCAGACCGGCCCTGGAGGCTGGAGAAAAGCTGGGTTTTCTGCCCGGTGATATGGCCGAAAAAATCAATCCATATCTCCGTCCGCTGTATGATGCTCTGCACGAAATGCTCGATTTCCGGAAGGTCCAGGATATGCTGGAAACCGGAGTCATAGAAGTGGCCCCTTTGGCTTTTATGCGCGGACGCACATTGAATAAGGCCTTTGTCATTCTGGATGAGGCCCAGAATACGACTCCAGAACAAATGAAGATGTTTTTGACCCGCATTGGATTTGGGTCCAAAGCCGTAGTCACAGGAGACATAACCCAGATTGATCTTCCTCCCCGGGTCCTCTCCGGCCTGGTCCAGGCCAGAGAGGTCCTGGCCCGCATTCCAGATATCCATTTTGTTCATTTCAGTGAGCATGATGTCATGCGGCATGAGCTGGTGGGCAGGATTGTTCAGGCGTATGCCCAGCATGAGGGGGCCAAAGGGTCGTCTTGATGCTCCATGTTTCTATCACGCCGAGTGTCCGTTCCTGGTTTCCTTTCTCCCCGACTGAAATCCGGCGCCTGCTGGAGGCCATTGTCCGCAACTACGGCTGGAAAACCGGTGATCTTGAAGTGCTCGTGACCACGGATCAGGAGATAGCCCGGTTGAATAAGGAGTTTCTCGGACTGGCCGGCCCGACCAATGTCTTGAGTTTTCCTGAGGATCAAACCCCAGAATCAGGTCTCAGCGGAAGTCTGATCCTGTCAGCTCATACCCTGAGGCGGGAGGCAGACCTTTATGCCCAGGATCCGGCAGAACATTGCTGCCGGCTGATGGTCCATGCTGTGCTGCATTTGGCTGGTCTGGAACACGGGCCGAAGATGGAGATCATGACCGAGTCCGGATTACAGGCGGCCCTGGAGGAAATTGGAAAAGAGTAAATCATGAGAATTTGCGGCCGCACCAAGTCCTGGTGTTTGAGGTCTTAGGTTTCAGCTGTCAGCCCCGTCGCTGGCCGCAGACGCCCAGTTTGATAGAGAAAGAAACTGACCAAGAGGGCAGGGCCCGGCTTGCAGGTAGGCCGCCCTTGCCCCCAAGGGCAGGCCCTCTTCGAGTTTCATACGAGCCTTGCCATAAGGGGTTTACAAAAGGGGTTTTGAGCATATACTCAACCTCTTTCGCCGCAGCCTCGAGGTATATATTGGGGGACGGGCATGTATTTTTCGCCTTTCCCAGCAGGCCGCACTGCAAAAAGTGATTTTAAGTTCATGAATATTTGATATGTGCAAGTGGAACTGTTTCAGGAGATGGTCTCATGCCGCACCATGTGTTGACTTTGCTGGATATCCCAGCTTCTGCACTCCCTGCTCTTATTGCCAGAGGGCAGGAGATGAAGACCCAGAGAACTGTATCCAAGATACTCAAGGGCAAAACATTGGCCCTGGTCTTTGAAAAATCATCCACCCGGACCCGGATCTCCTTTGAGGTGGCTATCAATGAGCTGGGAGGCAGTCCCCTGTTTATGACCCCTTCCGAGTCCCAACTCGGCCGCAACGAGCCCCTCAAAGACGCAGTCCGCTGTTTGTCCAGGTACACACAAGGGATGATCGTGCGCACCTTCGCCCAGGCCAACCTGAAAGAAATATGCCAGTATTCCGGAATCCCGGTCATCAATGCCTTGACCGATTCCTTTCATCCCTGTCAGGTGCTCAGCGACCTTATGACTATCTCTGAACACACGCCAGATTTTTCCCAGCTCACGGTGTCCTGGATCGGGGATGGAAACAATATGGCCCATTCCTGGATTAATGCTGCCAGCCTGTTGCCTTTTCAGCTGCGTATAGCTTCACCCCCGGGGTTTGAACCAGAGGAGGAAATCGTCCAGGCGGCCAGGCAGAGAGGAGCTGATATTCGCGTGGGTCACGACCCAGAGGCGGCAGTCCGGGATGCAGACTACATCAACACCGATGCCTGGTATTCCATGGGTCAGGAAGAAGAGGAAAGTGAAAGAACCCAGGCTTTTGCAGGCTTTCAGGTCAATGCCCGGCTCCTGGACCAGGCTCCGGCCCGGGCCCGGGTCATGCACTGCCTGCCGGCACACCGCGGACAGGAAATATCCGAAGAGGTATTGGAATCCAAGCGCAGCCTGGTCTGGGATCAGGCCGAAAACCGTCTGCACATGCAAAAGGCATTGCTGGAGTGGGTGTATTCATAATTCTGTGCAACACGAGTCATTCATGATTGATAAAGGAGTGAAAGGGAGTATGTCCAAGATAAACAAAGTGGTCCTGGCCTATTCCGGGGGACTGGATACCTCGGTGATTTTGAAATGGATCCAGCAGAAATACGAGTGCGAGGTCATTGCTCTTACTGCTGATCTGGGGCAGGAAGAGGAGCTTTCCGGCCTGGAAGACAAAGCCCGGGCCACCGGGGCGAGCAAGGCCTATATTTTGGATGTTCAGGAAGAGTTTGCACGTGATTTTGTTTTTCCCGCCCTGAGGGCCAATGCGGTGTATGAAGGGCGTTATTTGCTGGGAACATCTCTGGCCCGGCCCTTGATCACCAGGCACATGGTAGAGGTGGCCCGTCAGGAAGGCGCTCAAGCTGTGGCTCACGGAGCAACAGGCAAAGGCAACGACCAGGTCCGGTTTGAATTGGCAGCTATGGGTTTGGCCCCGGATTTGAAAACCATTGCCCCCTGGCGGGAATGGGAGCTGAAATCGAGGACAGATCTGATTGAGTTTGCAAAGAAAAACGGCATTCCAGTACCGGTGACCCAGGACAAGCCGTACAGCTGTGACCGGAACCTCCTGCATTTAAGCTTTGAAGGGGGAGAGTTGGAAGATCCCTGGCAGGAACCTGGACCCGGCACCTATACATTGACAGTACCCCCGGAACAGGCCCCGGATGATCCCCAGATAATCGAAATCGATTTTCAATCCGGCAACCCGGTGGCAGTGGATGGCGTAAGCTATACTCCGGCTGAAGTGATCAAAACCTTGAACAAAATAGCCGGAAAGCACGGTATCGGCCGCATAGACATGGTCGAAAACAGATTCGTGGGCATGAAGTCCAGGGGCATTTATGAGACTCCGGGAGGAACTGTTTTGCACTTGGCCCACAGGGACTTGGAAGGTATCTGTATGGACCGGGAAGCAATGCACATAAGGGACAGCTTAATCCCCAAGTATGCCCAAATGGTATACAATGGATTCTGGTACGCCCCGGAGCGGGAGTCTTTGCAGGCCATGGTCGACTCCGGTCAAGCCAAGGTTACCGGCACGGTCCGAATGAAGCTGTACAAGGGGCAGGCCTACCCCCTGGGACGAAAGTCACAGTACTCTCTGTACAATCCAGCCATGGCCACCTTTGAGGAGGACAATGTCTATGACCAGGCCGACGCGGCCGGGTTTATCCGTTTGCAGGGGCTTCGTCTGCTGGCCAGGCGGAGTCAGGAGGAGTGAGCCGGATAAGTGGTTAGGTTTCAGCCTTGCCTCCGGCAAATCTGAAATATTCATGAAAAACCATGTGCAAAAGGCAAGCCATGAGCAAGTCAGATATGTGGGGTGGAAGATTTAAGGATTCCATCCAGGACCTGGTTCTGGAGTACACTGAATCCATAGATGTGGACCGCCATTTCGCCCGGCAGGACATCCGGTGCTCCAAGGCCCATGCGGCCATGCTCGGACGCCAGAATATCATCAGCAGCCAAGAGGCGGAACAAATCATTGCCGGCCTGGAGGCCATTGAACAGGAGGTGGATGGGGGGCGCTTCATCTGGTCCAGGGAGTTGGAAGACGTGCACATGAATATTGAGCACCGGCTGACCGAGCTCATTGGACCGGTGGGCAAAAAGCTGCACACAGGCCGCAGTCGCAACGATCAAGTGGCCGTTGCCTTCCGGCTCTTTGTTTCCGACCGCCTCCAGGACTGGAGGACCAAGCTCCTTGGCCTCATTCAGGTTTTAACGGACAAGGCGGCCGGACATGTTCAGGCCATCCTCCCCGGATACACCCATTTGCAGCCCGCCCAGCCGGTGAGTCTGGCCCAGCACCTCCTGGCCTATGCCCAGATGTTTTGCCGGGATATTAAGCGCCTTGAAGATTGCCAGGCGAGGGTCCAGGTCTCTTCACTGGGGGCTGCAGCCCTGGCTGGAACGACCTATGGTCTGGATCCGGAGTATGCGGCCCGGGAAATCGGCTTTCCGTCTGTGTTTGCCAACAGCATGGACGCTGTATCGGATAGGGATTTCGTCCTTGAGGCCTTGTTTGATGCCGGAGTGGTGATGACCCATTTAAGCCGGTTGTGTGAAGAGTTCATCATCTGGGCCAACCCCAACTTCGGCTTTGTCAGTCTTGCGGACGGTTTTGCCACCGGATCCTCAATAATGCCCCAGAAAAAGAACCCGGATGTGGCTGAGCTCATGCGGGGCAAGACCGGCCGGGTGATTGGCGATTTAATGTCTCTGTTCACCACCTTGAAGGCCCTGCCTCTGGCTTATAACCGGGACCTGCAGGAGGATAAGCCCGGCTTTTTGGACGCAGACCGCACTGTGAGTCTTTCTGTGCCCATTATGGCCGAGATGATTGATGCCTCGGTCTTTGACAGTCAGAGGATGTTTCAGGCGGTGCAGGCCGGATTCCTCAACGCCACCGAGCTTGCCGATTATCTGGTGGGCAAGGGGATACCATTCCGGCAAGCCCACCATATCACCGGGCAAATAGTGGCCCGAGCCGAGGAGCAGGATCTGAGGCTGGAAGATATGTCCCTGGAGCAGATGCAGGAGCATTCTCCGCTTATTGATAGGGACGTGTTTGCGGTTTTGGACTATAAAACTGCTGTGGCCAGGCGAAACTGTCAGGGAGGGACAGGTCCCGAAGCTGTCGGCAGACAGATTGAGGATCTGCGGGCTTGGCTGAGCAGATATGCTGATTAAGGGATCTGGCGGAAGCGTATAGGAGTCGAACCTACCGATGGGGGCGAACCCATCCACTGGATTTGAAGTCCAGGCGCCACACCGGTGACGAAACGCTTCCGCAAGAGAAATTCCTAGCAAATATTAAAAGAAGAGGCAAGCAGCCTGCCCCAACGCCAAATTGTTCTCTGGTGCAATTTGCCAGAAGTGTTCAGATTGCTGTTATCCAGATGAAGAATAAACAAATTGAAATTGTTGACAATGAGAAGAAGAAGCAAAAAGCCCGGCCAGCCTTTCCAGGCCCCTGAATATGTCTCGCTGCGTACCTGTTTCTTGCTTGTCAACATCCCCGGCATGCTTTATTTTTGAGCACATCCATTGCATAAAACCGATCAAGCCCTGAGAGCCGTGAGAGGCAAATTCGACACTACGGAGGACTCCTTTTGAATAACTTTCTTAAAAACCTGATCTTGTGGGCCACGATATCCTTGGTCATGGTTGCCCTGTTTAATATGTTCAACACCCCGCAGGCGGAACGGAACAAGATTTCGTATACTGAATTTCGATCCCTGGTGGCAGACGGGAGTGTGACCGAGGTCCAGATTCAGGGCAATAAGGTGACCGGGGTGACCAGGGACAATCAGCGGTTTTCCACCTATTCCCCTGATGATCCGGACCTGGTCCAGACCTTGATGGATAAAAATGTCCAGGTTACGGCCAAACCGAGCGATGATTCCCCCTGGTATATCACCTTGCTGGTTTCCTGGTTTCCCATGCTCCTGCTCATTGGGGTGTGGATATTTTTTATGCGTCAGATGCAGGGTGGAGGAGGCGGGGGCAAGGCCTTTTCCTTTGGCCGGTCCAAGGCCAAGATGTTTACCGAGGAAAACACCAAGGTTACCTTTTCTGATGTTGCTGGAGTGGATGAAGCCAAAGAAGAATTGACCGAGGTCGTTGAGTTCTTAAGCAACCCAAAGAAATTTACCCGTCTGGGAGGGCGGATCCCGAAGGGAGTCCTGCTTGTTGGCCCTCCGGGCACAGGGAAGACGCTGCTCTCCCGGGCTGTGGCCGGGGAGGCCGGGGTTCCCTTTTTCTCCATCTCCGGTTCTGACTTTGTGGAGATGTTTGTGGGAGTGGGTGCTTCCAGGGTGCGGGATCTTTTTGTGCAAGGCAAAAAGAATGCTCCCTGCCTGATATTTATCGATGAGATCGATGCCGTGGGCCGGCAGCGCGGTGCGGGACTGGGCGGTGGACATGACGAACGGGAGCAGACCCTGAACCAGCTTTTGGTGGAGATGGACGGATTTGAATCCAATGAAGGGGTCATCCTTATTGCTGCTACCAACCGGCCGGATGTCCTGGACCCGGCCTTGCTGCGCCCCGGGCGCTTCGACCGCCAGGTGGTGGTCCCCAATCCGGACCTCAACGGCCGTAAATCCATTCTCAAGGTCTATTCGCACAAGGTGGCTTTGTCCAAAAAAGTGGATCTGGATGTCATTGCCCGGGGAACTCCTGGTTTCTCCGGAGCGGATCTGGAAAACCTGGTCAATGAAGCAGCCTTGATTGCAGCCAAGAACGATAAGGACCATGTGGACATGGCCGATCTGGAAGAGGCCAAGGACAAGGTCATGATGGGTAAGGAACGGCGCAGCGTAATTTTGAGCGAAGAAGAAAAGAAGACCACCGCCTACCATGAGGGAGGGCACGCCCTGGTGGCCAATCTCTTGCCCAAGGCCGACCCGGTGCACAAGGTTTCCATCATACCCCGGGGTCAGGCCCTGGGCGTGACCATGCAGCTCCCTCTGGACGACCGGCATAACTATTCCAAAGAATATCTGGAATCCACTTTGGCGGTTATGATGGGCGGCCGGGTAGCTGAATTGCTTTTTCTGCACCAGATGACCACCGGGGCCAGCAATGATTTGGAGCGGGCTTCCAAGGTGGCCCGGAAGATGGTCTGCGAATGGGGAATGAGTGACACCTTTGGGTCCATAGCCTTAAGCGACAACGGCAATGAGGTCTTCCTGGGCCGGGAGCTGGTCCAGCACAAACAATACAGCGAAGAGACCGCCCGGCTCATTGATTCCGAGGTGCGCAAGATCCTGCAGGACGCCTACAACAAGGCCAAAAGTCTTTTGGAGGAGAATGTCGAAGTTGTGCACCGCCTGGCTTCTGCTCTTTTGGAGCGGGAAACGATTTCAGGCAGTGATTTGACCAAGATCATGAACAATGAAGAGCTGCCCCCATATGAACCGCCTGCGGACAGAAAGAATGGGCAGCAGCCGTCTGCGGAAGCTTCAGGCGAGGAGGAAGAGGACGGGGATGAAACCGGAGAGTCTTCGGCCTGGGGCCAGGACGATGATGATGAAGACCGGGACGATGAATCGGAGTTTTCCTTTAAGGATGATGAGGACCTGGATGAAGAACGGGACAGAGACGGGAAGTGATGTGATCAGGCCTGTATCCTGGACCATTGCCGGGGGCCGGGTCTTGGGCCCGGCCCCCTTTTTTGTGGTCGGGATCGTCAATTGTACCCCGGATTCCTTTTACGACGGCGGGCTGTATTTTGATGTCCGGACAGGGCTCAGCCACGGCCTGGAACTCTTAAGCCAGGGGGCGGACATAGTGGATATCGGGGGGGAGTCGACCCGGCCTTTTTCCCGGCGCATAAGTGCCGATGAAGAGAGCCGACGGGTTCTCCCGGTGGTGCGCGGGATTATGGATCAGGCCCCTGACGCGGTGGTATCCATAGACACCTACCGGGCCGGGGTTGCCGCCCAAGCCTTGCAGGCCGGGGCGAGAATCGTCAATGACGTCTCTGCCTGCGCCTTTGACCCTGAACTCATACGCGTTCTGGCTGATTATAAACCCGGGTATGTGCTCATGCACTCCAGGGGACGCCCGGAAGATATGCAAAAAGATCCAAGCTATACCGATGTGGTGGAGGAAATTTATGACTTTTTCGAAACCGGTCTGGACCGCCTGATTCAGGCCGGGGTGCCCCAGGACCATATAGTCTTGGACCCGGGAATAGGATTTGGCAAACTCCTCGAACACAACCTAGAGCTGCTGGCCAATATTCACCGCTTTTATGCCTTGGGCCGGCCGGTGTACATGGGATTGTCCAATAAATCCATGTGGGGCAAGCTGCTGGATGTTGCCTCCCAGGAACGGCGCACGGCTACCCAGGTGGCTACAGGCCTTATGGCGGCCAAGGGAGTGCCCATTCACCGGGTGCACGAAGTCGAGGATACAATGCGCACCTTGCGCATTGTGCAGGCGCTTCACGACCATGCAGGAGGAAGGAATAATGGATCATAAATTGTTCGGTACCGACGGTTTGCGGGGGCAGGTGAATGTATTTCCCATGCAGCCGGAGACCATCATCCGCCTGGGGCTGGCCGCTGGGCAATATTTTCGAAATGGGAAAAAGAGGCACCGGGCAGTGATCGGCAAAGACACCCGGCTGTCCGGATATGTCTTTGAGACCGCCTTGACGTCCGGTTTGTGCGCAGCGGGCATGGACGTCTTTCTGGTAGGCCCCATGCCTACTCCGGCCATCTCCTTTTTGACCAAGAACATGCGGGCCGATCTGGGGGTCGTTATTTCCGCCTCCCATAATCCCTTTCAGGACAACGGGATCAAGTTTTTTGACCGCGAAGGATTCAAGCTCAGTGATAAAGCGGAACAGGAGATCAGTGAGCTGGTGAGCAGAGCTGACATACTGTGGGACAGCCCGAAACCAGAGGCCATCGGCCGGGCCTATAAAATCGAAGACAGTCCGGGGCGGTATATCGTTTCCTTGAAAAACAGCTTTCCGACAAATATGACCCTGGATGGACTGAGCATTGTTTTGGATTGCGCCCATGGGGCGGCGTATCGGGTGGCACCTCTCGTGTTTCAGGAACTGGGGGCCAAAGTGATTCCCCTGGGCGTGGACCCGGACGGTTTGAACATCAATTCAGGTTGCGGATCTTTACATCCGGATTGTGTGCGCCAAAAGGTACTGGAAACCGGAGCTGATCTGGGCATCGCCCTGGATGGCGACGCCGACCGGGTCATCCTGGTCGACGAGAAGGGGAGCATCCTGGACGGAGATCAGATCATGGCCATGTGCGCCCAGGATTTTCTGGACAAGGATTGCCTCCCGGGCAAGACCCTGGTGGCTACGGTCATGAGCAATATGGCCCTGGAGCTCTTCATGCAGGAGCGCGGAGGGCGTTTACTGCGCACCCCGGTGGGAGACAGGTATGTGGCCGAGTCCATGCGCAGCCACGGTGCGCTTTTGGGCGGAGAGCAGTCCGGACATCTTATTTTTTTGCAATACAGCACGACCGGAGACGGAGTCCTGGCTGCCCTGCAGGTTCTCAAAGTGATGCAGGAAAAGCAGCGTCCAGTATCTGAGCTGGCCGGGATGCTGGAGCTCTTGCCCCAGCACTTGGTCAATGTCCCGGTACAGCGCAAAATTCCATTCGATCAAGTCCCACAGGTTCAAAAGTCGGTCCAGGCCGCAGAAAAGGCCTTGGAAGGCAAGGGCCGAATCCTGCTTCGTTATTCAGGGACCGAGACCAAGGCCCGGGTCATGGTGGAAGGGACTGATCCGGAACTGGTACGCACCTTGACATCAGACTTAGCTCAGGTCATTCAGGATCATATCCGATAAAAAACATGCGGACATGTTTTTTATGTATAAATACTTTGCGGAAAACGTCCGTCGTTAGATGGACGGCTGTGTGTAAATGTATTCAGGCCAGGAGGGAGCTATGCGCATTTCCAAGGTCGTCATTCCAGTAGCCGGGTGGGGGACTGGTTCTTTGCCCGCAACCAAAAATCTGCCCAAAGAAATGCTCCCTGTGTTTAAAAAGCCTGGGGTGCAATACATTGTGGAAGAGGCCATCGAGTCCGGCCTCAAGGATGTGGTTTTTGTCACCAACCAGAACAAGACCATCATCGAAGATCATTTTGACTATAACCTGGCCCTGGAATCCGTCCTGCAGCGGACCGGAAAGCACGAGCTCCTGGAGGTGGTTCGGGAAGTGGCCGAAATGGTGAACATTATTTCCGTACGCCAGAAGCGGCAGCTTGGACTGGGGCATGCCGTGCTCTGTGCCCGGGAGATTATCAAGAACGAACCCTTTGCCCTTATGGTTGGTGATGATCTGATGTTCAACGTGGATCCGGGCATACGCCAGCTGATTACAGTGGCCGAGGCCGAGAGCATGGCTGTGGTCGGGGTTATGCCGGTCCCTGAACACAAGGTCTCCTCCTATGGGGTGATCCGGGGAGAAGAGATCGGGCCGGATATGTACCGGGTCCGGGATCTGCAGGAAAAGCCCAGCTCCGGAGAGGCGGCTTCCAGGCTGGCCATTGTCGGCCGGTATGTTCTGACTTCGGATGTTTTCGAGCACTTACAGGACCTTTTTTCCGGCCCGCCGGACAGAGAGATACAGCTTACCGAAGCCCTGCAGGCCATGGCCAAAAAAAACAGACTGCTGGCGGTCCGCCTGCGGGGAATGCGTTTTGATATCGGGGATTGGGTGGACTATCTCATCGCCAATATCTACTTTGGATTGCAGGACGAAGAGCTGCGGGATGATTTGGTCCAGCGTCTGCACGAACTGGTTCCTCCGCCCTCGTGATCTTTTGTATGTTTCTTGAATCTGCCATCCAGGGTGGATTGTGGTCCTGGCGGGCTTGTGATCCGGGCCGGCCGGAATCCACCTTTGCTCACAAATCGGCCGGTATTCTCCTGGCCGGTATGAGCGGGCGGGTCTGGTATGCATGATGCCCCGGTCTGGGATGTGGCCCTGCTCAGTCCGCCCTACACCACATTGACCTATGCCCAGCCAGGGGATTTACCGGAAAGTATATGGCAACCCGGACTCCGGGTCGTTGTCCCTGTGCGCCGGGAGATTCGCCTGGGTCTGCTCCTGGACCGGGTCCGGGTGGGTGATGAGGTGGGGCAGAAAAAATCCCTGCTCTGGCCCGGTGAAGATGAGCCTTTGTTTCCGCCCGCGTTTCTCCGCCTGCTGCAGGCCTTGAGCGCTCGCTATGTAAGCTCTCCCGGCCGCATTCTGGCCACTGTGCTTCCAGGCCTGGTCAAAACTGCAGGCAAAAAGCTGATCAGCCGGGAGGGGGACAAGATCAGCCTGCAGCAGCTTGCCGCCTTGAGTGGAGAAGATAAAAGACGGTTGGTGGAGCAGTGGAGAGCCGGGAACCTGCAGTTTCAGGCCTCAAAAAGCCCCGGGCCTCCCCAGAGGTGGGATGTGGCCTGCCAGCCTCCCTGGCCTCTGCGTCCTCAGGCCGCCCGCCAGATGCAGGTCCTTGATCACCTCTGGACGCAAGGGAGCCAGAGTGTCCGGGACCTGTCCCATAACCTGGGCCATTGGGCCTCCAGGGCCTTGAGGGAATTGGCCCACAAGGGGCTGGTGGCTGCCCGGGATATTGAGGCGGCTGAAAATGAAGGCCAGACACTGCCATCAGAAGAATTCGATCTGAGTCCGGACCAGGAGGAGGCCTTTTTCAGTCTGGCCCAAGACCTGAGTGCTGGCCGGGCATGTACCCGGCTGCTGTTTGGGGTCACCGGCAGCGGCAAGACCCTGGTGTATGCCCGGCTGGCCGCCAGGTGTCTGGAACAGGGGCGTTCCGTACTTCTCTTAGTCCCAGAGGTGGCCCTGGCCTTACAGATCCATGCCCAGGTATTAGGCCTGGTTCCGGAGGCTGAGGTGATCCTGTACCATGGGTCCCTGCCTGCGTCCAAAAGGGCCGCGACCTATGTCCGGGCCGGCAGGGAAAAAGGACCTGTACTTGCTGTAGGCACCAGGTCTGCTGTTTTCCTGCCTAGGTCCGACTGGGGCCTGATCATTGTGGACGAAGAACACGACGCCTCCTTTAAACAGGAGGAACGTCTGGCCTATCAGACCAAGGAAGTGGCCTATTTTTTAAGCCAGGACCGGGGGGCACTCCTGGTCCTGGGTTCAGCCACTCCGGACGTTAAGACCTTTCATGCCGCCCGGAACAATCAGGTGGGTCTGCTCTCCATGCCCACCCGGGTCAGCGGCCGGACCCTGCCCGGGATTGAAGTGGTCAACCTGCTGCAGGAGCCTGAAGAAGACGGACCGTTCAGTCCCCGCTGCCGGCAGGCCTTGCACCAATGCCTGCACAATGGGGAGCAGGCCATCATCCTGCTCAACAGGCGGGGATATGCACCCCTGGTCTACTGCACCTCCTGTGCTCAGGTGGTCCGCTGCGGGCATTGTGCTGTGGGCCTGACCTATCACAAGAATTTGCATCGCCTTGTCTGTCATTATTGCGGGCATACCCGGCCCTTTCCCTCGCCCTGCACCTCTTGCGGGGGACACCAGTTTGTGCCTTTGAGCCAGGGAACGGAACAGGTTGAAGAGTATCTGCGCACCCGGCTGGATCCGGACATCGCCACCTTGCGTCTGGACCGGGACAGTACCCGGCCCCAGGGGAGCATGGAGGATATTCTGGACCGCTTTGCAAAGGGCCGGGCCCAGGTCCTGGTGGGCACCCAGATGTGCAGCAAGGGACACAATTTTCCCCAAGTCACCCTGGTCATTGTAGTCGATGGGGATGTAGGACTTAATCTCCCCGACTACCGGGCTACAGAGCGCACTTTTCAGCTCCTGGTCCAGGTGGCCGGGCGGGCCGGGAGAGGAGAACGGCCGGGTACGGTGTATATCCAGACCCGCAACTCGGATCATTATTGCTGGCGTTTTGTGCAGACCTATGACTTTGAAGGTTTTTATTCCCACGAGATTTCCCTGCGCCAGCGGATGCATTATCCGCCCTTTGTCAAGCTGGCCTTGGTGCGCATGAGCGCTCCGGCCGATTCGGAAGCTGACCTCCAGCGACTCAAAGATCTCGGCTTGGGCCTGCGTCAGGACGGATCGCAGAATGGGGTCCAGGTCTTGGGACCGGCCCCGGCCCCTTTAAGCCAGTTACGAGGCCGTCTTCGGTTTCAGTGCCTGCTCAAGGCCGATTCCTGGGCGGCTATTCGTTCGGCCTATGCCCGGTTTCTGGCCTCAGCCAGAAATCCTGGGAGATGCCGGATCAGCCTGGACTTGGATCCGATGCAGATGCTGTGAATGCGGATTCGGGGATTGAGGGATTGAGAGATTGGGGGATTGCGGGATTGAGGGATTTCAGGCGTGAAGGGAGGTTCAGGAAGAATACCTGATGGGCATGCCACGTAATTTTGTTCTCAGGTGTAAGCCCTGCTACTGGCCGCAGAAGACCAGCTTGATTCAGGGTGAAACTGCCCAGGAGGCCTGCCCTTGGGGCAAGGGCGGCCTCCTGGTGGCTCTGGCTTTTCCGGGGTAGGGCTGGCCCTCTCCGAGGCCCAGCCTCTTTGATTAACGCACCCCCGGCCCTCGGAGAGGCCCGGGCTACTGGGCCCAGCCATATTCATAAACTGTTTCTTTATTGATCAAGCTGGCCGTCGACAGCCAGAGGTTCACCATGGCGGGACTGAACACAAGTTATTTCGGCTGCATGTTTAATGTATTGAAATTGTGTGCAATCATTAGCAAAATCAAAAAGCCCTGCCTCTGGGCTTGACGAAAAGTAATAAAAACGATAATTATTATCAAAAAGGCGCAGGAAATGTTCTATTCCAAGCATTTAACAAAGGAGAAAGACTATGAGTAAGACCCAGGACAATCTGATGGAGGCCTTTGGCGGCGAATCCCAGGCCAACCGCAAGTATCTGGCCTTTGCCCAGCAGGCGGACAAAGAGGGTCATCCCCAGGTAGCCAGGCTCTTCCGGGCCGCAGCCGAGGCTGAGACAGTGCACGCCCACGCTCATTTGCGAACTGCTGGGGGGATCAACTCCACAATGGATAATTTGAAAGAGGCCATTGCCGGGGAGACCCACGAGTTCAAGAGCATGTATCCGGAGATGATCGAGAAAGCCAAGGAGGAAGGGAATAAGGCAGCAGAGCGCAGCTTCACCTATGCCAATGAGGTGGAAAAGGTGCACGCTGAACTGTACCAGAAGGCCCTGGACAATGTTGATAGCCTGGAAGAGACCGACTATTTTGTGTGCTCAGTCTGCGGCTATACCTGTGAAAAAGAAGCCCCGGAAAAGTGTCCGGTGTGCGGAGCAAAATCCAATGCCTTTTTCCGGGTCAGTTAATATTTGCCAGGCGCGGACCGCGCCTGGCAAATATTAACATATATTAATGCTCTGATTGTTCGCTGGCTGCAGTGAAAGCTCCCATGGCCGCCCCTCTGATTTCATTTTACAGATATGAGTCACAAAAAAGACCATTTTGATTGGAAAATGAAATGAGAGGGGCTGGCCTTACATCCATGCGGGCCGGCAATCTTGATGCTTGCAGGCAGATTTCCCTTACCCTTCTTCGATTTGCCGCCTGATAAGGGCCTGCGTATAAGCTGCGGTGATGTTGCATTCCGGCAGGGTCCCGAGCAAGCTCCCGTTTTGGACCACAGGCAACTGATTTACCCCTTTGTCGGTCATCTGCTCCAGAGCTGTCTGCAGGCTGTCTTCCGGAGAAATAGTCACGAGGTTTGAGGTAGCCATATCCTTGGCTACAACGAGCTGCAACAGGTCTTCTTCATGCAAAATGGGCCGGATATCTCGAAAGGAGATAATCCCGGTCAATTGACCGGAACTGTCTACCACATGCAGGTAGGGTGCATTTTGGGTTTTTAACGTTTCGATTATCTCGGCCAGGGGCATGGATTCAGGGATGCTGACCACAAAGCTTTCCATATAGTCCTTGACCTGCAGCTGCTGCAAGATTCCTACTTCGCGGCCGGTCTGCAGGTTCACCCCCCGGCGCAGGAGCTTGATGGTGTAGATCGAGCCTTGCTTCAAGGAGCTGGCGATAATGGTAGACAGGATGCAGGTCATCATCAGCGGGAGGATAATGGTATACTGGCCGGTCAATTCAAAGAGGATGATGATGGCTGTGATGGGGGCATGGGTTGTTCCGGCCACCACACCGCCCATGGCCACCAGGGCATAAGCCCCGGAGCTGGCGGTAATTGCCGGGAAAACGGAGTGCAGGAAAGAACCGAAAGCCCCGCCGGTCATAGCTCCGATGAACAGAGAGGGGGCGAAGATGCCTCCGGATCCGCCGGTACCGATGGTGATGGAAGTAGCCGCCATCTTGATCCAGATAAGCATAAAGAGCAGGGTGAACTCCATCTCGTTGACCAGGGTAAGGTTAATGCTTCCATACCCCACGCCAAAGACATGGGGAAACTTGAGCAGGATAAGGCCAAGCAGGGCGCCGCCAATGGCCGGCTTCAGCCATTCCGGAAACTTCACGGCGTCTACGAGATCTTCTGATTTGTACAAAATAGAAGTAAAGGCCAGCCCGATCAAGCCGGCAAGTACTCCCAGGACCGGATAGAACAGATACTCCCACAAGGAGACGATAGAGTACTCCGGAATGACAAAGGCCGGCAGGTCGCCGAAATAGTGCCTGGATATCGTGGTGGCCGTGACCGAGGACAGGACCACCGGAGAGAAGGACATAAGTCCGAAATCGCCCAGGATGACTTCCAGGGCGAAAAGCACCCCGGCGATGGGGGCATTAAAGGTGGCCGCAATGCCAGCCGCCGCTCCACATCCGACCATTGTCTTCATGTGCATTCTGGGAATGTGGAAGAACTGGGCCACACTGGAGCCAATAGAGGATCCAATCTGGACGATAGGCCCTTCCCGACCCACGGAACCGCCGGATCCGATGCTTACCGCCGAAGCCAGTATCTTGACCAGGGCCACCCGCTTGCGGATGAAGCCGTCGCGCAAGGCCACAGCTTCCATTACCTCAGGCACGCCATGGCCTTTGGCCTCTCTGGCTCCAAAGTAGACCAGGATACCTACTATCAGTCCTCCCAGGGCGGGCATGCCGATCTTGACCACCGGGGAGAGGTCCTGAGCAAAGGTGAGAATGTCTCCGCTGTTCTGGTAGAAAGCCCACTGGATGAACTGGATGATGTACCGGAAGATCACTGCGCCGTATCCGGAGAGGATGCCGATGATCAGGGCAAATAGGAGATTCTTAACATGTCGGCTGAACCGGGGATGACGCAGGGAGTGCAAAAGAGGGGTGAGCGGATTGTACATGGAGTTCTTCAGCCTGCTCCAGGTTACTGGGTATCTTTTTTCTGATACCTGTATGGTGTCCGCAATCATATCTCGATGATGTCAATAACGATAAATACTTTGCTCTTTCTCGTCAAATCTCAGCCCAGTCCTGGCAGGACTTTTTGCTTCTTCTTCTCATTGGCAACAATTTCAGTTGATTTACTCTGTATCTGGGTATCAGCAGTCTGTGTTCAGC
>JAWLEI010000046.1:0-23060 GCA_041686195.1 Desulfovermiculus sp.
TTAGGCACTTCCGGGTCCGGCGAAAACGAGGGCTCGACCTGGTTGTTGATAATCGCCTTGGCCCCTTCCCGCAGTTTATGCCCTCCCGCGGTAACCACCAGATCGTTTTCTTCGACTCCTTGGGTGACAGCCACTTGATCTCCCCGGTTTAAGCCTGTGTGCACGAAGCGCCTGGAAGCCTGGTACAGGTCCTCTCCCTGTGCAGAGTCCTCCATTTGGGTCAGGACAAAGACCACATCTCCGTAAGGATTGGAGCTGATGGCTGTCTGAGGCAGGGTAATCACCTCCTGGGGCTGGCCGAACTGGACCTTGACCTGACCGTACATGCCCGGACGCAATTCTTCATCTGCATTGGGCAGGGTGGCCTGAATTTTGATATTGCGTGAAGTGGAGCTTATCTTGGAGTCAAAGGCCGTGATCTGGCCTTTAAAGGTCCGATCCGGCCAGGTATCCACGCTCAACTCTATGTGCTGCCCCAAGCTTACCTGGTGCAGATTCTCCTGGGGCAAAGAGAAATTGACGTAGATGGGTTGCATGGCCTGTAGGCTGACAATGGGAACCCCTGGCTGCATATACTGTCCCTTCTCTACCTTCCTGAGGCCCAGGACACCGGCAAACGGGGCCCTGATCTGCTTTTTATCGATAAGGGCCTTTTGTTTGCGGACCTCGGCCTGAGCCTGTTTGAACTTGGCCTCAGCCTCATCCAGGTCAGACTGGGGGGCCATATTGCGTTGAATCAGGTTCTGCTGGCGTCTATACTGGGCCCGGGCCAGATCCTCTGCCGCCTTCAAGCTCTGGAGCTGGGCACGGTCGGTGCTCATGTCCAGTTCCAGGAGGAGATCGCCTTGCTTAACCGTTTGCCCGGATTGAAAATAAATGGCAGTGATCAAGCCGGGCACCTCCCCGGTGACCTCCACTCCCTGCACTGCCTGGAGGCTGGCCACAGCCTGAAACTCCGGCATCCAGGACTGCTTGGAAGCCGGCTTGGCGCTGACTGCAATAGGTGGAGATTCCATGCTGGACATGGCCTCCTGGATCTTGGAATCCACAAAGACCCTCCAGCCAAAGACCCCGCCAAAGACAATACCGAGCAGACAAAGGGTAAGGATGATGCGTTTGATCATAAAGTTATTCTTCAGGGGGGTAGAATTTTGAATGGGCTAAAAATTTCTGCACCCGGTCTTGGACAAAGGTGCCTGTGGCCAGATTCAGGCGCAGCTGATCGAGCTGATAGGTGTAATAGGCCCTGGCCAGGCGCAGCTCGGCTTCATTGAGTGCAGTCTGAGCGTCGACTACATCCACGGAAGACACCAGGCCCTCCTCGAATTGGGCCAGAATCTGCTCATAGTTGGCCTGGGCCGACTGGACCTGGTCCCGGAGGCTGGCTAATACCTTTTCCTGGGTCTTGATGTCCAGATATACCGACCGGACCTGGACCTGCACGTCCTGTTTCAGTCTGGCGTATTCAGCCCTGAGTTGTCTGTTCTCGGATCTGGCGGTATTGACCCGGGCCGTATCCCTCCAGCCGGTGAAAAGATCATAGGTGGCGGTCAAGGCCACATGCCAATCATCATCTTCACCATAAAACAGGTCTTTTTCATCTGTTACCGTATATCCGCTTTCCACTGCCAGCTTGGGCCAGGCCCGGTTGGCCTGTTCGCTGTGTACAGTGCTCTTGGCTGCCTGCAGGCGTTTTTCCAGCTCAGCCAGATCCCGCCGGTTGGAAGTGGCTTTGGCGTACAGCTTTGGCATGGGCTGTTCGGAAAAGGTCAGGTCTTTGGGGGCGGCAATTTCCTGCGGCATTTTCTGCATCCCCAGCTCGAGGCTCAAGTTTTCCATAGCCACATCCCGCTGGTTTCTGGCCCGTTCCAGCTGTTCCTGGGCATTGGCCACCTGCACCTGGGCCCGCAGAACATCAGTCTGATTGACCAGTCCTACTTCAAAGCGGCTTTTTGCCAATTCCAGCTGGCGCTCGGTTCGGGTAATCTGCTCCTTGGCTACGGAGATAGACCGCTCAGCCAGCAGGACCTCATAATACTGCGCGGCCACCCGGAACAGAATATCCTGAACCGTCCGGAAATGACGGCTTTTTTCACTCCCAAACCTCTGCTGGGCCGCATGCCGCCCGTGCCACAGTTTGCCCCCCTGATACAGGTGCTGGGAAGCACCCAGGGTGGCTGTAGAATATTCCCGTGGCCCGGCTGTTCTTATTTCGCGCTCTTTCTGCCGTCTGGATTCAGCCCTGAGATTCACCTGGGGCAGAAGAGGGGAAGTGGCCTCCCGGAGTCCTTCCCGGGCCTGGTCAATACCCTGGGCCGAAGCCTTGATGTCTTCATTGTGTTTCAAGGCCAGGGCATAGGCCTGGTCCAGAGTCAGCGAGTCCAAGGGTTCCTGGGCAGAGGATGGTACAGCCTGCCAGGTCCACAGGAGCACGCCTATAGTCAGGAATGAGGGCAAAAAGTTTTTGACTTTTTGCACCTTACAAGCTGCGCGGGAAACAAATTCGCGTTGGTTTCGAGCGCGTGTTCCCCACAGGCCCCGTTCGGTCAGGGCACCTTGATTCCTGCGGCTGCGAAAGGTCATATACCCTCCTGGATACTTAAGTGAAAGTTCAAAGTATTCCAGATCACTTTGTCTCTGCCTTCACTCTTCGCTTTTTACTTTTCATTGTTTCCATCCAGGTCCATGATTCCGTACAAAAAAATCTCGGCCATGTCCGGGCCGAATTCCCGGCGTGGATTGTATCCGAAAAAAACCGCTCCGCGCAGGACAGACCAAATGAATTCATGGAGCAAAAAGGCCATCTTATCTGGATCTCTGGATTTAAAAAGACCTTCATTCATGCCTCGGGCAAAAATAGGGCCGAACAGGGCCATGACTTTGGCCGCTTCCTGTTTGAGCTCATCGTGGATGCCGCTGGTGATCCTGACCCCTTCCAGGATGGTGATGGCAATAAGATCCTGGGCCTGGTCGAAAAAATCGAAATACACATCCAATACAGCCAACAGGGCCAGCTTGGGGTTGGTTTCCTGGCTCAGGGCCATTTCTATGTTTTCTTGCAAATCGGACAGACCCTTGCGGATGAGACTGGCAAACAGGGACTGTTTGTCTCCGAAACGTCGATACACAGTGCCTTTCCCCACTTCAGCCCGGCCTGCGATATTGGAGACCACAGCTCCGTGGTAGCCATGGGAGGCAAATTCGGCCTGAGCCGCTTCCAGGATACGTTCATTAATTGGGTCTGAGTGCATACTGTTCTCCGGACGGACTGGTCCGTCCGATATTTCTTTAGGCCACAGCCCCCGATTTGTCAAGAGCCGGCTATGCCCGGCGCAATCTGAGCGCCTGTTGGATCCCGATGCCGGCAATTATCAGGACCAGGCCGGCATAGGTGCTGGGAAGTATGATTTCTCCGACCAGAAAATGAATAAAGACCAGGGACAGGAAGGGAGAGAGGTAAATAAAAATGCTCACCTGAGCTGCGGACCGAGACAGCTTCAGGGCCGTACTCCACAGGACAAAGGTAATCCCCATCTCCAGGGAGCCTATATACAAAGCTCCCAGCATTCCCATCAGCGGGGGCAGGGAAGCCCCCTGGGTCAGAAGCATGGCCAGGCCCACAAAGACAGTTCCGAACCCAAAATTCAAGAACAGCCGGCAGGCCGGGTCCAGGTTGTCCTGGGTGTTAAAAATCCAGTACAAGGCCCAGATGATGGTGCTGCCCAAGGCCAATCCGACTCCGATGGGATTGGAAAACTCCAGGCTGAACAGATCGCCGCGGGTGGAAATCACGTACACCCCGCTGTAGCTGACGATCAGGGCGGCCAGATCCACAAGGCGCAGTGGCTGTTTGAGCAGGGGAACCGAGAGCAGGGACAGGGTGATGGCCCAGGTATAGTTGAGTGGCTGGGCTTCCTGGGCCGGCAGGAGATCATAGGCCCAGAAGAGGACGAAGTAATAGGCAAAAGGATTTAAGAGTCCAAGGCCGACAGAAGTCAGGACATCCCGGCCGGACACAGAGAGCAGGTTCTTGAGCCGGCCCTGAACCAGAATAACCAAGCCCAGAACCAGGACAGAGCAGGCTGAGGAAAAAAACAGGAGCTCGGCCACGGAGAGGATGCGCAGAGAGAGCTTGAAGGCCGAGGCTACAGTGGACCAGATGAGTACCGTGATCAGGGCCAGGATGGTGGCTTTGGTTTGATTGGTCATAATCCGACTGCTACCATGCCGGTCCCTTGACCGCAAACCGGAGAACGTGCTTTAGTCTCTAGCAAAAGCATCCAACCAAGGAGCCGCCATGTCCGAACGAATTTCTCCCAAGCCATTGGATGAATTATCCCAGAGCGAACTCGTGCAGTGGGTGATGGAGGGCTTCCGCCGAACCCTGGTCCATTACGGCCTGTGGCTTGGTCAAGTGGATTACCAGTTGGGCACCAAGAACATGGTCGATGTGGAAGATGAAGCCGGAGACAGATCCCTGTCCATCATGCTCAAGCGCTTGTCCAAGGTCCTGGGTTTTGAACTTGAAGATGGAGTGCCCCTGGCCCTGAAGAACAAGAGCCGGGAAGAGCTGTTGTCCATACTCGATTCTGTATCAGTGAACTGGCTGGCCAACGACGGGGTCTGGTTTCAGGCTGTGGAGAACAGCTTTGGGATGAATGACGCCAAACGGTGCAACGATACCTGCTGGACTCGCTTCTCTCCCTATGAGGCCTTGCGGATAAAGAAACTGGTGGATATGCCGGAGCGACCCGGGCTGGAAGGACTGAAAACCGCGCTGCAGCTGCGCATGTATTCACGGGTCAATGTTCAGTCCATAGAAGAAGTAAACGGGTCGACCCTTATTTTTCGGATGAATGAATGCCGGGTCCAGGCAGCCAGGAAACGAAAAGGCCTGCCCGATTATCCCTGCAAATCGGCCGGACTTGTGGAATACCCTTACTTCGCCACAGCCATTGACGACCGGATTGCCACTGAATGCATCGGCTGCCCCCCGGATGAACATCCGGAAGAGTGGTGGTGCGCCTGGAAATTTACTTTGCAGACCTAGTAAGCCGCCTTGTCAATTGCCGGCTCTGGGTGTATATAAATTATAATGGCTAGTGCTCAGAGGTGGGCGCTGCCACTGGCCCTGTTATTCATTATTTGATATTTTGAACACTCGTATGAAAACAGATAAGAGGTCTGTTATGAGTACAACGGTTCGCAAAGACCTCGGGCAACTGGGCGTGGGGGAGAAAATCCGGCACATGCGATCCAACAAGGGACTTGGCCTGCAGCAGCTGGCGGAAAAGACCGGACTTTCCAAGCCCCTTATCTCCCAGATCGAAAATGAACAGGTCTCACCCCCTATCTCCACCCTGCTCAAGATCGCCAACAGCCTGGATACGGACATCAGTTTTTTCTTTCAGGACCAGGTCCGGGAAGTCAAAACCGCTGTGGTCCGCAGCAACGAGCGGGTCATTTCTCCCAGACGTCAGGTCCAGGGCAAGGCCAAGCTCGGGTATACCTATGAGGCCCTGGCCGCCACCAAGCCTTTTAAGAGTATGGAGCCCTTTCTGGTCACCTTTGAGGTCAAGGACCCAGAAGATGTGATCAAGTTCAGTCATGATGGGGAAGAGTTTGCCTTTGTTCTGGAGGGGCAGCTGGAGTTTTCCTCTGAAGCGGAAACCATTGTCTTGAACCCTGGAGACAGCCTGTATTTCGACTCTGATCAGCTGCATGGTTTTCGGGCTGTCGGAGACACTCCGGCCAAAGCTTTGATAACCGTCTCTCAATAAGTATTTCAGCTCTGCTTGAAGCAGAGCTGAAATATTTATTGTTTTATGGGAATTGGAGGTGTTAATCTGGAAGCAGGGACCCAATAATCCAATAAATCCTGGTGAAGCTTTTGGTTATTTGGCTATGAACACGACGCGGCAGCGAGGCACGCCATGCTGGAAATCCGTATTCACGGGCGCGGGGGGCAGGGGGCGGTCATTGCCTCCCAAATTTTGTCTTATGCCTTTTTTTTAAAGGGCCAGTACGCCCAGTCCTTTCCCACTTTTGGGGCTGAACGACGCGGCGCCCCGGTCGCCGCCTTTGTCCGGGTCTCAAACGCCCCGATCACCTTGCGCAGCCAGGTCGTTTCTCCAGACCATGTTCTGGTTCTATCCTCCAAGCTGGCTGAGACTGTGGACGTGACCTCTGGGATCGATCCCCAGGGGATCCTGCTCATCAACAGCGACAAGCCTGCCTCCCAATATTCGGACTTGCAGGAATGCTGCCGGGTGGTCACAGTTAATGTCAGTGCTATTGCTTTGGATTTCGGTCTGGGATCCAGGACCATGCCCCTGGTCAACGCCCCTATTCTGGGGGCCTTTGCCAAGGTCAGCGGGCTCATCGACGTCGATAGTCTGCTCCAGGCCCTGCCCCATTTCATCCCCAGCAATCTGGGGGGCAACAAAAACGCACTGCAAAAAGCATACGAACAGGCTCCAGAATAAAATTTTGCTTCAGCAAAATTTTATGCAAGCAAAATTTTAAGGAGGCCCGGATGGAAGCTGTCAACCAGGAAAGCGTGGTCGCTCCGGGGGATCTTCGGGAAGCCCCTATCTCTCTGACCACCACAGACACCAACCTGACCGGAAGCTGGAAGTTCTTTCGCCCTGTCCTGCAAAACCGATTGTCTCCCTGCCGGCAGGCCTGTCCGCTGGGCAACGATATTCCCGGCCTGATGCAGGCTGTGGCCGATGAGGACCTGGACAAGGCACTGGCCATCCTCCGTCTGTATAACCCGCTCCCTGCGGTCACCGGCCGGGTGTGCCCCAATTTTTGCCAGCAGGAATGCAGGCGGGGCGGACATGATCAGGAAGTCCTGGTCGGCTGCGTCGAGCGTTTTCTCGGCGACTACGGCCTGGACCGCCCTTTTCCGAAACCGGACGCCCAGCGGCCGGAAAAGGCGGCCGTGGTGGGCAGCGGACCAGCGGGATTAAGTGCCGCCTATTTCCTGGCTGCAGCCGGAATCCAGGTCAGCATCTTTGAACGGGACCCTGAACCCGGAGGACTCCTTCGCTATGGGATTCCCGCCTACCGCCTGCCGAAAAACATTCTGGCCCGGGAGATCCACAACCTGACCGAGTCCCTGGATATCCGTCTGCACCTGGAACACCCGGTTTCGGAAGACCATATCTCCTCCCTTGTCCAGGAATTCGATTATCTCTTCTGTGCCCCTGGACTGTGGTCTTCGGTCCGCCCTCCGGAGCTGCCGGAATCGAAGCTCATTATTGAAGGCCTGGATCTCCTGCGGCGGATCAACAGGGAAGAAAAAATCGAGGCCGAGAGCTTTGCCGTCATCGGAGGAGGCAATGCAGCCGTGGATGCGGCCAGATCCCTCATCCGGCTGGGAAAAAAGGTGGACATCATTTACCGGCGGAGCTTTGCTGAAATGCCGGCCTACGAGGAGGAGAAACTTCAGGCCCTGGAAGAAGGGGTGAATCTGCATGAGCGGCTTGTGGTCAGCCGGGCCAAGGAAGAAGACGGCCGGTTGCGCATTGTCTGTGCTCAAGCAAAGACCCAAGATGGGCGTATTGTGACCGGAGTGGAGGCCAAAAGCCTGGACGTAGACCGGCTGGTGGTCGCCGCCGGCCAGGCGGCCCACATGCGGGTGCCTGATCATGAACGTGTATTTTGCGGCGGAGACCTCTCCCTGGGACCGGCTACTGTAGTTCAGGCCATGGCCAGCGGCCGACAGGCGGCTCAGGAGATCCTGCAATCCGTTGATCCGGATCTGGTCCAAGAACAAGGCATCTGTGATCCGCATATGCCCACGGTTTCCAACACCAACCCCCGCCTTGATTACGTGCCCAAAGAGTCGCCCCTTGTTCCGGGGCAAAGGGACCTGACTACCCGTAAATCAGGTTTTACCGAGATCCATTCCGGACTCAGCGATCAGGAGATAAGTCAGGCCGCCTCCAGATGCCTGCAATGCGGCAGCTGCTCTGGATGCGGGATCTGCTGGTTCTTCTGTCCGGATGTAGCCATCAGTCTTACCCCGGATGATGAGTCCCGGGTGCATATGGATGCGGAGCACTGCAAGGGCTGCGGATTGTGTGCCGCTGTCTGCCCGCGGGGAGTGATCGAGATGGAGGAGGATGTGTAAATGCCAACAGAGACCGCAGACCGATCTACCCGGGAAATGCTTTTGGGCAGCGATGCCGTGGCTCATGGAGTCAAGTTGTGCCGGCCGGACGTGATTGCCGCCTATCCCATCACCCCCCAGACTCATATCGTGGAGACCCTGTCCACCATGGTCGATTCCGGAGAGCTGGACAGCCAATACGTGAAAGTAGAATCAGAGATGTCGGCCATAGCTGCATGTTTCGGGGCCGCGGCCTCTGGTTGCCGGGCCTTTACCGCCACCAGCTCCCACGGCCTGGCCTTGATGCACGAGATGCTGCACTGGGTGGCCGGCTCCAGGTTTCCTCTGGTTATGGTCAACGCAAACCGAGCCCTGGGTGCGCCCTGGAATATCTGGGCCGACCAGAGCGATTCCCTGTCCCAGCGGGACACCGGCTGGGTTCAGATTTATTGCGAGACAGCCCAGGAAGCCCTGGACAACATCATCCTGGCCACCTGGCTGACGGAAAAGATCATGCTCCCGGTCATGGTCAATATCGACGGCTTCATCCTTTCTCACACCATGGAACAGCTCAGCCTGCCTGCTCAGGAGGATGTGGATGCCTTTTTGCCCCCGTATGTCCCGCCCTACTTTCTGGATCCTGACAATCCGCATAGTTTCGGGGCCGCGGCCACCCCGGACAACTTTTATCAATTGCGCAAATCCATGGCCAAGACCATGCGCACTGTGCCCAGGACCCTGGCCCAGGGCAGCGAACTCCTGGCCCGGCAGGTGGGCAGAAAGTATTCCCTCCTGGAGTGCGTGCAGACTGAAGATGCCGAGATCATCCTGGTGATCAGCGGGGCGCTCACTGGTACCGTGCGGGAGGCCCTGACCTCCATGCGCCGGGATGGACACAAAATCGGCTTGATCAAGCTCAGCCTGGTCCGTCCTTTTCCTCTGGCCGAATTAGAGCAGGCGGTGGGCATGTGCCCCAGGATCATTGTGCTCAACCGGGCGGTCTCATTCGGGGCCGGAGGGACCTTGACCCAGGAAGTACGTTCCGCTCTCTATCATCTGCCGCACAAGCCGCAGGTCATTGATCTGATCCTCAGCCTGGGAGGTAAGGAGGTTTTTCCGGAAACCATTGAAGAAATTGTGGCCAAACAAGAAGACCTGTCCCCTGTGGACAGCAATTGGTTCTAATCTGAGTACAGCCAACAAGGATCTGCCATGCTCTGGAACGTGACCACAGCCGAATACATGAATCGTGGGCATATGGCCTGCCCGGGCTGCGGGGCATCCCTGTCTATGCGCCATGCCCTGAAAGCCCTGGGTGAATCGACCATTGTGGTCATCCCGGCCTGCTGCTGGTCTATTATTGCCGGGATCTTTCCCACCACCGCCCTGTCCGTGCCTCTGCTCCACGTGCCGTTTGCCACGGCCGCAGCCTGCGCTTCTGGAGTGCGCCGGGCCCAGATAGCCAAAAAGCGGACCGAGAGCACGGTCATGGTCTGGGCCGGGGACGGGGGGACCTTTGACATCGGCCTGCAGGCTCTATCCGGGGCCGCGGATCGGCAGGAGGATATCCTTTATGTGTGCTACGACAACGAAGCCTATATGAATACCGGGATCCAGCAGTCCTCGGCCACCCCCTGCGGGGCCTGGACCAGCACCTCTCCCGGGGGCAAGGAGTTCGAGTACCAGAAAAAGGATATCATATCCATAGTCCTGGCCCATGCTCCGGCCTATGTGGCCACGTCCTGTGTGGCCTATCCGGAGGATTTCTACGCCAAGATGGCCAAGGCCAAACAGGCCAAAGGATTTCGTTTTGTGCATCTCTTGTCCGTCTGCCCGCCGGGATGGAAGATAGACTCCCAGGATGCCCTGAAAGTCAGCCGTCTGGCTGTGGAATCGGATGTTTTTCCTCTCCTGGAGCTGGCTGCGGACAAGAGTCTCCGCCGTACCTATGAACCGGATGGGACTGTGCAGCTTGCGGACTACATTCAGGCCCAAAAGCGCTTCCGAGGCTTGACCGAGGAGGATATTCAGAGATTTGAGGACCAGATCAAGGTCAGAAATAACAGGTGGCTGGGAGGTGCGATTGAATCATGATCTGCAATCATACTATCCCACATTTCTGTCAAAACACAGGCTCGCTTGCGCTAACGAAACTTGAGATAGGTTGAGGCCTTATAGTAGGCCGCCCTTGCCCTCAAGGGCAGGCCTGTCTTTTTTTCTTCGTTACGAGGGTCCCCCCTCGTAACGTCTCTTCTTGGGGCTCCAGCCCCCTTCTACACCATCTCTGTAGAGCCTGAAACCAGAGAAGAAAAAACAAAGGGAAACAAGAGGGCGAATGATTATTTGCCCCTACTACATGTTGCCCCGTACCTTTCATGATTGATAAACCCGGCAAATTCACTTTTTTGCCCGCTTTGGAGCAAAAAATATGTCAGATTTGCCGGAGGCAAAGCTGACCTCTGACCTCTACATACTTTTAACCAGGGACGGAAGCCATTTGTACACCGGTTGGAGGATGGGGGCCACCTCCCCCTTCCTGGGAATCATGAAGAGAAAGCACTTCTTCTGTTCCGGCACCAGGGCAATATGCCTGATCCCCCCGGGATCTGGATTTTGGGCCAGAAAATCCATGAGCTTTTGCCGCATCGGTTCGGACTCATAGAGCAGGTCGAAATCATATCCTCCCCAGTTCACTGTTTCTGCGTCCAGCTTATCCAGATTGACTATCCTGGTCCTGGAAAACCGGGCATAACCTTTTTCCAAGAGATGCCACTCCTCTGCGGCTTGATTTTTCAAATGCAGTTCCAGAAACAGCCGGTCGTACTTGCGAATCAGCTTTGAGATGGGGAGGTAGAGGAGTGAATGCCTGGGGAGCATGGTGATCGTAGCATCCACCTGAGACAGGAAGGCCTTTTTTTTCCTGATGTACAGGTTGGCGTGAGAGCCGATGGCACCCCCGATGTTGGTGAACTTCTGGTCGTCGGGCTTGAAAATCCGGACCAGATCTTCAAAAGCACTGACATAGAGATCCCTGTTGCGCCGTTTGCCCCGAAAATATCCCCAGGTCAAAACCAGGGAAAAGGCCACAAATAGGAAAAAGACCGGCTGGGTAATTATCTGTTCATAATCTGTCATAATGAAATATTACATTCCAATAGGTGTGCACAAAGAATCATAATCCCAACCACCCCTGCCCCTCCTTGCCAAGAGGGGATTAAGGGGTGGTTGATTAATGACCAATACCTTTCCCGGAGCTACCAGGACTCCGGTAGAATCTGTTCCTGGATATCATCCAGCCTGCCTCCCAGCTCCGTGTTCAGTTGAATCCGCTTGAGTTCCACATCCGGAGCCAAGGCCTGCATCTTCTCCTCCACTGCTGCGGCCTGGTCCACATTTTCCGCATGCACCTTGTTGTCGATCAGCAACCGCAAAGGCAGGCCCAACTCCTGCAACCCGGTGATCAGCCGTTCCGACTCCTTCCGAGACAAGACATCAGGATTGAAGACCAAAACCACATGACAGTTGTCGCCCCGCAGGTTCCTGTCCAGGTCCTGGTAGGTTTCCTTCAAGGTCCAAAGCCTGTTCAGGATCTCGTCGTCCTTTTCGTCATACGCCAGGACGGTTTCTTCCGAACTCAAGGATCCCTTAATTCGATGGATGGTATGCCGTTTTTCCAGAATCTGGCGCCGGATGGCGATCAAGCGGTCGATCCAGGTCATGCTTACCTGGGGCAGGGCCAAGAATCTGAGGGTCAGACCGGTCGGAGGAGTATCGAAGAGAATATAGTCAAAGGACGTTTCCTGGCGTATGGTTGTGGCAATGCTGCTCAGCAGGGCATACTCCTCAATGCCCGGGGAGTACTTGAGGGTGGAAAAGTAGCTGTCCAGATTAAAGGTCTTTAGATAACTGTAGGTTGAGGTCAGGACATTGATCTCTTTTTGCAGGTATTCCCGGGACAGCTTGTGCAAGTCCACTTCCTGCAGAAAAAGGGAGTCCGTCAGCTTGTCCTTTTTCCCCTTGTTCACTACTCCGAAGATATCCCCCAGATTGTGGGCCGGGTCCAGGGAAACGATGAGCACCCGGTCTTTTCGGGAAAGCTGCCGGGCTGAGGCCGCAGCCATGGTGGATTTGCCCACACCTCCCTTGCCGGTAAAAAAGAGCATCTTCATCTAGTCAATACCCAGAGTTCCGCACAATTCAGCCAGCATGTCCCCGGAGTCCTGAGCCCGACAATGCAGAATGTCCAGTTCCCGCTGCATAAACGGCAAAAGTTCAACGCTCAGAAAAGAAGGAGGTGCCGGGAGCCCGACAAAGGAGCCCAGGAGCAGCAGGGCGAAGATATTCTCCAGCTCCCGGCATTCAAACTCAGTCAAAGCGGCTGCCTGTTCCCGGTGCGAGGCATCGATACCGGACAGGGCTTCTTTTAACAACTGGAAAAGTCTGGGTGGCATAACATCTTTTAAAAACGAAACAGACTGTATTTTTTGGTGTAATAGCTCTCCAAAAAGCCGATTTGACTCTGCAGATATTCGTAGTGTCCCTGTTCCCATTCAGCCAAGCGGGAAAAGAGGTCTTTTACTTCCTTTTCCTTGGCTTTCTCCGCCATCTCCCGGTAGAACTTCTCCGATTCCAGCTCCAGCTTAATCCCAATGGACAGGGCGGACATGTCAAAATCAGATACTTTTTCCTTGAACTCCCGGGTAAAGATTGGACTCTCTGCATCTTCAAATTTGGCCGGAGCTTCAAATTCTGGCACGGTCAGGCCCTTCCCTTCCGCATAATCTTTGGCCATCTGCATCAAGGCATCGTGGTGGCTCTGCTCTTCAGCGGCCAGCATCTGAAACACTTCCCTGGCCTTGTTGTCCTCTGTCTTTTCAGCTGCCGCCTTATACAGTTCCCGCCCCTCAATCTCGCCCTTGATCGCGGTTTGCAGTGCTTCTTTAAGATCCATAACACCCCCTTGATCCCCCAGTTTCAATGGTGGGTGAAACTGGGGGCTTGTATATTTATTCTTTGTTAGGAGGATTAATCCTCGTATCATTTTTTTCTCAGTTCCACACTTCTGCCCTATACTCTCAGCGCCATGCGCCAGGCTCCATGCCCTATGCTCCAAGCCTTAATCCTCTGTCACCTTATAGGCCCTGGACTTGACGAAATCCCAGAAGAACATCAAGTTTAAGACCAGCATGACGCACAAGATGATCATCACCGTCCAGCCTGTAAAGGGCTTATCGGCAATGGCTCCGGGCTGCACAAACACGATAAACCACAAAATGGCCGCAGTCACGGTTACCCACAGAATCCAGGCCGGGATGACGGCGGAATTGGCAAAGTGGGATTTGAGCTTCTTGGCCACATAAGCCGCCCCGGACATGAGAGCAATAGAGGCAATCAGCTGGTTGGCGGCCCCAAAAGAGCCCCAGATGACCAGCCAGTTGCCGCTTCCAGCCAGCCAGATCCCAATGGCCGCCGGAATGATGGAGGCAATCCAGGGATTGGTCAGAAAGTTGTAAAAGCCGGTGGCCTTGTCTTTTAAAGGCAGGGCCATTTCGGACAGGCAGTAACGGGCCAGGCGGTTGGTGGTATCCAGGGTGGTCATGGCAAAGGAGGCCACCCACATCCCGGCCACGATCTTCACGATCTTGGCCGGCAGAAAGCTCAGCCAGGTGGCATTGACCATGTCGGCATAGGATTGAACAAACAGGTTGGCCTTGGACAGACCCACGGATGCCGAGGCTTTGGTGAACATTTCTCCCCAGTTATCAAAGTTGAGCTGTTCGGTAGTCACCCCGGCGTTTTGCAGGGCCGTATAACCAAAGCCGGCAATGGACACAATGACCACGGTAGATAAAAATCCTTCGGTAAACATGGCCCCATAGCCGATGATCAGACCGTCGCTTTCCTTGGTCAGCTGCTTGGAGGTGGTGCCTGAGGCCACCAGGGAGTGGAAACCGGACAGTGAACCACAGGCTATGACCAGAGGAATGGCCGGCCAGAACGGAGTTGGCTTACCTCCGAGCAGGACCGGGGAAAAAGTGGAAAAGGCCGGGACTTCAAAGCCCTGAAAGGCGAAAACTGCGCCCAAAAGCCCCAGGACCAGGCCTGCGTACAGCAGCCAGGAGTTCAGGTAATCTCTGGGCTGAAGGAGGATATTGACCGGAATGGAGGCAGCGATGATGATGTAGAAAAAGAAAATCCACATCCAGGTTGTGTAACTCAGATCAATGCCTTGCAGGGATCCCAGCCAGATAGCTGCAATGAGCATAAGAATGCCCAGGATGGTGACCACAAAGAAGTTCATCCTGACCCGATACATCAAAACCCCAAGGATCAAGGCGGCTGCAATTTTTAGGAAGTACGTGGAGGCTATCTCCGGAGTCTTGACGAACATCCCGCCTATAATAGCTGCAAAAGCGGCCACCACCAGGATGAGGAGGAAAAAGACCAGCCAGTAAAAACCCCGGCCTGTTTTCTTGCTGATAAGATCCGAAGCAACAAACTGAATGGACCTCCCGTCATAGCGGACAGAGGCCATCAGGGCCAGGTAGTCGTGCACGGCTCCAATGAATATGTTTCCAAACCAGACCCACAGCAGTCCCGGGATCCAGCCCCAGCATATGGCCAGAGCCGGGCCGATGATTGGCGCGGCCCCGGCGATGGAGGCAAAGTGATGCCCAAAAAGGACCTCCCTTCGGGCCGGAATGAAGTCCACCCCGTCATAGATTCTTTTTGAGGGGGCCTCGCTGTCATCCGAGGCCTTGACTACATCCCTTTCCAGTTTCTTGCCGTACACAAAATAGAAAAACAGGTAGATCACAAGGCCGACGACAATAATTAAGGCAGTCATAGTTCCCTTCCTCCTTTGAAATGCATATTCCGTGTTCCTTACCTCTTCACCCCTGCCTTCTTTTTCTCCTCCTTGTTTGTATGAAAAAACCGGGCTTGGTTATTCAGTCTCATCCTTGCCTGACACCGCGTGTGAAGCTCGAAGAGGGCCTGCCCTTGGGGGCAAGGGCGGCCTACCTGCGAGCCGGGCTCTTCCAGTAGGGCGGGTTTGACCCCAAGCCCTGCCCTCTTGGTGTCTTTCATCCTGAATCAAACTGGCCGTCTGTGGCCAGCGGCTGGGCTGCTCTCTGTCCTCTGACTTCTGCCCTCTGCCTTTTGTCCAGTGCAAAAAGTTTTTGCACTGGCACCTTCATACCTCCAGGCTTCCCCTCCATTCCTCCCAGGAAGATATTCCAAGCACTTCGGTCAGGGCCTGCAGTTCATCCACCAGCCGAAAACTCATGTCCGGGCGCAGAAAATTGGCCGAACCCACTTGAACAGCCTGGGCCCCGACCAGGATGAACTCCAATATGTCCGTAGCCGAGGTAATCCCCCCTAAGCCGATCACCGGTATATTCACTTCATGGCACACTTGATAGACTTGGTGCAAGGCCACAGGCTTGATGGCCGGACCGGAGAGCCCGCCCTGGACATTGGCCAGCCTGGGCCGTCTGGTATGGATATCCACGGCCATGCCGCTTAAGGTGTTGATCAGGGAGATGGCATCAGCCCCAGCCTCTTGCACTGCCGAGGCAACGGTCCGGATATCGGTCACATTGGGAGTCAGTTTGACCATGACCGGCTTGGCCCCGCTCACTTCCTTTACTGCCCGGCACACGGCTGCAGCCTGGGTGGGATCCTGGCCAAAGGCCAGGCCGCCCTTGGCTACATTGGGGCAGGAGACATTGATCTCCAGGGCAGCGATTCCCTCTTCCCGGGCCAGAAGTGATGACAGTTCGGCAAATTCCTCCACACTTTGGGCATAGAGATTGGCCACAATCGCGACCTGTTTCCAGGGCAAATGGGGGAGCTTTTCCCGGACAAAAGCCTTGGCTCCGATGTTTTGCAAACCGATGGCATTGAGCAGGCCGCAGGCAGTCTCCACGATCCTCGGGGTCGGATTGCCCAAACGAGGTTCCAGAGACAAGCCCTTGACCACCAGTCCGCCCAGCTTGGACAAGTCGCCGTAGGGCGTAAACTCGGAGCCATAGCCAAAGGTCCCGGAGGCAGTCAGGATGGGATTGGCCAATTCCAGACCAGCCAGGGTGCAGGACATATCTTTCATAGTCTCTTATTATCCTCCCATTCAGATTTGCCTCAGGCAAATCTGAAATATTTTTTGGCCGCTGTGGCCCAAAAAGAGAATTTGCCGGATGGAGCATGAATGAAACGTAAAAAACACTATTCAGACAAAACCAGCTCTTGGGCCCAAAAAACCGGGCCGTGGACACAGGCCTGTTTCTGGCTTTTATCCGCAAGAGTCACAGCACATCCCAGACAGGCCCCAACCCCGCAGACCATGGTTGTCTCCATGGACAGCTGGCATCCGGCCTTGTGCTGCAGGGCCAGATCCTGCACCACCCGTAAAAAAGGGACCGGGCCGCAAGCCAGGATCATTCCGTCCCGGGAATAGCCCTCTATTTTTACCTGCAGGGCCTTGTGAAGCTTTTTCAAGTCCTTGGCTGTCCGGTCCTGGAGGTTCCAGACCAATATCGTCTCGGCAACTTCTGGATAGGGATAATTTTTCAAGTCATGCCGGTGCCCGAACAGGAGCTCCAGATTGCCGGGCCTGGGATGACTGTGGATAAGGCCCACAAAAGGAATAATTCCCATACCTCCGGCCAGGAGCAGGGTCGGTGTCTCGTACTCGTACTCGAATCCCCGGCCCAGTGGCCCCCAGACTGTGACCGGGTCCCTGGCTTTCAGGGCGGTCATCTGCCGGGTGGCTTTGCCCACTACCTGGTAGTGGATATGCAATCCTTCTTCGTCCAGATTGGCGATGGAAAAGGGGCGGGCGCTTAAGGGGTCTAAGGTCCAGGTCTGAGGCCGGAGCATGAGGAACTGTCCCGGGGTCCACTGCCAATTTGGGGGCTCCAGCACCAAGTGGTGAAAGAGATCCTGATCCGGTGAAGAGGTCCGGATAACGGACAGGGTCTGGCATGACGGCTGCTGGGGCGGATTCATTTCGTGTTTCCCTCCAAGAACTGTCTGGCCATTGTCCGGCCCTGGTCGCCTCCTCCGGCCATGCGGGAGATTTCCTGTTCGATCTCCCAGCCCTGGAGCCTGGTGCAGTAGGTGAAGGTCTGTTCATCCTGCACTTCCTTGTGCACCTTAAAATGGCGGTCGGCCAGAGAAGCGAGCTGAGGCCAGTGCGAAATAAGAATGATTTGATGATGGCGGGCCAGTTCAGTGATCCGTTGTCCGACCTGACCCAAAATGATCCCTCCGATTCCGGCATCTACTTCATCAAACAGCAGGGTGGGGAATTCATTGCCGGCCATCAGGCCGACCAGGGCCAGGAGAAATCTGGACAACTCACCGCCCGAGGCGATCTGATCCAGGGGCTGCGGCGGCTGTCCCGGGTTGGGTATCCACAGGAGCCGTCCCTGCAATTCATTAATGCCCGGGGCAATTTCAACCGGTGAGAAGTTAAATTCAACGTGGACATCCGGAGCGAAACCCAGTTGCTGCAGCTCGTTTTCCAGTCGGGAGCAAAGGGCTGCGGATTCCTCCTTCCGGGCCTGATTGACTTCTCCGATAGCCTCGGACAGTTGGGCGTGTACTTCTTGTTGCTGTTTCCTTATTTGAGTCAGTTCCAAATGGCAGGTATCAAGAAAGGACAGGTTGGATTCTATTTCCTGGTCCAGATCCAGGAGCTGTTCCAGGCTTCTGTTCATCTTGCGCTGCAATTGACTGAGCTGCCACATACGGGATTCGATCTGTTCCAGTTCCTGCTCACTCTCCTGACTCAAGGGGGCCTGCTTCAGGCTGGAACCGAAATCCATGAGGATCTGACGCACCTCTTCCAGCTGTTCACCAAACTCGGCGTATTGCTGGTCTAAGGAAGCCAGGGTTCGGACTTCCCGCTGCATGTCGTGGATGCGGTCCACCAATGGACCCTGCTCTCCGTACAGGGTTTCCAGACAGCGGTGCACAGCCTCCTGGGCCTGGGCCTGATCGCTCAGAACCTGCTTGCGGTTTTCCAGCTCCTCCAGCTCTCCAGGTTTGGGGCTTACTTTGCGGATTTCGTTTTGCTGGTATTCCAAAAACTCCCGCTTGCTGTCCAATTCTTCAGTTTTTTTCGTCAGTTCTGCTTCCCGTTTGTTCAGGTCCTTGAGCTTTCCGAGCAGATCTTCGCGTTGCTTGCGCAAATCTTCACGAAGGTGACTGTCCAGGAGCTGTTGGTGATAGGAAGGCTTGAGCAGCCGCTGCTGGGCATGCTGGCTGGTATGAATTATCAGACGGGGGCGCATCTGGCGGATCTTGTCCTGGGAACTGAGTCGGTCATTGACATAGACCCGGCTGCGCCCGGTTTCAGCCGACAGTTCGCGGCGGAGGATGGTCTCGCCTTCCGGAAGGTGAAAGACCGCCTCCACCAGGGCCTTGTCCTGACCGGAACGGATCATGCCCGAGCCCAGCTTGTCCCCCAGGATGAAATCCAGGGCCCGGAGGATAAAGGATTTGCCGGCCCCACTCTCTCCGGAAAGCACGTTCAGACCCGGGGCAAATTCCAGCTCCAGGTCTTCAATCAAGGCCAGGTTCTGTATACGCAAAAATTCCAACATGATGTACTTTGCTCCTCTTCCAATGCAAGGCAAGCTAACATTTTTCTATCTATTGTTCCAGAGCCTCAGGCCATGTTTTGTGAATTTTTGTACAAACATTTTTTTGCCTGCTTCCAAAGCTTTGGAAGCAGGCAAAAAAATGTTATTGACAAACGCGCCTAGATATGTTGGTGTATTTTCTTCGAAAGGGGCTGTAGCTCAGTTGGGAGAGCGCCTGAATGGCATTCAGGAGGTCAGGAGTTCAATTCTCCTCAGCTCCACCATTTAAAAAAAGGGTGAGGTTTAAAAACCTCACCCTTTTTTTTATTCCTAAATGGCTTTGGTATATCTCCTTATTGAGTAGCTATTCCCCGGGCATGATTAGGATCAGCCCAAAACTATGACCCAGGAGGCTGGAAATACATTCCAAAAAGGCCTATGATCAGCGGGATGGAGACCAGAGATACCAGGAAACTGGCGAGCATGAATTGATTGACGATTTGCCTGTTGCCTCCTGCTCTTTCCGTCAGGATCGGCACGGCTGTAACAGGGGGCACTGCAGACTGCAGAATAATCAAGAGGGCTATATTATATTCTGGGCGTATAATGACGAGAGCTGCTAGCGTAGCTAAAGGAAACAGAAAGTTTTTCGCAAGCACAAACTTTCCTGTTTCTACAGGATAGCGTGTTCCCTTTTCTTTATAATCTATATACAGATTGCCTCCAAGAATTATCAACAATAATGGTAAAGCCATTCCGCCAACCATGCTGAGCCCAGAAATGATAAACTCAGGGATGAATGGCTCAGCCCCTATGAAACGAATGATGGTCGCTGCAAGTGTGGCCAAGAGAACTTTGTTAATTATTTTGCTCCAATCCAAGGCGGCTGATTTTCCGAAAAAAATATGTGCTGATCCAAAGAGCAAGGATGGAAAAAACATGATGAAGAAAAAGAGATCCACAATATATGGAGAATCCTGGCCAAATAAGCCAGTCAGGATGGCCAGGGGAAAAAATAGGGCATTTTGAAAAAACAAGCTCATCGCAAACTCTCTGCGATTTTCAGCTTTAGAAAAAAATGAGAAAAAAGCAGTGAGGCCTGCCAGGAAAATGGTGAAACCCAGCCACCAGATAGGAAGCAGCCACCACCCCTGGAACTCAGACGGTCTGAAGTTTTGCAAAATGTTTACAAAAATCAGGCTGGGCAAAGCAATGTCCAGGGCAAGGATGGAGAGGACCCCCAAAGCATCCTTGGGAAGGATACGTCTGCCGCTGATCCATAAGCCCATGGCCCCTATCCCCAGGAGCAGAGCCACTGATTCAAACGTAGTGATTAAGACCTGAATATTCAAAAGGGTTCCCTGTCCATAAATTTTTTCTCATACAGCTTGAGGACTATGGCCACGTATGGTAATGGAATTTTCACAGAGGGATGCCCTTTATTCAGCATTCTTTTCCTGCATTGCCCGAGAGCCTGAAGATTCGGCATACTGGGGGTTGATTTCAACAAGGCCTTTGGCAATGTTGTACGACCAGTCACCAATTTTCTCAAACCGGGTCAGAATGTCCATGAAGGCAATGCCGGCATCCACCTGGCACCGTTCTTCACGTATGCGCATGATGTGATTCTGGCGCATTTCAGCCCGCATTGCGTCGATTTCCTTTTCCAGTTCCCGAGCCTTTTCAAAAAAGCCTTCCTGCGGCTCTATAATCGAGTCCTCGACAATTTCCATCAACTGCTGAACCTTTGCTGCAATAGTGCTTGTTTCCTGCCAGGCTTGAGAGGACATGGGGAGGTCAAATTCCATGACGTTTTCAAAATGCTGGGCAATGTTGGCCACAGCATTGCCGATCTTTTCCAGGTTGTAGCAGGTCCGCATCAAGACCTCCACTTCATGGGACAGGTATTCGGGTATCTCGTCCTGGAAAACCTTGGACAGATAATCCAGCAGCTCACGGTGTACGGAGTTGATATGATCTTCATATTTCTGCCAGCGCTTGAGCTTTTTCAAATCTTTCTTGCCGGCAGCTTGAAGGGCATTTTCCAGGGCACCGCGGGCCACCTGGGAAAGGGCGTGGACCTCCCCACGGGCAGTGGCAACAGCGGCAAATGGGTTGTCCTGAAAGCGGTCGCTCAGTTCGGGCTGCCGGAAAAGGTCAATTTCAGCTTTTTCTTTCTGGGGGGTGAGCCACTTGGCGGCTCTGACCAGCCAGGGCATGACTGCAAGAAAGAAGAGGGCATTGACGACATTGAAAAGTGAATGCCCATTGGCAATGTATCTGGACACGTTGACCCTTTCGCCTCCGACCACCTCGTCTGCCGGCCCGGATCCCATCAGTGCGGTCACAAACTGGACCCCGTCCACGAACCAGGGAAAGATGAGAATCATCAGCCCAACACCGAGGACATTGAACAGTGTGTGGGCGTTGGCCACCCTATGCGCTTGGGCGTTGTCCGAGCCAAGGGTGGAGAGCTGGGCGGTGATGGTCGTGCCGATGTTTTCCCCCAAAACCAGGGCCATGGCGGCTGGAAAGCCCAAAAGGCCCTGCCAGGCCAGGCTCATGGTCAGGCCGATGGTGGCTGAAGAGGATTGGACCATGACGGTCAGCACAGCCCCGACAGCCACGCAGAGCAGGATTCCCCCCAGGGTGCCGGGATCGAACCTGGTGAAGAAGCTGATGAAGGTGGGGTCGTTCTTCAGGGGGGCCAGGGACTCCTTCATCACGGTCAGCCCAAAGAAGAGCAGACCAAAGCCGAGGATGATCTCCCCCAGGAACCTGATCCTTCTCTTGGTGGCGAAGAACCGCATCCCCACCCCGAGGGCGATGGCCGGCAGAGCCAGGCTGGACAGCTTGAAGGCGATGAGCTGGGCGGTGACGGTTGTGCCGATGTTAGCCCCAAGGATAACACCAACAGCCTGGGTCAGGGTCATCAGTCCGGCCCCGACAAAGCCGACCAGCATGACTGTTGTTGCAGAAGAGGACTGGATGACAGCGGTGGTCACCGCCCCGGTCGCACAGCCGATGACCCGGTTCGAGGACAGGGTCTTGAGGACACTTCTGATGCGCTGGCCGGCAGTTTTTTGCAGACCTTCGGTCATCGTGCGCATACCGAGCAGAAAAAGGCCCAAGCCGCCAAGAGTCGTGATCAGGACATTCCACTGGGACATGGTTCATCCGGAATAGGCTTTGAGGATTGACAATGGAACCGCTGTGGTCAGAAGATAGGATTTTCATGACGCTTTTGCAAGATTCTCAGAAACAATTAAGTATCAAGATGGTATCCCCTACCGATATAGGTCCCGCATGATGGATCTTCTGCGGATTCCCATTGAAGACAAGGTTGCCCTGCATTCAGGCACGGTTCTGCATGTGGTTGCAGTGCCCAAGAGTCGCACGATCTGGATGCGCAGTGCGGGGTACTCCGATTTTAGAAAGTCGAACTGAGCCCCCAAAAATCCTCTTGTGCGGCCTGAGTAGTTTGTCCGCAAGCGAAGGCAGCAAACCTTCAATGTGGTCAGGGTCTACGACAAGCTGTTGCGCATGCAGTTGGATGCACCTACCCGGGAACTTCGTCCTTCGGTGAACAAGCTTCTGGCCCAGGGCAAGATTGTGATCAAGAACAAGAAATATGTCTTGCCCTGAGGATCTTTATAAGTCCAATCCAACATTTTTTTTGGGTCATGTATTGACATTTACTTCTGTGCAATTACAATTGTACTCAATTTGTATTGAATGAGTGCATCAGAGCAGAAATGTCCAATCGCAAGGAGATGAATCATGGAAGAATATGTCCAGCAAGCCCTGGATATCGTCAAGGCCCAGGCCAGTGTACGGAACATGACCGAGGAAGAAATCACCTCCATGGTCCAGAGCCTGTCCCAGCAGCTTAAAGGCATTGTCGAGGGGAACGGTGCACAGGCTGAAGCGGAAAAGCCCCAGGAGCCGGCAGTGGACCCCAAGAAGGCCATCAGGGAAAAGGCAGTGGTCTGCCTGGAGTGCGGCAAGAAGTTCAAGGTCTTGTCCAAGAAGCACCTGGCCCAGCACAACCTGACCCCGGAAGAGTACAAGGAAAAATGGGGCTACAAAAAGAACCAGTCCCTGATCGCCAAAGAGCTGGCCCGGCAACGGAAGCAGAAGATGCAGGAGATGCAGTTGTGGAAACGTCGGAAAACTGCATAGTCTGTTTGGGCGGGGGCTTGACTGCCCCTGCCTTTTATTAAGTTTTGATCACATGCCCGCTCCATACCAGATTTCATCACCTATGCCCGCCTAGGCTGGATAGTCCGCCCCCTGCACTTGTAGATGCTCACTGTTTCGGCCAGGACCAGCTCGTCCAGGTCGGCGTATTC
>JAWLEI010000047.1:0-22928 GCA_041686195.1 Desulfovermiculus sp.
GTGTCATTACATGCTGTCGACCTGACAGAAGCTCATCCTGTAGTGCTTTCATTTTGCTCGTATGAAACTAGATTTTGCTTTTTCCGTCACCCCGGCGTACGTCATCCCGGACCAGATCCGGGACCGGGGTCCAGCTCTTAAATTTTTATTCTGGATTTCGGCTGGAGCCTGTGCTGGACACCGATCCAGTACCGGAATGACGGAGGAGGTAACTCAAAGTTTCTTTCTTGATCAAACTGGGCGGCTGCGGCCAGAGGCGGCGCTGACACCTGAAACCCGGCACCTGACATCCGCTCAATATCCCACCTGCTCCTGGGCCCAGGTTCTGATCGCTTCCGAGTCAGTAAGCCCCATGGCGAAGTCTGCCGCCCGGGCTGCCTCCCTGGTGTCCGTTTCCCGGATCATGGCCTTGACCTGGAGGATGGAGCTTGGGTTCATGCTCAAGCTGCGGATTCCCAATCCCAGAAAGAGGTAGGCGCAGGCCGGATCTGCTGCTGCTTCGCCGCAGACCGAGACCGGAATGTTCTTTTTCTGACACATCTCGGCCACTTCAGCGATGATGGACAGAACTCCCGGATGGAAAGGGGTGTACAGAGAGGCCACTTTGGGATTGTTCCGGTCCACGGCCAGGGTGTATTGGATGAGATCATTGGTTCCGATGCTCACAAAATCGATGAGCTGAAGCATACTGGGCAAAACCTTCACCGTGCCGGGGACTTCCAGCATGATACCCACCGGCAGGTCGCATCTGGCCCCCAAACGGGTCCTTTCTTCCTCCACAATGGCCAGAGAGGTCTCCAGTTCATGCATGCTCACGATCATGGGAAACATGAGCTGGGCCGGGCCTTTTTCCGTAGCCCGGATGATGGCCCTGATCTGCTGCCGGAACATCTCTTCCAAATCAAGACTGACCCGGATAGATCGCCAGCCCAGAAATGGGTTGTCCTCTTTCGGATAATCCAGGGCGGATAAGAACTTGTCTCCGCCTACATCCAGGGTACGGAAACAGATCCGGCGGCCCTGGGCCTTTTCCAGCATCTGGATATACAGATCAGTCTGTTCTTCTTCAGTGGGCAGTTGCTTTCGAATGACAAAAGGAAACTCTGTGCGGTACAAGCCGATATGATCGGCATTAAAGCGGTGGACGAGCTCCAGATCGGAAAAAAGGCCGATATTGGCCCCCAGAGCAACCCGCATATTGTCTTTGGTCACTGCCGGCAGGGGAATCAGGGAGTGCAGATGTTCGGCCTGGATCTTGTGTTCCTGCAACAGCCGGTTGTATTCCCTTACAATCTCTTCATTCGGCTCCCGGAAGACCAATCCGGACCATCCGTCAATAATCAGGTCATCGTCCTCGCGCACGGCGTCAAAGACGTCCTCCACCTGGATGACAATTGGCAGTTCAAAGGATTTGGCCAGGATGACGGTGTGCGAGGTCTTCCCGCCCCTGGCCAGGATGATGCCTTTGAGATAGGGCTGGCGCAGGGCGACCAGCTCCGTGGCCGAGAGATCGGAGGCGATGACAATGGTATCCCGGGTAAAGGTTTGCGTTCCGTGCGGGGAGATGCCCAGAAGGTTTCGAAGCACGTTTTCGCCCACATCCACGATGTCCTGGCCGCGGTCCTGAAGGTAGGGATCGTCCACATTGGCAAAGATGTCCACATATTCCATGACCACCTGCTTGAGGGCGTATTGCGCACTGTCGCCCCAGCTGATCCGATCGGCCACTTTGCGCTTAAAGGTCGTGTCTTCAGCAAGTTGCTTGTGGATGGTCAGGATGGACCGATCTTCCCGGGACAAGTCGGCCAGCTCCTCGATGAGCTGCGAGGTCTGCAAAACTGTGGCTTGCAGGGCATTCTCAAATCGGGCCAGTTCCACGTTGGGATGGCAGCTCTGAATCGGTTCCACAGACTCGAAGCCGACGCCCCCGGCCAGGATATGGGCCTGTCCCCGGGCATAACCAGACAGCACGGACATTCCCCGCAGCAGACTCTTCCGCTGGCCGGTGTCATCCCATGCCTTATCCAGGGACAAGGATTGATCTCTGAGCTTTTGAGTCTCCGCCTTTTCCTTGTCCAGGGCCTGAAGCAAACCGGAGTAGGCGGCAATAGAGGAGATCTGCGAGCCAATGGCCGCAAAGACAGGAATGCCCTGTTCAGAGAGTTGACCTTGCTTCAAGGTCTGCAGGACCAGAACCCCCAGGCTCTGTTGATGATAGACCAGGGGAATGCCCAAAAAGGTCTGGAAGACCTCTTCCCCGGTCTGTTCAAAGAGCTTGAAGCGGGGATGACTTGAGGGGTTGTAGATCAGCAGGGGGCGGTTTTGTTCCAGGGTCAGGCCGGTCAGGCCTTCCCGGGCGGACATGGTCACCGTATCCACCGATTCCGGACGCAGGCCTACAGTGGCTTTCAGGACCAGTTTCTGTCTGTCCGGGGTCAGCAGATAGATGGAACATACATCCGGGCCATAGGTGGAGGCTATGAGCCGGGCGATCTCGTTCAGGGTGCTTTCCGGATCGCTTGAATCGGCGATAATCCGGCTCAGGTCGGTGATGACGGAGAGGTGATCAAGTTGTTTGTGCATGGCGGGTCTGCTTATGGCATGAGCTTTGCTTAAAATCAAGGACAAGAGAGTCCATGCTTGCGACTTTCGGTTTTGGTCTCCAACTCCACCTCTGCCTTCAAGGCCTTGATTTCCGTTGAAGAGAGCTCCCGAGCTTTGCCGGATGGTAAGTCGCCCAGTACGACAGGTCCTTCCTGAACCCGGATCAGCCTGAGGATGGTCAGGTCCAGATCCCGGCACATACGCCGGATCTGGCGGTTGACTCCCTGAATAAGGCGCATGGTCAGCCAGGAAGTTTCCTTTCCGGCCCGGACAGCCGTGACCTGGACCGGGGCCAGGGATTCTCCTTCAGCCAGCTGCATTCCCTGCTGCATGCGCTGCAGCTTGGCCTGGGTTGCCTGGCCCCGGACCAGGACATGGTATACCTTGGATATGTGCCATTTGGGATGGGTGAGGCGATAGACGAGTTCGCCGTCTGTGGTCAGAAGCAAGAGCCCTTGGGAAAAATAGTCCAGCCGGCCCACAGGCACGGGCCGGCGCTGACGCCAGGAGCCGGGCAGGAGATCCAGGACCGTGGTTCTGGACTGAGGGTCGCTGGCCGTTGATACCACCCGGACTGGTTTGTGGAGCAGAATGTAGATATGGACAGGCCGGGTTGGGGTCTGAAGGGCAAGCCGGTGACCATCGACCCTGACCTGGTCTGTGCCGGGGTCGATCTTTTGGCCCATATCCTGGATCATATGGCCATTGACCGAAACCCGGCCCTGGGAAATGAGTTCGTCCGCCTTACGCCTGGAGCACAGACCGGAGGAGGCGATGGCCTTGTTCAGGCGCAGGGTTTGGGGGCTGTTATTGTCGGGCATGGAGCACATTCAAACCCGCAATGTGCACAGATGTCAATATCTCTATTCTTTTCAGTCCCGCCGGAGGCGGGACCTCCGGCAAAACTCGTATGAAACAAGATTTTAACCCTAAGGTGGCTCTGTCTTTTCCGAGGGCTGGTTCTCTCCGAGACCCAGCCTCTTTGATCAGCGCACTCCCGGCCCTCGGAGAGGCCCGGGCTACTGGGCCCAGCCCTCTTCACAGCCAGTTTCATATCTGATCAAACTGGCCGTCTGCGACTAGAGGCGGGACTGAACACCCCTGGCACCTTACACCTGTGAACAAAATTACCGTGGTACTACACCTTGATCACCTTATCCGCCAGTTGCAAACTGGTGACCACATCCAGCATATTGGTGGTTTGACCCACGTGCTTTTGCTCCAAAAGGCTGAAAAAATCCAGACAGGTTCCGCAGACCAGGATAGAAACGCCGTTTTCTTCCAGTTTTTTCAGATTGTCCAAAACCGGGCTCTGCCCTACAGCCAGCTTGACTCCGCTGTTTAAAAGCAAAATACGCCACAGGGAAGGTCCCATTTCCGGCAGTGTGGCGATAAAGTTGTGCATGAGCTTCTGACCCAGCTCATCGTCTCCGTGGCCTATGACATTGGAGGTGATAAGCACCAGGTGCGCATAAGCCCCAGGTGTCCAGGACTTTACACCAGGAGAGGACCGGGATTGGATTTCCTCTTCCGCCGGTTGTTTTGTCTGAGAGGGGTCTTTGTTCAAAGATTCGGCGATGAGCTCAAATATCCCGTCCTTGTCCTGGATGTTGAGAACCTGATAGTTTTGGGAACGTAAGAAACGGGTCACGTTTTCCCGGGCTGCCTCGTTGTCCACCTGGACCATCAACCTGTCCGGATTGGATGCGGTTATGGCCTCTTTGCATTTCAGCACTGGCTGAGGACAGTCCAGGCCCTGACATTGCAAAATAATCTCGGACATATATAATTCTCCATGGTCTTGAGAGTCATTGCTAAGAGCTGCATTATTTGGCTTGAATGATTCCAGAACACACTTGTGAGCTGGGGTCAAATAGGAAAATATGATCGATTTGGCCGGAAGAGATTGCAAAATGTAATAGATAGAGGGAGGAGTCCATGACTGAATCAGGATTTCGGGTTGGAAGCATTGGCCGGGCGGAAAAGACGGTCCACACAAGTGATCTGGCTGAACAGGTGGGCAGCGGGGATCTGCCGGTTCTGGCCACGCCGGTCATGGCCGCTCTGATGGAGGAGGCTGCTGTGGCCTGTGTCCGGGAGAGTCTGGATGCAAAGGCAACAACGGTGGGCATCAAGCTGGATATATCCCATCTGGCAGCTACACCGGAAGGAAAAAAGATTCAGGCCCAAGCCGAACTGACCGGGGCCAAGGGCAAAAAGCTGGTCTTTGAGGTCAAGGCCTGGGATGAGACCGACCTCATCGGCCAGGGGACGCATACCAGGGTGGTGGTGGACAGGCAGGCATTCATGGAACGGGTGCAGGGGAAATGAGGGTCGAAAGGCAAGCAAGTTGCCTGGAGAGTTCAGACTTGTCCTTGAACTGCGTCGCATATTCACTTATCCTCCCAGGGACCGATAACCGATAGCCAATAACCGAAATCTCCTATGCCTTCATTCACCTTCATCCACGCCGCAGACCTGCATCTGGACAGCCCCTTGACCGGGCTTGAGACCTACCCGGACGCTCCCGTGGAGCAGATCCGGGGGGCCACCCGCCGGGCCCTGGACAATCTGGTCTCCTTGGCCCAGGAGCAGGAGGTCGCCTTTGTCCTCTTGGCCGGGGATGTCTTCGACAATTCCTGGCGCGATTTCCACACCGCCCTGTTTTTCGCTCAGTGCATGGGCCGGCTCTGCGACGCCAGGATTCCGGTCTATGTTGTCAGCGGCAATCACGACGCGGCCAATCCCATCGGCAAGACCCTGCGTCCGCCGGACAACGTCCATTTCTTTTCCTTCACCAGGCCTGATTCCATCACCCTGGAGCACTGCAACACGGTCATCCATGGACAGAGTTATCCCGGCCGTGAGACCAGTGAGGACCTGGCCGCCCAGTATCCGCCGCCCGTGCCCGGAGCCGTGAATATCGGGCTCCTGCATACCGGATTGACCGGGCGTCCCGGCCACGAACCCTACGCCCCCACCCACCCCGATATCCTGGCCGGAAAGGGGTATGACTATTGGGCCCTGGGCCACGTCCACCAGCGGGAGATCGTCGGCCGCGATCCCTGGATCGTCTTTCCCGGCATCATCCAGGGCCGGCACATTCGGGAAACCGGGCCCAAAGGGTGCAGCCTGGTCCAGGTTGAGGACGGCCGCATCCGGGATGTTGTGCACCAGGAGATTGATGTCCTGCGCTGGTACCACGGCAGCGTTGATTGCAGCTCCTGTGCCTGCGATGAAGATGTCCGCCAGGCTGTCCGCGGGCAGCTGCAGGCCGCCCGTGACGCGGGTGAGGGCCGTCCAGTCGCGGTCAGGCTGGAATGCACCGGAGCGACATGGATGCACGCCCGGCTTCACGACAGCGAGCAGCATTTCCAAGAAGAGTGGCGGACCTTGGCCGCCGAAATGGGTGATCTGTGGATCGAACAGATACGGCTCCAGACCCGTCCGCCTGCTGATCAGGCCGAAGAGGTTGATCCGGATTCGCCGTTGGGCGAACTGATTCAATGCATTGAGGCCCAAGTACTGCCGGAAAGCTGCACCAAGGAACTAGGAGACCTGATGAAGCAGCTTCCGAGTGAGATCACCGAGAGCGAGGAGGGCTTCAATCTCAAGGATGCACAGCAGTGGCAACGGATGAAGGATGATGTCCGCGAGCTTCTGCTCGGCCGCCTGCTGCGCCAGGGAGGCGCGGAATGAGGATCGCCCGTTTCACGCTGGACGCATTCGGCCCGTTTACGGACACCAGTCTTGTATTCGAGCCGCAGCCCCTGCATCTGATCTACGGCCCGAACGAGGCCGGCAAGAGCAGCACCCTGCGCGCCCTGACCGCTTGGCTCTACGGCTTTCCCGAACGTACCGCCGATAATTTTCTGCACGCCAATCCCCGCCTGTGCGTTTCCGGCACGCTGGAGAACGGCCGAGGGGAGATATTTACCTTTTCCCGGCGCAAAAAACGGAAGGGCAGTGTTCTCGACGCCCATGGCAATGCCGTCGATCCCCAAGTGGTGGCGGCTTGGCTGCAGGGATTGGATCAGGAGACCTTTCAGGCCCTGTTCGGTCTGGACCACCCCGGTCTGGTCGAGGGCGGATCAACGATTCTGCAGGAACAGGGCAGTACGGGCACGACATTGTTCGCCGCCGGCAGCGGTATTGCTTCCTTGAAGCAAATCCAGAACGACTTGCAGGAGGAGTATAAGGCCCTGTTCAAGCCCGGCGGCAGCAGGCCGGAACTCAACGCCGCCTTGCAGCGCTACAGCGAACTCAAAAAAGAGTGCAACCAGCTCGCCCTGTCCAGCACCGCCTGGAAGCACAAGGAACGGGCTCTGCGCGAGGCGGAAAAGGTTCTGGAATCTCTCAAGGAGCAACGAAGAATCCAGCAGGCCGAACGCCGCCGCCTGGAGCGGATTCACAAGGCACTGCCCCCCCTGGCCCGCCTGCGACGGGCGGAATCCGGGCTGACCGAACTCGGTTTGGTTCCGGATTTGCCCGACGATTTTCCCAAACGGCGTCAGGAGGGCCAGGACCAGTTGCGCGAAGCCCAGCAGACCCTGGACAATGCGGAAAAAAGGTTGACCATTCACCAGCAGAAGCTCGAGGCCATATCCCTGAACACCGAACTTTTGGATCAGGCCGCGAACATCGCTGATCTGCACCAGCGCCTCGGGGCCTACCGTAAGGGGCAGGCCGACCTGCGCTCCCTGGAAGACGAGGAGCGCGAACAGCGCGCCGCGGCCCGGGATCTCTTGCGGGGGCAGCGTCCGGATCTCGACCCGGCCGACAGCGATACGGTGCAGGCGCTTTTGGCGTACCGGTCCCGGGTCCAGACCCTGGGCGAGCGTAAGTCCCTGGTAGACAAGGAGCTCGAAGACAGCCGCACCCTCTGGCAGACCAAGCAGGGCGAACTGGGCCAGATCCGGGATGCTTTTCAGGCCCTGCCCGCCGCCCAGGACACCACGCTGCTGCACCAGGCAGCGGCCCAGGCCGGACGTCTTGGCGACATTGACGCTGAAATTGGAAAAAAGCGCAATGAATGCGAACGGAAAAATCAGGAATGCGCCACAATGTTCGCCCGCCTCGGCCGGTGGCACGGCACGCCGGAAGACGTCCTGGCCCTGCCGTTGCCACTGGAGGAAACGGTCCAGACCCTGAAGCAGGAGTGGGAGGATGCTAAGCGACGCACAAAAGAGCTTGAAGCGCAGCGTCATGAGCTGACACAGACACTGGCCGATCTGCACGAACAGCTCCAGGCCCAACAGGAGGCCGGGGCCGTGCCTTCGGAGGAGGACCTGGACGCCAAGCGGCTGGAGCGGGATACGGCCTGGTCACTGCTGCGCCGGCAGTGGGTGGACGGCGAAGACGTCAGCGGTTCGACTTCCGAGATCACCCCTGAGGGCAACCTGATCGAGCATTTCGAGCATACCCTGCAGGAGGTGGACACGATTGCCGACCGCCTGCGCCGCGAGAGTGACCGGGTCCATACCCATGCCCGGCTGGCGGCCCAGTACGACAAGACCCGGCAGCAGAGGGTGGCGCTGGAGGAGGCCGAACGGCAAGCGGCGGCCACATGGGAGGATCTGCAGGCGCGGTGGCACAAGGCCTGGTCTGATACCGGAATCGAGCCCGACGATCCGCGAACCATGCTTGGCTGGCTGCAACGCTTTCAGAAAGTGGTCGATCAGGCCCGAAGTCTCCAAGAGGACCGTTTCGAGCTCAAGGAACTGGAAGGCAGGCGGCATGCGGCCCGGCATGCGCTCGCCCGCGAGCTCCAGGCCCTGGAAGAAGCGGTGCCCCGGGGGGAAGATATGACCCCGGTGCGCGAGCGGGCAGATACCGTTCTGGAGGCCCAGGACCGGTTGGCCCGCAAACAGCAGCAGCTCCAGGATGAACGGACCCGGCTGGAGCGGGAGTCGGCCGCAGCACGGCAACGGTTGACCGCGGCCGAGGAGGCCAAGGCCGCTTGGCAGGAGAATTGGGGCTTGGCCATGCAGGAGCTGGGTCTTCCCGGGGATGCGACCCCCGAAGCGGTCCGCAGCTTTTTCAGCGATCTCGACGCCTATCTGAGCCGGGTGAACCAGGCCGACGGGCTGCGTCAACGCATTGAGGGCATCCGGTGCGACAGTCGGGAATTGGAACGAGATGTGGCCAGCCTTGTGGCCCGGACCGTTCCGGACCTTGCCGCTATTCCGGTGGATCAGGCGATAGAGCGCTTGAACGGTCTCTTGCAGCGCGAACGCGACCGCGCCACCACCGCTGACCATTACCGGGAGCGAATAGCATACACGCAGGAAGAGATCGAGGCGGCCCGAATTGCACGTGATGCGGCCAACCGGGAATTGGCTGCGCTTTGTGAGCTGGCCGGCTGCACCGCGTCCGAGGAGTTGGCCGGGATTGAAAAGCGGTGGCAGGAGCACAAGGCCCTGGAGCAGGACATGACCACAGCTTTGAACGAGCTCCGCGAGATTCCCGGTGTGACGGATGTGGACGCGCTGATCGCAGAGGTCAAGGCCGAAAATACGGACGAGCTGCCTGCCCGTCTCCAATCCTGCGACGAGGAGTTGGAGCGTTTGGAGGGGGACATTGAAGGCCAAATTGCCCAGGCGGGGGAGTTGCGCCGCGAGTTTCGGGAGATGGACGGCCGGGACGCAGCCGCGCGCAAGGCCGAAGAGGCCCAGGCGACCCTTGCCTCGATCCGCCGTCTGGCCGAACGCTACGCCCGGCTCCGTTTGGCATCCACGGTCCTGGACGAGGCTATCGAACGTTACCGGGCCGAGAACCAGGATCCGGTCCTGGCCTTGGGCAGCGGCTATTTCCGGGAATTGACCATCGGCTCATTCGACGGCCTGCTCACTGACTTGGACGACAAAGGCGGCCAGGTCATCGTCGGCCTGCGCGGGGAGGAGCGCGTCCCTGTCGGGGGCATGAGCTCAGGGACCAGGGATCAGCTCTATCTGGCCCTGCGTCTGGCCTCCCTGGAACATCGGCTCAAGAGCAGTGAGCCCATGCCCTTTATTGTGGACGATATCCTGGTCAATTTTGATGAGGAGCGGACCCGGGCGGCCCTGCAGGCCATGGCCCGCCTGGGGGAAAAGAACCAGGTTTTGTTGTTTTCCCACCACCGTCAAGTGGCGGACGCGGTCCGGGAACTTGATCTGGGGGAGGTGCATGGTTTGGGGGGATCTTAACGCAGGGAGAAGAGGCCTTCTCGACAAGCAGGCTGGAATAGAAGAGCAGGCTGAATTTTTGTAGGGAAGACAATGTGTTATTAGTAATTTGCTGGTCGATGATCTCCAATTTGGAAGGACAGCTGCCTCTCGGCCAAGCTCCTCAGGCTGGTGAACAGTGATTATATGCGTGAGGGATCGCCCATCCATTGGACAAGAGGTAGTCCTTTGAAATCCGCATCAGAAGTGTATCAGGAGGCGATCTCCATCTGTCAGGTATTGTGCATACCTCTCGGCCAGATGGCCATCGGTCAGCCACTCCAGCCAGCCGCAAGAGTCAACTATATGCATCAGTACCGATCCTTTTTGTCCCTGTAATCAGCTACATTTGCCCCTCGCGCTATGCCTCGGAGGGTTTTTATGTTTACCTGAGGCACGAGGATAAGCATGCCGTCTTTTTCTAAAACTGTCATCTTTTGCTGGGGACGCAGATGAAGGCGTTCCCGCAAAGCTTTTGGAATGACGACCTGGTATTTACTTGAAATCGTGGTTTCCATGCATATTCTCCTTTTTTATTATCAGAAACAGGTAAGATGCAGATATGTCTCTGTCAATCCAGCCACGAGGACACTGGGATGAAGGGTTGGCAGGAATTGAACATGAAAAGAGATCAGGATGATGGCCCATCAGAACAGGAACATACTCTTTATCATCATTATCCTGGCTGTATTTTCTGCAGGTCCTGCAATCGGACTGGCCGACAGCCTGGAACTGCAGGAATATGCAAATTATACCGGAAATGAGGACATCTCCGGCTGGTTTATGAGTGAAAAGCTGGATGGAATCAGAGGCTACTGGGATGGAGAAAGTCTCCTGACCCGTTCTGGCCGGACAATACATGCCCCAGGCTGGTTTACTCGTGATTTTCCGGATTTTAGGCTTGATGGAGAGTTGTGGGCCGGACGGGGAAATTTTCATGTGGTCCAAGAAACTGTGCTGGATACTGAGCCATCTTTGAATTGGGAAAAAATAACGTATAATATATTCGAAGTCCCGCACGCCTCAGGAAACTTTTCTGCTCGTCTTAAGAAGGCGAAAGACTGGTTTGGGGATCACAATTGCGCACATGTTCGGGTTATTCCCCAGTCAACCTGTTCAGGACACAAGCATTTGCAGCGCTTCCTGCAAAGAATTGAGGCCCGGAAGGGCGAAGGGGTGATTGTCAAAGATCCAAAGAAATCCTCTTCGGGCTGCACAAGTGCTCATGTCTTGAAGGTCAAGAGCTTTGAAGAACTGGAGGGCACGGTCATTGGGATTAATCCCGGAAAGGGAAAATACAAAGACATGATGGGCAGCTTAACCATCGCCCTGAAAAGCGGGGTGACGTTTCGACTGGGAACAGGCTTTACCCATGAGCAAAGACATAATCCTCCGCGTATCGGTTCCCGGGTAAGACTTAAGCACCACGGCTGGACCCGGCATGACAAGCCACGGTTTGCTTCTTTTCTTCAGGTCATAAACCATCCGGAGGTGAATGACCGATGAGCAGGATGCTGATCCTTGCCGGCCTGATCCTGGTGGCTTTGGGGGCGATCATGCATTTTGCCCCCTGGCTGCTGAGCTGGTTCGGGAAACTGCCGGGCGATATCCGTATCGAGTCCGGGCGGACCAGGGTCTTTATTCCTATTACCTCCATGATTGTGGTCAGCATCGTTCTCAGTGTGCTGATCAGCATCTTCCGGCGCTGAGATCTCTGCGACGCATATCCGGTAATCCCTGGCAGTGAAATATTTTTTGCCCACAGGGGGCAAAAAATATCATCTCCCCCTCTCCTGCCGGTTGAGCAAGTTCTCCTTAATGGCCTGTACACAGGTCTCTTTTGAGGTCCAAAATCCCCACACATGCCCGCCGCTGAGTTGTACAAACTTTTTGGGCTCTCTGGCGGCCTCAAAGACTCTTCGGCCCAGACGATAGGGTATGGTTTCATCCTCCGGGCTGTGCATGACCAGGACCGGAGAGTCGACTTTAGAAACATGCCTGTGGACCGGATACTCATGCCTGACAATCCATTTGACCGGAAGAATAGGGAACAATCTCCGGGCCACGTCCGGAATCGAGGTGAAGGTGGCTTCCAGGACCAGAGCCCTGCAGTCCTGATGCTGACTGGCCAGATAGGAGGCAATGCCGCCGCCCAATGATTTGCCCCAGATGAGGATGTCCCGGCCGGTATATCCCCTGGACTGGACCAGATGCTTCCAGACCGCCTCTCCGTCCCGGTAGGTACCTGCCTGGTCCGGAGATCCCGAGCTGCGGCCAAAGCCCCGGTAGTCGAAGATGATGGTTGAAAGACCCAGGGAGTGAAGGAGTTCAAGGAATTTTAGGTGGCTGGGGGACGAAATATTGCTGTTGTTGCCGTGGCAGAAAAGGACTACAGGCCGGTTTTGGTCTCCGGGAACGAACCAGGCATGCAGGGTCTCCCCGTCCGGGGTGCTCAGTTGCAATGGTTCATAGGGGAGTTGTAAATCCGCAGGAGTAGCTTCAATCTCGCGGACCGGACAAAAGATGAGCAGTTTCTGGCCCATAAAGGCCAGAAAAATGAGCAGGCCGTAAAAAGGGACCAGGACCAAAATCAGGGATATCAGGCCCCATTTCTTGAACAGGAGGAAAAAGCCGGCCAGGAGCAGGCCATACAGGACAGGGAAGACGTACCTCTTGCCCAGATAGAGAAGGTGATTGCTGTACTCAGGGAACATGGCTGCACACATCTTTTTTCCCTAAAGGCCGGTCTGGGAACCATAAATAATGATCTCTCCTCCGGTCAGATCAGTCAGGGCCTGGATAAAACTCTCTTCTTCATTTTGATGAATGTTTATCTCAAATAAAACATCGGCCCTATATTCTTCGTGTACGATTTCAGCATCAAAGGAAGCAGTCATTTGTTTCACAGCGTTGATTTTTGAATAATCAAAAACAATTGTCACTGAGAGAGTTTCCTTTTTTTCTTTCACAGGCAGCGTTGCCAGAGTGTTTTTGACAGAACCGGAATAAGCCCTCACCAGCCCCCCTGTCCCCAGTTTTGTCCCTCCGTAAAATCGGGTTACAACGGCAGCTATTTCTCCAATTCCAGAGTACAAAAGAACTGTGAGGATTGGTTTTCCGGCAGTTCCATGAGGCTCTCCGTCATCGCTCATTCCGACCCGGGCGGTATCGCCTGGCGGACCTGCTACATATGCCCAGCAATGATGCGTTGCATCTGGAAACTCATTTTTGATACGGGAAATGAATTCTTTTCCATCTTCTTCACTCGGAGCATGGGCAAGTGTTGCAATAAACCTGCTTCTTTTTATCGTTTCTTCGGTTCGGTGGGTTTGGGCGGGAATTTTATACATGGCTATAAAACCAGCTTTCAGTCCCGCCTCAGGCGGGACCTCCGGCAAATCTGAACTCTTTTTGCCCCAAAGCGGGCAAAAAAGATGCCGGATTGATCATAAATGAAACATACCAAGAGGACCGCGATACATTTACGGCCGATCGCATGACTCTGCCGATAATGTTCAAAGTGGCCGCTTGTCAATGATCCATGAAAAACATCTCTGGCCGCCACTTAAGTTCTCTGCTGCCCATAACCACCAGCAGCCAGTACTTTGTACGTTTCAGGCTATCAAAAAGCAAGGCAAGTCTGGCTGAAGTGGTTGAACCCTCAGCCGAAAGTCGCCCTAGTTAAGTATCCCAATGAGGGACCTGGCTTACCGGGTCAGGCAAAGTACGTCAAGTAAGACAGATGATATAACAGACGACACTCCTATCCCTTGTCGCCCTTGAACTGTTCTTCTATACTCTCCCAGCATAAGCGATGAACTCCGTTGAAATTTACCGAAAGCTAAAAGTCTTTCATATCCTGATCAACCTCAAATGCGTCAAGTCATGACAGTCTGAGGCCCCGATTGTTCGCATCCCTGTTCACCAGCATCATCACTTTAAGCAACGCCGCCCTGATCATTGTCACAGCCGGCAGCCGGTTGGCGCGCGTGGCTGATGAACTGGCCGACCGCACCGGCCTGGGTGAGACGCTGTTCGGGATCTTCCTGCTGGCGGCTGAGTTGTCCTGCGGGCGCGTTGGAGTATGGAAAGCCGCGAAGGCAGAGCGGCAAAGGTGTCTTTTAATGAAAATGAGCACCCCAATGCAATGTTGAGAATCTTGAGAATGCGAAATTCTGCAGTCAATGCGGAAGTACGCTTTTCATCCAATGCCAGCTGTGCAGCTGCAAAATCCCAGTTGATTGCAGGCTTTGTCCTGAATGCGGCGTGCCTGTTCAGGAATTAAAATCCAGAAAACAACTTGTTATCAATGAAGGAGGCGAACGCAGGCATGTAACGGTTCTCTTTTCCGATCTCTCCGGATTTGCCGCCATGACGGAACAGCTTGATCCGGAAGAGGTGGCGGATATCTTGCCTTATATAGGAACCTTACTGGCCTTTGAGATGAAAGGCAGTCTAGCAGAACGCGTCGCCTTTTTAAATGGAGAGGCGCTGCGACGGCAGATATTCAAAAGCGCCCGGCAATTTGTTTCCCGTTTAGCTCTGGTACGTCCTCTTATCCTGGAATTTGAGGATTTCCAGTGGACAGACGAATCAACGGTCGAATTAATCCGACATCTGATCCCTCTGATCCGCGAGCATGCCTTGATCCTGTGCTTTGTAGCCCGGCCTGAACTTCAAGAGTATAATTCTGTCTTCAAGAATGACATCTCCGCCGACTATTATGAATGGCTCACTGAAATTGCCCTGAAGCCTCTGCAGCAGGAGCAAAGTCAGCAAATGGTCAGCAGGCTGCTGAAATTGGACGAAGTCTCTCCACAACTGAGGGATATTATCAATATCAAATGCCAGGGCAATCCCCTTTTTGTGGAGGAACTGATCCGCACCCTCGTAAGCAGCGATTTGGCGTTCAGGGATAAAAAAACCGGGAAATGGCAGATCGTTCCAATCAAGGGAAAAGTGCCCATCCCCGATACCCTTCGAGGGCTGATCGCTGCAAGTATAGATCGTTTGGATGAAGATCTCAAATTTTCAAGAACATAGGGAAAAGTTTTATGGGTTGTTGGCTTATCATTACGCCCCCAAGCCTCGGTCTGGGTAAAAGCGCGTGACTATCTTTTGAAAACAGCGGATCAATCGGATAAAATGGCGGCAGATGCAGAAGCCCTTGCAAACTATAAGAAGGCTGTGGCCGTTTATGACAAAAAATTCGGCACTAAATTGGATACGGCCCAGCGTGCAATCCTGGAACGGAAGATGGGAGAGAGTTTTTTCCGAAGGGGAGATCATCAGCAGGCGATCGAGTATTTGCAGCGCGCCCTGGCTTTACACGGAAGGCCGGTGCCAGCTACGCGCTGGTCCATTCGTTTGGCCATTGGCACACAACTGATAATCCAGGTTCTGCACCGCCTTGTCTTCAGTTTTTTTCTCAGCAGGGCATCTGATGATGAAGATCCCCGTGACGAGGAGCTGTTTCATATCTATGAAATGCTGGGTTGGATAGACTTTTTTATAAACAGGGAGCGTTTGCTTTTCACTCTATACATTGTTTGAACTATGCCGAGAGAAAGGGCTACCGATCTGGAATAGCCAGAGGGTTAATGGGTCTTGGTGTTGTCTGTGATATGCTCGGCAAGTTTGCATTAGCCGAACAGTACCACCGCCGGGTAAAGACCCTATTGCCACGTATTTCAAACCCTGTAGTTGTTGGACATTGTTACCTGGGTCTTGCTATTCACGAAGATTTTGCAGGGCATTGGAACGAACAAAGATCTTGCCAAATGTTGTCTGCAACAGGGCGACTGTGACAGAGCCCTGAAGATCTTACATACAACACACAACAGGTTCGCCGAGCTTGGATTGACGGGTCATTTCGTCGCTTTCTTGCGCAATACCCTGGCCGAGGCGTATCTGACTGCTGAGCAAGAAGGATATTTGGACAATGCATCCAAATCCCGGCAGGTCCTGGCAGCCTGCAAGGCTGCCGTCAAAGAGAGCAAGCGCTTTTGCTGGGCCCAGCCAGAAGCGTATCGATTAAAAGGCACCTGCTGTTGGCTGCGGGGCGATATCGCTTCTGCCCGGAAAAGCTGGCAATCCAGTCTGGAGAAGGCGAAGCGCCTGGGGGTCGTGCACGAATTCAGGATGACCTGTTCGGAGATGAATAAACGAATGGGAAACGATTGTCCTGATCTAAAAGGATCAGAGGCAATACTCCAGGAAATGCAGGGCAAGCTCGATTTGTCGAACGATTACAAAATGTTGCAAATCGGTTGATGAGAGAGAATGAATAGATTAGTTTATCGAGAATTGGTTATATGTTATAAAGGATAGAGTCGTTCAGCCACCTTTTTGGGTATGAAAACGACTCCAGACTCTCTCGACCGCTTTTTGGGGTTTCAATGAGAAGTCGTCGATCATCAACGTCTTTTGCCTTCAGGTTCAATTCCTTACACTACTGATGCGGGATGTGGCTGGGCGAAACTATGGAACTCTTTCTGGGAGTGAGGGAGCTGAATGAAGAAACTGATTATGCGATGTTTTGCTTGTTCGACCTGTCTTCTGGCAATGTCGTTTGTTATGCTGAGTAGCGGCCAGAGCAATGGTCAGCAATCCATGGAAGTGACCGCCACTGCCTACACAATGGCCGAGTTGGAGACCAAGAAAGGCAATGTGGGTCTGGCGGCCTGGGGCGACCAGCTGGAGACAGGGATGAAGGCGATTGCGGTGTCCCGTGATTTGATCGACAAGGGGCTGGATCATAAAACCAAGGTGCGCATTGAGGGGCTTGAAGGCACCTTTGTGGTGCGCGACAAGATGAACAAGCGCTTTAAAAAGAAGATCGATATCTTCATGGGTACAAACCGGGAAAAGGCACTGCAATGGGGCAAGCGCAATGTGACCATTTACTGGACCAATACGTCCGAGGATAAGGAATAGAGAAGAAACTGAGGACAGGAGAGTCCGCAAAGGGAACGTATTGCTGTTGATGGATATAATCTTTAGCAAGTGAGTAGAGGGACTGGCCCATAATTAAGTGATCGAGAAATGGCCTTTGCAGATGAAGCAAACTGAAGGGCATGAACCTGTTCGGGTTGACGGATTGGACAGGATAAGCGAGAAAGTCTTGGACGTGCTGGATGCAGAAGCATTCGTCGGACTGCGAAGCCACGGGGCCTTGGGCCTAGTCTATGCCCAGATCTTTTCCATGAATCAGCAAATGAAAATGGAGAAATGTACTGAAATGAATCGCAAGGTAATAGTATTCGTGGACGGAATGTTCATGCGCCGCAGGGTATTGGAGAAGAACTGGTTCATGTACAAAGCCAGAGAGATCAGAGAGTACTGCTTAAAGCACCTCAAGCAGGATGATTACCTGGTACGTATCTACTACTACGATTGTCAACCCCTGCAGGCCAAAGGGGTGTCCCCTTTAAACGGCAAGGAGATCAACTTTTCCCAACTGCAAAGCGCCAGGCTCAGGTATCAGCTGTTTGATCAGCTCAAGACCACTCCTAATTTCTGCCTGCGTCTTGGCTACATGGAGTGGAATGGACGAGACTGGTCCATTGTAGGTTCAAAGGCCGCTCCATTGCTTAAAAAGGAAATCACTGTGGATGATCTCTCAGATGGTGATATCCGCCCTGGCAGCGAGACCACCCAGATAAGTGTGAAGATGGCCCTGGATATGACCATGCTGGCCACCAAAAAGACTGCTGATATGTTTATCTTGATAACAGGCAGAACAGATTTGATTCCAGCTATGGAACTTGTCCGGCAGGAAGGAGTACAGATCGGTCTTGATCCCATGTTTGCGCCCATATCTAGTGCATTGGGGGCACAGGCGGATTTTTTAAGTACACATGTTCCGGATAATTCAGAACAGAATACCTCTACCTCCAAGGTACAGGGCAAAGACCAATGAGCGGAACAAGCTTTTCCTTTCACCTTCTTCCGGAAGAGGACCGTATTGCCCTTTCGTTTACCACGAACGAGGGCGAGAGGCTTCCGGCTATTCTGCTCACTCGAAAGTTGGTCAAACTCCTGGGCAACTACCTGCGCCACTATATTGAGAAGAATACCTCTTTGCCTGAGTCGGTGACCACTGAGGACAAAGACGACATCTTCCAGTTCATGCATATGAGCCAGTTGGAGACCAATCCACCCAGCTGGAATTCCGGCCAGAAGAAGCAACCGGACAAGGCCAGGGAATTGGCCTCAGCCAAACTGGTGACCAAAATCGATATCCAGTATACAGAGCGCGTTGTGCAGCTGAAATTTTTCAAGCAGAAGACTCACCTGGTCAGCCTGACTCTGGGCTGGAAAGAGATCCACAGTTTTTTGTATTCACTGGCTGAGACGTCCAGGAAGGCGGACTGGAACCTGGAAGCTGTATTTGAATGGAGTGGACAGGCTTTGGCTCAGCAGGATATGGGACAAAGGCAATGAGGCTTTGATGACAGGTACAGCCTGCTGGCCAGATATATCTTAGGAATCACAAAACATATCAGGAAGACAAACATAAAGGAGCAAACATGCACATCTTTGCCGACCAAATCAGCAAGGTAACCCTGTCCAACGGCAACCTGCGCATTCAGCTGACCCAGCGCGGAGCGGATGATGAGACTGTGGATGCCGGGACACTGATCATTCCGGCTTCCCAGGCCAACAATTTCGTCAATGGGCTAGCTGGGAGTTTGAAGAATTTGGAGGAGAAGTTGAAGGAAGCTCGGGAAGAGCAGTAGGAATTGAAATAGCCAGGAGCAGGTGCTGCTGGCTATTTAACCTCACCCACCCCACTCTCTTTCCTTTGAGTCCTTACTGAGCCCGTTGTAAGTCCCGACATCAGCAATTTGATTCATGCTTGACCCACAAGCTATGACCCTGGGCCTTGTTTGACTTTCCTCACTGTCCGAACTCCTGGTCAGGGCTTTAAAAAGCTTGCAGTCAGGACTGCTCATGGTTACTCTGGTCACCTGTGTCAACCGCTCTTTGATCAGCCCGAGACCATTTACAACTTCTGTTTGCGGCTGTACCAAATGGAGTGGAGTGAGAAAGGCTGGTCCCCTTGTGGGCTCCAATGTGGCGTTTTTGCTCAAGAAAGACACAAAGAAGATATATTCATGTTCTTAACTAACCAGGATTATATTGTTGAGTTTCTGCTGGAGTGCAAGCCGGGTCCGCCCAGGACGCCCGCATCCTGGAGCCTGGGCCATGAGGGTTCCCCGTTCATTCTGCCAGCTATCGGAGGCATCACCCTGAACGTGCAGGTTGGTGATTCTGCTTTTGGCTGGGCCGGGGATCATATTGAGCCCGGAGTGAGCTGTACAGGCAATACAAATAAGCCCCAGGAGCATCCCAACACCTCTTTGCAGATGTATGCCTGCATTGGGAATAAGGCCGCAATAGTTTCCGGAGAGGCAAAAGGGGGATCTGGAGTTGTTATCGGCAAGCACGGCGGATCAGAGCATTTAATCGTAGATTTCCCCAGGGAAGTGAAAGAAAAGCTGTCTTACGAGGATACCATCCGCATCCAGGCCAGGGGACAGGGACTGCAGCTCACAAATCACCCGGAAATCTCCCTGTTCAATCTGGCCCCTGAGTTATTGGCTGAAATGGACATAGAAATCAGGGAGAACAAGATCAGGGTTCCAGTGACCACGATGGTTCCGGCAGTATGTATCGGATCCGGTATTGGCGCTCCGCATGTGGCCAAGGGCGACTGCGACATTATAACCAGCGATCCGCACACAGTGCAGGAACACAAGCTGGACAGGATAAGGTTTGGAGACTTTGTGGCCCTGCTGGATCAGGATCACAGGTTTGGCCGTACCTACCGTCAGGGCGCAATTTCAATAGGAGTGATCTCCCACAGCGACTGCAAACGAGCGGGACACGGACCCGGCGTAACCACCGTTATGACCGCTGATAACTCCTCCATAGAGCCGGTAATATCTTCAAGGGCCAATATAGCTGATATTTTAGGAATCGGAACCCGGATCTAAACTCTGTGCCCCGCAGGAAGAAGGACTGAACCACAAAGTCACAAAGGACACAAAGGGCAAGATTTTGGCGCTGTGGGGTTTACCACAGCACCAAAGGCCTTCAGCCTGCCGGCTAGGGGGAAAACCATCTTTCCCTAACCCGAAGGGTTGGTAAGTTTTATCTTTGCGGTCACCCCGCAAAGATAAAGTTCTTCCCCTTGTGCCCTTCGTGCCTTTGTGGTTCCAACTTTTTAGGCGCCTTAGCAGTTCAAACAAATAATTACGAGGACAGATGCAACCCAAAAAGATAATGTGGCTCTCCCCCATGTGCAGCCTGGACCGCAGGGGAGGTGCTGCCCAGCAGATACGTTCGGTACTCTCCACCCTGGCCTCTGCCGGCTGGCAGGCTTATGCTGTCCAGATGACCCTTTTTGACGGCAAGGAGGACTACCCGGTCTCCACCTTGGTAGGGTCCAAATATGCCGTGCCCGAGAATGTGGGCAAGACATTGAAGCTGGAGCAGGACGGCGTCCAGCACCTGCTGTTCTACACCCAGAGCAGCTGCAAGCGCACCCAGGAGGAATCCAGGGCCTTTTTCCAGAGGGCTGTGAAGGCCCTGCACGAAATAAAGCCAGATGTGGTCATTACCTACGGCAGCTCCAAGCTTTTGCAGTCTCTGGTTCGGGAAGCCCGTAAGGTTTGCAGGACCCTTATCTTTTACCTGGCCAATCCCAGCTATACTGATCCTGAGCTTTTCAGGCCTTTTGATCAGGTGCTGGTGCCCTCTAACTTTCAAAGCCAATACTACCAGGAGAAGCTGGGCATCAAAAGCGATGTGCTGCGTACGCTGCTGCCTGAAACCCATGCCATCCAGCCTGAACATACCCTGGCAAGGCAAAATCCGCAGCAAAGAAAAAACGGACTTATTACCTTTATCAATCCCTCACCAGAAAAGGGTGCGACCTTATTCGCACGCTTGGTACTGACTGCAGAGAAAGAGCGTCCGGATCTTACTTTCCTGGCAGTTGAGGGACGGATGAACAACGACCAGTGGCGGGAGGCCGGCCTGGACCTGGCGAACTCCAGCAATGTCTGGTGGATTCCCAACCAGCAGGACGTGCGCAGGATATATTCCCGCACCAGCATACTCCTCTTCCCCTCCTTCTGGAACGAGGCCTCAGGCAGAAGCATTGCCGAGGCCCAGCTGGGAGGCATACCTGTGCTTGGCTCCAATCATGCCGGAATTCCGGAGCAGCTGAACGGGGGCGGGTTTCTGTTCGACATTCCCCAGAAGTGCAGGGAGAAATACTCTGTTGTTCCTGGTGTGGAAGAGGTGAGGCCCTGGCTTAAAACCATCTATAAGCTGATGGATGACGAGGACTTCTACAGGGAAGCCACTGACAGGGCATTGAAATGCGGGGCCATGTTCAGCCGAGAGGTTGTTCAGAAAGATGTGATTGAACGTTTTGAGGCCTTTGCCGAGGGCAAAAACTTGCAGCCTCCCTTGGAGGCCGGCCAAGTTGTAAAGACCAAAAAACAAGTTCCCATAGTCAAGAGCAAAAAGGTAGGACGCAACGACCCTTGTCCGTGCGGATCAGGCGAAAAGGCCAAGAACTGTTGCGGCACTGAGGGACCTCCCCCGGACAAGATGCCTGTGGATATAGAGTCCCTGAAGCGTGAATCCTCCACCAGGGAGCCCACCCAGGAAGAGGTAAAGCGTGAGATCAAGATGTTCCAGAACTCTCTGGGCTATGAACCTGACCTGGCTCATCCTCAGACCTTCAATGAGAAGATAGCTAGACGGAAGCTCTTTGGGGAGCTGCCCGATGCCGCCTATTTAGCTGACAAGCTGCAAGTACGGGAGATGGTGGAGAACCGGGCTGGTGAATCTGTCCTTCCCCAACTCCACAAGGCCATTGCCAGCACCCAGGAAATGAACCTGGAAGAGCTCCCGGATGATTTCACCATCATGGCCAGCCACTTCAATGCCCAAAGAATCGTCCAGGGCAAAGAACAAAACCAAATTCCCCAGTACTGCACCAAGCTTTTGCAAACTGTACACGGCCAAAAAACCAACGAGTACTGGTTTACCCAAATACCACCCAGGATTCTGTTCGCACAGCTTTTAAAAGACGCCGTGGAATACAAGCTCTTTGTCTTTCATGGCAAATGCCAGTTCATCCAGACTGATAGAAAGCAGCAGAACGGACCTGCCAGAACTATTTATAACCCGAAATGGGAAGTGCAGCCGGTATGCATCAAGCTTGCCCAGGGACAGCCTGAAGACAAGCCTGAGAACCTGGAGCAGATGATCGAGGCCGCAGAGAAGATCGCCCAAGGCTATGACTTCCTCCGGGTGGATCTCTTCACCCTAAACGGCCAGGTGCTGTTCAATACCATTACCCTGGCTCCCGGGGCTGGATGGGAGAGATTTTCCAACCCGGACAATCCACAGAAAAGCTATGAGGTGGATCAGTGGTTTGGGAGTTTTTGGTAGGGAAAAGCTGAAAGCTGGAAGCTGAAAGCTGAAAGGAAGAGAAAGAAGCTGGAAGCTCGAAGCTGAAAGGTGAAAGCAAGAGAAAGTAGATTAAAGCTGAAAGCTTAAAGCTGAAAGGAAGAGAAAGAAGCTGAAAGCAAAAGAAGCTAAAAGCTGAAAGGGCCAAGTTGAAAGTAAGATAAAGAAGCTCAAAGCTGAAAGACGAAAGACGAAAGATGGAAGTGGAGAAGCTGCGCCAAATTTGGGTTGTGTGTTGGGAAGGATAAATATATGGAATGCAAGTTGTTAAACACTGCCATCGTAGTGTTATCTGAAGGGAACAACCCCTATGTTTTCTGCAACCGCAGTCATGGAACCTGAACATTCGGCAACGTGGTTTGATATTCCGGATCATACCACCCTTGGCCGACGATTTGCTCAAATGGTCAACCGCAAGTCTTCGGTGGAAGAAGGACACATCGAGACTGTTTGCAGTGCATTTTCTGGGACACAGGATGGTCCGTTTCGTGGCCTTTGCTCCAAATCCGAGGCATCACGGCATAGTGGACCGCCTGTCCGGCACAGCCACCGTGGACACGGTCTTGCAGACCGCAGACAGATCCTGTTCCGTGCTGGAGTGGATACGGTTATGAAGGGAGAACACCT
>JAWLEI010000048.1:0-22520 GCA_041686195.1 Desulfovermiculus sp.
AAGACACCATCAAGTCCCTGCAGGAATACCATGCAGAGATTCAATAAACTGCAGTGCCGACTCATTTCTCCCTAGTCACATCGTGGAGGCAATCAGCTCCTCCCCTGACCCCTCCCTCCCGCCTGTCTTCCAGGCGGGAGGGAGGGGTCAGGGGAGGGTTCTTTCTTTGCGACACGTGAGATGTGCCAAGGCACTAGGTACTGTTTTTACTCCAGCATCTCCACAACGTTTTCTGTTTCATCGCTGACTTCATCGAGTTCAATAAATTCATCTATATCCTCAGCCCCCTCACTCTCGGCAAGCTCAGAAATTTTTTCAGTTATATCATTTCCTTCCAGATCCTCAATCTTTTCTACTTCTACATCTCCAGCTAAATATACTTCAACCTCCATAGCATAAGCTACATACTCATTATTTAAATCCAATGCAGCAGACTTGACATCCTCGAGGCTCTCCCCTGTCTCATCTACTGCTTTGCCTAAATATACCAAACCTAATTCAACGTCTTGACCCTTGGCATCCGCCTGATTAGCGGAAAAACTCAGACCGATAGTAAACATAAAAAGCACGGTAACAAGAAAACATCTTTTCATGGCTGCCTCCTCTCATTTTTGCAAATCACCAATGCACCTTTAAATGATTTGCCGTCAGCATTTGCGCAAACCAATGCCAGCAAGACGCGTTCAAGCATCCTTGGAACTTCCCACAGTCTTGCTGGTATTTAAATGCATTCTTTGTGCCAAGATTAATATATAGGATCTAAACCTACAACATTAACAATTTACAAAATCTCAACCAGAATCAAATAGGTGAGCGAACAGAAGTAAAGAGTTGAGCGAAGCGTGTTAAGATGTTACATGTCTTGTTTTGACACATTGACTCGATTTTCACATAGGCGGCTTAATTTCCGGCAATGTACCTATATGACACATTCTACGAATGCACTTCGTGTAAGACCCCTTTCTCCACCTTATATCCGCGAGGAGCAAAGATTGGCGCCTGCTCCGGATCCAGCTCCTCGAGCATGCAGGTCGGTTTTCGCTTGTCGCTGTGCCAGCACAGGCAGCTGGCCAGATTGCGCACTGACTGCATGGCACTGTCCAGAGTACAGTCTACTCCTGCTCGTTTCAGCCAGAGTGTGAGCAGGCAGAGGTAGGTTAAGGCCACAATACAGGAAAAAAGGTGGCAACTGATCTTGGAATCGGACTGAAGAGATAAATATTTTTATCACCGATTGACAAAATGTGTAAAACAAGATACGTAGAAAACTAAATAAACTTATATTGTAAAAAATTTAACTCCTCACACTGTCGACGGTGGTATCACCGCTACATAACCAATACGGATTGTGCCTCCCTTCTGAGGTTGGCACAATCCGTATTGGTTTGCGATGTTCTTTTATCTCGTAGCTGGAAATGTTTTTTTTTCGTAAAGCGACAATTACAGAACATAAATAGATCAGCATTGAGAGCTTTTCAAAAGCTATCAAAGCTGAGGCATCAGCTATAAAGACTTCACTTTCAGGCATTACGGATATCTTCCTCTATATGCTCCTCATCGTAATGGACTGGAGGTATGCCTTTCTTGAGTAGTAATTCTGAGAAAGTACGTTCTGTATAACCTGCAATTTCGGCAGCTTTACCTAGAGAGACTATCCCTTGTTGAAGCAAAGAATCAGCCAGAATCATTTTTAATTCGTGCTCAGGTATGTTAAGTTCTGGCAGTTCCAGAACTTGCCGACTCTCTGAAGCGACTGACCTGAAGCCTTGACATCTTTTCAGCCTTAGAATCTGTCGCAAAACAACTCAAGCCTAAAAGACCTTGGCCCACGAATCGCACGAATCGCCACGAATGAAGAAAAGAAATCCAGCCTGCTGATCGCAGGCAGGATGACTTCATCACGCTCTCGCTGGAAAGCTACCCTTGCCTCTAGGTGATCACTCTTTCCGCTGGCCGATCAGGCCAGGAAAAAATCAGTGAAGATTGGCTTGCGTTAAACCGGGACCCCTTGTGGGTGTTTAACTGGGGTGAAGATTCGTGGATAAAGGTTCTTATCTCGATGCATTTATTTTGTTCCGAATCCTTTCTGCCCCTATTTCCAGACTTGTTGCATGCATCCTCTCTTTAAATGCATTTGAGCACTATGATATCGGTTGATTCGCGATCTCGTCCCGGCCTCTTTTTGAGGAGAGCAAAGCTTGAAGTTTTTGCCAAAAGGCTGGTAGGATCGGGCTGAAGTCATGAGATCTGCTCGTATGAAACAAGACTCTTCCCCGGTCGCTGGCTCGGCCGTCCGGGACCGCCAGGCACGCGTCTGCACGTGACTGGCCAAAGAGGGCGAATGATCATTCGCCCCTACATACCAAACCGCAGTTTCATCCTTGATCAATCCGGCAAATTTTTGATTTCTTTGCCCGCTTTGGGGCAAGAAATATTTCAGATTTGCCGGAGGCAAAGCTGAAAAGAAAGAGGCCAGAGAAAAACAGAAGCAAAGCACTGTAAAATAAATGCGGGAGGAGTAACCTGATGAAAATAAAGCGAGAAGTCGTGGATGTTTTGGAACGGGAAATGAGAATGTGTGCCTTGGCAATTTCTCAAATAAATAAGAAAGTTACCGGTAACGCATGCTGAGGTGAAAGAAAGGATGGCCAAATGGCTGAAGTAAGGTGGGCACCGCAAGCAGTTGATGATCTGGAAGCAATCGCTGATTTCATTCTTGAAATAAGAGAAAGGAGGACAGGCAAAATTGACATTCATTCCCAGGAGAAAACCTTTGTGCAGATCCCCAGAGCCAATCACAACGACATCTTCATCCGGGATTTAAACGCCTACATGCAGGCCGTCCGCAACCTGGCGGACGTGGTGACGAAGGGATGAAGTCAGCCCATGCTCATCGTCCATGTCCGGCTCTACGAGGAGCTCAACCAGGTTCTTCCCGCTTCTGAGCGCAAACGAACCGTAACTCGAACCCTGCCCCTGGGATCCAGGCTCAGCCGACTTCTGGATGCTCTGGAACTTTCTTGGGAGGCAATCGATCTGGCTCTGGTCCGGGTGTATAATCTTGATCGCTGTTTTTGTCTGCGGAGCAGATTGGCAGAGGAGCAGTTGCAGGAGGTTGTGTACCGGCTTCAGTTGGAGTGACCATTATGTTTTTTGGAAATGGATTTTTCCAAGGCAGAGCGCAATGTGGTTGCTTTGACTGGGAGCTGGTCAAGGTCCACAATCTTGGGTGTGAACACGGTTTGACATATGACAGACCAGTCTCAGCTGTACACCATTGGCTATTCCCCCCACACGTTGAAGGGGTTTGTGGACTTGTTAAAGCGGTTTCGGGTGACCGCCCTGGCGGATGTCCGGTCCAAACCCTATAGCGCCTACAGGCCGGAGTTCAATCACAAAAATCTAAAAAAGATCTTGCCGGAGCAGGGAATAGATCACATCTTTCTGGGCCGAGAGCTGGGTGCCAGGTATGAGGATCAGTCCGTGTATGTGCAGGGTAGGGCGGACTATGAGCTGATCTCCAGGCACGAGCTTTTTAAGCAGGGGCTGCAGCGTTTGCGGCAGGAGGCGAAGCAGCATACTCTTGTTTTGATGTGTGCAGAAAAGGAGCCCTTGCACTGCCATCGAACCATTCTTATCTCCAGGCACTTGAAAAACGAGGTTCAGATCCAGCATATTCTGGCTGATGCTACGGTGGAAAGCTACCAGGATACCGAGCAAAGGCTGCTTGCGCTTTACGATCTGAGCCGCCCGGAACTGCCTGGATTGGAGCAGTCCCGGCAGGCACGTCTGGACAAGGCCTACCTGAAGCAGGGGCGGAAGATTGCCTGGCGGGCTTACTGAGCGGGATCTCCTGGTATGTTTGGTCTGGCGGAAAAGATCCAAAAGCGTACCTGCATACAGTTCCTCTGATTTACCGATTATTCATTCCTTTTGAGGGCCAACGATAGATCAAAAATCTACTCGATCATCGCCTATGGCTGTGGATGTTTCCGATTATGCCGATTTTTTTTCTGAGAAAAGAATCAGGGAGCAGATTCTTGACGCAGTCTCTTGGCTGGCATCTGTCCCGCCAAGAATTGTGAACATCCCGTTTAATTTAAAGGGACTTTTTATAAAAATCAAAGGAAAAGGGACAGACAGAAAATGCCCAATAATAACCCTTTCCTGACCGATACGCATGCGCATCTGTGTGACCCTGTTTTTGCTGCCGATATGCAGGAAGTCCTTCTCCGAGCCTGGCAGGGCGGGGTCGGGACTGTAATCGCTGTGGCTGAAACCATGGATGATGCGGTCAGAAACTTGGACCTGGCCAGGCAGCATTCCGGGGTATTGCCGGCAGCCGGGCTTTATCCAGGAAATGCGGATATAGATGCAGCCCAGGAAATGTTGGAGTTTATCCGCAGGGAGTACAGCAATCTGTGGGCCATTGGAGAGGTGGGGCTGGACTTTCGCCTGGCCCAGACAGAAGCAGACAAGGAGCTTCAGCTGGAGGTGTTCAAGGCATTCATTCGTCTTTCCCTAGAGCTGGATCTGCCTTTGAATATTCATTCCCGATCGGCTGGCCGGCATGCCGTGGAACTTCTGCTTGAGCACGGGGCCGGCAAGGTGCAGATGCACGCCTTCGACGGAAAGTACGGGGCTGCTGCACCGGCAGTGGAGGCGGGCTTCTTCTTTTCTGTTCCGCCTTCAGCTGTTTTCTCCAGACAGAAGCAGAAGCTCCTCAATCAGCTGCCCCTCTCCAGTCTGCTGCTGGAAACTGACGCACCTGTGCTCGGGCCGAACCCGGATGAGCGAAATGAGCCGGCCAACCTTTTAGTCTCGCTCAAAGCGGTCGCCGAGATCAAAAACATCTCGGAGCAGGAGGTCAGGGAAGCGGTCAGAGAAAATATCCGGCGACTCTATGGACAACCAGAAAAGATTTGAAAAAGATTATTCCTTTTTTTGTAACCGTTTTAATGTCTGCTGATCACAGACATCGAAACTTGCCCCGCAACCGCCGCATACCATTTCACACTCATCCGGTTTCCATGTTCTTCTGCGCTTCAAGGGCTGATGGCACTCCGGACATCTGAAATTCTTTGTCTTGACATTCATGTGAAAAAAAGAAATTTTTGTAAACTTTGACATCGCTTCGAAAAGGGCAGTACTTTATAGGTGGGGAGGGAGTATGAAACGAATTTTTTTGACCTTGTTGTTTCTGATGGTCACCACCCAGCTTTCGGCGGCCGAGCCGGTCAAGATCGGCATGATCACCACCCTGTCCACTAAGGCCGGCTATCTCGGCGAGGATATCCGGGACGGCTTCAAGCTGGCTATCGACCAGAATGGCGGCAAGCTCGGCGGTTTCCCAGTGGAACTCCTGGTCGAGGATGACGGCAGAAAGCCGGGTAAGGGAAGACAGATTGCCGAACGGTTCATCCAGCGGGACAAGGTGAAGATCCTGACCGGCATTGTCTTCTCCAACGTGGCCATGGCTGTGGTGCCCAAGGTGGTTCGGGAAAAAACGGTCTACTTAAGCCCCAACGCCGCACCTTCCAAGCTGGCCGGGAAGATGTGCCATCCCAATTTCTTCAGCGTGTCCTATCAAAACGACAACTTGGATGAGGTGGTCGGGCAGTACGTTAAGGAGTCCGGCTATGAAAGCGTCTACCTCCTGGCCCCGAACTATCCGGCTGGCAAGGACCACCTGGCCGGCTTCAAGCGCTACTATCAAGGCGAGATCAAGGCCGAGGTCTACACCAAGCTCGGCCAGTCCGACTATGCGGCTGAGATCTCGGCCATGCGGGCCGCGCAACCGGAGGCGGTGTTCTTCTTTCTGCCCGGAGGCATGGGCATCAACTTTCTCAAGCAGTACTCCCAGGCGGGGCTTGGAAAAGAGATCCCGGTTTTCGGCCCGGCCTTTTCTTTTGACGAGCGGATTCTCAAGGCCGTGGGCCCGGCTGCGGAAGGGGTCAAAAACGGCGCCCAATGGTGCCACGACCTGGACAACCCCGCCAACGAGCAGTTCGTGAAGGCCTACCAAAAAGCTTATGGGCGCATGCCTACCCTTTATGCGGCCCAGGGCTACGATACGGCCAGACTCATCGGCTCGGCCTTGCGGGATGTGGAAGGCGACCTAAGCAACCTGGAGCGTTTCAGAAAGGAACTGCGCCAGGCAGACTTTGCCTCGGTGCGAGGGAACTTCAAGTTCGGCAGCAACCAGCATCCGGTCCACGATCTCTTCATCCGGGAGGTGGTCAAAACAGAAGAAGGCTACACGAATAAGACGGTGAAGAAGGTCTTTTCCGACCACGTGGACGCCTACGCCTCCAAGTGCAATATGGCCCGGTAGCCTTTGTCAACAGAGCTCAACAGCGGTCTCGTCTTTTGTTATGCTCCTGATCATTGAGCAGTTCCTCAACGGCCTGCAGCTGGGCATCACCCTGTTTCTCATGTCGGCCGGGCTGACCCTGGTCTTTGGTATCATGCAGGTCATCAACCTGGCCCATGGCTCGTTTTACATGATCGGGGCCTATGTATGCGCCACCGTGGCCGGCAGCACGGGATCTTTCCTTTTGGGGCTCGCGGCCGCCCTGCCGGCTGCAGCCCTGTGCGGCATGGCGGTGGAGTTCATCGTCTTGCGACGGCTCTACAAACGGGAGCACATCGACCAGGTGCTGGCCACCTTTGGCCTGATCATGTTTTTCAACGAGCTCACCCGGATCATCTGGGGACGTCAGCCCCTGTATCTCGACGTTCCGTCCTGGCTCAGCGGCAGCATCGAGCTCCTCCCGGGACTGGTCTACCCGGTCTACCGCCTGGCGGTTATCGGTGTCGGTCTGCTGGTGGCGCTGGCCCTGTGGTTCTTGTTTGCCAGAACGAGACTGGGGATGCAGATACGGGCCGGAGCCGCAAACCGGGACATGATCACCGCGCTCGGGGTGAATATAAAGCTCCTCTACACCCTCATTTTCGGGCTGGGGACTCTCCTGGCCGGGCTGGCTGGATCCATGGCCGGACCCATACTGGCCGTGGAGTCCGGCATGGGGGAAAGCATCCTCATCCTGACCTTCGTGGTTATAGTTATCGGCGGGATCGGCTCCATCCGCGGAGCCGTGGCCGGGGCGCTCCTGGTGGGCCTGGTCGATACCCTCGGTCGGGCCTTTTTGCCGACCTTGTTCCGCCTGGCCTTCGACTCGGCCACGGCCGATGCTGTGGCCGCCTCCCTGGCCTCCATGGGAATCTATATCCTCATGGCCGCCATCCTGGTTTGGAAACCTAAAGGCCTCTTTCCCGCCACCAGCTGATGAGATACCAACACCGCAAAACAGCCCTGCTCGTTCTGGGCGGCGCGATGCTCCTGCTCCTGCCGCCGGTGGCCCTGCTGGCCGGGCAAAGCTACTTCATCACCCTGTTTTGCAAGATTCTCATCTACGGCCTGGCCGCTGTCAGTCTCGATCTCCTCCTGGGGTACGGCGGCATGATCAGTCTTGGCCATGCCGCCTTTGTCGGCATTGGGGCCTATGTGGTAGGCGTTTTGTATGTCCACTCTTTTCAGATGGAGCCCTTGATCTCCTTTCCCTTTGTCCTGCCGGGCAGTGAAAACGGTCTCCTGGTTCTGCCCGCAGCTGTGGCTATCTCCGCGGTGTTCGCCCTGGTCATCGGCGCGCTCAGCCTGCGCACCAGAGGGATGCATTTCATCATGATCACCCTGGCCTTTGCCCAGATGCTCTACTACTTCTTCGTTTCCCTGGAAAAATACGGCGGCGACGACGGCCTGCCCTTGTACTCCCGCTCATCCGTGCCGGGTCTGGATCTGAACAACGATCTCCATTTCTACTATTTCTGCCTCGGCCTTTTGATGCTCTTTTTGTTTTTGGCCAAGAGACTGGTTGGTTCCCGCTTCGGCATCATGATCCGGGGAGCCAGCAACAATGAACGTCGTCTCAATGCCCTGGGGGTCAGCTCCTACAGATACAAGCTGGTCTGCTTTGTCATTGCCGGGGCGGGAGCCGGTCTGGCCGGTGGACTTTTGGCCAACCAGACGGAGTACGTCAGTCCCGGACTGATGCACTGGACCATGTCCGGCGAGCTCATGGTCATGGTCCTGCTCGGCGGTCTGGGAACGCTGTATGGACCCGTCCTGGGAGCTGTGGTGTTTCTCCTTTTGGAGGAATTTTTGGCCATGTACACGGCGCATTGGATGATCTACATGGGTCCATTTCTGGTGCTTGTGGTCCTTTTCGCCAAGCGGGGGCTGTTCGGCCTGATCACCGGGGAGGCCAAGGATCATGACTGAGCCGATCCTGGAAGTGGAAGGCCTCTGCAAGTCCTTCGGTGCCCTCCAGGCCACCCGGGATGTAAGCTTCACGGTCCAGCCTGGCCATATCCACGCCCTGATCGGTCCCAACGGGGCGGGCAAGACCACCCTGGTCAACCAGCTGACCGGGGACATCCTCCCGGACAGAGGGACCATTCTCTATCGATCCCGGGACATAACCCGCCTCAAGGTCCATAAAAGGGCCCGCTTGGGCATCGCCAGATCTTTTCAGGTCACCCACATATTTGAAAACCTCACCGTGGCCGAAAACATGGCCCTTTCCATCTGTGCCCATCAAGGACACAACTTCCGCTTTTGGCAAAAGATCTCTCAGAGTCCGGTAGTCCGGGAGCGGCTTTCTGCAGCCCTGGCTACGGTGGATGTGGAACGCAGAGCCGACATGCCGGCCGGCTCCCTCTCGCATGGAGAGAAGCGCCAGCTGGAAGTGGGCATGGCCCTTACCGGCAACCCGGATCTGCTCATTCTGGATGAACCTATGGCCGGCATGGGACCGGGCGGGACTGTGGAGCTCTCCAAGCTCATCCGCAACCTCAAGGGCAGCCTGACCATTCTTCTCGTGGAGCACGACATGGATGTGGTCTTTTTCCTGGCAGACAGGATCACCGTTCTGGATTACGGGGAGAATATCCTGACTGGTTCCTTGGAGGCGGTGCGACGAAACGAGCGGGTGCGGGATGCCTATCTCGGAGACAGCGACTGATGCTCAAGGTCCAAGACATTGAAACCTTTTACGGCCAGAGCCAAGCCCTGTTCGGGGTCTGCCTTGATATCCAGGAGGCGGAGGTGGTGACTCTGCTGGGCCGGAACGGCATGGGCAAGAGCACCACCATCCGCTCCATTATGGGACTCACTCCGGTCAGTCAGGGCGTGATCTCCTTTAAAGGCCAACGCATCGAGGCCCTGCCCAGCTACCGCATCGCCCGTCTCGGCCTCGGCCTGGTTCCGGAAGGAAGGCAGATCTTTCCCAACCTCACTGTCCGCGAAAATCTGCTGGCCACAGCTGCCAACCACACCAAAAGAAATGATCCCTACACCATAGAAGACATCCTGGAGCTCTTTCCGCGGCTTCAGGAGAGGTTTCACAATTTCGGCAGCCAGATATCCGGCGGTGAGCAGCAGATGCTGGCCATAGGCCGGGCCTTGATGATCAACCCCCGGCTCCTCCTCCTGGACGAGGCCACTGAAGGCCTTGCCCCGCTGGTTCGCAAGGAGATCTGGCGGGCTCTGACCACGCTGAAGAGCAAAGGTCTGGCCATTCTGGTGGTGGACAAGAACCTCAAGGCGCTCCTGCACATCGCGCAGCGCCACTATATCATGGAGAAGGGTCAGGTGGTCTGGAGCGGACCCACCGAGACCTTGCGAGCCCGGCCTGATATTCAGTCCCGCTATCTGGGTGTGTGAGCAGAGATACAAACTTACCCGCTACCCACTAAAAGAGGAAAGACCAAAGACGAACGGGGACAGCAAAGACGAACGCTCCATGAAGCGGTTGGGCACATGAGAGAAATGCTGCTCTGACTCTGCCCCCCCCGGTGCTTAGGTGAGTGAGTATCAATTTTGTGGTACAAGTTGATATCTTTGCGCCTGGGACCTTTCGTCCCTTGTCACCCCAGAACAGTTTCTCTATACTCAACCCATGAGCGACGAAATCCCCAATCCATACGACCTGCTCTTCAAAAGCGCATTTACCTGTACCGAGATCGTCACCGGTTTCATTGAGCACTATTTGCCGGAAGATGGAGGAGGTGGAGGCACAGCCTGGAGTTTGCAGACCTGTTCAACCTCTCGTCGGAGGACTTACGGCACTACGTTCCCAAATTTGAGCATCTGCTGCACGACATCTAGATTATAACGTTCATCCGGCTCGAACTCTGTTTTCAGCTGAACATACCGGCTCTAGCAGCTGATTGAAAGGCTTATCGTCGTTGCATTTTTTGCAGACAGTGGTGCATTCGCCTTAGGAGCGGCCAATGATTTCAGCGATGATGCTTTAATCGGCGGCGCAATATTAGGAATAGTCGTCTTTTTCGTTTTTTGGGTTTTGAAGAGCATGTTCCTTCAACAATTCTTCCAGTCATACGGGCTTGAGGCCTTTCTGGACAAGAGCGAACTCTCGCCAGGCGACAAGCTGCGCAAAGAGCTGGAGGGCAAGATCAAAGAGTCGCATTATTTTGTCCCGATTCTCACACCAGCGTATATGAGCTCATCATGGTGCTTGCGTGAGTTTGAAATCGCTGCCGAACATGATGTTACGATCATCCCAATAAAAACGACTGCGGACAGGCTGGTGGCTCCGCCAGACATGCGTGAGATCTTCAATGAAAAAGCCCATGAGCCCAAGTACCTTGATTTGACTTCAAGGGGCTATCTTGATGAGCTACGTCAACTGGTGGATAAAATGACTGCCTAACAGCATGAAACAAATCTCTGAACTGATCACCTTATATCGCATTGACATGAATTCAGAAGATTACATCTCCAAAAGAGTCGAAGACCAAATTCTTTGGTATGACCAAAAAAGCATGCATGCCCAATGGTGGTTTAAAAAGCTTCGTTTTTTTGAGATCGTGGCAGCTGGCAGCATTCCCATGTTTGCCGGCTTTGGCAAAGGGCAGCCCTGGACCGTCTTTATTGTCGGCATTCTTGGTGCATTCGTGGCCATTGTGGCGGCCATCCTGAGCCTTTACCAGTTTCAAGAAAACTGGATTGCTTACAGGACAACCTGTGAATCGCTCAAGCATGAGAAATATCTCTTCTTGACCAGGACTGAGCCCTATCATGAAGATGGTGCCTTCGATCTGTTCGTGCAGAGAGTTGAAGGGCTCATCTCAAGGGAAAACAGCTCATGGTCCCAGTACTCACGAAAAGGGGCCGAAGCATCAAAGCCACAATCCCAATGCTAAGTGCAGCTGTATAACACTCACAAGAAAATGGACCAGTTGTACCTATTGCCCCAGCTTCATGCCAAAATGTCCTAGAGCTTGACCAGGAAATATTAGTTTAGCACTTTGTTCAACTAAGTTGCGGTGTCCAATTCCAACTCAATGGAAGTGTGGTTTCATACGAGATGGGAGGTAGGACATGGGCCAACCCTAGGACAAAGTCTCCACCGTTTGGGACCGACCGGAGATACTGGCCACAGTTTTCCATCCCCGGCCTGATACAGGGCCTGCATGAGAAGGAGGTCAGGATCTGTTCATCCACGCGGAGTTCGATCATATCATCCCCATCAGCGATGCCAGAGCCCTGTACGAGGCCTGTCCATCCCAGGAGAAAATCTTTGTGCAGATCCCCAGGGCCAATCACAACGACATCTTCATTCGTGACTTAAACGCCTGCATGCAGGCCGTCCGCAACCTGGCGGACGTGGTGACGAAGGGATGAAGCCAGCCCATGCTCACAGTCCATGTCCGGCTCTACGAGGAGCTCAACCAGGTTCATCCCGCTTCTGAGCGCAAACGAACCGTAACTCGAACCCTGCCCCTGGGATCCAGGCTCAGCCGACTTCTGGATGCTCTGGGACTTTCTTCGGAGGCAATCGATCTGGCTCTGGTCCGGGTGTATGATCTTGGCTGTTTTTGTCTGCGCAGCAGATTGGCAGAGGAGCAGTTGCAGGAGGTTGTGTACCGGTTTCAGTTGGAGTGAGAAGTTAGGTTGAGCCCCATATGGTGAACAGGGAGATTGGTTCCTGAGCCGATAAGGAGATGGGAGCGACTATACAGGAAATGAGGTACCAACTCTTCTGAAAAGGGGGATTATGAACGGATAATCATAATTCCATGCACATAATCAAAATGTTTGTCTTGGGAAAAAAGTTTATACCCATGCTGCAAAGCAGTGGCGGCAATCCATATGTCATTGGTCGGGATAGGAGTGCCGGCCTGTCTGAGACTGTTCAGGATAAAAGAATAGAAATCAGCAGTTTCTACATCTACGGAATGGAGGACTACTCGTGGCGAATCAAGAAAGATTTCCAGCTCTTCTCTGTTCTGCCTTTCCTTGCTGCCGGCTTTGAATCCTGAAAAAAGCTCGCCTAAGCTGATCGTTGATATGCCGATTCTCTCAATTCTACGCAATATATCTACAATATTTGGTTCGCCCTTCATAGCCAGGGAGTAGATGTTGGTATCTATCAGCACATTCTTCATGCCCAAAGTTCCTGGTCGATCTTCCTTTCCTGATCGATCTTATCGCTAATAGCATGAAATTCTTCCTCGCTCCAACGACCAAAGAGATGATCAAGATCAGTATGTTTTTTGGAAAATTGCTTTGTTTTCTCCAGGCCCAGCTCTTTCCTGATAACCTCTAAGATGAATTGATTTTTGCTCTTTCCCTGCCTGGATGCAGCTTGCTCCAGTTTGTCTTTCAGTTCCGGATCTATGCCCCGAATGGTGATAGCCTGCATAGAGTACCTCCAGAAAGCGATCTTTTTTTGATATCATTTTGGTATCAGAAATTGCATACACCAGAGGATGTGTCAAGGATTGTTTTATCCTGTGCGTTCCGGGATCCCATGCAGGGATCAGGAGGCCAACAATGACAAAAGCTCTCTTCGATATATGACAGATCAGTCTCAGTTGTACACCATTGGCTATTCCCCCCACACGTTGAAGGGGTTTGTGGACTTGTTAAAGCGGTTCCGGGTGACCGCTCTGGCGGACGTCCGGTCCAAACCCTATTTCCTGGGGCTTCGGCTCTGAACGTGGGACAGGCTGGATCTGCATTTTCTGATTTGCTGTTGGACTTATTGACAACACTATTTATGTGTTGTAGTTTGTTTAGACATGGATGCTGAACTGCTGCTGCACGAGCGCCATCAAGTAAGCGAGGATTCTTTCGCGGAAGTTCGCATCTGGCGGGTCTCTTCTCCTGTGCGTGGCTCTACGCACGAATACAAATACAGCCTGGCCTATTTCGTAGCGGGCGAATGCGTGCTGCGATATGATAACGAGGCGGGCAAGGGGGATCACAGACATATCCGTTCAAAAGAACATTCATATTCCTTTCATGATCCGGCACAGTGGATGACTGATTTCTGGTCGGATGTAGATAAATGGAGGCAGTCATGAGCAAGGTTACACTGTCCGTTTCTTCAAGGAAGGAAGTGACTGACCGCATACTTGCCGCTTTTCAGGGAAAGCAGCAGGGCGCTGTGATTTCATTTTCTTCCCCTGAACTGCTTTGGCAGACTCTGACCAAAAAAAGATGGGCTCTGCTCAGGGCCATGGTTGGCCAGGGTCCTATGACTATCCGGGGATTGGCCCGGGAGGTAGGCAGAGATGTAAAGGCCGTGCATGGTGATGTGCATGCGCTTTTGAATGCTGGTATCGTTGACCGTACCGCGGAGGGCCGGGTGGTCTTCCCGTATGATGCAGTGCATGTGGATTTCGAGTTGAAGGCGGCTTAATGGCAGGGGAGATTTTGCCGGTCGCTGAGCATGCCATTCCGGTCCAACGATCCAATGTAATTCAGGTCGATATCTACAGACAGTCTGGACAGGTTCAGTAAGACGAACGAGACAGGTTTGATTTGATTTGACATTATCGCAACATAAATAACAATTTTGGAGATTTCAAGGGAAACCTGACTGATTTGGTCCGGCAAAATTTCGATGCCCATGTATATATGGCCAACTGGGGAACCGCTGTGTTTATGATCAACCTGCCATTGGAAGCCATTTCCACTTTTTTGATCGGCATTCACCAGGTCCAGTGCCTTTTGGAAAGCTTCTCGCCGATCCGAGCTTTTGACCGGAGAAAGGATGAGGACCTGACCATCGGTTGTGACTTCGAAAGACATGTCTGCGTCAGCCCCCAAAAGGTCCAGGATGGGACGTTCGATAACCAGGGCCAGACTATTCCCCTGTTTGGTTAATTTTTTTATCATCAGGAGGCCTCCTTACAAAGGCAGGGTACAGGCGGTGGCCGGTGATATATCCCGGGCTGAAACAGTTGCAGAATGCGTTGCCCAGGCAGAAGCGATGGGGAACATGTTCGGCTTCATCCAATTACTGAAGAAGGATCATGCGACGCTTCACGGGAAGACATTCAGGGCAGGGGAATGATGTCGGTAAAGATTCGAAAAGGATTATTCCCCTTTTTTTAACCGTCCAGCCTTTACCTCGGGTCCGAATCGCATGGGTCACCGAGATCACCCATGTCCGAGAACCGTATTTCTTTGTTGATGAGCAGCGCTTAGGGCCGTATGCCTTTTGGCATCACCAACACCTGTTTCAGAGCTGCCCTGTTTCAGAGCTGCAATGGAGGAGTGATCATGCAGGACAACGTCAATTACGCCCTGCCTCTGTGGTACTTCGGAGATTTGGTGCACGCTCATTTTGTAAAAAAACGCTTGCAGGCCATTTTTTCATTCCGTCGGCGCACATTGGAACAGATGTTCCCTGTTCACTCAAGCCGGTGAAGCCATGCTCAGCCCCCAGAATATCCTGATTCACTTTAACCGCAAACGTCCAGCAGCTTGACTTAATTCTCTTGGGCTGGCTATCAAGTCAAATTTGTCAAGAATATTCAGGTAAATATGGCTATGAAGCCCTGCAAGAACAGCAAGAAAGAAAACTTGCCCTCAGTAGAGAAATTAAGCAAAAGAGCCCCACCGAAACGGGGCCCATAACTATTTTCAAGTATATTGGTTTATCTCTCTAGCTCCTACCGCGGCTATGTTCAGAAGCCACTGAACTAACAGCCATCAAGTGGAATCATCTTGTCAGATTTGCCGGAGGCAAAGCTGACTTGAGCCTGTCTTGAATGACGAACTTGCTGAGTTCTCTGTGGAGCAGTTTTCTGTTCTACGGCCTTGATCCCATTTGACTTGAATGTATCTCCTGAAACAATCGCCGACAATTCCTTGACTATCCTATCCAACTCATCAGCCTGGGAGGAGAGCTCCTGGTCGGCGCTTGCTGTCTCTTCCGAGTCTGATGCGTTTTGCTGCACCACTTTATCCATTTTTCGGATACAGCAGTATTCACTTGTTCAATGCCCTGAGATTGTTCCTTCTTATGTTCGGGTGAAAGAGGGCTTTGCCGGGTTACAGAAAAAAGATTTGAAGGGCAATGACTGAGTTGACAAATTTCAGGAAACCTTTCACCAAATGGAGAAAATGTTATGAGGAAGGATAAAATATGGATATGCCTTCAAGCTCAAATCTTACTCGAAAAATTGTTGGAAAAGCCAAATCATTGGGCGCATCTGTGGCAGGGATAGCCTTATCTTATTGAAAAAGGTGGCATATTTCTCAAGGATGCTGCAGTTATGGCCGGTTTGGGGTGTATCGGCAGAAACAATATGGTGATTACTCCTGAATACGGCCCCCGAATCCGTTTCAGAGCGCTTTTGAAAACATCATCTACTCGGCCGATGAGCTGGGCCAGTCCATGTTGCCCGGCATTGACGGGACCTATGACCGGGTGACCTGCAACGTGAAAATGGATCAAGATATAGAGGATGCCGGTATGGCCATGCAGGCCAGCGATGAAGAACATCATGGAATTTTGCAGTCGATCGGAGAATTTGAAGAAGGTGTCAAGGTGACTCCAATGGCCGATACTGAACCGTCTTATCGTGTCAAGTATTGCCGGAACTGTGAGCTGAGCTGCCCGGTTGGAAAGAGATGAGTATGGAAGAATACCAAGACATCTTGATGAATGCTCCAATAGGCATTTTCATCTCCTCTCCGGAGGGGCGCTTTCTGTCAGTTAATAAAGCTATGGCTCGAAGGTACGGTTTAAGCGAACCTGATGAACTGATTCAGTCCATTACTGATATCGCCACCCAGTTGTATCTTTACCCGGAAGACAGGCTGGAGTTCCAGGGCCGCTTGGAACAAGACGGAGAGATTGCCAACTTTGAGTACCAGGCGCGGCGCCTGGACGGCTCAACATTTTGGGTCTCTACCAATGCCAGAGCAGTAAGGGATCATGCCGGCAATATCAGTCAGTATCAGGGATATTCCATCGACATCACCGAGCGCAAAAAAGCAGAGCAGGCACTGCAAGAGAGTGAAGAAAAGTACAGAAAGCTGATCAATACCTCTCCGGATGCCATCGCCTTAGTTGATGAGAATGGAAGATTCTTGACAGTCAATCCGGCCATGGCCAAGCGATTTGGTCTGACCCCAGAAGAGCTTGTAGGAAAGTCCTACCACCAGGTGATGCCCAAGGATCTGGCTGACAAAAGAATAATAAACGCTGAAAGATCAATCCATGATCAAGAGCTGATATATCTTGAGGACGAAAGACAGGGCATACATCTGCAAAATTATTATGTGCCGATTGCTCCATCTGGCCAGCAAAGAACTTTTCAAATCATCTCCAGGGATATCACTGCTCGTATCCAGGATGAACAGGCAAAAGCTGAGCAAAAGGCCCTCCTGGAGGCCATTTTCATCAATGTGCCTTTAGTCTTAATGCTGATAGACAGTGAACGTAGGATTCAGCAGATTAATGGTTTTGCCACCCAATTCGCAAAACGTTCAGCTGATGAGATGCTGGGCTTGCGCGGCGGCGAGGCCCTTCGCTGCCTGTACGCATTGGATCACTCAGATGGATGCGGTTTCGGGGAGCATTGCCGGAACTGTGTGATCCGGAAGATAGTACTCGATACATTGAAGATGGGGAAGTCCTATTTGCAGGTTGAGGCCCAGTATACTTTTTATCTTGGCGGCCAATCCAGCAATCTGACACTTCTGGTCTCCTCCACGCCAGTCACCTTCCAAAACTCCCGCATGGCTCTGGTCACTATACAAGATATCAGCGAGCGCAAGCAATTTGAGGAACAACTCAAGTATCTGAGCCTACACGATCAGCTGACGGGCCTTTACAACCGGGCCTATCTGGAGAATGAGCTGCTCCGTCTGAATATAAGCAGGGAATATCCGATCAGCATAATCAGCGTGGATCTGGATGGACTCAAGCTGGTCAACGATTCCTTGGGGCATGATCACGGTGATGATCTCCTCAAGGTGTGCGCGGGGATTCTGCAGGAATCATTTCGGGACTCAGACATCGTGGCCCGAGCTGGAGGGGATGAATTCGTCATACTTTTGCCAGGGACAGAGTTGCAGGCCGGAGAGAGGATCGTGCAACGGATTCAATCTCAAATAATGAATTACAACCGGGTAGAAAAGAGTCATATCCCTTTGAGTCTGTCCATCGGCCTAGCCTGTGCAGAAAATGATCAGCACGATTTGACTGAGGTGCTCAAACAGGCTGATGATCTCATGTATCGGGATAAACTGAACAGAAATATCAATTCCCGGTCCCAGATCATGACGGCCCTGATGGCTGCTTTGGAGGAACGGGACTTTATTACCAGCGGTCATGCCTATAGGCTGGAAGAGCTATGCTTGAAATTGGGGAAAGAAATGAAGCTTTCGGTCAACCAGGTTTCCGACCTGAGCCTGCTGGCTCAGGTGCACGATCTGGGAAAGGTGGGTATTCCGGACCATATCCTGTTCAAGCCGGGTTCATTGACAGCAGAAGAATGGGAGATCATGCGCCAGCACCCGGAAAAGGGGCTTCGTATAGCCCTGGCCTCGACTGATCTAGCTGGAATAGCTGATCTGATATTAAAACATCATGAGCGGTGGGACGGTCAAGGCTACCCTCTGGGGCTTCAAGGCGATGGGATTCCCATTGAATGCCGTATCTTAGCCGTCGTCGATGCTTTTGACTCCATGACCAATGAAAGACCCTACAGAAAAGCGATGTCTACTGCTGAGGCTCTCAAAGAGCTGCATAGATACGCCGGTTCGCAATTTGACCCTCAGCTGGTGGAAGTTTTTTTGAAGATCGTGGCTGAAACAGGGCAATACATTGAAGATCAAAACTGATACATCTCAATAAGCTGGAAAAGATTTTGAAAGATCAACTCAAATCTGTTCTCGTTTTGGGATTGGGCAAAGTCGGTACCCTAGTTGGTATTTTACTGGAAAAGACCGGATTTCAGGTTACAGATGCAGATTTTTTAGACAAAGGAAAGAATAAAGGGACATTATGTTCTATCTGAAAATCTTTTTCTGTTTTATCATGAGAAGCAGGAGCCATGCGTGTTGAGAAGCGGCAACTTTTTTCACTGCCCCGGCCATAGCCCTGGCCTTAGCCTAGGAGCTAAACGCATTTGCATATAAAAAAAGATGAACAGCGAGCCAGAAAGGAATACGAGGTGCCACAAAAGGAAGAAAGCTCCCCATCTAAGCAGGCGTGCGTACACCTGCAAGTTCATGCAGAGGACCCCCACACCCCGAGCTTTGCTCAGCTCCTCGAATCCCTTGTTCCCGCAGCACCCAAGGAGCCGCCCCCGCATATGACCTGGCAGGGAGCCCCCCTGGCCCATCTGGAGTACAAGCTAGAGCTGGAGCTGAAGAACCGGGCCCTGGAGGCCTTCTGGCAGGGACACGGGCTTCCGGGGAGGCTGGAACCCTTCCGGGCCTCCCCGCTGCCGCGCCACTACCGCACCACCTCCAAGCGGCGGGCAGCCTGGAAGCGAGGCACACTCTACCTCCATCTGGCAGGGCAGAATCCCAGCCAGCAGAAGCAACCCTTTCTCTCCTCCCCGCTGGAGCCAGAGTCCCACGGCCGCATCTTCCGCCTCCTGCGCTCCAAGATCAGCGAGCCCCCCTTTCGCTTGGTCGCCAAGCACCTGAATCACCTGATCGTCCGGGGCAGCTATGCGGAGCTCGCGGTGATATTCAACGTGGACACATTAAACGGCCCGCTGGTGCGCAAGCTCAAGCTCCTGGGAGAGCACCTGCAAAGAATGGACGCCCCGGTGGCGGCGGCTTTCGCCTATCCGGACCCGAGCGGCTCCCCCTACTACCTCGAGGCGCGGCAGCCGGCGGAGATGCCCAGGCTCAAGCGGCTGTTCGGCAGACAGCGGCTCATGGTGGAGCACCAGGGCCAGCGCTTTCTCTTCCAGCCCACCTCCTTCTGCCAGGTCAACGAATCCGTGGTTCCCCTTATGCTGCAGGAGGCTAAGGTCCTGCTCGCCCCGGAAGGAGAGGGGAGGCTTCTGGATCTGTACTGCGGGTTCGGGCTATTCAGCCATTTCCTGGCCCCGGAGTACAAGCAGGTGATGGGCGTGGAGGCGGAAGGTCCCTCCATAGAGGCTGCGGAGGCGAACAAGCGGATGAGCTCCGCGGGAGCGCGGACTCGCTTCCGAGCCGGCCGGATCTCTTCCCAGAGCCTGGAAGGGCTGCTTCCCGCCCCCTGGCCCGGAAAGGAGGCGGTCCTGCTGGATCCGCCCAGACAAGGGCCGGAGGATGGCGTGATCCAGGCCCTGGCCCAAAGGGATCCGGTGAAGGTGCTGCACATCCACTGCAATGCGGATCTATTGCCCCACTCCCTGCGGCAATGGAGAGAAAACGGCTATCATCCCTTCCGCGTTGTCCCTCTGGACATGTTTCCCGGAACCCCCGAAATCGAGGTCCTTCTGGCTCTGGGCCGGGACGAGGCGGAGTAAGCCCTCCTAGTACTGCGTCTCAAAAATATTACCTCAATTCCTGGCAATTGGTTCTATTTCACAAAACCTTCATCCTGATCCACCAGGTGGGCAAGCGCTCGAAAGCTCAAGATATAATCGAGATTTTTAAATGACAATTGAGCCTTGGAACAAAGGCTGGAGGTGGAGATGACAACGCCCCACAGGCAAGACTTTCTGCCCACTACAGGACAAGACCTCCAGGAAAGAGGCTGGGACAGGCCCGACTTTATTCTGGTCACCGGCGACGCCTATGTGGATCATCCTTCATTCGGGGCAGCGCTCATATCCCGGCTGCTGGAGGCCGACGGCTACAGGGTGGCCATACTGGCCCAGCCCGACTACATGGATCCGGAGTCCTTCCGGATTTTCGGCCGGCCCAGGCTGGCTTTCCTGATCACCGCAGGCAACCTCGATTCCATGGTCGCCAACTACACCGTCAACTGCAAGTTCCGCAAGAACGATGCCTACAGTCCCGGGGGCCGGGGTGGGGCCAGACCTGACCGGGCCTGCCTGGTCTACACTAATGTCATCCGCCGGGCCTACAAAAAAGCTCCGGTCATTCTGGGAGGTTTGGAGGCCTCCTTACGGCGGCTCAACCATTATGACTACTGGTCCGATAAGCTGCGCCGCTCCATTCTGGTGGATTCAAAGGCCGACATGCTGGTATACGGCATGGGGGAAAGGGCCATCCTGGAGATAGCGGGCCGCATGGACTCTGGAGAGCCTCTGTCTGAGATGACGGATATTCGAGGAACTGCAGTCAAGGTCAAGGATCTACCCCAGGACTTTGACGGCTATGTGCTGCCCGATTTCCAGGAAATAAGCTCCAGGCCCTCTGTTTTTGCCCGGAGCTTTTTGATCCAGCACCAAAATACCGACCCGCAGAACGCCAAGCCGCTGGCAGAAGCCCATTTCGATTATTACGTTTTGCAGAACAGACCTCAATTGCCCATGTCCAAGTCCGAGCTGGACCGGGTGCACGAGCTCTCCTACAACCGGCGGGAACATCCCGAATACGACCAGGACAAAGGCGTACCGGCCATCGAGGAGGTCAAGTTCTCCATCATCAGCTCCAGGGGATGTTTCGGAGGGTGTCATTTCTGCGCCCTTACCTTTCATCAGGGCAGGATCATACAAACCAGGAGCCACGGATCCATAATAAAGGAGGCCCAAGGTTTCTTGAAAGATCCGGAGTTCAAGGGGTATATTCACGATGTTGGCGGACCCACGGCCAATTTCCGCCATCCGGCCTGCAAGAAGCAGCTCAAGCACGGGACCTGTTCAGACAGGGCCTGTCTGACTCCAAAACCCTGTCCTTCTCTGCGGGCAGATCATTCTGATTATCTCTCGCTGCTGCGAAAGCTGCGCAACCTGAAAGGGGTAAAAAAGGTCTTTATCCGCTCCGGAATACGCTATGATTACCTCTTGAGCGACCAGGACCAGACCTTTTTTCACGAACTGGTCAAGCATCATGTCAGCGGGCAGCTCAAAGTAGCCCCGGAACACGTCTCCAGCCAGGTCTTAAGGCTCATGGGCAAGCCTGATTTTTCGGTGTACAGGGAGTTCACGGAAAGGTACTCCAGCCTGAACAGGCAATACGGAAAAAAGCAGTACCTGATCCCCTATTTCATCGCCAGCCATCCCGGAGCCACATTGGCCGAAGCCATCAAGGTCGCTGAATACCTCCGGGAAATTCGTTTCCACCCGGAACAGGTCCAGGATTTCTACCCAACTCCCGGCACCCTGTCCACCTGTATGTACTTTACTGAAATCGAACCTTGGAGCGGAAAAAAGGTCCATGTGGCCAAAAGCCGTAAGGAACGGGCCATGCAAAGGGCCCTGCTGCAGTTTAACCGCCCGGAAAACAAGGCCCTGGTCCAAGAGGCCCTGATCAAGGCAGGAAGGAAGGATTTGATAGGGCATGAGCCCAAGTGTCTGATAAGGCCGTCTCAAAAAAATCGAGACCCGGCCGGGGCATCTCCAAAGACAAAGGCCGGCCCGGCCAGATCTGGCAGAAGAGGAGAAGAAATGCAGAACAAGTCTCAATCCCGGAAAAGCGCCGGAAAGCAAAAACTGAGCAAGCGACACGAGCGATCCAGGAACAGCAATAACTGAGCTTGTGAAATCCATAATGCTAAGGACCAGGTTCAAGGGACGAGGGAGCTGCGGCGGGCTGGGTAATGCCAAGCACAGAGGCGATTACGCCATCTCCACTGTTCAAAATCCCGCAGAAGTTGCTGCAGCTGCACTTGCTTGGCTTTATAAAAGCCAATGCGCTGGGCAATCTCCGGACTCCAGTCCTCAGCAGATATTTTACCGTCCAGAAGGGCAGCTATTGCTTTTGCTTTTGACCCAAGCTCATGCTTCGCCAGCCCAGGCTTTTTTGGCTATGACCGGCTCGCCGGCTCTAGCGCCTGTTTGCCTGTTGTGGTAAATCGGGACTCCTCATGACCCGCTTTTCCTCTCCATCCTGAGGTCGCCTTATACCCCGGCAGTCCTGCCCTTTACTGGACATCGGACCTGAATTAGTCTGCTTCCATTCCGCACTGGTAAATCGCAGCCAGGTATTGTTTAAGCCCAGGCTCAGGTTAGACTCATGTAACCCAAAAAGCAATTCCAGCAAATATGCAGCAGATACTACCGATATCTGGGCTTTTATAGCTTTGTCCTACATTTTTTCCACCCTGCTCACTCTGGCC
>JAWLEI010000049.1:0-8490 GCA_041686195.1 Desulfovermiculus sp.
GAGGGCAACCACTGAGGGTTGCCCCTACCAGGAGGGCAACCACTGAGGGTTGCCCCTACCAGGAGGGCAACCACTAAGGGTTGCCCCTACCCGGAGGGGCGGAGGTGAGATCTGGGGTTCGGGGTATATTTGTGTAGTTAGACGGTTAATCGAGGCCCTCTGTTTAGGGGCAGTGCTTCGGGTCTTCGCGTAATGCCTGCCCTCTGTTTTTTGCGTTTGCAGGGGAAACTGGACCCCGGCCTGCGCCGAGGTGACGGAGCGGCCTGAACAATTCCCGCGCAGAGTGTGGAAACCATGCAGGGCTGGCCAATTGGGCTCAGGAAAAAATTGAAATTATAATCTGAATTATAATAATATATATTATTAAAATTGACACATCATAATTTCACGGCTATACTATGCCTATGGCATTATTTGTGGATAGAGAACACGAGCTTCAGTTTCTGGAGCAAGAATACTCCCGGGACAGATCCTCCCTGGTGGTTATTTACGGCCGGCGCAGGATCGGCAAGACCACCCTCATCAAGCATTTCATCCAGGATAAAAATGCGTTTTACTTTGTGGCCACCGAAGAGTCGGAGCGGGAAAACAGGAGGAACTTCCAGCACGCGGTTTCGGAATTCACCCGGAACCCCTTTCTGAAAAAGGATGTCCTTCTGGAATGGGAAGAGATCTTCTCTGTGCTGCACAGCCACCAGCCAGAGGCGAGAATGGTCATCGCCATTGACGAGTTTCAATACTTGGGCAAGGCGCGGTCCTCGTTCCCCTCTATTTTCCAGAAGATATGGGATCAGATGTTGGCTGAGGCCAGGGTCATGGTCATTCTCTGCGGTTCCCTGGTGGGAATGATGGTGGAACAGACCCTTTCGTATTCCAGTCCCTTGTACGGAAGACGGACTGGGCAGATACGCCTGGATCAAATTCCATATCAGGATTATGGGCAGTTTTTCCAGCACCCCGAGGCTCTTAATTGCATAGAGCATTATGCCGTGACCGGGGGGGTACCCAAGTATGTGGAGCTTTTTCCCCCGGCTGAAGATATTTTCCAGGCCATTGAGAAAAACATTCTGTCCAAGCGAAGCTTTTTGTATGAAGAACCGATCTTTCTGTTGGAAAAGGAGTTCGGCGAGACCGGAACATACTTTTCCCTGATCAAGACTATTGCCGCCGGGAACAGAAAACTGGGCAAGATCGCCTCTGCTCTGGGCATAGGCCAGTCCGGTCTGACAAAATATCTCAAGACCCTGCAGGAACTGGATTTGGTGGCCAGAGAAGTTCCGATAACCGAAAGGAACCCGGAAAAGAGCAAAAAGGGCCTGTACCGGATAAAGGACAACTTCATCAACTTTTGGTTCAAGTTTGTCCATCCCTTCAGGAGTTATCTGGAAATTGAGAATACTGAGCTTGTCCTGGATCGGATCAGGGAGCAATTCAGACCGAATCACGTCAGCTTCGTGTACGAAGACATATGCAGGCAGCGGCTCATGCATCAGGGCCTTGGCAAGGCGCCGCACCTGCACCTGATTCAGGCCGGCCGGTGGTGGAACAAGGATACAGAGATTGATATTTTGGGCATAAGCGAAGACAAAGAGCAGGTGCTGGTCGGGGAATGCAAGTATACTGCCGGTCCAGTGGATACGGATGTCTATTTTCACCTCCTGGATAAAGCTCGAAGAGTTGATAAGGAAAGCCAGGCCCACATGCACTATGTAATCTTCAGCCAGTCCGGCTTTACCGATGCTCTGCACCATCTGGCCCAAACTCACGAGTACATCCATTTGGAAACAGTTTAAAGAACTTGTGAGTTTAAAGTTCCAGGGCAGTGCTTCGCGTCTTCCCGTAATGCCTGCCCTCTTTTTTTTTGCGTTTGCAGGGAAAACTGGACCCCGGCCTGCGCCGGGGTGACGGAGCGGCCTGCCAGGGGTGTAGGTCATGTTCATCGCACGTCGCCGGGATTGGTAAGTGGGCAACCACCCAGCGGGCAAAAAAAGGAGAAGTTTGCCGGATTGATCAAGGATGAAACTTACGGCTTGCTCCCTCCGTCATTGCCCGGCCCGGCACTCACTTGCAGAAAGCAATATGTCGGTAATGCACAAAACTATGTCCAGCAAGTGAGTGCCGGGCAATCTAGGGAAAGCCATTCTATCTGTTCTGGATTCTGGTCCCGGATCGGTGTCCGGGATGACGTTCCTGCGCGGGAATAACGGACAAAGAAAGATCTCGTTTCATACGAGGAAAATATAATTCATCATTCCAGGGCTTTTTATGAACCAGTTCTCATATCCTGGTAAAGGATGCAGTCCGGATCAGAGCTTATGCCCCAGAAGCCATGTCCTTCCGCTGCTTTTGCTGGTCATCATCCTATCTGTTATCTACGCCAACAGCTTCGGCGGGTCCTGGGTTTTTGACGACACCCAGAACATTGTCCAGAACTCAAACCTGCACCTCAAGACCCTGGACTGGGAGAGTGTGCAGGACACTTTTCACGGCAGAAAGGATGAGGGAATCAGCCGTCCCCTTTCCTATCTCAGCCTGGGCCTGAACTATTATTTCCACGGCCTGGATACCTGGGGCTATCACCTGGTCAACTTCATCATCCACTGCCTGACCACCTTGTTCGTGTATCTGTTCATTTATAAGACCCTGCACCTGCCCATTTTGGACAATAAGTACGCGGAGCGGGCCGGATCCATCGCCCTGTTGGCCACAGTGCTGTGGGCCACCAGCCCCATGCAGGTCACTGCGGTAACCTATATTGTGCAGCGCATGGCTTCCATGGCGGCCATGTTTTTTATCATCTCCATGTTCTTCTACCTCCTGGGCCGGACCAGCCCCAAGCTGGGGCGCCGGGTGGTCTGGTTTGCTTTGTGCGCCCTAAGCGGTGTTCTGGCTGTGGCCAGCAAGGAGAACGCGGCCCTGCTCCCTGTGCTCCTGTACCTGTTCGACCTGTTGCTCATTCAGGGGGTAAGCCGGGCGAACCTCAAACGCCACCTGCTCATTGGAGCTGTGCCCCTGCTCTTTCTGGTGGGCATGGCCTTTGTGTTCACTGAGCCCTTCAATATCCTCTCCGGGTATGCAAACCGTGACTTTACCGTTGTTGAGCGCCTGCTGACCCAGCCCAGGATCCTGATCTTTTATCTCTCCCTGCTCATCTATCCCATGCCCGGCCGCTTTGCCCTGATCCATGAAGTCCAGATCTCCACCTCTCTGTTCTCGCCCTGGACCACTCTGCCGGCTATTGCTTTTTGGGTCGCCTGGATCGGGCTGGGGATTTATCTGGCCAAACGCCGGCCGCTGCTGTCCTTTTGCCTGCTGTTCTTTGTCATCACCCATTTGGTGGAGAGCTCGTTCATCCCTTTGGAGCTGATCTATGAGCACCGCAACTATCTGCCGTCCATGGCCCTGTTTCTCCTCCTGGGAGTGGGAGTCGTGGCCTTTATTCGGGAATTCTGCCAAAAGCGCCTCCTGTATGTGCTGACCTCCCTGGTCCTGGTGGTGACCATTGCCGGGCAGGGGCATACGGTCATCAATCGCAACGCGCTCTTTGAGCATCCCCTGTATCTGTGGGCGGACAACGCCAAGCTGGCCCCGGGCTTGAGCCGGGTGCATACCAACCTGGGCAAGACCTATGCCGGCCTGGGCCTGCACGAGAAGGCCAAAGAGGCCAGCGAAAAGGCCATTGAGGTGGACCGCTACCACCGACCGGATCTGGAGGCCGTGCCCTACAGCAACCTGGGCAATTACTACCTACGCAAGCAGGAGCCGGAAAAGGCTTTGGACCTCTACAAGAAGGCCCTGGAGATTGAGCCCGGCTTCTGGCGGGCCTGGCCGGGCATGACCTCGGCCCTGCTCCGGCTGGGGGAGGTGGACCAGGCCCGAAAAACGGCTCAGGCCTTGGTCAATGCCTGGCCGGAGAAAAAGACCTATCAGGCCCTGTACGGTCTGGTCCTGCTCAAGCAAGGGACGTATGAAGAAGCTGTACAGCAGGCAGTGAAGGCCCTGGAGTTTGGAGGAGAACCGGGTCTGGCCCACAAGGTGCTTGGAGAGGCCTTTTACCAGCTGGGCCGAGAGGATAAGGCCTTAAAATACTGGCAGGAGTATGCTCAGGCCAGGCCGAAGGACATGGAGGCCTGGCTGGCTGTGGTCCGGCTGGCCCATGATCTGGGCCGGGATCAGGTATTCCGCCGGGCCGCGGTTCAGGTCTTGAGCCTGAAGGGAGAGAGAACCTGGGAAGAGGTTGTTGCCGACGTGGAAAGGAAGGATAAGACCAATGAGCTGGTTTTAACAGACGATCCCAGGGACATCCTGCCACTGGTCCGGCTGGGGGTGGAGCGAGAGGTGAAGCGATGAGTGGTGAGTGGGAGGCTGATCATCTTTTGTATTGTTCCCAGCGGATCCTGAAAAGGCTTGACTGGCGGACTCAGTTGTCGTATATCGTTGTACAACGAGATAATAATAGACCGGATCATGGAGAGATTATGCGGGTTATTTCATTTTCTGAAGCGCGAAATGCTTTGAAATCTGTATTGGATAATGTGGTCAATGATGCTGAATGTACCATCATTACCCGACGCAATGCTGAAGATGCTGTGGTCATGTCCTTGGAGTCCTACAACAGTTTAATGGAAACAGTTCACTTGCTTAAGTCACCAGCCAATGCCGCTCATTTGGCGGAATCTATTGATCAGTACAAGTCCGGCAAGACAACGGTCCGAGATATTATTGATGAGTAGGATGCTTGCCTGGACAGATGCTGCCTGGGCTGATTATGTGTTCTGGCAAGGCCAAGACAAAAAGAAACTCAAGCGAATAAATAAGCTGATAGCTGATACAAAACGTTCGCCATTTGAAGGTATGGGCAAGCCAGAGCCCCTTAAGGAAAACCTCTCAGGATTCTGGTCCCGCCGAATAGATGAGACCAATCGTTTAGTTTACGCTGTGGATGATACATATGTGACTATAATCTCCTGCCGTTATCATTACTGAATGCTTCGCGATGCCCTTTGATGTAAATCACTAAAAATGAGCTTCACTCAATCAGCTCCTTTTCCGTTCCCCTGCCGTGTTCAAGCTCTTGTATTGATTCCATATGCACTTTTTTTGTCAATGGAATGTCGCGCCCATGATCTACCGTCTGGTCTTACCTCAAATGTCGCAAATAAGAACCCTCCCCTGGCCCCTCCCTCCTGCCCAAAGCGACAGCAGGGAGGGGAACCAGAAGATGTCCTGCTCTTTTCTGTTATGCGACGTAACACATAGGACTGGACACTACGTGGGAGCCTGTTTTGACCGCTCTGCGGTCTTTTTTGTGGACGTGGAGCGTCCTGGGGAGCTCCCGCGCTCTGCGTGGGAACCATAAGGGTGGAAGAGGCCTGTCCCACGCAGAGGAGCGGTCTCCTAAGACCCAGAATCAAGCCAGTGCGTCAAAAATCTGACGATACAACATGTTGAAACAAAATCTATTCTTTCCTGAAGCATATTTACTCTTAGGTGCGAGCATTGACTCCAACCTACGTTCGGTATAAAAAAGCCATGCTAATATTTCAAGCAACCTCCACAAGAGACGGCTATGTGCGGCATTATCCCGAAGTCTTATACCCCTCCCAGGGCCTTTAAGGTCACGTCCCGATCGATCATGCCCAGCAAGCGGCCCTGACCGTTGGTGACTACCAGACGCTTGATCCCGTGTTCCAGCATCCGGTTCAGGGCCTGTTTGATGGGCGTGCCTTCAGGAACGGAAAACACGCTCTGGCGCATAACGTCCTGGGCTGTGCCGGAAAGCAGGGCATGACCTTCCGGTTTGGCAGCCAGGATGGCGATCAGCCCGCTGAGCAAGCCTGGTTCCTGTTCTTGACTGAACAGGGAAATCACGTCCCGATCCAGGATAATGCCCCGCACGTGCTTGTCTGTATCCACCACCACCACCCGGCGCAAGGGGGTGGCCACCATCTTGTTCAATACGTCCTGCAGACCGTCCTGGGGAGTGACCGTGGCCACATCGGTGAACATGAGCTGTTCCACGGTTTGGTTCAGGCCCGGCGGGAGGTCCGGAAGCTGATCGGAAAAGTCCGCGGCCCGGACAAAGGTGCGCAGGATATCTACCCGGCTGACGATCCCGCTGAGGCGGCCGTGATCGTCCACCACCAGCAAACGCTTGATGGCCTGGGTGCTCATCCGCTTGGCCGCTTCCGGAACAGTGGCAGTTACAGGTATGGTTTGGACCGGGGAAGTCATCACATCCTGGGCAGACAGCCTGCGCAAAGTGTGCATCTGGTCCTGCCGGGCCTGATCAGGCAGGTGGGGATGCAGGTCCAGGCGCAGTTCAAGTCCTCCCCGGGTGAGGAGATCTCCGCCGGTAATTATGCCCACTGCCTTACTCCCCCGGACCACAGGCAGGGCTTTCACCTGGTGGCTGAGGAGGCGGTGGACGACCACGTCCAGCCCGTCACTTGGATGCACGGTTATCGGATCAAGGGTCATGATGTCTCTGACCCTCAGGGGCATATGAAAGGTGGCCTGAACCGGTTCCAGGGTTACGGTACCAGAAGTAACAATGCTGTTCACATGAGGGAGAAAGGCCTCTATACGTTCTTTGGTGTCCACAATGTCCACCACAACAGGCAAGTCCTCTGAGAGGCGCAGGATCTTGCTGGTATGAATGCGGCTGGTGGCCCCAAAGCCCAAAAAACCCCGAAAAGCCGTGGCCCCGGCCAGGCCGAAACTCCTGGCTTCCTCAACCAGAACCTGATACAAGGGTTTGTTCTGATGCTGATCAATTTCACCGAGATACACGCGCAGGCGCAATGCTTGGTGCATGGAGTCCATAGGAAGTCCTTTGTTGAGGAGTCAGTGGTTTTATATGATCCTGGCCAGGATGATACCCAGCCACAAGGCCCCGAGCCCGAGGATGGTCTGGCCTGTGTAGTTGATCCCGGCCAGCAACCACTGCGCATCCCGCAGGAGCTGGCTGCTTTCAAAAATCAAGGATGAAAAGGTGGTAAAAGAGCCCATAAATCCAACCAGGAGCACGATCCGGGTCTGCTCCTTGAGCAGAAAACGCTCATCAGCTAAAGCAAAGACCAGACCGAACAGAAAGCAGCCCAGGACATTGGCGGCCATAGTGCCCCAGGGAAATGCGGTACCCAGGAGCTTATGGGCCAGCCCGCCCAGCCAATAGCGGGAGAGGGCGCCGCAGAAGCCGGCCAGGCCAATGAGGAGGACAGTGCTCATACTGTATGATCCTAATAGATGAAAACTGGCGGACAAACCCGCACATTACTTTGACAGAGCCATGGGAAGCATTCCCTGAACGCGTATTTTTGTGCCGGCTGAGCCTTGAGTTCAAAGCCTGGTGATTTCAAAAGGTGAACCACCATGCCAGAAAAAGGAGGAAAAATGAAGAATGGAAATTCCCTGGCCCAAAATATCTCCTTTGTTGTTCTGGTTCTGGCTGCCACTCTGCTTTTTGCCTGGGTCATTCACGGATTTATGCAGCCCATTTTCTGGGCTGCACTCATGGCTGTGGTCTTTCATCCCGGGTATGCCTTTTTTCTGCGTCATTTCAACAACCGGGCCCGAGTGGCCAGCCTGATCACCTTAGTGATCATTGTCCTGGGAGTGGTCATTCCCCTCGCTCTTTTGGGGCTGTCGGTGATGCACGAATCCATGGGTCTCTATGAACGTATTGCAGCCGGGGATGTCAAATTGAGCCAAGGTATTGCCTACCTGGAACGCAGCCTGCCCGCCCTGACTGAGAGCCTGGCCAAGCTGGGAGTGGATTGGGACAGAATCAAGGAAGGGCTGTCCCAAGGGGCGGTTGAGGCCAGCCGGTTTGTGGCCACCAACCTGGTCAGTATCGGACAGAATGCTGTGCGCCTTGGGGTTATGCTGGCCATCACCTTCTATTTGCTGTATTTCTTTCTCAAAGACGGAAAGTGGCTGGTGCGGGGAATCATGCGGACCATCCCTTTGCGCCCCGAGCGGCAGCAAAGCCTGGTGGCCCGGTTTTCCCAGGTATCCAAGGCCACCATCAAGGGCACTTTTGTAGTGGCTGTGGTCCAGGGCGGGCTGGGTGGTCTTCTGTTCTGGATCCTGGGCATCCAGGCCGCCACCTTGTGGGGAGTGGTCATGGCTGTTCTTTCCTTGATCCCTATGCTGGGGTCGGCCCTGGTCTGGGGGCCGGCCGCGATTATTCTTATATCCTTAGGTCACATATTCAAAGGGGTGGTGCTCATTGTCCTGGGTTCCACTCTGATCGGTCTGGCGGACAATGTACTTCGGCCCATTCTGGTGGGGAGAGAAACCAGGCTACCGGACTATGTTGTTCTGGTCACCACCCTGGGGGGCTTGAGTGTGTTCGGTATTTCCGGCTTTGTCATCGGCCCGGTTCTGGCCGCTTTGTTTCTGACAGTGTGGCAGATGTTCGGAGAGGAGTTTGGAAATCAGGAGCCGGGGGTCAGATGACAGAGGACAGAAGGCAGAAGGCAGAAG
>JAWLEI010000049.1:8590-17126 GCA_041686195.1 Desulfovermiculus sp.
TGAGATATCAATGAGGAGTCAGGGCTTTGGGTCTACGGAAGCACCACCAGTAGGCCGCCCGGCACTCACTTGCAGGCATGGCCGTAGTATTTTGCAGGAACGTGTAAACTGCAAGTGAGTGCCGGGCAGGCCATCTTTAGGGGTAAAGTCTTATTTCATACATATAAGCTTTGCCTCTGACCGCAGACGGACACTAACCTGTTTCCATCCAGATTTTAGAAAAGTCGAGGCATATATTGCATTCCAGGCCTGAAAACAGGTAGCTTTCATGAGAAAAGTCTCCAATTTTTATGTATTTGTCCTCCTGGAGCTGGAAGAGCTTTACTTTTTTGAGTTCAGGATAGACCAGACCGTAAAATCTGACCCCTTCTTCTGCATAGAGATGATACTTGAAGATTTCATCTCTGCGGGATGACTGGCTGGAGATGACTTCAAAGATGATATCCGGGGCCTTGATCAGCCGTGGCCCCGGCTCATGGCAGATGACCATGATATCTGGCCTGACAACAGTGTCCTGACTCAGATAGAGGTCAGTCTCTATAAGGACATGGCATTGCGGGCATTCGTCGAGCTCAGCATCGAGGTGGCGAAAGAGTTTGCCGCTGACGATTTGGTGCTGAGGAGATGGAGAAGGGGTCATGGCCAGAGGCTGTCCCTGGATAAGTTCCCAATCGCCTGTCCATTGCTGAAAATCAGCCACTGTGTAATGCTCGGTATATGCTTGGCTGCCCATAATTCTCCATGGGGTAGTGCAGTGTATTTAATAAAGTATATCTCAGCCCTGGGGACTGTGCAAGAGGAGTTGAGCAACAGCGCCACTAAAATTGAAAGGTGACGTGCATGCCACCCGGGCGAAAGCTGTCTTGTGGCTGAAGTTTTGATATACATCAAGGACGGCTTGGAGAGAAGGAGGTAGAAGAAATTATGCGTTTGCACAGATACGGCATATGATGAATGTGGACAATCATGGAGGGAGATTATGAAGACACTCAATTTGTACCAAGAAGGCGGGTTTAACGATCTGGGCATGAAGAAACTGCTGGTTCATGATTCCCCCTATTTCAAGATCCTGAACTTCAACTTCCAGCCGGGCCAGGAACTGCCCGTGCATTCCCACGATGTGGAAGGGCAGTTGTCCATCCTGGTCCTGGAGGGTGAGGGGGAATTTTTAGGCGCTGACGGGGCGGCCATGCCGGCCAGGACCGGAGATGTTCTGGTGGCCGAGATTGCAGAGCCGCACGGGATTCGGGCCTCGACCCAAATGCGGGTGGTGGTGACCATCGCCCCGCCGATATGATTTTATTTTGCACTCAAAGTGATCGCACTGTTGCGCACTCCACCAGGCTATTGATAAATTTGCAAGTCATCTTGGCCGCAAAATGGAATTATGTGTTGTCTTGCGCAACAGTACCAGCCATCCTCGCAATCGTTCGGCCCAGTTCCCGGGACTGCTTTTCCTTATGTCCCAGAAGAGGGGGCTTAAAGGCCAGGGCTGGGCCGGCCATGATCAGGCCGCAGTCCTGTTCCATGCTTTTATGTATCTGGCCCGGGACCTCTTCATTCCATTCATAGGAACCAAAAGCGGCCCCGATTTTGCCTTGGACCGGCATTCTGGACAGCCGGCAAAGGACCTCCTCCAGTTCAGGGAGCATTTGTTCGTTGTAGACTGAAGAGCCCAAGGCATACGCATCATAGCCATTCAGCTGTTCATCGCTGGTGATGGATGCGGCCGGCATGGTCTTAACCTGCATCCCGCTTTCCGAAATGCCGTCAGCGATCAAATGAGCGATTTCAGCAGTTTCCCCGGTCTTGGAGGCGAATATCACCAAAGCCCTGGCCATACTAATTCTCCTGCGTTTCCATCAGATGCAGCCGCAGCACATCAAGTGCGGACATGGCGAACATCTTTTTGTTTGCGGTTCTGGAGGGAAATCGGAAATAAAGACGTCTGGACGTTGTTTTCTCCGGCCCGGCCAGTCCAATGCAGACCGTGCCGACCGGTTTGGCCTCCGTGCCCCCGGAGGGACCGGCTATTCCAGTGGTGGCCAGTCCAAAGTCTGCTCCCCCGGCCAGGCGCACCCCTTGGGCCATTTCCCGGGCCACTTCCTCGGAAACAGCCCCATGCTCAGCCAGGGTCTGAGCCTGAACCGCCAATATCCGCTCTTTGGCCGCATTGGCATAAGTCACAGCGGACAAGGTGAAAAGATCTGAACTGCCGGCCACCTCGGTCAGCCAGTGGCTGATAAGGCCTCCGGTGCAGCTCTCGGCTACGGCCAGAGTGGCCGACCTGGTGCGGAGCAGATCCTGGATCACCTCGGCCATACTCTGCTCGGCCCGGCTGAATACGGCTTTTCCCAGCCGGTTATGAACCCAGGCCGCAGCCAGGTCCAAGCGGTTCTGCACATCTTGTCTTTCCCGGCCGCTGCGGCTCAGCTTGATCTGTATTTCCGGAAAATGGGCCCGAAACCCCAGGCCGATATCCGGAAATTCGCGGTGGAAATGCTGCAGAGCAGTGGCTGTTCCGGACTCGGTCAGGCCAAAGGCGGACAGGGTGCGGGTAATTACCGGCTGCAGCCTGGTTCTAAATCGGTCCTGGAGATCAGGTTCAGCGCATTCGGTGTACATGCGGCGCATTTCAGAGGGCACGCCGGGCAGAAAGTACAGGATGCATTCGTTGAGGTGAAAGCAAAATCCCGGGGCGGTGCCTATGGGATTGGGCAGCATTGTGGCCCCAGTTGGCAGCATGGCCTGACGCCGGTTGGACTCGGGCATCTCCCGGCCCATGGACTGAAAAAAGGCCTGTATCTGCTCCAGGGCCTCGGTCCGCAGTTCCAGGTCCACCCCCAAAGTCTGAGCTACGGCCTGGGCGCTCAAATCGTCCGGAGTCGGACCCAGGCCTCCGGTGGCCACGACTACTTCCGCCCGGAGGCTCATTTCGGTGAGCACATCTGTTAATTGTTCACAGCTGTCGCCAACACAGATGTGACGGCGGACAGCAAGCCCGCAGGCCTCCAGCCGCTCGGCCAGCCAGGCTGAATTGGTATCCACCAGGGCCCCGCTGCGGATCTCATCCCCAGTGGCCAGAATTTCGGTTTGGATCATTGGGTATCCTCTTTTTTGCCCCAAAGCGGGCAAAAAAATATTTCAGATTTGCCGGAGGCAAAGCGCGTATGAAACGAGATTTTACCCCTAAAGATGGCCTGCCCGGCACTCACTTGCACTTTGAACTTCATTACAAATTATGAAAGTCCATGCTGCAAGTGAATGCCGGGCGGCCTACTGGTAGGGTTGGCCCTCTCCGAGGCCCAGCCTCTTTGATCACTCCCGGCCCTCGGAGAGGCCCGGGCTACTGGGCCAGCCCTCTTGGTCTGATTCTTTCTCGATCAAACTGAGCGTATGCGGCCAGCGGTCCCGCCAAGGCGGGACCGAACACTCTCCTCACCTTCTGACCCAGGTCAGGTTGTACAGGTCCAGCCTGCGGTTGAGCATGTTGCGTACACTGCCGGTCTGGCGCAGGTCTTTGAGCAGATCCAGGTCCAAATCAGCAATCAGGGTCATTTCTGTGTTTGGGGTGGCCTCAGCGGCAATGGCATCATGGGGAAAGGCAAAGTCCGAGGGGGTGAAGATAGCCGCCTGGGAGTACTGAATATCCATATTCTCCACCCGGGGGATGTTGCCCACACTGCCGGAGATGGCCACATAGCATTCGTTTTCAATGGCCCGGGCCTGGGCGCAGCGTCGAACGCGCAAATAGGAGTTTTTGGTGTCTGTCCAGTAGGGGATCAAGAGGATGTTGATGCCCTGATCGACCAGGATCCTGGCCAGCTCGGGGAATTCAATATCGTAGCAGATGAGAATGCCGATTTTGCCCACATCGGTCTCAAAAGCAGTCAGGGTGTCCCCGCCGCGCAGTCCCCAGCTCTGGCGTTCCTCAGGCGTAATGTGCAGCTTGTACTGCTTTTCCCAGGTTCCGTCCCGGCGGCAGAGGAAGCAGACGTTGAACAGCTCGTTGTCCCGATACTCAGGCACACTGCCGGAGATGATATTGATGTTGTAGGCCAGGGCCATGTTTATGAGCTCCTGGCGCAGAGGCTCGGTGTAATCGGCCAGGGAGCGCATGGCTTCAGGGGCGTATTCCTGGTCGAACTTGGAAATAAGGGGGGCGTTGAACAGTTCGGGGAAGAGGACCATATCAGCATTGTACCTGGCCACGGTATCCACGAAAAAATCCACCTGCTGCATAAAGTCGTCAAAGGATTCGAACAGGCGCATCTGCCACTGAACGGCCCCGAGACGGATATAGGTCTTTTTCCCGCCCATCAGGGGCTGACGCTCTTCGTAATAGATGTTGTTCCATTCCAGCAATACAGCGTAGCCCAGTGACTCCTTGTCTTCAGGCAGGTAGTTGGGAATGAGCTTTTTGATGTGGAAATCGTTGGACAGTTGAAAGGAGAGGACAGGGTCGTGGATCTCCTTGTTGTTCACCATCTGAATGTACTGCTGAGGGGTCATTTCCTGGGCGTACTTGTGGTACCCGGGAATCCGGCCCCCGACAATAATTCCTTTGAGGTTGAGGTTCTCGCAGATCTCCTTGCGGGCGTCGTACAGTCTGCGGCCCAGGCGCAGGCCCTGGTAATCCGGATGGACAAAGACCTCGATCCCATACAGATAGTCTCCATCCGGATCGTGATTCTTGAGATGCCCTTCGCCGATCACCTGACGGTAGGTGTGATTTTCTCCGTACTTGGAATAGTCGATGATCAGGCTCAGGGCCGCGGCCACCACCTTGCCCTTGTCTTCGATACAGATCTGGCCTTCAGGAAAGCGGGTCAGATGGGAGGAGAATTCCTCCTGGGTCCAGTATTCACCCATGACCCGGTAAACCCGTTCCATGATTTCCATAATGTCCTGGAAATCGGTGACCTGCAGAGTACGTAAGTTCAGCCTGTGTTCAGTTTGCTCGAAATGTTCGTGTTCGTTCATATATGCTTTATGGTTAATGTTTAAGGTCCAGCCTCTTTAGTCTTTTAAACCCTCCGGCTCTCGGAGAGAACCGGGCTACGGATCCAGCGATTATCTCAGGTGGATGGCAGCTCCTGATCCGGAATGATGGAGGCATAGAAATCATAGACAATGCCGCGCAGGAATTCATCCAGGCGGGAGAGGCTCTCCCGGGCAATGTCCTGGGGCAGCCCGCCGTAAAAGGCTTCAGCCAGAGCCCCGGCCATGCAGGCCTGGGTATCGCTGTCTCCCCCCAGGGACACGGCATTGCGGATCGCATCCTCAAAATCAGTGGACTCCAGAAAGGCCTGAATGGCCTGGGGCACGGATCCCTGGCAGGTGACGTCGAAGCTGTAACCGGGCCTGATCTGATCCAGGCTCGTGCTCAGGTCATAGCCGAACCTGGTCTGGATGTGGTCCTGGATATCGGATTTATCTGTTCCCTGCCGGGCCAGAAAGACTCCCAGGGCTATTGCTTGCGCCCCCTTGATTCCTTCCGGGTGGTCGTGGGTCACAGCAGCGCTGGCTTTGGCCTGATCAAGGACTGATTGCTCATCATTGAAGAACCAGCCAACAGGGCTGACCCGCATAGCTGATCCATTGCCGAAGCTGTAATAGGGATCGGCCTGATTGGAGGCGGCCCAGATGGCGAAGGTGCCTCCATAGCCGGCATACGGATAGCGGGTAAAGAATGCCTTCAGGTTTTGACTGTAGGGCACATTGTGCAGCAGGCTGTCGGCCAGGCCGATAGTCAAAACACTGTCATCGGTGAATCGACTTTGGTTGGTGAACAGATCAAAGTCCTTGCTTTTTACGGGCCGGGCTTCAAACCTGGAACCGATGATGTCTCCGCTGATAGCGCCTAACATTGATTTTCTACCTCAATTTTCAGGTTCATATTTGCCTCCGGTTTCAGGCCGGGATTATCTCTGGCTCTTTCTGCCCCGGCATTCAGGAGTCTTCTAAAAGCCGGGAAGAGATCTCCGGGAAGGGGTCTCTGACCTGAACATAGGCGGTGTTTATAAGCACCAGCAGCTCTTTTCCCCAGTCATGGACAATGTAGTAGGCCCCGTTTTCCGGAGCCGTCTGTCCATCCCTGGTGATCAGAGTCCCCTTGGGACGCCAGCTGACTCCACAGATCTCCGAGGTCCGAACGTCGATCCGGGTATTTCCCTGCACGGACTCAACCCAGTAGCCGACATGCTGGCAGGGATCCATTTCCCGGCTGGTGCACAGATTGGACCATGGGGTTTCTTCAATTTTACTCCCTACTTGTTGAACATAGGTCCTGTGCCGCTGTTTGTAAAGGACATTGCCCGGGGCAAGGCCTTTGAGCAGTTTATAGCCCAAAGCCCTTTGGGCTACTGCATTGGATGGCAGCTTATTGATTTGATCCCTGAGCATGCTCTCCTGGAATTTTCGCCATTGGACTCGAATCTGGTGCGCTTTTGCGGCGTATTTGTCTTTTTCAGTCAAATCAAGAAGCTCCTTCCAGATATCCAAGCGGTCTTCGTAGGCTGTGTCCGGCAGGTCTTCAATCTGCTCCAGGAGCTCGGCTTCTCTGGATCGCCGGTACCACTCATCCAATCGGGGGGCGTTGACTTGAAGATATTTTTCGGCCAGCTCCCTGGCCTGAGAGTATTTCTGGCGGGCATAGAGCTGTGAGAGCTGGTCCAGGATCTCATTTTTTTGGGAGGAGTATTCTTCCTGTACGGACTGCACTGAATGCCGGGTTTGGGTGGTGTACAGCCCGACTCCGGCCAGGAGCAGGAACAAGCAAAGCAGGACAAGACTCACGGTGCGGAAGCGCCCGGAGATGGTGCCCCTGGAAGCCAAGACGAAGATGTAGACGCCCAAGATGAGGGCCCCGACGATGATGCCTGCGTATCGGAACATAGGTTTGTGTGGTCTAAGGTTTCAGGGCCGCCGCTGGCGGCCTGTTATTCGTTATTCGTAAGATGCCGCCAGTTTGATCCAGGATGAAACTGGCGCGTGGATAGTAGGGGCGAAAAATCTTTCGCCCTCTTGGGCCAGGCACCAGCCTGGATTCCTTGATGCGAGCTTTGCGAACATCCTCAGAATGTTTACAGCAGTTCTTCGCCCAGTTCCCGGCGGATGGCGGACAGAGCATCCTCGGTTCCACCCTGGCGCTGGTGCAGATATTGGGCAAAGCGCTGAAAGACTTTTTCCCTGGATTGGGGTGCGCGCAGATCGTGGCTTAAGGCCTGCACCAGTTCCTCAGGCCCAGAGACCTGGGTGAGCAGGCCCTGGTCTACTATCTCCGGACCGACCCAGGAAAAATTGGACCACCAGGGGCCAATACAGGGAACAACACCCTGGGCCAGGGATTCCAAAAAGTTCTGCCCCCCTTTGGGAGCCAGACTGCCGCCGATGAATACAGCCCGGGCCATGGCATAAGCAGGTTCCAGTTCACCCATGGTGTCCCAGAGGATGACCGTGCCCTGAGGTATACTTTCCTGAATTCGACTCCGCAGTTTCCAGGATGCACCGGATTCTTGCAAGGCCTTTTTCCAGGCCGGAATCCGGTGCATGTGCCGGGGAAAGACAGCCTGAATGGCCCTGGGGTGCAAGGAAGCCATGCGGGCAATGACTGGAATCAGGTATGGCTCTTCTTCCCGGCGTATGGATCCATAAACAACCAGCCGGCTCTGGGCTTTGAACAATCCGGACAGAGGATTTTGCACATAGGGCAAAGGTTCCTGTATTCCGGACCAGCGGTCAAACTTGATATTGCGCATGATGTCCACATCCCGCGGGCCGAAAATATAAGAGTAGCGGGAGGCCTGGTCCTGGTCAACGGCCAGGATTCGTTGGGGCCTGATCTTACGTCCCGGTTTACGGACCCGAGTATACCAGCTGAGGCTTTTGGGGGTCATGCGGGCATTGAGCAGCAGAACGGGAATACCTCGCTTGGTGCAGGCGGCCAAAAGATTGGGCCAGAGCTCGGTTTCCAGGAGAACTACAACCCGGGGCCGAATGGCATTGAGGACCTTTCGGACCCTGGGGCCGGTATCCAAAGGGGCATAGGCAGGAGTGAAAATCATATGCCGAGGAGGGGTGGCTTTAGTTAAGGCCTGCATGCCTTGAGGAGTATTGGTAGTGGCCAGACAGGAGACCGGCTCATCCTGCGGCCAGGACTGAAGCAGGGTCTGGACCAGGGTACACTCCCCGGCTGAGGCGGCCTGGATCCAAATGTCCGTTTCCCTGGGTTCAGGCCGGGAACGAATCCTGGGCCACAGTCCGGAGCGAAGGCGTTTAAAGCCCAGAGCCGCAGGAATGGCTGCGTACCACAAAGCTGAGTACAGGCCGAGCCAGGCTTTGCAGCTCGTAGGCAATGAGGGGGATGAGTATTTGCTCTGTGGATATTGGGTCATCATGGTTTGTATTCAAAGACTTTATCAGTGTGGATGAAAAATTGTCATCATGAATGAAACTGAGGGCTTAACCCCTCTGTCATAGCCCGGGCAATCTAGGACAAAGCCGCTCTATCTGCTCTGGATTCTGGTCCCGGATC
>JAWLEI010000049.1:17226-22493 GCA_041686195.1 Desulfovermiculus sp.
GTCCGGGATGACGTTCCTGCGCGGGAATGACGAACAAGTTGGATCTTGTTTCATGCGAGGCCCAGCTCAATAAGCCTGGCTATCAAGTGGTCAAAGGACAGGCCAACGGCCCGGGCTGCCTGGGGGAAAAGGCTGGTGGCCGTCATCCCGGGCAGAGTGTTCACCTCCAGGAGGTAGGGCTGATCTTCAACTACCATGAAGTCGGCCCGGCTGTATCCTGAGAGCCCCAGCCCCTGATGGGCTTTGAGGGCCAACTTCTGGATACCAGAAGTCAATTCCCCGGATATAGGGGCAGGACAGATTTCCTGGGCCGCCTGCGGGGTATACTTGCTGTAATAATCGAAAAACCCGGACTGATCAGCAGGCTGGATGAGAATAGGGGGCAGGGGTTCAGTGCCCAGGACTGCGCAGGTGATCTCCATGCCTGGGACAGATTCTTCCAGAATGATCTCCCCTCCTCTGGCAAACACAGGGGATATGCAGGCAGGGAGTTCTTCCGGAATGCTCACCTGGCTGACGTCCAGGCTGGAGCCGCCATTGTTCGGTTTGACGAACAGGGGAAAATTCAATCGGCAGGACCAGTCTTCATTCGGGGGCTGGGGCAGAAACTCCCAAGCCGGGGTGAGGATATTGCAGTCAACAAACAGCTCCTTGGCCGCGGCCTTGTTTAAGGCCAGAAGTGAACCGCTGGGTCCTGAGCCCTGATACGGGCAGCCCAAACGGTCCAGCAGGGCTTGAATCAATCCGTCCTCTCCAGGGCAGCCGTGCAGATTGATAAACGCAAAGTCTGTTTTCACGGCCATCTTGGCCAGCTGGTGATACTGGGTGCTTGGATCCAGAAAAGAGACGTCATGCCCCAGACGCTCAAGAGCGGCCTGAATGGCCTGGCTGCCGCTTAAGGAGACCTCCCGTTCATTGGACCATCCGCCGGCTATCAAAAGAATGTGCATTCAGGTCTACCTCCAATAGGCTGCTGAGCCTTGATTCAATATCTTCTACCTGGGCAAAGGAACGGCGCATGGCTGCAATCCGCTCTTCACTCACTCCATACCGAATGAACAGGTCTGCAAAGCGCTCCGGAAGGGTGACGATGGTGTCGTGCTTGACCCGTTTGTCGGCATAGATGATGACCAGGGGCAGAAAGTGGATGTTCACATCCACAGGTCCGGGCCAGACTATGTGATGGCGGACTGCCTGGGCGATGGCCGGGTTTTTGGTCAAGGCCATGACCCAGGCCGCGCCCAATTGGCTGTGGTTGCCACCATAGCGCACGGTATAGGTCTTGGCCAGGTCGTGGAGCAGGCCGGCGGCCCTTAGGGCCTGCAGGTGTACGTTCAAACCACAGTCCCTGGCCCTGTGGCCGATCCAAGTGGCGATTCCGGACACCAGAGAGCTGTGCACAGCAATGTTTTCCAGCATGTCATATTCCCGCCACCAGGCCTTGCACTGGGCATCGTCAGGGACGAGGCCGCAATTGACTGCCGGAAAAGGAGAAGGAAGAGAAGTGGTGCTGTCTGACATGGTGAAGCGACCGTGGTTTGAAACCAAGATGTACTGTTTCTCTGCGACTTCTGCTTGAAGCCTCTCATGTTACGGAACTGGCACTCTGCCCATCATTGCCGGCCCGGTAAAATGCCGTTTTACGGCCCTGGCCTGTGCAGCGTTCTGCCTGGACTTTAGCCATAGATTGTGCCAAAAGTAAAGCGCCGTGCAGGCAATGACATGGGAATTTTGTTCTCATGTATAAGGTGCTGGACGTATCCTGTCCCGCCTTGGCGGGACCGCTGGCGGCAGCCGCTAGGTTGATCGAGAGAGAAACAGACCAAGAGGGCCGCGATATCAGTACTGTTTGCGTGCATCATAACCCGAATCCTCCGAGTACAAGGGGCAGCCCTGAGCCTGCCTTGTGTAATTTGCGAAGTAACATGCAGAGCATGATTTCACTGGGTGGCTGCCCTTCATGGAGGGCTGGGCTTGGGGTCAAGCCCGCCCTACTGGAGGAGTAGCAGAAGTCACCCTTGTCTTCTAAGGAAGTCCTGTATTGAGATAGCAAAGAGGAGTCAGGGCCTTGGGCTTACTGAAGCACCACCAGTAGGCCGTCCTTGCCCCCAAGGACAGGCCTTTTCAGTCTCGTTTCATGCGAGCTCAAATATGTGTGGAGAGATTTTTAGACAGCAGCCAAGCAAAAACACGTACCATGATGAATGTACAGACCAAGAATGCACTGCAGACCTATACTGATCCTGGACTGTGCCGGGAACTGGCCCGGCGGATACAAGACCGGGTCAGGGGCCGCCTTCGATTCATGGAAGTGTGCGGAACGCACACGGTTTCCATTTATACATCCGGTCTTCGTTCCCTCCTGCCCCCGGAGGTGGAGCATGTTTCCGGGCCCGGGTGCCCGGTGTGCGTGACTCATGCCCGGGAAGTGGCCGCGGGTCTGAAACTGGCAGAGGATCCGCAGGTGATTGTGGCCACCTTTGGGGATATGATGCGGGTTCCGGACTCCAGAGGGCGAAGCCTGCAGGGCGCCAAAGCCCTGGGGGCGGACGTGAGGGTGTGCTATTCACCGACTCAGGCTGTGGACCTGGCCCTGGCCAACCCGGAGCGGGAGATCGTTTTTCTGGGAGTGGGCTTTGAAACTACCGCTCCGGGAGTAGCGGCAACCTTGAAGCAGGCCAGGGCGCTAGGGGTGGACAACCTCTCCCTGCTTTCCTGCCATAAGAGGGTTCCGCCTGCTTTGCGGGCCTTGCTTGACAATAATGATGTTGAAGTGGACGCATTTCTCCTGCCCGGCCATGTGTCCACAGTGATAGGGCTGAAGCCGTACCGTTTTCTGAGTGCGGAGTTCGGGATTCCAGCGGTGGTTGCCGGTTTTGAACCCGTGGATATTCTCATGGCTTTGGACAACCTGGCCCTGCAGCAGGCCTCCAACTTGGCTGAGGTGGTCAACGCCTATCCCCGGGCGGTCAAGGACGACGGGAATCCAACTGCCTTGGCAGTGATGGATGAGGTCTTTGTCCAGCACACGGTCAAATGGCGGGGACTGGGGGAGATGGAGAACAGCGGTCTGCTTTTGAGTCCAGAGTTTGCCTCCTTTGACGCCTGGGAGAAGTTTGGACTGTCAGGAATTGAGGATCGCGAGCCACCGGGATGCCGTTGCGGGGAAGTGCTCAAAGGGATTCTGCAGCCCAAGCAATGTCCGCTGTTCGGAGAAAAATGCACCCCGTCCCAGCCGGTCGGACCGTGCATGGTGTCCACTGAGGGCAGCTGCGCAGCTGTATATCGGTATGGGGTGTGAGGGGCAAGCGGTGAGGGGAAAGGGGCAAGGGGCAAGCGGCAAGGGGCAAGGGGTGAGAGGCAAGCGGTGAGGGGCAAGGGAGAGAAGCACGTGGGTGTGGAACAAAGCGCAGAGCGGAACCCTTAAAATTAAGAAAATTGGACAGCGGTTGAGGTCAACCGCGTCCTCCTCAAGAACTAAGCCCGATTTTTTTCTACAGACACTTCTCCATAAAATAGCAAAGAACAACGCAATGCATACACATATTCTTTTGGATCATGGAAGCGGTGGTCTGGCCTCGCAGCGTCTTATACAGGACATCTTTGTTCGGCATCTGGATAATGCGCACCTTTCTTCCTTAAACGATGCCGCTTGCCTGGATATTTCCAGTCCTGTGGCCATGAGCACAGACACCTTTACTGTGACCCCTCTTTTTTTCCCCGGGGGGGACATCGGCTCCCTGGCTGTACACGGCACAGTGAACGATGTGGCTATGATCGGGGCTGTTCCCCGGTATATGAGTTGCGGATTCATCCTGGAAGAGGGTTTGGAGCTTGAGGTTCTGGAACGGATTGTAGCCAGTATGGCCCAGGCTGCTGATCGGGCCGGAGTGCAGGTGGTGACCGGGGATACCAAGGTGGTGCCCAAAGGCGCAGTGGATCAGGTGTTTATCAATACCACCGGCCTGGGCGAAATACGAACCAAGAACCTTCCGCAGGGGGATCGGGCCAGGCCCGGTGACGTCGTTCTGGTGAACGGGACCCTCGGGGACCATGGACTGACCATTTTAGCCCAGCGGGAGGGGCTTCGGTTCCAAACCCCTGTACAGAGCGATTCCGCTGCTGTGCACCATCTGGTCCAGAGGCTGATGCAAGAGATCAAAGAGGTGCACGTGCTGCGCGACCCCACCCGGGGCGGGCTGGCCACTACGGTTACGGAAATAGCGGAACAGTCCAAAGTATGTATTGAATTGGATGAATCGAGCATTCCGGTAAGTCCCGGGGTGCAGGAAGGATGTTCGTTTTTAGGTTTGGATCCCCTGTTCCTGGCCAATGAGGGTAAGATGATCTGTATTGTGCCTGAAGACAAGGCTGAGCAGGCCTTGCACATCATGCACGAAGATGAGCTCGGGGTCCGGGCCCGGGCCATCGGACGCGTGGCAGATGGAAATCCTGGTCGGGTGGTCCTGAATACTGCTATAGGTGGCACGCGGCTGGTGCATATGCTGGAAGGGGAGCAGTTGCCCAGGATCTGTTAGGTTTCAGCGCCGCCGCTGGCCGCAGACGCCCAGTTTGATCAAGAAAGAAACAGAGTATGAAAAGGGCTGGGCTTGGGGTCAAGCCCGCCCTACGCAAAAGCCGGCTCACCAGTAGGCCGCCCTTGCCCTCAAGGGCAGGCCATCTGGGGTGTAAAATCTTGTTTCATACGAGCTTTGCCTCCGGCAAATCTGAACTATTTTTTGCCCCAAAGCGGGCAAAAAAGGGAGAAGTCTGCCGGATTGATCATCCATGAAACATTCCAGAAGAACCGCGCTCAATTCGACTTGAGTGGAAGACAATCTCAGCCCTCAGGGTAGGGGCAGTCCTGGGCGTCTTTCGCCACGCGTCTGCGCGTGGCTGTCCTCTTCATCCTGCCACTCACGCCTTTGCGCGTGACTGGCGGTCCCGGACGGCCAAGCCAGCGGCTGGGATTGAATCTTGTTTCATACGAGTCTGGCCCAAGAGGGCGAATGATCATTCGCCCCTACAAGCCAATTCCCCAGTTTCAGCTTGGATCAAAATGATGGCTTTTCCATAAAATTCAAAAAGTTCAGGTTGCTTGCGAGCTGTGTCTACCAAGGGCTGCCAGACAGGCCTGTTGTCGCTGTTTTCGATTCTTTGTCTCCCCGGTTTCGAGGGACCGGAGGCAGGCCAAGTCTGGAGAGATCATCTACCAGAAATTGAATCAAATCTTCCAGCCCATTTCGAACTGTCTCCGAAAGTTCCAG
>JAWLEI010000050.1:0-22388 GCA_041686195.1 Desulfovermiculus sp.
AACCAGGGTGCCATCTACACGGCAGGAGTGCGATTCACCACAGGCTCCGGCAAGCGGCCATAGCAGGTGTCCACGGCAAACAGAGAGGCCATGGTCTCGATCTGGGCAAAGTCCATGATACAATATGGCACAAAAAGTTTCCGCTGCAAAGCTGCCAGCAGGGTTGAGCGACAGATTGATTGGTCCAGCCCAGAATGGGGGCATGAATTTTGTTGCTGATCGGCGTCACCCCGCTCCAGCCTATTGATAGATCTGGACAGAAGCATTGGCACAGAGTGGGGCCTCCAGTTCATACAAGCTACTCCTTTAGTGAGAAGGTCTCGCCATACTTCGCTCTCAAAACATAAACATTTAAGATATTTTCATATTTCTTTTTTTGCTATGAATTGAGTATCGGCGGTGGACCCCATGTCCATTTTTCCTACGTATCATGCATGGTATAGATTGATTGTGAACGACCCTCTGCGCGTAGAAGAAGAGCTTCTGTACCAAGAAGTCGTGCTTAATCACTATCCCTCAAAAATCCATTTCCCTTCGAGTTGTAGATCTTGGAATAGGAAATGGAAGAATATCTCCTGCCCTGGAACATGCTTGAGGCCCATAATTTGGGTCAGCCGGGGATGATCATTGATGAGCTTTCCCGGAATAGATGTGATTTCAGCTATCTCGTATGAAACTGATTCAACCCCGGCCGCTGGCTTGGCCATCCGGGACCGCCAATCATGCGCAAAAGCGTGACTGGCAGGATGAAGAGGGCAGCCACGCGCAGACGCGTGGCGAAAGACGCCTAGGCTGCCCCTACCATGAGGGCTGAGGTTATCTTTCAATAAAACCGACTCGGAATAGGGCCCGGACAGAAGCATTGGCAGTTGGCAGTCTTTAGTTCGGAGAGGCGGTGAAGAATCTGCTTGGAGTCAAGGTCGAGTACCGCAACATCAAGGATAATCCTACTGAACTACGTGTATCCTTCAGGAACCGGCTGCTGCTTATAATCCCAGTTTTGGGTGTGAAATGGTTGGTCTAAGCATTGAAAACAGCCTTCCCAGGCATTTTTTTCCAGATATGTGAATATGTTGCGAAGGTCCGACCCCGGAAGCCCGACAAACTGGCTGCAGCCGGCAGAGGCGAGACTGACACCCTTCCTCATAAAGCTGTCATTGCTTTTTTTCCCATCCCTGTTAAGATAAATTTTAAGCACTCTCACCGCTCTCTGCCAGGAAGTTTTAACAAAGTTGCGCATTGCTGAACCTATGATCCCGGATGTGCTTCTAGCAATCCCTTCGGCTTTAGAGCATTTGGAGTCAGTATTGAAAAACATTCGGGTTCTTTTGGTCGATGACCATCAAATACTGCGGGAGGGCCTCCTGGCCCTTTTAGGGCAACAGTCTGATATTGAAGTTGTTACCGAGGCGGGTAGTGGGCAAGAGGCCGTCCGCAAAGCCCAAGAGGTGCTGCCAGACGTGGTCATTATGGATATCAGCATGCGGGATATGGACGGGATTGTGGCTACCCGCAAGATCAAAGCCGTTCATCCCCATATCCAAATCCTTTGCCTGTCCGTGCACCGGGAGGGCCATCTCATCACTTCCATACTTGAGGCCGGAGCCCAGGGATATATCTGCAAATCCAGCCCGGCTGAGGAACTCATGGCCGCGGTTCGAACCGTGGCCTCGGGACAAACGTATTTGAGCCCTTCCATTGCCCAACAATTTGTAAGCCAGCATGTGGGTGGCATAAAAGCTTCTCCAGCCGAGACCTGCCATGAGTTAACTAAACGGGAGAAAGAGATCCTCCAACACATAGCCCAAGGGTACCACACCGGGGAAATTGCCGATCGCCTATCCATCAGTCCGAAAACGGTTCTCGCCCACCGACACAATATTATGGTCAAACTGGAGATGGACTCCACAGTAGCTCTGGCTAGATACGCCATGCGCCAAGGAATCATCGGGCCCCTTGATACCTAATAAATAGAACAAAATGATTGGGACACATTAAACTGGACCGAACTGCAAAAAGTCGATTTACGTTCGTTTGCAATAAACTGAAGCTATAATTCTTTGTTTTTGCTGACCTCTCGTATGAAACTAGAATTTTCTCCGAAGAGGGCCTGCCCTTGGGGGCAAGGGCGGCCTACTTGCGAGCCGGGCTTTTCCAGTAGGGCGGGCCCTGCCCTCTTTGCCAGTTTCATACTGGACCAAACTGGCGGCCGCCGCCAGCGGCGGCGAGGACCTCTGATCTCTGTCGAGTGAAACAATAGTTTTTGCACTCGCATCAAACTAGCCCAGCCTTTCTTCCCGTATCTCCCATATACGAATTTTTCCTACTCACTTTTTGAATTCTGCTCATTGTTCGGGCTCATCTTTTGGGGCAAAATCTTATATCATCTGTGTCCGACCATGATTTGAAGCTGGGGCTGCTCTGCAAGAAGCAATTGAAACTGGTACGCAATCAAAGAGAGTAAGTAAATATTAATTACAGAAATCACATGAAACAAGGTTTTACCCTGAAGAGGAACAGCCCTTGAGGGCAAGGGCGGTCTACGCGGTTGCAACCCAGCTCGTGGTCTTTTGGGTAGGGCGGTCCCGGCACTCACTTCAATTTGAGAACATGGAGCCAGCCTGATGAGTGCAACAAAGCCGAGCTATGAAGAGATCGAGTTTCGGATAACAGAGCTTGAACATATCAACCGGGTCTTACTGGCTTACCGCAGATTAGGCATGGCCATTACTCCGGAGAAGAATCACGATCGCATCATTCAAAGGTCATGCGACATTCTCATTGAGGAAGATGCCTACTCCCATGCCTGGATACTCCTTTTCGATGCTCAAAGAGGGTATCTGGACTGGGCCGAGGCCGGTTGGGGTTCTGATTTTCTGCCCGTACTTGAAAAACTCAGACGCAACGAGCCTTTTTTTTGCTGTCAGCGGGCCCAAAGGCAAACCGGGTTTATCGCTGTGTACAATCCTGCCTCAACCTGTCCTGACTGTCCTTTATCCGACAAATACCGTGACCAGTCGGCCTTGGCCGCGGCCCTGAAATATGAGGGAACAACCTATGGGATATTGGCTGTCACAGTCCCCAAGCCCTTGGCCACATCCAGGGATGTACACACTGCATTTCAGAAAGTGGCAGCGGATATTTCATCTCACCTGCACAACATGCATAAGCACAAAGGTTACCACGTTTACAACAAGTCATGTCCAGATTTCCATCACGGTGAGGAGTTTTTAAATATCCTTCTGGAAACCATTCCCATTCCGGTGTTTTATAAAGATAGGCAAGGACGTTACCTGGGTTTCAATAAAACATTTGAGACGCTTTTCGGATTTACCAGGGAAAGTTTAATCGGGAAAACGGTATTTGACGTCTACCCTGACGAATTGGCCCAAGTGTATTATGCCATGGATAACCAACTCTTCAATCATGGAGGAGAACAAGTATACGAATCGCATTTCTGTAACGCCGACTTTACCCTGCGGGAGGTCATTTTCCATAAGGCAGCGTACACGAATAGTCAGGGACATGTCTGTGGCCTGATCGGAGCGATCCTGGATGTGACCGAGCACAAGCAAGCGGAGAAAGATTTGCGGGAAAGTGAGAAACATTATCGCAGTATCTTTGAAAACACAGGTGCAGCCACCATTATTGTTGAAGAGGACACGAGCATCTCCCTGGCCAATACAAAGGTTACCCTTCTTTCAGGCTATAGCAAGGAAGAACTCGAGGGCTTGAAAAATTGGAAAGATTTTGTGGCCTATGAATCCGAGCTGAAGGTAATGGAAAACTATCACCATCAGCGAAGGGTTGACCCCGGGAGCGCACCTCAGGAATACGAATTTCACTTTTGTGATCGATATGGCAACTTACGAAACGTGTCCGTAACCATCGATATTATCCCGGGAACCAGGAAAAGTATCGCTTCCATGATGGACATAACCGAATTAAAGCTTGTCCAAAAGGCCTTGGCAGAGCGCGAACAGAAATACCGTCTCCTGGCTGAAAACACCGCCGATATCATCTGGAAGGTGGATGCTGATCTCAACTTCACTTATATCAGTCCGTCAATTGAAAAAGTCCTGGGGTACACGCAGCAGGAAGCCTATGAGATAGGTTTGGCCTCAAGAGTTACTTCTTCCAGCAATAAGATGTTGATGGATAAGTATGATGAGGCCAGGACAGGATCAATAAAAGAAACCCTGACTCTGGAACTGGAGCAGATTCACAAGAACGGCAGCATTGTCCCGGTGGAAGTAAGCTTAAAACCCCTTTTCGATCACCACGGCCAGCTGGATGGGGTCCAGGGAGTCACCCGGGACATTACTTTTCGCAAAAAATCGGAACGTATCAAGCAGGCCTACCGGCGGCGGTTGCGGGCCCTGGCGGGCAAACTGGCCTCAGCCCAAGACATGGAACAGCGACGTATCGCCGAAGGTTTACATGACGACGTGGCTCAACTCCTCTCGGCCTGCAGTTATAAGTTGTCTATGGCTCATGGGACGCACGATATTTTGCAAGCATATAAGATAACAGGTGAAACTCAAAAGTTGATCAATTTGGCCAATGAGCGGATTCATCAACTCTGCTTTGAGCTGACTTCATCCACCCTATATAAGCTGGGTCTTCGGGCGGCCATCGAAGAGCTTTGTGAGAGTATCGAGCATCGGTACGGAGTTGAGTTCATTATTCAGGGGAACGGACAACCGAATGGCCTGGATGAAGAATCGGCCACCGTCCTCTTCAAGGCCATCCGGGAGCTCTTGTTTAACGTGGTCAAGCATGCCGGGGTCAAAGAAGGGCTGGTCACCATCTCCTGCCAGAACAACATGCTCAAGCTGGAGGTTGAAGATCATGGCAGAGGCTTTCCGCAGGAATATAGAAATAATGAGGAACAAAGTCTTGGGAAGGGCCTGGGTCTGTTTGGCATTCAGGAACGACTCGGAGATTTGGGGGCTACATTGCACATCCACTCTGTACCCAATAGGCTGACCCGGGTCACGCTCTTGACCCCTTTGGAAACATGTTGATGATCTCTAAATAAGTTATAGATTGCTGCACGTCTGGTTCTAACTTTTCGTAGCCAACTATACCAAAAGGGGGCCCCATGGAAAGAGCAATTCAACTTACCATGACCAAAAGATCTTTGTGCCTCGAGGTTACTGTTTTTATTATTAGCGTGCAATGCAATATACATATTCTTATCTTGTTGAATTTAATAAATTATAATAATTGATGCATTGCACAAAAAAGACTTGACGGCTGTCTCCATGGGGTCTAGAATCTTTCCATCTCGTTTGGAAACCCAATCATACCCTCAAGGAGGTCAAAGTGATGATGGAAACACAATTGATGCAACCCATCGTAGGCGCCCACAAGGTCGCTTTTCAGACCTGGTTTCAATCGGTAAGTGCCATGCAGGATCAAACAATGAAGGTGATGGACACCCTCTGGAGCCAGGTTCCCACTGTTCCTGAAAAAAACAGAAAGATGCTGGCTGAGTGGACGGATACGTTCCAAAAGGGACGGGAGGAGATGAAGAAAGTCATCGATCAGGGTTTTGATACCTGGGAACAAGTCCTTTTCGGACCGGAAAAGACTCAGGATACCAAGGCCGAAGGAACCAAATCCTCGACCAGCAAAGCCGCTTCAGCTTAGGAGGCAAAGCTGACCTATAAACCAATGGCTCAAATGATTGAGCCCAGACCAGGAGTTCACAAATGGACATGAACACATCCGCCAGGCAGATGATTGAATTTCAGAAAGTCGCTTTCAACAGCGCCTTCAACACCATCTCAATGTTTCAGGATCAATCGGAAAAAACCATAAGCACACTTATGGATCAAAACCCTCTGCTGACCAAACAAAACAAGGACGCATTCACTGAGCTGGGTAAAGTAGGCAAAAAAGCCCGCGATGACTATAAAAAAGCCATTGACGATGGGTTTAAGAGCTTCGAAAATTACTTTACCAATATGTTCAAGAGCTAACCTCTCGTGTGCCCTGGGGGCAGACAATCCGTGTCTGCCCCCAGGGACATGAGGTGATACTTTTGTCTTTCTTCTCCCTTGGCAAGGACTCCCTGGAACCTTTTTATTGTGCAGCTGCTCTGGCTTTATCCAGGCAAGTATCCCAGAACTCTTAATTGGCCTTTATCCATTCCCGTGCATGACGTTCAACGTCTTCCTGATCTTCCTCTCCCTCAAAATACCTCTCGTTCTGGGCAGCGATGTCCCTGAGTGGCACTTTCATAAGAAAAATTCGCAGATAATAAACCTACTCCATTCTTCGTCCCTGCTCTCCATCCTCCGTGATTATAAAAGTTAGAATTTTTCTTACTTCCATTCAGATTTATACTTATTGCTTCTCCCGGAGCTACGGGCTAGAATATGTGTTCATTTAAAACAAGCAACAATTTCAATTCATTTTCGCCTCCAATACTTCCTTGAATCTGAATAATGGATGAATTCTTACTGCTTACATGAGATGCTTTTAACAAGTTTTGAAAAATATAATATAATTTATTTTCATATTTTTTGCCCGGATTCGAAGACAACATTGGAAGATCAAAACCACTGAGGAGAACAAGGAGGTCAGCGGCCCATGCTAGAGGACCACTTCAATACTAAAGTTATTGTGGAGGGCAAATTGGGGGTCCATGCAAGAGTGGCGGCTCAAATAGCAAGAGAGGCTCAAAAATACGCATGTAAAGTCACCATTCGGCACAACCATAAAGAAGCAGATGCCAAATCGATTCTGGACATCTTGTGCCTGGCTGCTGGACAGGGAAGCACTCTTGAATTCGATGCAATGGGCATAGATTCTGATAAAGTTATTAAAAATCTTACCCAGATTTTTGTTGAATAACCTCTGGGTATGCCTCGAACAAAAAAACATGTATTTGTTGAGTCAGGCTCATTAAGGAGAAACATTATGGCCGAAAATATAGTCCATACAAACCATGACAGGGCAAACAATCGATATGTACCCAGGCATTCGACTCAAGCAACTGTTCACATGTACAATCCTTTGAACTCAAAAATAGCCAACGGGAAATTGTGCAACTACAGCTCATGCGGCATCTATGTGGAATCTGAATCTCGGATCGAACCAGGAACTATTGTACGTATTACTGAAGATGACGCGTTAGCCAACTTTCTTTTCCCCAGCCCCGCAGGGTACATTACGGCAGCAGTGCGCTGGTCTCAGGAACTTCAGGAACAAGAGGCCGGCTATGGAATGGGATTGAAATTGTGTATGACTGAGTGTGATTCATGCGGGAGCATGGTCCCGGTGGATCAGATCACCACTTTTCCTGGACCACTTAATTTGTGCCCAAGGTGTGCGGATATCGCTCAAGGCATGCCAGAGGGCAAACTCAAATCCAGTCTGACCCGGTTCTTAATGGGAAACGTCATATAGCAGTCTCATGTAAGCCATGCATGACAGCAAAGCGGAGCAAATCGACATCATCCGGGAAAGCCTGGAAGAACAGAACGCCCGCAATGAGCAGAGACTGAATCGCCCTCTCACTTTTTTTCAGGGCATGATTGCTCAGTGGAATATCCTGTTTGCCCTATGGATCAATAATCCCAATCATCCAGCCCTTGAATCGGAAAGCGTTGAACATGCCAATCGAGAGTATCTTCGAAGGTTCCCTTTCCGAACGACTGACAAGCTTCACGAGGCATTGCAGAGTCCCCAAGCATACCTTCGGAAGGTCACCGATTATGAATTGAGTATCGGCGGTCGACCCCAAGTCCATTTTCCTACCCACCACGCCTGGTATAGATTGATTGTGAACGACCCTCTGCGTATAGAAGAAGAGCTTCTATTCCAGGACGTTGTGCTTGATCACTGCCTGTCAGAATCTGTTCCCCTTCGGATTGCCGATCTTGGAACCGGCAACGGAAGATTGGCTTTTGGCCTGGAATGTGCTTGAGGCCCATAATTTGGGTCAGCCGGGGATGATCATTGATGAACTCTCCCGGAATAGATGTGATTTCAGCTATCTTGTATGAAACTGATTTTGCTTTTTCCGCCCGCCCCGGACTGAGATCCGGGGTCACCCCGGCGTAGGCCGGGGTCCAGCTCTTACATCTTCAGTCTGGATTCCGGCTGGAGCCTGTGCTGGACCCCGATCCAGTACCGGAATGACGAAGGGGTGACTCAAAGTTTCACCCCTGATCAAACTGGCGGCCGCCGCCAGAAGCGGCGCTCGTATGAAACAAGATCCAACTTGTTCGTCATTCCCGCACATGAACGTCATCCCGGACCCCGGCTTTTCCGGGTAGGCTGGTTCTCTCTGAGGCCCAGCCTCTTTGATTCTGCTCCAGAAGCCAGCCCCTCGGAGCAACAAGGGAAATCTATTCTGGTATTCGGTTCAGAGTTACGGCCGAGACAAAAAGGCGTATGCAGGGTTGAAAGCAGGAATTCGCGCCTTGAACCTTGACAAACAAATGGGTATTAGAGAGCATGATAAGTAGAATATAATGTCTGTTTGTTAGGTAAAATATACCTTCTCACTTTAGTATATAAGTAAATGATTTATGTCAATAGAATCAAGGAGGAAGCTATGAACAGCTCCACACCAGGAAGCACTTCTCAAGAATACATGATCAACCCGTTCATGTCTGCCTGGATCTCTTCCTTCCTCGACTTCTGGCAAACGTGGAATCAAGCTTTAACTCAAATGACTCCTGACTTTGAAAATGGCCACCCAAATCGAGAGAGATACACACAGTTAAGCGGCTTACCGCAAAGCTGGAATGATCTGATGCAATCTGCAAATAACGCAATGCTGCAATCAGGAATATGGGATAAGCTTCCTGAAGCTTTGCAGCAAATGCCCTTCGTAAGCATGAACCTGGCCCAGGTAGGTATGAGCGAGGTGACCAAGCTGACCCAGGACTGGATGCAAGGGGTTGAGCAGGCTGCTCAACGGGCCGAGGAAGGCCGGAAAGATCCCTTTCAAGCCATGACCCAGGCCTATGCCGACAGCTGGCAAAAGGTCCTGAACTTTCCACCTCTGGGTCCGGAGCGTTTCCGGCAACAGCGAATCAACCAACTTTTGGACGATGGGACCTTATTTATCAATCAGTTCAACCAATTCATGAATCAGATAGCCCTTCCTTTCGAAAAAGCCGCTATTGACCTGCATAAAAAGATACAAGAACTGGCTGAGGGCGATGGGTATCCGGAAACATTCCAAGAGTACTACAACATGTGGTTGAAGACCTTGGAAGGCCACTTCATGGTCCTCTTTCAGTCAAAAGAATTCTCAGATTTGTTGAACGATGTGGTCAATAACTACGCTCGATATCAAAATATGCAGAATCAGGTTCTTCAAGATTTGCTTAAGTCTCTGCCTGTGCCTTCCAATCAGGATTTCGATGCATTGGCCCATGAAAACTACCAACTCAAAAAACGAGTGAACCAGTTGGCCCGCAAAGTTGAGGCCATTGAAGGGCAGCTTCAGAATGAAGCCAAGTGACACTAGTGTGCAAAAAAACCGTCCGGTAATACGAACAGGAGGAAACGCCGATGACTGAACATTCGATGCCTTTGAGCAAGCTCATGGAAAATATGATGCACACTTTCGCCTCCACGCCGGACAATATTCGTGAATGCCTGGATGTATTGAGCTCACCCCTGGATACGGAATTGGCTCAAACCCCATACGATGTGGTTTATGCAGAAGACCGGGTCAAGCTCAAACATTACCGTCCGGTCACCGATATTGCCTACAACACTCCATTGTTTATCGTATATGCCCTGATCAACCGGGAAACCATGCTTGACCTGCAACCGGATCGCAGCGTGGTCCAGAATCTGCTTCAAAACGGAGTAGATGTGTATATGCTGGATTGGGGCTATCCCACCCGCAAGGATCGCTTTGTGACCATCGATGACCACGTCAACGGCTATATTCACAACGCCGTGACCACAATACTCAAACGACACGATCTGCAAAGCCTCAATCTCATGGGTGTCTGCATGGGAGGCACCTTTTCGACTATGTATGCAGCAACCCATCCGGACAGGGTCAAAAATCTCCTTCTGACAGTGACCCCAATCAACTTTGACACCGACGCCGGGCTCCTGCACACTTGGTGGGGCAACCCGCGGTTTGATGTGGACAGCTTGGTCGACGTGCAGGGAAATGTCTCCGGTGACTTCTTGAACCAGAATTTTCTGCTCATGAACCCGGCCCGGTTACAGATTGATAAGTATGTAGGGTTCATGACCAATGCGACAAATAAAAAGTTTGTCGAGAACTTCGTTCGCATGGAAAACTGGATTTTCGACAGCCCTGACGTGCCAGGGGAAACCTTCCGTCAATTCATCAAAGACTGCTATCAGCACAATTTGCTCATTCAGAACAAAATGCGGGTGGGGGAAGAGATTGTTGATCTGAAAAAGGTCAAGATGCCGGTTTTAAATTTCTATGGACAGTATGATCACCTCGTGCCGCCTGCTGCCTGTGAGCATACCACGAAAGCAGTGGGCAGCAAAGACACCGAAGATGTGAACCTCAAAACTGGACATATTGGAATTTACGTCAGTTCAAAATCCCAGAAAGAGTTCGTGCCCAAAATATGCAATTGGCTGAAAGAGAGGGATCACATCCCCAAGGCATCGGGTACAAAAAAGGCAACAAAAGCCAAAGGAAAAACTCAAAGTACCACTCGGAAAGACGGTTCAAAAAGTTCAACCGGCAAAGCGGCCCAGAACAAAACATCTCAGGGAAAATCAAAGACAACCTCCAATTCGACATCTGACACAAATGTCTCCGGGGGAAAGACTTCCTGAGGTGCACGACGTGACGGTTCCGAAAGCTCGTATGAAACTAGACTCATACTCGATCAATCCGGCAAAACCTTTTTTGGGCTCTTTGGCCCAAAAAATATGTCAGATTTGCCGGAGGCAAAGCTGACCAGGAGGGAGCACAATGGCTGCAAATGGTGACTATTTTGATGCCCTGCGTAAAGTAAGCAAGACCTTTAACTCCACATTCGACAAGGATGCCCTTTTGGACATCATCGTGGACAGCACCAGGGACGTCCTGGATCTCAAGGCCACCTCGATTTATCTCACGGATGAAGAACGCGATGAGATACAGCCCTTGTATCAAAAAGGTCTATCCGCGGAATACATGCAAACCGGGCTGACCGGGACCAAAACCATCTTGCCGGTGCTGAAGAAAAACGGGTACCTATATGCCAATGATGTGAGCACTGATGAGCAATTGGATAAACGTGAAGCCAAGGTCAAAGAAGGCATTGCCTCCTTGCTTATCGTGCCCATCACTGTGGAAGATGCCATCATTGGCATCATGTCCATGTACACCTCCACCCCCCGCACCTACAATCAGCGGGACATCGAGTTTGCCACCGCTTTGGCCGAACAGGCGGGAATGGCCCTGGAGATCGCCAGATTGATAACCTGGCTGCGGCGGAACAATAATCTCATTCAAGAATTTACCACCAACATCAACTCCAGCTTGCAGCTCAAGGATGTGCTGACCACATTGACCCACGACATCGTTGATTTTCTGGACATCAAGGGCTCTTCCATTCTTCTCTTTGATGAGGATAAGCAGCGGTTGGAGTTTGTGGCCGGATATGGCCTCAGCACAAATTATGCTTCCAGGGACCGCTTAGTGGTCGAACCCAGCGTGGCCCAGACCCTGGAAGGTCACACCGTGTATATTGAAGATGCCACAAAAGACGACAGGGTCAAGTACAAGGAATCCAAGAAAAAGGAAGGCATTGTCAGCATCCTGTCCGTTCCTATCCTGACCCAGAAAGGGGTGATTGGGGCCCTCCGCCTCTATTGCCGCAGAAAGCGTGATTTTGCCGAAGACCAGATCTCCCTGGTCCAGGCATTGGCCTCGATCGGAGGGATGGCTATTCAAAACTCTTCCCTGCACACCAGGGTCAAACAGGAGCTGAAAGACCTGGAGGCGGATATTTGGAGTCATCGGGCCTGGTTTTAAGTCAGCACCGCCTCTGGCGGCGGCCGACAGTTTGATCCAGGATGAAACTGGTTACGAAGAGGGCTGGCCCTCGGAGAGGACAGCCCTACCCAAAAGACCACAAGCTAGGTTGCAACCGCGTAGGCCGCCCTTGTCCCTAAGGGCAGGCCTTCTTCGAAATTAATACTAGCTTCATACGAGTTTATAAGGAGGCATAAATGGCTCAGGGCAAGACAATCGATGAATTGCAGGTCGGAGAAAGGGCTGAATTCAGCAAGACTGTATCTGAAACGGACATTTACGTATATGCCGGTGTCAGCGGGGACATGAATCCGGCTCATATCAATGAACCCTATGCCCAGCAAACCATGTTCAAAACCCGAATCGCCCACGGCATGCTTCCGGCCGGGTTTATCTCTGCGGTGCTGGGAACAAAGCTTCCGGGTCCGGGAACCATCTACCTCAAACAGGACCTGGCATTTAAGGCTCCGGTCCACATTGGAGATACCGTTACGGCCACGGTCGAAGTTGTGGACATCAACACTGAAAAGCGGCGGGTGACTCTGAAGACCACCTGCACCAACCAGGAAGGCACTGTGGTTATTGACGGGCAGGCCCTGGTCATGCCTCCGAAGGCATAAAAATTTGTGGGGCAGGCCAATTCATTGGCCTGCCCCACAAATTTTTACACTGAACAGTTCTTGATGGGAAATGTGATCTCACCAGAAGAAGTGTGGAGTCGCCCTTTGGAGGTCGACTCCACACTTTTGTTATTATTTCGTGTCCTGCCCAGAGGAGGATCCCCCCTCATTCTCCCAGGAAGACTGTATGGCCTGCATCAGGCCTTGAAACTTATCGCTCTGATCTTTTAGCACGTCCTGGAACGACTCTGTCATCTGCTGAAAATCTACAAGGTTTTTTTGCTGCAGCATGTCCTGGAGCTGCTGGATACGTTCTTCCTGGAGCTCAAGCCTTTTTTTCAGCTCCTGATTTTCTTGGACCACAGCGTCATAGTCCTGACGCGGAACAGCACCCATCAGGGCGATCATTTCCTTCCAGTTTTGGGTTACAAGGGCTGATAGTTCCTGTACTCCATGCTCCTGAGCCGAGCTGTCCTCCTGTGAATACGGGTCCACACCGTACATAGTGGAGAGAATGGACTGCCAGGCCTGATATCCGTTGGTCCAGGTTTTCAACCATTGCTCCATATCCCGGCTTTGCTGCCCCTCTTTTTGCCCCCCTGGGGCAAAGCAAGACATGACGTCTTCAAAAATCTTTTGGTTTTTGGCGGCAGCCAGGAAGGTGTGTCCCCAAAACTCAAGTAATTGCTTATCCATATTTTGTACCTGAAATAAGGACCATCGGTCTATTGCCCGTCATTGCGAGCACCTAAAAAGTTCGTGGCAATCTCATTCTAATACCTTGGGATTGCTTCGCTTCGCTCGCAATGACGGTAGAGGATCTTTCAGCTTAGGTTAAGGATGCAGGTCTTACGAAGAAGATTTAGAGGTGGACTCAAAATTCTTTTCCAAGTTCTTGAAACTATCATCAATCGTCTTTTTGTAATCGTCTCTGGCCTTCTTGCACATTTTCAGCCATTCCTGGAAGGCATCCTTGCTTTGCTGAGGAAGCATTGGGTTTTGTTCCATAAATGTGTTCACGAAACGCTCCGATTGATCCTGAAACATGCTCAGCGTATTGTACGCATTGTTGAATGTGGCTTTTTGGAAGTCAATCATTTGCTTACCCATTTTTTGTGGATCCATCGTTCATCTCCTTCAGGTTATTGGTTCAAGGGTCGAGCACAGAGAGCGGCCACATGCTTATTTGCTCTTGGCCTGTCTTCCCTGCGTTCCTGATGTGGCTTTTTTGCTGCTTGATTGAGAGGTTGATGTCAGGTTTTGCTCCATCGTGCCCAGGTTTTTCTGAAAGCAGGTATGCACATTATCTATTTCTTTTTGAAAAAGATCCATCCAGTCAGTATGCATTTTCTGGAACCGCTTCATCCAAAGCAGGCCCTGATCCCACCACAATTGCTGAGCCTTGTGGGCCTGATCATATCCACCCTTGAAAAATGAGTTCAGAGCTTCCATTCCGGCATTCTGCCATTCGAAAACCGTTTTCATATCTCCGAAATAATTCATGAATACCTCCTTCTTTTCGACCTGGCCTTGCATTGTCCAATCCAGGCACATGTCGCCTGGCATATGTCTGCCTCCCGGCCACCAACCCTGCAACTCTCCGTCCTTCAGCAATTAATATAGTGCCGGGATCGAGAGATGTCAATAAAAAATATTGCGCTGCACAAAAAAATTTGTTATATTATAATAATAATAGTATGTTAGTCTATATCCGCGCTGCGCAATACAAACCAATTTACGGCCCTTTCAAAGACCTCAAAAGCCTCATTCATCCATTAAATTATATAAATAGCAAATAAAATCAAAGATATAAAAAAATATTGCATTGCACCCTTGATTTATTCGATAAAATGCGTATATTATATATTGTTTGATTTTGCTCTGCACGAAAGTCCTTATTTCCTAAATAAAGGAGAGCACATGTCCGAAACCGTCCAGCTGAAAAAATACGCCAACCGGCGACTTTATGACCTGGACCAGAGCGCCTATGTCACCCTGGATCATGTGGCCGGGATGATCAAAGAAGGCAAGCAAATCCAGGTTATTGACGCCAAAAGCAAAGAGAACGTGACCGCCTTTGTCCTGACCCAAATCGTCATGGAGGAATCGCGAAAGCAGGCCGTGCTTCCGGTTTCTCTTCTCCATTTGGTCATCCGGTACGGCGATAATCTTCTGCGTGAATTCTTTGAGAATTATCTCGAAGAAACCTTAAAGATCTTTGTCAATTCCAAAATCGCATATGATCAATACTTTCGGCAGTGGCTGAAGATGGGCATGAATTTCTCTGAAAACGGTCAGCATACCGATCAACTGCCCATGCCCTTTATGCAGATGATGAATATGTGGTCTTCCACAACACATAAAGATGAGACTGAAAATCCGGAACAAACAAACCCCACATCGTCGTCCCAGAGCAAGGCGTGAGGCCGAAGATACGAGAGCAAAAACTCAATTTTTTGCTTCAAAGGGGGCAAAAAATTGCCGGGGAGAAAGTATTATGAATAAGATCAATCAGGGGACAGATGTTCTGGAAACTGTGAACGCTCTGCCGCATCAGGTGATCGAGCAACAAATGCAGGCCTTTGAGGTCGGTGTTAAGCTAGCTCAGGCATACCAGAGCTATTGGGCCAGCCTGTCCCGATACCAGGCAGACTTTTTTGTTCCCTTCACCAAGGCTGTAGGCTACTTTTGGCGGGTTGAAAAAGATCGGATCATGGAGAAAAAACCTGCTGAAAACACAAAAGATTTCAATGATCTTGTCGAGTATAACACCAACATAATGCATCAGGCCCAGATCAGCAGCACCGAAGCCATGATGGATTACCATCTGGATTCTGTTTCCCAAGGATTCGCGGTCTGGCTTTCGGCCCTCAGCAATGGGGACATGCAGAGCTTTCTGGACTGGGTGCGCCAACGCGCAGAGATTGTCAATTCCGTGGCCCATGAGTATCCCCAAGCCATTGTGGATATTGCCGATGAATATGGCTTCCACTTTGAACGGGGCAACTATGAAAAAGTGGACGAGACTGATCGATTCTTGTTGTACAAGGTGCTGCCGAATGAAAAGGATGTCCAGGTTCGAGACTCGGGAAAACCGATCCTGATCGTGCATCCCTACGTCCTGGGGGCGGACATCTTGGCTTTCCTCCCCGGGGAGAAAAAAAGCTATGTCCACTGTTTTGCCAATCACGGCATCCCCACCTATGTGCGCATCTTAAAGGACATCGGTACCAATCCGGCTGTGCAAAATATTCGTATTGAGGACGATGTCCAGGACACCAAGTCCTTTTGCCAGACCATATTTAAACGGCACAACCGGCCCTTGACCCTCAATGGGTACTGTCAAGGCGGCTTGATGACCATGCTCAATATCCTGACTGATGAGCTCGACGGCCTGGTGGATACCCATATTACCTGCGTGGCCCCGATCGACGGAACCCGGAGTAAGGGATTCAACTGGTTTCTGGGCAACCTGCCGGAGCGGTTCAATGCCCTGGAATACGGAACCAAGGTTTTGCCCAACGGAAATAAGGTTGCCGATGGGGATTTGATGGCCTGGGTGTACAAGATCAAATCCATCAGCGATGAAGCCCCCACTGTCAACTTTTATCGGGATCTGGCCTTTTGGAAGGCCCTTACTAAAAAAGGGGCCGCGGTAAGCAAGACAGCTCTGGCCCTGAACTACTGGCTCAACTATCAGCGCCATGACTTGCCGCTGGAGATCACCAGGCTGAGCTTTATCTCCTACAACCATCCCATTGCCCCGGACGGAACCCTTCCCATGAAGGTCGGTGGCAAGACCTTGAATATGAAACATTTTCAGGAAAAGAATATCCCTTGGCTTATCTGTTACGGGGAAAGCGATACCTTGGTGGAGAAGGAATCCGCCCTGGCTCCCATGGACTTTATCGATGTTGAAGTGTCCCCTTATCCCAAGGGCCACGTGGCCATTGCCACCTCCTGGTCTTTGCCCACTTCGGAATGCGCCCTGCATGAGTGTCATGGGCCGGACAACCAATACCGGGGACCGGTTCGCTTTCACCTGGACAGGGAACAGGAGCAGGACAGTGCTCAGAAAGAAAAAAAGACCTCTGGATCAAAGACGAAAAAGGCCAAAGAGCCTGATGAGGAAAAGGAAACACCCAAGACCGAAGGGTGATGACTTCCCGTCAATCAGGTTGCGAGTTCATAAAAGGCGGCCCCAGGATTGCAATCCCGGGGCCGCCTTTTGCTGTAATTAAGAGATTTGGGTTAGAATGGTATTTTCCCGACTCTCAAGCAATTATTCATTGCTTTCGGAAGCTGCAGCAGCCTCTGATGTAAGAGATTCCTTTTCTTCACGCAGCTTGTTGATGGTCTTTTCATTTTCCAGCACCTTGGTTTGGAGGCTATCAATGTGGCCTCTTAATTCCGCGAGCTCAGACTCGGTCGTGGACAGCTCCTGCTCCAGCTCTGCAACCTGGCCCTGGGCCTGATTCAGCTGCGTATTTGCATTCTCCAACTCCTGTTCCTTGGAGGTCAACTCCTGGTTCTGCTTGGCTATAGTGCTCGTGGCTTCCGCCAATGACTGCTCCTTGGCCGACAGCTCTTGCTTTGTTTCCTCCAGGCTGCTCTCCAATCCAGAGACCTCACCCCCAAGCGTGGCCTTCTCCTCCTGAGCCGCCTGCAGCTCAGACTCGGTCGCGGACAGCTCCTGCTCCAGATCAGCGACCCGGTCTTGGGCTTGCTTCAGCTGCTGATTTGCATCCGCCAGGTCCTGCTCCTTGGCCGACAGCTCTTGCTTTGTTTCCTCCAGGCTGCTCTCCAATCCAGAGACCTCACCCCCAAGCGCGGCCTTCTCCTCCTGAGCCGCCTGCAACTCGGACTCCTTTGCGGACAGTTTCTGCTCCAGATCGGCAACCCTGCCCTGGGCCTGCTTCAGCTGCGTATTTGCATTCGCCAGTTCCTGTTCTTTGGAGGACATCTCCTGGTTCATTTCGGCTATAGTGCTTTTGGCTTCCGCCAATTCCTGCTCCTTGGCAGACAGCTCTTGCTTGGTCGTCTCCAGGTTGCTCTCCAATTTGGAAACCTTATCCGCCAGAACGGCCTTCTTGTCCTGGGATGCCTGCAGCTCAGACTCGATCGCGGACAGCTCTTGCTTTGTTTCCTTCAAGCTGCTCACCAAACCGGAAGCTTTTTCTGCCAGAGCACCCTCCTCCTCTTCAGCCTGCAGCTCAGATTCAGTCGAAGGCAGCATCTGTCCCATATCGGCGACATGACCTTGGACTTGCTCCAGCAGCTGAGTGGCATTCTCCAGCTCCTGCTCCTGGGCCGACAGTTCCTGTTCCAGTTCGGAAAGGCTGCTTTGGGCCTCTTGTAATTCCTGCTCTTTTTGCTCGTACTCATCTTCCGAAACACCACATCCAATGACTGCCAACGAACACATAAGGATTACTAATATGCTCATTTTCTTCATCATTTTTTGCCTCCTTCGTTGTATTTGGACATTTTAGTGTATCTATAGCATCTCAGGGTTTCGAATGCCACATCAGTCATCATGTAAGAATGCTCGCAGATCTGAGTACAGTTCCTGGATGCGGTCTGGAAATAGGCGCTCCATATTCAGAAAGGCATGGATCAAGTCCGGGAAATGAATATGTTCCACGCGAATGCCCTGTTTGCGCAGATTTTGGACATAGATCTGCCCCTCATCCTTCAAAGGGCAAAATCCGGCGGTAACGACCAATGTATCCGGGAAATTCGGGGTGATATCCATAAACAAGGGAGAGGCTTTCTTCCGGTCCTCTCCATGGTGGAAATAGTTGTCAAAGTACCACTGAATGTTTTGTTTTTGAAGAAGAAAGCCTGATTTGTACTCGTCAATGCTGGCACTGGACATAGTGTAATCCAGGGACGGGTAAATCAACACCTGGGCATCTACCGGCAGAGCGGCATCATCCTGGGCATGGTGGGCCACAGTGGCGCTGAGGGCTCCGCCGGCGCTGTCACCGCCCAGACGCAGTCTGGGCTGATACGAAATATCCCTGGAATCCAGGGTGGCCCAGATATATCTGGCGCTGTTCAGGGCATCCTCCACCCCGGCCGGGTAAGGATTTTCAGGAGCCAGACGATAATCCACCGCGACCAGGACATGCTGAACATGATGGGCCATCTTACGGCAGATGGGATCATACTCTGAAACACTGCCGGCCATATGTCCGCCCCCGTGATAGTAAATGAGCACCGGCAGGGGCCTGGCCGGGTTGGGGTGATAGATTCGGACCGGAACGGGATCGCCGCTGGGAGGCAAGATCAAATCATCCTCAATCCAGGGCAACTGAATCTTTTCCAGGGTCCATTGCCGGGTCAAGGCAGCCAATCCCTCCCTGACGCCACTCGGTGTAAGCTGAAAACCGCTTTCGGCCAATTGACGCAGATAAGCATTGTACTTTTGCAGCCAGTCCTGGAGACCGGGGTGCAAGTTCTTTTCTCGTGTGCTCATAGCCAAGCCCCTCTCTGTATCAAAACGATAAGCACTCTTTGGAATGCAGTTGTTTGCAAGAGGCGGGTGAGCGCCTCGTTGAAAAGGAAATCTCAACGGTCAGAGTTGATTCTGCATTGAGTATATGTGTTGTCGTCGTTGACATCATTCAGTCGAATGTGTGAAAATATTATCCTTATAAATTATTGAGAATCCTATGCTTGGATATCTTCACTCAACTATAAGACTTTACAGCACGAGCAAAGGAATGTCCACGTGTCCGAGGCCGTCATCTATTTACAACACATCTGGAATGCCCTGGTCGACTTCCTGCGCTTTGATCCAGGGCTGCTTTCTTCCCCGGAGATGGTCTTTCGGATCGCCCTGCAAGGAATTCTCCTGTGCGGCTCTGCATTTTTTTCCGGATCGGAAACCGCCCTTTTTTCCCTGTCCCGTCTTGATTTTCAACAACTCAGGCGGGAGCGAAACCCCAGATCCGAGATTCTGCACGCCCTCCTGGATCAGCCCCGGCGGCTGATCATTTCCATTCTTTGCGGCAACGAGCTGGTAAACATCGCTGCGGCTGTCAACATGACCGGCATTCTCATGATCCTCTACGGTCCGGAGAAGGCCGGAGCCCTCGCGGTGGTCCTCATGGTTACCCTTCTGCTTCTGTTTGGCGAGGTCACGCCCAAGACAATCGCCGTGTCCAACCCGGTTCGGGTCAGTACAAATCTGGTAGCTGTGCCCATCAATCTCTGGGTGAAGATGATCACCCCCCTGCGCTGGATCATCCGCTTGGCCGCCGATAGGATCACGACCATGATAGTAGGGCAAGAGAAAGACGCTGAAAATATTCTGCGGATGGATGAGTTCAGATCCCTGGTCGAGGAGGTGGCCAAAGGCGGGGAGCTGGATGCCACGGAACGGGCCCTGATCCATCATCTCCTGGACGCTACAGACACTGAGATCGTGGAGATCATGATCCCGCGCACCAGAACCCGGTTCTTGGATGCCGACCTTCCGGTGCCTGAGCTCATTGAGAAGTTCAAGACCTACAGACACAGCCGGGTCCCGGTCTGCCGCTACCATCGGGACAACCTGGTTGGTTTCCTGCATGCCGAAAAGGTCCTGCCCCTGATTCTGGACAATGTCGACCTGAACACGGTCAAGCTTGAGGACATTTTGAACAAACCCATCGTCGTGCCTCTGACCAAGAAGGTAGACGAGATGTTTGACTTTTTTCAGGCCAGGAATGTTCGGGCCGCGGTGTGTCTGAATGAGTTCGGCGGAGTCGAGGGCTTCATCACCATCACTGATGTGCTCAACTTCATTTTCGGCCATGTGATTGGCGTGGTCCAGGGCAGCGAGCTCTATCAGGAACGGGACGAGAACACATACGAAATCCCGGGGGAAATGAAGCTGACCGATTTCAACAATCTGACCCATTTCGGCTTGGAGGATCCCCGCATGACCACCATTGGAGGGGTGGCCTTCAGACACCTTGACCGCCTGCCTCAGGAAGGAGACAGGGTCCTCGTCGAGGGATTAGAGATCACTGTTCTGGAGATGGATGGGCATCGCATAGCCAAGGTCAGAGTGTCCTTGGGCGAGAGCGAGGACTCTGAGGAGCCTTCAGAAAAAGCCGGCGAACAGGAATCGACTGAGTCCTCGCCGCATGCTGACGGAACAACAGACAGTCAAACGGCCGCTCAGAGGGAAAGCTGAATGGATCTTATACTGATTCTCGGGGCCATGCTCCTCCTTTTGCTGCTGAAAGGGTTTTTCTCCGGATCGGAGATCGCCCTGGTCAACTCGGACAAGATGCGGCTTCACCATCTGGCCAATCAGGGGAACAAAGGGGCTCAGCTCATACTCCGCCTCTTTCAGCGCCCGGAGATCCTCTTGGGCACCACCCTGGTCGGGACCAATCTTTCCACGGTCATACTGACCACATTGGGAACGGTTCTCATGATCGAGGCCTTCGGGGCTCGCGGGGACTTGTACGCCTTTCTGATCTATACTCCCATTTTCCTCATTCTCGGCGAGATAGTTCCCAAAAGCGTCTACCAGCAAAGCTCGAACACCCTGGCCCCAATCATTGTCTACCCCTTGCGCTGGTTCTCCATCCTCTTTTTCCCGATCATTTTCGTCTTCTCCCGGGTGGCCGGCTTGGCCGCCAGAATCTTCGGGGCCGGGAAAACCGCCGGCAATTTGTTCATTACCAGGGAGCAGATCCGGACCGTTCTGGAGATGTCTGAGCGCAGCAGCGGGGTGGATCGCTTCGATCGCGCCCGGATCAAGCGAGCCATCAGGTTCAGCGATACAACGGTCGGCGAGGCCATGGTCCCGGTGGCCGAGATCACGGCTATCAACAAGCAGCAGACCACCAAGGATGCCATCTCTCTGGTCCGCAGGCACGGGTACAACCGCTTGCCGGTCTACGAGCAAAACATATCCAATATCTTCGGGGTGGTTACCCTGAGCACTTGGGACCTGATGAACCCGGAGCTGCAGCAAAAGAGCCTGCATGAGCTCATCCAGCCGGCCTACTTCGTATCTACCTATCAGACCATTGATCAGCTCATGCCCATTCTGCAGGGAAGAGAGGACCACATGGCCATTGTCGTAGACGAGTTCGGCTCAGCCGTGGGTATGATCACCATGGAGGACATCCTGGAGGAGGTGGTGGGGGAAATCGACATGGGCTTCGATTTTGAGGAGTATCTGCCCAAAAAACGCGGCAAGCTGAAAAAGGTTTCCGATGATGTCTTCATAGTCGATTCCCGGCTTCCGATATCCGAAGCCAATGATCTCCTGGATATGGAGCTCCCGGTCAAGGAATCGCACACAGTGGGCGGGCTGGTTATGGCCAGACTCAGGCATATCCCAGAACCAGGGGAGTTTATTGTCGAGAGCGGTTGTCGTTTTGTGGTTGAAGAGGCCTCAAACCGGGCCATCAAGAAGCTACGCATCGAAAGGCTCGTCTGAGGAGGGCCTTCACCTGCTCTATGCTGCGGGAGGGTATTCGTTCAGGGGGTCTTTCCCAGCGAGGCGCTGAAGGCTTGAGCTCGGCTGTTTGATTCTTTTTCGTATCAGTTCCAATACAGGTTCATCATCAATTGTAAGCTGTGGCATGTCGCAAAGAAAGAACCCTCCCCTGACCCCTCCCTCCCGCCTGGAAGACAGGCGGCAAGGAGGGGAATCAGAGAAAGAGCTGATTGCCTCCACGATGTGACTAGGGAGAAATGAGTCGGCACTGCAGTTTATTGAATCTCTGCATGGTATTCCTGCAGGGACTTGATGGTGTCTT
>JAWLEI010000051.1:0-22350 GCA_041686195.1 Desulfovermiculus sp.
CTGGGCTGCCTCCAGCTTGGCATACACTGAGGTCATGCCGTCCTTCTGCACGCACCGTTTGCTGCGGCCACAGCCTACGCATCCCGTGCAGGGCGATATGTCCAGCTCTGCCAGCCGTATGATTTCATGCTCCAAACCGCTGGCTTGAGCCACTGAGCTGACCATCCGTTCCAGATTGCCCCCGGGCCTGGGGCTGGAATGAAATCCAAGGATCACGTCTGTCTCCTTTATTACGTGACGGAACTGCAAAAAGTCGCTTTGCATCCACCTATTCAATCACATTATCAACCTGCATCTTGACCCTGCCTGCAGAAACCATCATCACATGCATTTGGACAGCGCCAAGCTCTTCCTCTGAGATTCCTCTTTCCTTGGCTACACCAAGGAGATGTTCCATTCACGGAGAGCAGCCAAAGGACATAGCAGCGGCAATCTTGATCAAGTGAGATGTCTTTTGATCCAGGATTCCTTCGTTTTCAATTGCCTGGTGAAACGAAGCAAATAATTCTCTTTGCCTTTCAGATAACATAAGCATCCTCCTTACGTTCACTTCGAAAAGCTCAGGCTGGTCAGGATGATGAAGGAGATGACCATTATCCGTTATTGATACCATCCCTGACAATCATTCTTTTTCCTCCGAAGCATTTCTGGCCTGGCTTTGATCCCCTATAACCCGGTCCAGAGGCGGAGTGAGCAAGTTCTGGGTCAAACGGCGCCAGTGGTCGAGCACATCCCAGTTCACTTCGTAGTGAACAAAGTATCCCCGCTTTTCCGGTCGGATCAGATCCGCATCGCGCAGAATGCGCAGATGCTGCGATACCGCGGCGGCTGTCAATCCCAGCTCATTGGCCAGAGCATTGACGCACAGAGTGGAGACCTTCAAAATCTCCACAATCTTAACCCGGTTGGGAACTGACAGGGCCTTGCAGATTCGAGCCACTTTTTCTGGATTGGACATAGTATTTCCCTGTAATATGTTTGCAAATGTTTTTTCTGGATATCGATCAGTCACGCGTCTGTGCGTGATTGGCCATAAGCTTCGTATACCCCCGTCATTGCGCTGAGCATGGCACACACATAACACCGTGGTTATAACGTGCTGAAAGAATAAGGTTTCAGAGACATCATCCCAACCACCCCTGCCCCTCCTTGCCAATGCTGACCTTTACCCACACTTGACACCGTGGGTCTAAAATTTTCAGAGGGCAACCACGCGCAGACGCGTGGCGAAAGACGCCTAGGATTGCCCCTACCCAGAGGGTCGGAGGTTGCATTCCGGAATATGAGGTATTTTGAAAGACCGACAGATAACCGGGGACCTCAGAGTAGGGGCAGTGCTTCGCGTCTTCGCGTAATGCCTGCCCTCTGGGGTTTCAAAATACCCCCGGTGTCAAGTGTGTGCCATGCACAGCTTGCCAAGGAAGGGAAAAAGGGGTGGTTGAATAATGACAGTTTCCTTCTATGTCCTGCCCCAAAGGGCTTGGTGTTGGTTGCCCCGCATTCAGGCAACGGACTGATACAACAGACGAAGGCTGAATATAATCAATACGGCCGAAAAAATATAGGCAATGGTCTTGCCCTGCAGCCGGGCGGACATGAACCTGGCCCCGGCCTGGCCTCCGGCGAAAGAGAACAGGGCCGCGGGCAGAACAAAGGCCCAGTTGATGCTGTGCATGGACATATAGCCCAAAAATCCGGTCAAGGAGGAAAAGCAGACGATAAAGGTTGACGAGGCCGCCGCTGTCCTAGCTGGAACATGCAGGATGTACATAAGTAAAGGAACCACGAATACCCCTCCCCCGATGCCCAGAAGCCCGCCCAGAAAACCGATGGCCAGGCCGATGCACAGTCCGCCGATGACCTTGACTTTGGCCGATTGCTCCCGATCCGAGGTGTCCTTTTTGGGCACAAAGGCCATACGCACGGCAGCCAGGATGAGGATCACAGCCATGAGGATGGAAAAGAACTGGACGTCCACCAGCCCGTTCACATATGAACCGAGAGGAGCGGCCAGGGAGGAAGAGATGATCAAGGGGACTGAGAGGGGATAATCAACCATCTTCTTCTTACCGTAGGTCACGGCTGCGGATGAAGCGGCCACCAGGTTAAGAAAGAGGGAGGTAGATGCGGCCGCCGCCTTGGTCATCCCGAGCATGAGAAACAGAGGGGAAAAAAGAAGGCCTCCGCCCAGTCCGACCATGGTCAGGACAAAGGAAATGGCAAATACCGCGACCCAAAGTGCAGCAAAGTACAGCATAAGACTGCCTTATTGAATAGCTTAAAAAAAGATGGACCCTGACGGGACTGCAAAAACCGATTGATGTTCAAGAGAGCTAAATTTGAGCGTCCAACCCTTTGATTATTCTGTCCTCTGCAGTCTGCAATTCTGCCTTTTGGCAGGCACATCAACCACGGGGCGAGCACTGCTCGCCCCGTGATCTCTGGCTCACCGTTACTCAGTGTCTTTCTGCCCACCTTGATCGGTCTGGGCGCAAGGATGCCCGGGTTCAGCTCCGTGGCACTCCCGGATCTGCTCCGGGGTGCAGTTCTCCGGCTTGTCCTTCAACTTGTGCGGATACTGGCAATGCTCTTTGCAGCTCATACGAACCTCCTTTTGATTCAGCTTTTAAGCAAATACTAATATATTCCTTGAGCCTTGTCAACTCATCAATTCAGATGACCAAATGTATGGAAATCAGTCAGCCTTGACGGCTAATCATATTTGATATAGTATTTACGAAATTGCCTAATTGGATGTTTTATTGTCCGCTTTTGCCGGCATCTTTATACCTTCATCCAGAGCCAAGCTTACCATCTTTTCCCAGGGAGGTATCCTTGTATGTGTGCTGCAAAACATAAATATCAAGGCGACATATTTCAGGATCTTGAACAGATTGCTTCCAAAGCAGAAAAGCGTCAATTTCTGGATTCCATTGACCACTGCAATCCATGTATTTGCCAAGATGGCGAAAACATAAAAGGTGAGTGCTTTCTGCGTCCTCAAAACGAAATCAAGAACTTGGTCTATGAATAGGAATAGTGTAATGAAGACAAAGGCTTAAGATCATGACTGACATTATTGCTGTAGAGACTTTGGCCAAACGCTTTGATGATGTCCAAGCAGTTTCTGACGTTTCATTTACTGTCAAACACGGCGAGCTGTTCGGCTTTCTGGGTCCTAACGGGGCCGGCAAAACCACGACCATAAATATGCTCACCGGCCTGGCCCGCCCGGATTCCGGGACCATGAGCATCGGAGGGCTGGACTGCACGAAACGCCCCAGATCGGCCCAGCATCTGATCGGTGTGGTACCGGATGAAAGCAATCTGTATCCCGAGCTGACCGGATTCGACAATCTGTGCTTCTGTGCCGCCCTGTACGGACTGGGCAAGGATGAACGGCAAACAAGAGCCAGAAAGCTCCTGGAGGACTTCGGACTCAGCCAGGCCGCCGGCCGCAAATTCGGGGGCTACTCCAAGGGCATGAAGCGCAAGCTGACCATTGCGGCCGGGATCGTTCATCTGCCCCAGATCCTGTTTCTGGATGAGCCGACCACAGGAATCGATGTGGCCAGTGCCCGGCAGCTGCGCCAGCTGGTGGCCGACCTGAACGAATCCGGGACCACGATATTTCTGACCACCCATTACATCGAGGAGGCCGAGCGGCTCTGCGACCGCATCGCCTTCATTGTCAACGGACGCATTGTCCAGATCGACAGTGTAGACAATCTGCTCCAGCCTCTGCAGACCAAACACGTGATCCAGATCTCCTGCGACCAGGATATTTACGGCGTAGTGGATGAACTGCGGCGCGAATTTTCTCACCTCCAATTTTTTACTCCCAGCAAGGCTACCTTGCAGGTGGAAGCCAATAAGCCGATCAAGGCCGGGGCATTGGTCCATTTTCTGGAGGAACAGGGAGTTGAAGTGTCCGAAGCCCGGAAGATCAAACCGTCCCTGGAGGATGTGTTCGTGCGCATCACCGGTATAGAAGCAGACGCCATGCGCAGTGAGAAGGAAAAAGGAGGCGGCGGACAATGAAGATGTGGATTGCCTTTGTCAATATTTTGTTCAAGGACATGCGCACCTATTACCTGAAACCGCCGAATATCAGCTGGGGCCTGATATTTCCGCTGGCCTGGACCGCCATGTTTTTTATCAAGACCGGCAGCGGCCTGGGCAGCATACCCGAGCTGCTCCCAGCTGTGGTAGCCCTGTCCATTCTTTTTGGCTCAACCTCCCTGCTGGCGGTGACCGTGACCTTTGAGAAGAAGCAGCGTTCTTTTGAAAGGCTCTTGCTGGCCCCGGTCCCTCTGGAACTGTTAATGCTGGCCAAAACTAGCGGAGCCATATTATTCGGCATTGCCAACGCCTTTGTCCCGGTTATCATGGCCGCTTTTCTGATGGATCTGTCCCAGATCTCATGGATGGCCTTTGTCCCTGCGGTGGTTCTGATTGCTGTGACCTCGACCTTTTTGGCTCTCTTCATCGCCGTGGCCGTGAGCGAGGTGTTCGAAGCCCAGACCTTTTCCAATTTCTTTCGTTTTCCGATGATCTTTTTCTGCGGTCTGTTTTTCCCTGTTGAGCAGCTGCCCGTCTTCTTAAAACCCGTGTCCTTCGCCCTGCCCCTGACCTATGGGGCGGATGTCCTGCACGGTGCGGTCCACGGCGCGCACATGCTCCCCTTTAGCCTGGATCTTGTCATCCTGGCCGCGTTTTGCGCCGGGCTTTTCCTGCTCAGCCTGCGCAATATCCGGCGGCATTGGATTGCGTGAAAAGCAGCTGTGGAAATCCTGGCCAAAAGATGATAAGAGATGATAAAGGTCCAACAGGTATTTCAGGGAAGGTTTTCCATGGGACAAGCGCAATCCCTCCGATTCATGCCAGCTGATGAATATCTCATCTGGGAGCCGACGCAGGCGGAAAAATACGAGTTCATCCATGGGGAGCTCTTTCTCATGGGCGGGGCATCCAGGCGACATGTGACCATTGCTGGCAATCTCTTTGTTGAGCTTGACCGTAGTCTTGAAAATACGGACTGCCGAACATATATGGCGGATATGAAGCTGCAGGTAAAAGAGAAGTCCGTCTACTTTTATCCGGACGTCATGATCACCTGCGATCCAGAGGATCACAGGTCTGATCAGTACATGTGCTCACCAATTTTGATAGTTGAAGTCCTCTCCGAGTCCACAGCTGCATTTGACCGCGGGCAGAAAGCCACAATGTATCGTGGACTTCCCTCTCTTAAGGAGTTTGTGCTCATTGATCCGGAACGCAGGCACATTGAACTTTATCGCCGCTCCCAGGAAAATATATGGGAGTTGCGGGACATACCTGCAGAACAGCCCCTTCACTTTTCCTGCCTGGATATGACAATACCCTGGGCCCGTATCTTCCGTAACGTGGACTAAGGCACGCACCACAGAGGATAGAAGCATCACGGCCAGATAGAGCCTTCCTGGACATTAAAGAACTGGGCTTTGAGCCATTCGTTGTAGCTGAGGATCGTTTCCTCATCATTGTCCTCGTTTATTGGCGGGTGCTCCAGGACTTCAGACACCAGCTCCCTGTCCCTGAGCAGAGTGGGATTCAAGGTGCGTCCCAGAAGCATGTTCCGGGCCTCGTTGATCAGGGCTGTGCGCTGTCCGGCCTGGGGATCACCCTGGTGTTTGTCCGGATGATGCAGGCACATCATGCGGTAATAGGCATACTTTATCTCGCTGGGCGAGGCGTGAACCGAGACGCCCAACACCTGGGCCGCTAAGTTGTGATGGTTGGATGGGGCCATAGGCAAATGAAACCCGAGAGCCAGGGGTGATGTCAAGGAGGAGACAAGGAGTTGTTCATTGTGTCTACTTAATGCTATGCTTGATCCCTTGAATTCCCACAAATGCCCCCTGTCCGTATCCATCACGAAAAGTACCAGTTTCTTCCCCTGGGATCAGGGTCTGTTTGATGAGTTCAATGTCGAATATCTCGAAAGATCTTATGATCAAGTATACCGTACGAATTGAAGCTGTTTCTTACAGTAAGTCGAATGGCCAGAAAAACAGTCAGTGAGGTTCCTGTGAATATAGCGATCATGATGCCTATTTGGTATTTTATGGCAGTAAACGGGTCGGAGCCGGCAAGGATAACTCCTGTCATCATGCCGGGCAATGAGACCAGGCCTATCGTGGCCATGGAAGCAAGTGTTGGAGCAAGAGCAGATCGCAAAGCTTCACGAAAAAATGGGGTCAATGCTTCAGTCAATCCTGCACCGTAAGCAAGGGATTGATGATATGCTTTTTCATTCGCTTTGATGGCCTGATAAAAGTTGTTCAGTCCAATGATATCCGCCCGCAAGCAGTTGCCCAGAATCATTCCTGCCAAAGGGATAACATATTGGGCCTCAAACCATCCAGGCAGCTTAAGAACTGGACCTACAAAAGCCATAACCGGCAAGGCGGTACCGGCCAGTAAAGCAACAAACACAGGCAATACAAACCGCTGAATCTTCAGTCTGCACCCTTTAAGAATTGACATATCTGCCACTAGAACCATTACTGCAACCCAGGCCAGATTAAGATACGGGCTGTTTAGCTTAAAAACGACTTGCAGATATAGGCCGACAAACATCAGCTGTAATGTCATCCGTATTACAGCAACAACAGTTTCCTTCAGCATGCTGACACGCTGATAAAGCATTATCCCCAAAGGGATAATGAGCAGCAGATAGCTCCCGGCAAGGCTTAAGAAGCTGATATCTATGATCCTGTTCATTTCTCTTCCCGCATAATACTATTATGTTCCTGCATATCAACGACACGGGTTGCAAATTCAAGCCACTCAGTATCATGGGCTACAGATAGGACAGTGATGTTTTCCGCCTGATTGAAATAATCAGCAACAGCCTGTTTATTGTCCTTATCGAGCGCAGAAGATGCCTCATCGAGCAAAACTATAGAGCGATCCAGCAAAATGGAGATGATCAAAGCGATGCGCTGCTTTTCACCACCGGAAAGATTGGAAATCTGCTTATGGAGTATGCTTTGAGGCAGGTTGAATCGTTCCATGAGTGCAGGAAGATGTTCAAGATTGTTTCGCAGCTTGCAATTGGCCCTATAGGTGAAAGGCTTTTCTATGACTTCCCGGACACTCCCGGAACCTAAATCAGGCTCTTGGGCCACATATGCAATATATTGCCTTGTTTTCCAGATATTATGACTGGTTATGGCTTCACCCAAAACAGCTACATTTCCGGAATCAGGTACGGCCAGACCAAGTATGCACCTGAGCACTGTTGATTTCCCTGAGCCGGAAGGACCTGTGAGCACAACTTTATCACCTGGAAACACCTCCAGTGAAAAGTCCTTCAAGACCCATTGACCATCATAGCATATACTCAGCTTATGAAGCTGGATTGCAAGTTCACGGTTTGCCACATCCATAAAAAAGCTCTTTCAATCTCAATGCATTATAATGCTGGGCGATTTGCAGGCCCAAGTCCATGGCAGTAAGGTATGCCGGGTTTCAAAGATTTTCTTCCCTTTGGGCATGGAGGTCTCGACTTCGTGCTTGCTCTGGCCAGCCTGTGTTTGATACCTACTCTTGAAGCTGACATGAGTAAGAATTGGCGAGTATCCAAGATCCGGTGTTATGGATGGGAACTGAAACACTTATTCGCCTGGGCGCTTTCCTGGGCGTCTTCGCTACTCTGGCCGCGGGGGAGATTTTCCTCCCCCGCAGGCGACTGACAACTTCCAAAGGCCGGCGCTGGTTGGCCAACCTGACCATCGTCGCTTTGAATCCGCTCTCGATCGCACTGGTCTATCCCATTCTCCCTGTCGGGGTTGCCCTTCTGGCCTCGGAGCAGAGCTGGGGCCTCCTCAATCAATTGTCCTTGCCCTATTGGTTCGAGGTGCTTATCGGCGTTGTGGCCCTGGACCTGGTAATATATGCACAGCATGTTCTGCATCACGCCATTCCTGTGCTCTGGCGGCTGCACATGGTTCATCATGCTGATCTTGACTTCGATATGACCACAGGTCTGCGCTTTCATCCCATCGAGATCATCGTATCCATGGCCATCAAACTGTCGGCCGTGGCCGCGCTTGGCGTGTCAGCTCTGGCTGTTCTGATCTTTGAAGTGGCTCTGAATGCTACATCCATGTTTAACCACAGCAACATTCGTCTTCCCCAAAAAATGGATCGAATTCTCAGGCTGTTTGTTGTCACGCCAGACATGCACCGGGTCCACCACTCGGTGGTCATCCGGGAAACAAACAGCAATTACGGGTTTAATTTGCCCTGGTGGGACCGACTGCTGGGCACATACAAGGATCAGCCAGCCAAGGGACATACGGACATGGTGATCGGTCTTTCCCAATTCCGCAATCCCCAAAAGCTTTCTCTGCTCCGCCTGCTCAGCCTGCCATTCGCAGGAGATCCCGGTCGAGTGCCCATCAACCGGCATTGAGGTTTTAAAAAAATACTAAACATTTTTTTCAGTATATCGTTGCTTCACTGGAAAACTAAGACCCACAAATGCTCGAGTTGGGTAGATTTTCAAATCTGATGTCTGTTTGTAACAATGGCTACAGACCTCCAGCCCAGATTCGCTATGATGAGAACCATGTGAAACTTCAAGCAAAGGAGGTAAATTATGCCAGCCTGCGGAATCTGCGGCGGAGATGCCCCAAGACAGCCGGAAGTCACTGACGACGGCCGTTGTGACCTGTGCCAGCGCCGAATCATTCTTGAGGAGGACGTTGGCAAGACCAAATGCGGCCTTTGCGGAGGCGAAGCACCGCGCCAGCCTTCAATAACCGCGGAAGGCGGCTGTGAGTTCTGCGGCCGCAAGGTCGTGCTTCGGGAGTAATGTGTAGATCTTGATCAGCGGGGGTACATCCCCGCTGATCAAGATCTCTGATGAACGTATAAAAAAAGGATTTGAATATGGCCCGACTGGAAGACATGCCAGAACCAATGTATTCGCATTTGGCTGAATTGCCCTGCCCACAGTTTGAACAAATGTCCTGGGCAGAGGGCCCTGAACTTTCTGAGCGACGGGTGGCCCTGGTGTCCACTGCAGGCTTGCACCGCCGCAAAGACAGGCCTTTTGCTGGAATGGACGGGGACTATCGGGTGGTGCCCGGGAATGTCAGTACAAACGATTTGGTGATGAGCCACATTTCCACGAACTTTGACCGGACTGGATTCCAGCAAGATTGGAATGTGGTCTTTCCCTTGGACAGGCTCCATGAGCTGGCCCGGGAAAACAGAATCGGTAGTGTGGCTGATTATCACTATTCCTTTATGGGCGCCGCTTCCCCGGAGGCAATGGCCGAACCAGCAGGAAATCTGGCCCAATTGCTCCATGGTGACAAGGTCGATGCGGTACTCCTTGTGCCGGTCTGACCCTTTTGCACTCGCGCCGTGGGCGCGTTGGCACATTATCTCGAAAGTCATGGGCTGCCAACAACTCAAATCAGCCTTATTCGCAAACATACAGAGATCATCAAGCCGCCGAGGGCACTTTGGGTACCCTTTGAACTGGGGCGGCCGCTGGGAGCCCCCAATGAGGCTGAATTTCAGAGAAAGGTGCTTTGGTCAGCCCTGGAGCTTTTTCAGGCAGAGCAAGGACCTGTGCTTGTGGATTTTCCTGAAGACATACCTGGGAAGGGAAAACCCGGGGGACAGGACAACGATTGGGTGTGCCCGGTCAACTTTTCGGCCCGTCCAACTGAAGAAAATGAGCTGGATAAGCTGATATCCGCTTTCCAGGATGAGATGGCAGAGCTGAGGCCCTGGCATGATCTGAGCCTTGAACGTCGTGGCCGAACAGCCATGGCGGAATTTGACCCTGAAAATGTCACCGATCTGCTCACGGGGTTTTTGCAAGACACGACGTCGGAGGCCTTACTTGGCCGATTTTCTCTCGCAGTAGCATTGCGCTTGGCGGCTCAAGATTTGAAATCATACTATTTTGAGGCCGCAACTACCAAACCCGGTACTGAGATTCCCGACAGCAAAACCTTCAGGAAGTGGTTTTGGGATCAGACAGCTGCAGGGTTGGTTTTAAAGAAAATTCAGGAGATATGTTCTCAGTCCAATGATCGTGAACTGAGCTTGACTGGACAAAAGTTTATTGTACCCATGGCATAGCCTGGGCGAATAACAATACAGAAAATGACCAAAAAACAAGGCCCTGCATGTTTCATATTCCACTTGTCACTCCTGTGCTCAACAGGTATTGTTTGACTGGATTTCAACCATGGGGAGGGCCTATGTCAGGCTGCGTGTGTGCAGATATCTGGGCTGGGGAGCTGAACCTCAGCCCGGAATGCATCGGTCGGCTGTGGATATTTGACCGCTTGACCACGGACGAGCTCAAGGTGATTGGTGCCTTGGCCATGCGCAAGCTTTACCATCCCGGGGAATCCATCTTCCATCAGGGCGATCCTGCAAAGACCATGTTCTTGATCAAAGGCGGCCGGGTCAGGCTGGACAAGTTCATGGAAGACGGCTCAGAGATCTTTCTGGACATCAGAAAGAGCGGCGACTTCATCGGGGAATACATGCTCAATGACCATGAATGCTCCTTTCCGGTCACGGCCACCTGTATGGAGAAAACCCTGATCTGCGGCTTCACGCAGGAGATTTTCGACCGCATGGTCCAGGACTATCCGAACATCGGCCTCCAGGTCATCAAGAGAATGAGCGAGCAGGTAGCTTCCCTGACTTCGAGGATGGGAAGCATGGCTATTTCAAGTCTGGAAGACCGCCTCTACAGTGTCTTGACCAATGTGGCCAAGGAGCATGGCCGGGTCGAAGAGGATGGATACGTGATCCAATTCCCCATGACCCACGAAGACTTGAGCTTTCTGGTCGGAGCCCACCGGGTCAGCATCACCAGGGCCATGAAGTCCCTCAAATCCTCTGGGCGCATCACCCAGCAGGGCAAGACCATGGTCATCCACTTTGCTTGATATGAAGGTCTGTCTGTCATGGCCAAAGTCGTCTAAGTCAAAAACTTGTTTGCTTTGCTCGTGCCAACCCAGCACCTCTTTCCACTGACAAATTCCTTGAAAATCAGTCTGGGGGCGGAAGAAAAACCTGGATGCCTTGGGCTCCAGCGATGATTATCTCTGTAGCCAGATTGATGAACAGCCCGTGTTCGATAACCCCGGCTCGCTGGGATAAGATCGCGGCCATTTCTTCCGGTTCAAAGTCTGGAGTGAAGAGGCAATCCAAAATATAATTTCCCTGATCGGTCACAAAGGGCTCTCCACTGGACCTGCGCCGAAACCGGACCTCTGCGCCGAGCTGAACCAGAAAGTCCATCTGGCTGCCCAATCCGAAGGGCAGGACTTCCACAGGCACAGGCTGATCATTTCCCAAGTGCTCTGTGAGCTTTCGTTCGTCAGCAACAATAATCTCCCGCCGGCTGGCCTGAGCCACGATTTTCTCCCGCAAAAGAGCCCCACCCCCACCCTTGATCAGCCGTAGCTTTCGATCGGCTTGATCCGCCCCATCGATGGTCAGATCCAGGACCGGATGCTTGTCCAAGGTGGTCATAGGAATGCCCAGGCTGCGAGCCTCTTGTTCCACCTGCAAAGAGCAGGGGACTCCTTGAATGCTTTGAAGCTCACCCCCGTGCATAAGTTGAGCTATGCGGCGCAAGGCATGCACCGCCGTGCTGCCGTGGCCAAGACCAAGGATCATGCCTGAGCGTACTTCTTCCACCGCCCGCCAGGCAGCCTGCTGTTTGACCCTCTCTGTCTCGCTCATCTTCCTCCCCCGATTCAGGATTCGTATTATGTGTTTTTTCTCTTGATTACCTGCATTTTTGAATTTGGCAGGAAAATCAAAATCTGCATAGCATTATTTTATGTTCTTGTGTAAGAATTACCCTATCGGCTCTGATAAATAAAGTAATACGTCAGGAGGTATGCATGACCCACATACAGGTGGTTTTTTACAGTATGTACGGACATGTCTATGAGATGGCCAAGGAGGTGGCCAATGGTGTCTCGGAAGTGGCAGGTACCAATGTGGATCTCTATCAAGTCCAGGAGCTCATCCCGGATGATCGTCTGGAGGCCAGCGGGGCCAAAGCGGCCAGAATAGGCTTTGCCCACCTGCCGGTCATTAAGCCAGCTGATTTGGCTTCGGCAGATGCCATTATTTTCGGCACCCCCACCCGGTTTGGAAATATGTGCGCCCAAATGCGCAATTTTCTGGATCAGACCTCTCAGCTCTGGATGCAAGGCGGTCTGGTGGGCAAAGTGGGAAGCGTGTTCACCAGCACTGCCACCCAGCATGGGGGGCAGGAGACTACAATCACCAGCTTTCATACCACGCTTTTGCATCATGGGATGATCGTGGTAGGAGTTCCCTATACCGAGCAGCGTCTTATGGAGGTTGGAGAAGTCAGCGGGGGAACACCATACGGGGCATCCACTGTGGCCAGTCCGGACGGATCCAGATGGCCTTCAGACAATGAGCGGGCCATAGCCCGATTTCAGGGCAGACATGTAGCTGAAATTGCATCAAGATTGAAGAAAGCCTGAACAGATAACCATTTTCAATTCAGTCCCCCTGTTGGCGGGACTGAATTGAAGGGAGTGCTGTGTGAGCATGTTGGACAGGGTCAATATCTTTCCCGAACAGAAGGACATTTCTAAGGCATTGGCCTCCAAGGTCGCTGAAGTGGCCGAACAGGCCGCCAAAGCCCGCGGTCGTTTTACAGTCGCTCTCTCCGGGGGCTCGCTTTTGGACATTCTCAGTCCCCCATTAATTACCAACCCGCTCCAGTCTCTGATACACTGGACATCCTGGGAGGTCTTCTGGGCAGATGAGCGATGTGTTCCATTATTGAGCCCTGACAGCAATTTTGCAGCCGCCAACAGGCTGCTCTTCAAGCATGTCGGCATTCCCTGGGAGCAGATCCATGCAATTGACGACACCCTTGCCCCCCGGGAAGCTGCCAGGGCCTATCAAAGCACAATCAAGGAAATTTTACAGGTACCCAACGGCCAGCTGCCCAGGTTCGATCTTATATTACTGGGCATGGGGCAGGACGGGCACACCGCCTCCCTCTTCCCCGGACATGATATCCTGCAGGAAAAACAGAAATGGGTGGCTCCGGTGTTCGACGCTCCCAAGCCCCCAGCAGAAAGGATCACCCTGACCCTGCCGGTCATCAATCAGGCCCGAGAAGTCATTTTTGTGGTCACTGGAGCAGGAAAGGCCTCTGCCCTGCGTGCTGTTTTTGACGACCAAGGCCCCAATCACAGGCTGCCTGCCACCCTGGTCAACCCGGCGCATGGCCATCTGACATGGTTCGTGGATGAGGAAGCTGCTGAGCAACTCGTATGAAACTATCATCGTGGAGACCCGACATGACCCAACAAGCAGACCTGGACCTTTTGTGCATCAACACGATTCGTACCCTGGCTATGGACGCTGTGCAAAAGGCCGGCTCCGGACATCCCGGATTGCCCATGGGGGCAGCTCCAATGGCCTATGTTCTCTGGACCCGTTTTTTAAGGCACAACCCGGCCAACCCGGATTGGCCCGATCGAGACCGGTTTGTCCTTTCCGCCGGTCACGGCTCAATGCTTTTGTACAGCTTACTGCACCTCACAGGATATGATCTCCCCCTGGAGGAGCTGAAAAACTTCCGCCAGTGGGGCAGCAAAACACCGGGCCATCCGGAATCCTTCGCCACCACCGGGGTGGAGACCACCACCGGGCCGCTGGGCCAGGGCTTTAGCAATGGGGTGGGCCTGGCCATTGCCGAGCGCTTTCTGGCCGCCCACTTCAATCGGCCCGGTCACGAGATTGTCAATCACTTCACCTATGCTCTGTGCAGCGACGGGGACCTCATGGAGGGAATCTCCCACGAAGCCGCCTCCCTGGCTGGGCACTTGAAGCTGGGCAAGCTCATCTACCTCTATGACGACAACCGCATCAGCATCGAGGGAAGCACTGATCTGGCCTTTTCAGAGGACAGGATGAAGAGGTTTGAGGCCTATGGCTGGCATGTGCAGAGGATAGAGGACGGAAACGACATTGAGGGCATCGATGCAGCCATTCGGGCAGCTCAGGAGGATGAACGTCCTTCCCTGATTTCAGTTCGGACCATGATCGGATTCGGCAGCCCGGGCAAGCAGGGCACTGCCTCAGCCCACGGTGAACCTTTAGGCGCAGATGAGCTTCGGTTGACCAAAGAACAGCTCGGGTGGCCCCTTGATCCCCCCTTCTTCATTCCGGACCAGGCCCAGGAGCATTTTCGCCAGGCCCTCACCCTGGGCGCCTGGCAGGAAAAAGGATGGACAGCCCGTTTTGAAGCCTATGCACAGACCTTTCCGGAGCTGGTCAAGGAGTGGCGGCAATGGATGCACAATGAACTCCCACAGGGTTGGGCCGATGACCTTCCTTTTTTTTCCACCGATGCAAAAGGCATGGCCACCCGCAAGGCTTCCGGCCAGGTTTTAAATGCCCTGGCCCCTAGACTGGGCAACCTCGTCGGCGGCTCGGCCGATCTGGCCCCCTCCACCAAGACCCATCTTGAAGACCAGGCCGATTTTCAGTCCGGCCACTATCAGGGACGCAATTTACACTTCGGCGTGCGGGAACATGGCATGGGAGCTGTTACCAACGGCATGGCCCTGCACGGAGGGATCATTCCCTATGGGGCCACCTTTCTCATTTTTTCCGATTATATGCGCCCCCCGATTCGTCTGGCCGCCTTGATGGGGCTGAAGGTCATTACTGTTTTCACCCACGACAGCATTGGTCTGGGCGAAGACGGCCCAACCCATCAGCCTGTGGAGCAGCTGGCCGCTTTGAGGGCCATTCCCGGGCTGACCCTGATCCGCCCCTGTGACGCCAATGAAACCTCTGAGGCCTGGCGCGTGGCCCTGGAACAGGCCAACGGACCTGTAGCCCTCTGCCTGACCAGGCAGAACGTTCCCACCCTGGACCGGGAAGAAGTTGCTTCCGCCCAGGGACTTCGCAGAGGGGCCTACATTCTCAAGGATTTTCATGTCCGGCAGGAGCCGGATATCATCATAATGAGCAGTGGATCTGAAGTACACATAGCCCTGGAAGCCGCGCAGGAGCTTGTACTTTCCAACATTTCCGTGCGGGTGGTCAGTATGCCCTCTTGGGAGTTGTTTGAGAAACAGGAACAGGACTATCAGGACCTGGTATTCCCTCCAGGTGTACAGGTCAGAGTGGCTATTGAAGCCGGCATCGTCCAGGGTTGGCATCGCTTTTTGGGACTGCGGGGCAGATTCGTGGGCATGAACCGCTTCGGGGCTTCTGCTCCGTATCAGACGCTTTATGACAAATTCGGTCTGACCGCCGATCGTGTAAAGCAAGAAGCCCTGCATATATTGGAAAAATCATGACCGGCTTTGGCAGTTCCGGAAAATCACAACCAGCAATGGAGTTACCTATGACCAAGATGCAGGAATTGGCGGAATTGGATCAGTCCGTATGGTATGATTATATCCGCAGAGATTTTCTCAATTCAGGTGAATTGGAGACCTTGATCAACCAGGGCCTCAGAGGCCTGACCTCCAATCCGGCCATTTTTGAAAAGGCCATTGCCCACAGCACCGACTACGATCAAGCCATCCAGGACCTGGTCCGTGAGAACCGATCGGTGCAGGAGATCTACGAATCCCTGGTCTTGGAGGACATTGCCCGGGCTGCTGATCTTTTTCAGCCCGTTTATACCCAAACAGGCGGCCAGGATGGCTATGTCAGTCTGGAGGTCAGTCCGCATTTGGCTCAGGACACCGAAAACACGGTGGCTGAAGCCAAACGGCTTTTCACCCAGCTTAAGCGGCCCAATTTGATGATCAAGGTCCCGGCCACAAGCGCAGGCCTGCCGGCCATCACGGAACTTATCGGCTCCGGAATCAATGTGAATGTGACCCTGCTTTTCAGTGTCACCCGCTACCAGGAAGTGGCCCAGGCCTATCTGCAAGGTCTGGAAAAGCTTCTGGCCCAAGGCCCCTCTGTGCCTGGCGGACACAATCTGGATGGGGTCGCTTCTGTGGCATCCTTCTTTGTCAGCCGCGTGGACAAGGCTGTGGATCAGGAACTGCATGACATGGGCCGCAATGACCTGACCGGCCGGGCTGCCGTGGCCAATGCCAAACGTGCCTACCGGACCTTTCTCGAAATCTTTCAAGGCCCCAAATGGGAAGGCCTGCGGGAGCACGGCGCAGGCCGGCAGAGGCTGCTCTGGGCCAGTACAGGGACCAAAAATCCAAACTATCCGGACACCATGTATATCGATCAGCTCATAGGGCCCAATACAGTGAATACCATCCCTCCGGACACCCTGAAGAGCTTCCTGGAGCACGGCACAGTGCAGGAGACCCTGACCCAGGGCATGGATGAAGCAGAAAAGCACCTGAAGCAGCTTGCCGAGCTGGGGCTTGACCTGGAAAAAACCGCAGCCAAGCTCCTTGATGATGGCATCCTGGCCTTTGCTCAACCATACGATGCCTTACTGGCGGCCATTGAACAAAAACGGAACCAGTTTTCCTCCTAAAGGCAAAGCTTGATCAAACTGGCAAACTTCTCTTTTTTTTTACCTGCTTTAGGGCAAAAAATATTTCAGATTTGCCGGAGGCAAAGCTGAAAAGGATCCCCCATGACCCAAGACAAGATAAATGCGGAAAAAAAGCGCCTGCAAGCCCACAATCAGGACCGGCAGGACTGGAAGCTATGGGGCCCTTACATAAGCGAGCGGGCCTGGGGCACGGTGCGGGAGGATTACAGCTCCGGCGGCGAGGCCTGGGAGTATTTTGATCACGATCAGGCCCGTTCCCGGGCCTATCGCTGGAACGAGGACGGTTTGGGCGGCATCTGCGACAGGCAGCAGCGCCTGTGCCTGGGTGTGGCCCTCTGGAACGGACAGGACCCCATCCTTAAGGAACGGATGTTCGGACTGACCGCCAACCAGGGCAATCACGGAGAGGACGTCAAGGAAATATATCATTATCTGGATGCTACCCCCAGCCACAGCCTGCTGCGTTTTCTGTATAAATATCCCCAGCAGGAGTTCCCTTACGCCTGGTTGGTTCAGGAGAATCAAAGCCGCTCCCGAGAGAATCCACCGTATGGCATCCTGGATACTGGGATATTTGAAGACAGCCGCTACTGGGATGTAGAAATCACCTACGCCAAGAAGACACCGCACATCATCGTGCTGCGCATTAAGCTCGTCAATCAGGGTCCTGATGCTGCCGCCCTGCATATTCTGCCCACCCTGTGGTTCCGCAATACCTGGTCCTGGGGCCGGGACGAGGGACAAAAGCCCTTGCTGCAAAGCATAGATCCAGGAGAGGCCTCCTGGGCAGTGCAGGCCAAGCACCCCACTTTGGGTCAATATCTCCTCTATGGACGCCAACAGGCCAAGTGCCTGTTCACTGAAAATGAAACCAACCTGAACAGGCTTTTCGGTGTCCAAAACCCTGGGCTCTATGTCAAGGACGCTTTTCACCGCAGGCTCGTGCAGCAAGAAAAAGAGGCAGTCAATCCTGATCACATGGGCACGAAATGTGCTGCCTGGCATGAGATCACCTGCGGACCGGGACAGGAGGCCGAGATTGAACTCCTGCTCACCCCGCGCCGGACCAAAAATCCTTGGGCCGGCTTCCAGGACCTCTTGCACAAACGCGGCCAGGAAGCCGACCATTTTTATCAGGATCTGGCCTCGTCTTGTAGTTCTGAAGACAGCCAGATCATGCGCCAGGCCATGGCCGGCATGATCTGGTGCACGCAGTATTACCATTATGATGTGCGTCAATGGCTGGAAGGAGACCTGGTCCCACCTCCAGATGAGCGCATGCAGGGCCGCAACCGCAAATGGCGGCACCTACGGGCTGCAGACATCATCTCCATGCCCGACAGCTGGGAATATCCCTGGTTTGCGGCCTGGGATCTGGCCTTTCACTGCATGGTATTTGCCCACTTGGATGTGGATTTGGCCAAAGAGCAGGTCGAGCTGTTACTCGGCCATCGCTACTTGCATCCCAATGGCCAGCTGCCGGCTTATGAATGGGACCTGGACGATGTCAATCCCCCGATTCATGCCCAGTCCGCCCTGAAGGTCTTTCGGGCGGAACGCAAGCAAAGAGGCTCCGCAGACCTGCACTGGCTGCGGCGCATCTTTCACAAACTGACTCTGAACTATGCCTGGTGGTTGAACCAGAAGGACAATGACGGGCTCAGCGTCTTCGAAGGCGGCTTTATGGGCCTGGACAACATCTCTGTCTATGATCGCTCCAGCCCCCTGCCGGCGGGTTTTGGTCTCAAACAGGCTGACGCCACCGGCTGGATGGCCATGTTCGCCTTGAACATGACCGGCATGGCCCTGGAGCTGGCCCGGGAGCACAGTGAATACGAGGACATGGCCATTCAGTATTACGAGCAGTTCCTGGGCATTGCCAACTCCATTGCCGGCCATGCAGGGCATCAACTGTCTCTCTGGGACCCCGAAGACGGCTTTTTCAAAGACCTGCTGACCACGCCTGACGGCCAATGCCACCGCCTGGATGTGTACTCCTATGTAGGCCTGATTCCTTTGTTTGCCTGTGAAATCGTGACTCCGGACATTTTGGAGCACGTGCCCCAGTTTCAAAACCTGCTGCATGAGCACCGCGGAGGCATGTTTGACGGACACGCCATTTGCGCCTGCCCCATATCCACCAATGAGCAGGGCGAACGACTGCTGTCCCTGGTGGATCATACCATGCTCCCCCACATCCTGCGCAGGCTGCTCAGTGAAGACGAATTCCTTTCCGAGCACGGCATCCGCAGCGTGAGCCGAATCCATGCCCAAAAAAAAGACCTGGGCAACGTGCCGGGCATCGGGCAGGCCCTGATTGCATATGAACCGGGTGAATCCCAAAGCGGCCTTTTTGGAGGCAACTCCAATTGGCGCGGTCCGGTCTGGATGCCCATCAACTACTCTCTGATCCAGGCCTTGACCAAGTTCCACCGCTTCCTGGGTCCCAACTTCACGGTTTTTGCTCCCAGCCTCAGTGATCAGGAGCTGAATCTGCGTCAAGTGGCCAACTTCCTGGCCGAGAGGTTGATCAATATCTTCCGGCGGGATGCCCAAGGTCAAGTGCCTGGTCTGGCAGACAACAGCCCCTATCAAAATGATGCCCTTTGGACTGATTTGCGCTTGTTTTCCGAATACTTCCACGGGGAAACCGGCCTCGGACTGGGAGCAGCCCATCAAACGGGGTGGACCGGGCTGGTGGCCAACCTGATCAAACGCCGTTCAGATCTCAATACGCAGACCCTGAATTCACGGAAGGCTTAGCTTGTGAACCTTGATTTTGACCACCACATCACCCAGGACCTGCATCAGGCCAGCCAACGCGAATGGCTGGAGACCAAGCGTGGCTGAATTGCTCCGGGTGTGGAAAAAGACTGAGATCAAAAAGCCGGAGTAAACTCGTGCCTTAGCATATCTTTCGTGTCGCCAACAAAGCGGGTGGCCCCAAATAAATGTATCAAAAAAGAGGCAGCCCCTGAGGGCAGGGGCGCCCTACGGGTGCCGCTATCGTAAGGCTGAGCAACACCTTTGGAATCTGGCACCCGTAGGCCCCCGCTCACCGAGCGGGAGGCCATTTTAATAAAATGCATGATGTTAAGTATGAGCGATCTGTCCTTACTCAAAAATCAACAATAAATTAAGGAGCCTCCATGTCCAATTATGACTATGATCTGGCCGTGATCGGGGCCGGGGCCGCCGGGTTGACCGTGACAGCCGGGGCTGCCCAGGCCGGGGCCAAAACCCTGCTCATTGAAAAAGAGCCGGTTCTGGGCGGGGACTGCCTGCATTACGGCTGCGTACCCAGCAAAACCCTGATCAAAACCGCCCATGTCTACCAGCAGATGAAAAATGCAGCCCGCTACGGCCTGCCTGAAGTGTCTGTGCCCCAGGTGGACTTTGGCCAGATCCGGGACCGTATCCAGAGGGTTATTGCCGACATCCAGCCCCATGATTCTCCGGAGCGCTTCTGCCAGCTTGGTGCTGAAGTCGAGTTCGGCCGGGCCGAGTTCATTGACCAGCAACAGGTACGTATTGAAAACAATTCCGGCCAGACCAGGCAGGTTTCGGCCAAGACCTGGGTTTTGGCTACCGGATCCACTGCGGCTGTACCTCAGGTGCCGGGCCTGTCGGAAACTTCGTATCTGACCAATCGGGAAATCTTTTCTCTGGACAAGCTGCCCTCCTCCCTGGTCATTCTCGGCGGTGGAGCCATTGCCATAGAAATGGCCCAAGCCTTTGCCAGACTGGGATCTCAAGTCCATGTCATCCAGCGCAGCAAGCAGATCCTGTCCCGGGAGGATCCGGATCTGGCCGGAATGGTCCAAGCCCTCCTGGCTCAGGAAGGAGTCACCTTTCACCTGGGCACACAGTTAACAAAGACCCGGGATCTGGGACAGACCCGGGAGGTGGTCTTCAATGACAATGCGGGCCTGGAAACCTCGGTTCAAGGCGATGCCCTGCTGGTGGCCCTGGGTCGGCAGGCCGGGGTTGACGGCCTGGGCCTGAAAAATGCCGGGGTGGATTTTACTCCCAAGGGCATCCCGGTGGATAACCGCCTGCGCACCAGCCAGAAGCACATCTATGCCTGCGGCGATGCTACAGGCGCTTTCCAGTTTACCCACGCCGCCGGATACGAAGGGGGCGTGGTAGTCACCAATGCCGTATTTCACCTGCCCCGCAAAACAGACTATACTTGGATGCCGGCCTGTACCTACACAGATCCGGAGTTTGCCAGCCTGGGGCTCAATGAAACCCAGGCCCAAAAGCAGGGTGTGGAATACACAGTCTGGACCGAGGCTTTTGCCGATAACGACCGCAGCCTGGCCGAGGAAGAGCGTGAAGGCAGGATCAAGCTTTTGCTGAATACAAAGAACAAGCCTTTGGGAGTGCAGATCGTGGGTCCCCAGGCCGGAGAACTGCTCTCGGAATGGGTAAGTACTCTAAACGCCGGCGTTAAGCTGTCCACCATGGCTTCGGCTGTGCATCCCTATCCCACCCTGTCTGAAATCAACAAGAAAGTGGCCGGCAAGTATCTCAGTGAACGGATTTTTTCCGACCGGGTCAAGAAGACGTTACGTTTCTTTTTTGGATTCAAAGGCCGGGCCTGCGGTGTTGTGTCTGAGGAAGATTAAAGAGGGCTTCGCCCGCAACCCAGAAGGTTCCAGGTTCACGGTTCACGGTTAAGAAAAAGAAAGAAGCCTTAACAGCGCCATAATGTTTCTTCCAAATTTCTTCCTCTTCAAACCGTGAACCGTGAACCTGGAACCGTGAACCTTATCCAACAAAGACTACAAACATTCTGAGGCGAAAGATTTTCTTGTTGTTTATGAAAGAGTTGAAGGCATAAGTCACTAAGTCGCTAAGGAGCAACAAGAATATGAGCATCGCTGTTCGACTGCCCGATTACAAAAAGCTGGCCCTTGTCGGGGTAATTGCCCTGCTGGTCATCCTTTTCTTTGTCTTTGGTCTGCACAAATACCTGACCTTGAGCTATGTGCAGCAATCCAGGGAAACCTTCCAGGCCCTGTATGCCGAGCATACCGTACTGGTCCTTTTGAGCTTCTTCATCTTCTATATCGTCGTGGTTGCGGTCAACCTGCCCGGGGCTGCGGTCATGTCCCTGGCCGCAGGGGCTCTGTTCGGGTTCTGGGTCGGTCTGTTCCTGGTCTCTTTTGCCAGCAGTATCGGAGCTACCCTGGCCTGCATGGTGGCCAGATACCTGTTGCGGGACTGGACCCAGGCCAAACTGGGCTCCTGGTATGACAAGGTGAACGCCGGAATCGAGAAGGAAGGGGCCTTTTATCTGTTCACCATGCGTCTTATTCCAGCCATCCCTTTCTTTGTCATTAACTTAGGGATGGCCTTGACCAATATGCGCCTTTTCACCTTCTACTGGGTCTCCCAGGTGGGGATGCTGGCCGGCACGGCTGTGTATGTCAACGCCGGCAGACAGTTGGGACAGATCAGCAAAATGTCCGACATCTTGTCCCCCGGATTGATCATTTCTTTTGTTATCCTGGGCATATTCCCCCTGGCGGTGAAGAAAATCGTCAATTTCATCCGGGCCAGAACCGGCCACGGCCAAATCAAGCCGGAAGAAGAAATACCAGGTGATGGAAAGCCGTCTGGCAAAGGTCTATGAATCATCATCCCAACCACCCCTGCCCCTCCTTGCGAAGGAGGGGAGTTCAGAGAAACCGCGGTTGTTTTGGACATTTTTTCTTCGCAAGTCTCTGGCTTATCGAAAACCGCAATCGTATATTTTCAGC
>JAWLEI010000052.1:0-22309 GCA_041686195.1 Desulfovermiculus sp.
CCCAGCCTCTTTGCTCAACGCACTCCCGGCCCTCGGAGAGGCCCGGGCTCCAAAGGCCCAGCCCTCTTCATACCCTGTTTCTTTCTCGATCAAACTGGCGGTCACAGCCAGAGGCGGCGCTGACGACGGTCGACAGTTTGATCAAGGACGAGACTGACTGGTACAGAGTAGGGGCGAATGATCATTCGCCCCCATGGGTCAAGTCAGCTACGAGGGTTACGTCTTGTTTCTCGCGACAGGACAGAGGGTAGTTAAATCTCTGTCCTCTTATTCTTCCTGACCTCTGTCTTCAGTAGGCAGGGTGATCACAAACGTGCTTCCCTCGCCTTTCTTGCTGTGCACAGTAATCGATCCGCCCAGGTCGTCCAGGATGCCTTTGACAATGGGCAGCCCCAGGCCGCTGCCAGTAATGTACCTGGTCTTTGCATCCTTGACCCGGTAGAAACGTTCGAAAATCCTGGACTGTTCGCTTTCGTCAATCCCGTAACCGGTATCTGTAACCCGCAGGACCAACCAGCCTGGCTGCTCCGCTTGCAGAGAAACGTCCACCCGGCCCTGTTCCGGAGTATATTTCAGGGCATTGGAAATGACATTGTTAAATACCGAATCCAAGGCCTTGGGGTCCGCCCGCACCGGGGCCAGCTGTGCCTGGGGGATACTCAGGTTCAGCTCCTGCGACTTCTCTTTGGCCTGGTCCTGCAGGTAATCGACCAGTTGGGGAAGAACCTCTTCAACATGCACATCCTGCACCTCCTGATAGGCTGCCCCAGCCTCGAGCCGGGACAAGTCCAGGAGATCTTCTACCAGATTGATGAGTCCCTTGGTCCGCTCCTGGACTCTGGACAGGATTCGCTGGTCATGGATCAAGCCTTCCTGTTCCAGAAGGTCCTGGATGACCATGGCCATCTGCTCATGGATTGTAGATAAGGGCGAACGCAATTCATGGGACACCTTGGCCACAAACTCCGACTTCAACCGATCGAGCTTCCTGATGGCTGAGATATCTACAAAGGCTACAACCGATCCTAGATTTTGGCCATCCTCGCCTTGAATGGGTCTGGCGTTGACCAGCAGGGTCACTTCCCCCCCCATTTCCAGCTCACAGGTCCAGACCTGTCCGGCATCGTCAGTTTGACCCACATTGCTGACAAAAGTGCACAGATCCTGGTCTGGGATATAAGCGTCCACAGTCTGTCCTATCTGGCAGTCAGGGGAAAGGGCTAATTGTTCCCGGACAGATTGGTTCATGAGCACCACCTGCCCTTGACTGTTGGTGACCATCACCCCGTTGGGCATAGCCTCAACAATCGTTCTGGTCCGGCTCTTTTCTGTGGCCAGGTCAAAGAGGGTGTGACGTCGCTCCTCTTCCAGGCGCTGTGTCTCCCGGGTCAGATGCAGTCTATCCAGAGCTCGTTTGATGATCAGCCGGAGTTGATCGGCTTCAAAAGGCTTGGGAATAAAATCGTAGGCTCCCTGCTTCATGGCCTCGATCGCGGTTTCAATGGTCGCATATCCGGTTATGATGATGACCAGAATGGACTCGTCCTGCTCTCGAATGCGCTGATGAACCTCCATGCCGTCCATGCCCGGCATCTTGAGGTCTAAAAGAACGATGTCCGCACCCTCCTGCTCTAAGAGATCAAGGCACTGCTGGCCATTGGCCGCCAAGCTCACATGGCAATTGATCCTGGTCAGGATGCGCTCCACAGCCAGACGGATACTTTCTTCATCATCCACCACCATGACCCTGGGCTGCCAATTATTCTTGCTCATCACCCTCCTCCTCAGACTGGGCCTGCAAAGGCAGCTCAATCCAGAATGTGGCTCCTCTTTCTGCTTCGTTTTTGGCCCCAAGGATTCCGCCGTGGTTGTTCACGATGCGGTAGGCCACTGAAAGGCCCAGCCCAGTCCCTTTTCCTTCCTCCTTGGTGGTAAAAAAAGGATCAAAAATGTTTCGCAAAATGTCATCCGGGATACCCGGCCCGGTATCGGTAAAGGTAATCAGGGCCTTCTCCTCCCCCAGCCTGGAAGTCCTTACGGTCAGCGTTCCGTCTCCCTCCATGGCTTCTGCCGCGTTTAAAATGATATTCATGAATACATGGCTCATCTGTTGCAGATCGCAGGGGACGAAAGGAAGATCGGGATCAAATTGGCGATCAATATGGATGTTTTGAAAAATGGCATGTTTTTCCAGGAGGAACAGGGTCCGGCCTATGGCCTTGTTTATATCCTGCAGCTTGGTCTTGTACGCGGATTGGCGGGCAAATTCCAAAAGCTCCTTAACCGTATCCCGACAACGCTGGGCATCATCTACGATCCGGTGCAGGTCTTTCTTGGCCTCCTCCTCCAGTTCATATTCTTCAAGCAAGAGTTGGGCGAAGAGACTTATGCCGCCCAATGGATTGTTGATCTGATGGGCCACGCCTGCAGCCAGCTTTCCCAGAGCAGCCATTTTCGAGGATTGAAAGAGCTGCAGCCGGGTCTCTTCCAGTTCCTGTTCCATTCTGATGGTGTCCCGCAAATCATGAAAAAAACCGATAGTGGCTATTTCTTGTCCATTTTCGTAAATAATGGAGGCATCAAGGCTGATCGGGATAGTCGTCCCATCCTTGGCCACTACAGTAACCTGCCAGCCCTTGAGCTTGCCCGGTCCTCCCAACTCCTTGCTGCGCAGCATGCGCATGACCTCCCTGGCCCCCTCTCCGCGATAAATATTCCGGATATCCAAACTCCGCAGGGCCTCTTCCCGGGAATAGCCTAAGATCTCAGAAGCTGCATCATTGAAAATGAGGATGGCTCCAGTGAGATCTGCTGCAATGACCGCATCCACAGAACTCATGATCAGGTTGTGAAAAAAGGCATTGGACCGAGTCAGTTTGCGCTCTAAACGCACCATCTTCGGGGGATCAAAGTCCAAACGGACCACACCTTCCATGTGTCCTTCGGTGAACAAGCCATAACACATTCCCCCGTCGTCCAGATCAAGACCTGTGTTTTCTCCCTCCATTTCCTTGTTCTGACATAGCCGGCCGAACACCGGACACGAATCAAGCCTTTTGCATGGGCCTATAGCCAATTCATGACACAAACGGCCTACCATGTCCTGACCGTATTTCTGCTTGGCAAAATCATTGGCCGCCAGGACCTTAAAATCCGGCGATATGACTACAAGTTCCCGCTGCAGGGAATTGATAGCATCTAGCAGATAACGTTCTTCTTCCCGCGTCGGCATACCCCTCCCCCTTTTCAGTGCCCGATCATCAGTGCTCCGTGCTCAATGGCTGATGGCATGTCGGCGACATGTTCCAGCTACCCGGTTGATGAACTGGATATTGGTAAATTTGCCCCTTGATTTTTCCTGTTCAAAAATACGCTCTCCTTCAGCCTGGCAGTGTTCACAGCCCTGCCGCGGGATCTCCAGACCTAGACAGTTCTTGGTCTTGCTGGAAGACGTCTCGGCCCGAAGCAGTCCAGGGCAGTGCGGGCAATCCAACAAATATTCCCGCTGTCTTTCGGTTATAAAGGAGGTGTCATAGAATATTTCCTTGGACCGGATGAAGAAGTCGCCCTGCTTTTCCCGGCTCATATGGGCGGTGGGAGGGCTGAAATATCCATCCAGGGCAGCCTGGGAAACCTTCTTGATGTACTCGGTGATTCGACGTTCCTGCCGTATGGCTTGCGGGTCATAGTCTGGTTCGCACACGAAACTGTAGTCCAGCCCGGCCATAGCCAAGGCGATGCCCAGGTTCACATAGGGCAGGGCTCCCTGAATGGAGTAGCCTCCTTCTAAAACGGCGATATTTGGGTTCAAAAGCTGATTCAGCCGGGCATAGCCTTGAGCGGAGACATTCATGTTGGTCAGAGGATCAGAGAAATGATTGTCCTGACCGGCTGAATTAATGACCAATTCAGGCTTGAAATCTTCGAGAATGGGCAGGACGGCGTTTTCAATCACATAGAGCACGCCCTCATCCGAGGTTGTGGGCGGCACGGGAATATTCACGGTTTTACCCAAGGCCTTGGGACCACCCAACTCACCTGGGAATCCGCTCCCCGGAAACAGAGTTCGGCCGTCCTGATGAATGGATATATACAAGGTATCCGGATCATGCCAGTATATGTCCTGAGTCCCGTCACCATGATGGCAATCGGTATCTACAATGGCCACCCGGCCCAGGCCATAATGCTGTCTCAAATTTTCGACCATGATCGCTTCCATATTCACATTGCAGAATCCACGTCCTCCGTGCACCACTTTCATGGCATGATGCCCGGGCGGACGAACCAGGGCAAAGGCCTTGTTCTCCTCCTGTTCCATGACCAGTTGCCCGGACTTAATTGTCCCACCGGCAGAAATGAGGTGCGAGTTGGTCAAGTTGGAGGCTGTATCCGGAAAACAAAAATGCACTCGCCGAATGTCGTCCATATCGGCTACCTCAGGTTTGTATTCCCTGATTCCAGGAATATCGAATATCCCCTCCTCCTTGAGCTGGTCCATAGTATATAACAAGCGCTCTTGTCGTTCCGGATGAGTCGCCGAGATGGCCCAATCAAAGGCCGGAAAAAAGACAACGCCCAGGCTGTTTACTGCTCTTTGCATAGACACCTCACTGCGTTCTGGTAGTCAGGGGAGATGCCGGGCCTGATCTGACATTTGACACGGATATCCTGCCCCACCTGATACACGTCCTTGACCATGTTCATAGCGCTTTCTTCCACAATCTCCACCTCAAATTGAGGGACCTTCCAATCCAGGTGATCGGTCAGATAGGCACACAAATGGTTGACCACGTCGGTTCTGGCCTGGTCCAAAGAATATCTGTTGCCGACTCTTTCACTTACTCCAAGAACCGGTATGGTCATCACCCTTTTTTCTGTGTCTGCAAACAATTCTGCCTGCATGGTCGGACGGGCCAAAGCTGCGCCCAAGGCATTGGCCACAGCGTAATTGTCCGGGACCACTACCGGCAGTCCGAAGACCTGGCTTATAAAAGGAGCCATGACCTGGGCCGGTCCGCCCATGAGATAGATCCTTTTGGGTACGATCTGCCGGTATTCCAAAAACTCATGCACAGTATACACCGGCCGTTCGTTAATCTCATTCAACATCTCCAGGGTTTCCTGTTTCAGCACCCGGCAGAACTCATGAATGACCTTCCAGGAAACCTGATTCGAATTCCATCCCAACTCCTGACCCAGGACCTGCATGCCATGGTCCGAGGCCTGAGTCTGGCCGTAAAAGTACTGCTTTGCGCAGTTCAGGGCATCCACCAAAGTGGGTACTGTTCCACCCTGGGCCATACATGGCCCCATCCTCCTGGGCCCCACACTGACCGTGCCCTGGTTGGCGTATACCGCGGAATCTCCTCCAAGTGGGATTGATTTGGTCTTCATGGCTCGAACCAGGGTAGGCCGATGGGCCAGCTCCACGCTTTCGGCTTCGATAAGAGGGTCTCCATCGGCAAATACGGCCACATCCGTGGTCGTCCCCCCCAGGTCCAGCAAAACAGCATCCGACTCAATGGGGCAAATGGCCATGATGCCCATGACACTGGCCGAAGGGCCGGAAAAGATGCTCTCCACAGGAGTGTGCCGGGCCTGAGCAAAAGTCATGGTTCCCCCGTCGGCTTTGAGGATATTTACATGGGGGGGGTGTAATCCAAAGTCGTGCAGACTGTCGGCGACTGAATTGGCAAAATCATTAAAAATCGGCCATATTGCGCTATTGTAATACGAGGTGGCCACCCGGCGGGGAAAGTTCAACTGTCCGGACAGGGCATGGCCCAAGGTCAAAAAATCGCACGAATCTTCCACGAGTTCAGCCAATTGATTCTCATGTTTCGGATTGCGGGGAGAGAATTTGCCGATTACGGAAAAAATACGCACTCCGCGCTCCTTGAACTCCATGATTTTGGATTTGGCGTAACCCAGGTCCAAAGGCTTGATTTCCGTTCCTCTGTGATCCAGGGCCCCGGGAATGACCGCATAGCAGGTCCCTATGCCAAACAGCTCAGGATCAATACCAGGTCCGGCCGAGACCAGAACTCCCACCTCTTCCAAATCGCCTTGAACAATGGCATTGGTGCACAATGTCGTGCTCAAGTTGAAGCGGTTGACCTTTGCAGTATCGTAGCCTTTGACCACTTCGGCCAGAGCGGCCCGGACAGAAGACAAAAGGTCTTGGTGATCGGTGGTCACCTTGGCCGCTGCCAGCAGACCGTCTTTATTCAAGAGAACCGCGTCAGTATGGGTTCCTCCAACATCAATGCCCAGGATCATATCCCCCCCTGTGGTTGCGTGTAAGGAATGTAGCGTTGTCAGATGCAGCCTCAGTGCGTATATTGGGTGCGCGCTTTGAGCACATTTCTGTCTATCTTATTTAAAAACATGTATCTGTTTTGCCAGGTCAACGTCAAGCCGCAACCTGTTTATTCACTTGAAAATCTGGAGGATCTATGAGCCAAGTTGCTGTATTTATGGGGAGCATTTCGGATCGGGAAACCATGCAGGCCTGCGCCTCGGTTCTGGACCAGTTGGGGATTAAATACCACATGACCGTTACCTCCGCCCACCGGACTCCGGAACGAACCAAAGATCTGGTCCGGGAACTGGAATCAACAGGATGCCAGGTATTTATTTGCGGTGCCGGTCTGGCTGCCCACCTGGCCGGGGCAGTGGCCGCTTCCACCAGCAAGCCAGTGCTTGGAGTGCCCTTGAATGCTTCCTCCCTGGGCGGTATGGATGCTCTGTTGTCCACAGTCCAAATGCCTCCGGGCTTCCCAGTGGCCACCTTGGCTCTGGACAAAGCTGGAGCCAGAAATGCGGCCTGGCTGGCCGCCCAGATCCTGGCCCTGCATGACTCCGATCTGGCTCACCGCCTGGACCAGGCCCGCCAGGATATGAAAACAAAAGTTGAGCAGGACGCTGCCAGGATCTCAGGAGATTCCCTATGAGCGCTAGTGTGCAGATCAATGTCAAGTATCTGCATCCGGTCTGGGAAGAGTCGCCTTTGACCTACAGTACCAGCGCTTCCGTTGGCCTGGATCTGAAGGCCTGTATTGATCGGGAGTATGTGGTCCTGCCTCCCGGCAAGCGGGAGGCCATTTCGGCCGGTATTGCCCTTGAGATCCTGACCCCGGGGATGGCCGGGTTTATCTTTTCCCGCAGCGGACTCGGGACCAAGGAAGGTTTGGTGGTCAGCCAGGGAGTAGGGGTGATAGATCCTGACTACCGGGGCGAAATCATTGTCTCTCTTTTCAACACTTCCAGAACGGAACGTAACGTTGTAAAAGGGCAGCGCATTGCCCAACTCCTGTTTATGCCCGCCCTGCAGGCCCAGCTGTTTTCCGTTTCGAGCCTGTCTTCAACGTCCAGGGGGGCCGGAGGCTTTGGACATACCGGGAAGTAATCCCTTCAGACATCTCTTGATGCTCAGTTGACAATTCCCGGGTTTTGGAAGACAGTCCTCAACCTTGTTGGAGGGGAGCTGCAGCTCTTCCTTATACCCTCGGGCCCCAATACAATACCATGCGCCAAAGAACAGACCGTAGAAAAAAAAGGATCACCGGTGTCCTCAACCGCCGCCAGCCCGATCTGACCCTGGTCATGGACAATATTCACGATCCGCACAATGTGTCTGCTGTTTTGCGCAGCTGCGATGCCTTTGGAGTGGGCAGCATCTTCTTGTATTACACTCAAGAGGAGTTTCCCCGTCCGGGGCGCAAGAGTTCGGCCTCAGCCATGAAATGGGTGAGCCTGGAAAAGTTTACCCAAGCTGATGACCTGGTTGCCGAACTTAAATCCAGATCCATGGCCCTTTTAGGGGCCAGATTCAGTCCTCGAGCCGTTCCTGTCCACACCCGCGACTTGACCCGGCCCACAGCGATTGTCCTTGGCAATGAACACCGTGGCCTGAGTCCGGAGCTGGAGCCCTGTCTGGATGGAGAAGTGTACATCCCCATGCAGGGCATGGTGGAGAGCCTGAACGTCTCAGTTGCCGGGGCCATCATCCTCTATGAGGCCTGGCGGCAGCGCGGTCTGCAGGGGATGTATGATCAGCCAGCCCTGGATGCAAAAAGTCTGGACCGGCTCTTTACCCAGTGGATTGAAAAGTGATAGATGATATCACTTGATTATCACGGTCACTGGCACTTGTTGCTAACCAAGGACGGTTTCTATGCCCGGCAATACGTTCGGCACCTTTTTCCGGCTGACGACCTTTGGCGAATCTCATGGTTCCAGTCTGGGCGGAGTGATTGACGGCTGTCCGGCCGGCCTCTTTTTGAGCGAGGAGGACATCCAGCAGGAGCTGGACAAACGCAGACCAGGTCAGGGTCTGTCCACATCCCCCAGAAAAGAGGGGGACCAGGTCCAGATCATGTCCGGCATCTTTGAAGGCCAGACAACTGGGTCGTCGATTGGATTTGTGATCCCCAATCAAGACCAACGATCCAAGGATTACAATCACTTGCGAAATCTGTACCGCCCAGGACATGCCGATTATACCTACAAAAAGAAATATGGGGTCCGGGATCATCGCGGTGGAGGGAGGTCCTCAGCCCGGGAGACCGTCTGCCGGGTGGTGGGCGGAGCTGTGGCCCAAAAAATCCTCAGCATTCACGGCATTTCCGTCGTGGCCTACACCCGGGAACTCGGCGGCATTCAGGCTGAGGTCATCTCCCCGGACCAGGCCCTGGAGCGTCCCTATTTCGCCCCCGACCCTTCAGTGCTCGAACTGTGGCAGAACAAAGTGGCGGAAGTGCGCAAGATGGGGGACAGCATTGGAGGAGTTGTAGAGATTGTAACCCACAATGTACCACCCGGCCTAGGTGAGCCTGTCTTTGACAAGCTGGATGCCAGATTGGCCTCTGCCCTCATGGGAGTTGGTGCGGTCAAAGCCGTGGAGATCGGAGCCGGACGGGAAGCAGCCGAACTTATGGGCAGCCAGAACAATGATCCCTTGCGCCGCAAGGGTTTTACCCAGAACAACGCCGGGGGCATTCTTGGCGGCATTTCCACAGGCCAGCCCATTGTGACCCGGGCCACAGTCAAGCCCATACCATCCATCGAACTCCCTCAGCAGACAGTCAACGATCAGGGCGAGGAAATCACTTTTACCACCAAAGGTCGGCACGACGTAAGCGCCATTCCCCGCATTATCCCGGTTTTAAAGGCTATGGTCAGTCTCGTTCTGGCCGACATGCTCCTCTTGCAGCAAATCGCTCAGCTAAGCCAGAAGCCATCCGAGCTGTGAGTTGGTGGATAAAAATACATGCAAAATCCGGAATCGTAACTGGCAATACTGACAAGGCACTTCACAAAACAATATATATCAGTGCATGAGCGGAGAGTGGACACGAAATACTAAGGGGGGCGAAATGTTTTTTACATTTCCCCCCCCTTAGTAGTCACGCAATGGCGTGACTCGCGCTACGTCCGCGAGCGGGAATTCATTTCCCGCGCTGCTCAAGTCCAGCGGCGAAGCGTGCAAAAAGTAAAGTACTTTTTGCCCTCATTAATAAGTCCCTTGAGTCGATTGTCAGTACGATGACCACCACGAGCAAGCGCCCCCCACAGACCAGCGGAGTCAGGTCCCAGTTGGTCTCTATATGGCGGCTGGCCTGGCCGCAAACCCTGATGATGGTCTTTCATTTTCTCATCGGGTTTGTAGATGTCTTTGTTGCCGGCCGCATCGGAGATGACGTCCAGGCCTCCCTGGGCATGATCACCCAGACTCTTCTCTTTTTCCTGATTATCGCCATTGCTTTGGCCAATGGATCGGTTGCAGCCATCAGCCAATCTTTAGGAGCCGGGAAGACCCTGCGGGCTGTGCGCTATGTGACCCTGGTCCTGACCCTGGTCCTGGTCGCCAGCCTGTTGTTGGCTGCCCTGGCCTTTCCCCTGCGCGGGCTCCTTCTGGATCTCCTGCGCACCCCGGCCTCAATCCGGGAACTGACTGACGCCTTTCTGCGGATTTACCTGCTCCTTTTGCCGGTCTATTATCTCCTGGTGGTCAGCAATGCGGTTTTTCGAGCCCAAAAGCAGGTTCATATCCCCTTGCTGTCAATGATCCTGGTCACTGCCTTAAATACCCTGGCCGATTTCGGCCTCTGCTTCGGCCTTTTCGGCCTCCCGGAGCTTGGGGCCATCGGCTTGGCCTGGGCCACATTCATCTCTGTCAGCTGCGGATGTCTGTTTAACTGCCTCCTGCTTTTGCAACGCGGCTGGATGCAGCCTTCGGCCTTTCCTCCCTGGCGGTGGATCAAACAGGCCCTTCCCTATCTGTGGCTGGTAGCCTGGCCGGCCGGTCTGATGCAGACCTTATGGCAAACAGCCTATCTGGTTCTGTTTGCTATTACCGCAAGTCTGCCCCGGGGGGAAGTGGTAGCCCTGGCCGCCTTGGCTGCAGGCATCCGGGTGGAGTCCATACTCTTTCTGCCCGCTTTTGCCTTTAACATGACTGCCTCCATCCTGGTCGGGCATGCCCTGGGCCAGGACGACACCACCCAGGCCAAACGTATTGGACTGACCACCTGGGCCCTGGGCTGCATCCTGGTCTCCAGCATGGGGATTGGCCTGTGGCTCCTTGTAGACCCAGTGGCCTGGATGCTCACCACCCGACTTGAGGTCCAGCAGGAGATTGCCAGCTATCTGCACTACAATATCGCAGCCATCCCATTTACCAGTACGAGTATGATCCTGGGTGGAGTCTTCCTCGGGGCCGGGGCCACCAGGTACACCATGCTGGCCATTGGAGGAACGGTGTGGTGTGTGCGCCTGCCCTTGGCCTTTCTCCTGGGCCATGTCATTCTGGGCCAGGCCACAGGCATCTGGGCGGCTATGCTCATTTCCCAGGTCATCCAATCCCTGCTCATGGCCTATCTCTTCGCCCGCAAGGACTGGACCCGTTTTAGCATGCGGGCTGTGAAGCGGGAGAAAAAAATAACAGGAGTTCATCATGCCCCTCATTTTCCACCCCCTGTCTCTGGAAAGACAAGTTGAATATAAGCACAAGCTGAAGCAGTGTCCGCAGATCAGTTCCGACTACAGCTTTGTTAATCTCTGGGCCTGGCGGGACATCTACGATTTGGAATGGGCTTGGAGTGGTTCTCTGGTCTTTATTCGCCAAAAAACGCCTCACCTGCAGTATTGGGCCCCCATCGGCCCCTGGCTGGACCAAGACTGGGTGAACGTGTTCAGCCAAGTGGATACCTCCATTCACTTGACTCGAATCCCCAGCCACTTGGCTCAGTTATTAACAGAGCAGCTGGCCGGACGGGTGAGTTTACATCCCGCCCCGGAACACTTCGACTATGTGTACAGTGTTCAGGAACTCATTGAGCTACGGGGAAATCGTTTCCACAAGAAAAAGAACCTGCTCAAACAGTTTGAGCGCACATATGATTATACATATATTCCTTTGAGCATAGAAGCCGTAGAAAAGGCTCTCACCTTGCAGACCGAATGGTGCCTGTGGCGGGACTGCGAAGACTCCATCACTCTGGAAGCCGAGAATCGGGCTATTTTAAACACCTTTGAAGACTGGAACAAATTGGAGGGTGTTTTTGGAGGCGGCCTCCTTGTGGAAGGGAATATGGTGGCCTACACTGTAGCTGAACCCCTGGACGATCAAACCGTGGTCATCCACTTTGAAAAGGGCTGTCCCAATCACAAGGGGGTCTATCAAGCCATCAATCAGATGTTCCTGGCTCAATCCGCATCTGATTATACCTATGTCAACCGGGAGCAGGACTTGGGCGATCCCGGCCTGCGCAAGGCCAAGGAATCCTACAACCCCATTGCCTATGTGGAGAAATACAGCGGAACCTTGTAGGGCGTGAGCGGACCACGGGAACGAAGATAGGCAACAGATTTTGAACCGCGGAATACACAGAATGCACGGAAAAAATCGCACTCATATTACTATTCAGCGTATTGCGCAGGTTTCAGGTTTCAGCCTTGTCTCCGGCAAAGCTCGTATGAAACGAGATTTTACCCCTAAGATGGCTCAGGCTTTTCCAGGGTAGGGCTGGCCCTCTCCGAGGCCCAGCCTCTTTGATTCTGCTCCAGAAGCCAGCCCCTCGGAGAGGGGCGGCCTACTGGGGCCCAGCCCTCTTCATACCCTGTTTCTTTCTCGATCAAACTGGCGGTCACAGCCAGAGGCGGCGCTGAAACCTGACACCTGAAACCTCTATAAGTTCTCAATTATACGCTTCATCCTGGATCAAACTGGCCGTCTGCGGCCTTCGACTTCACTTACCTCCGTCCTCCGTCCTCTGACCTCTGACGTCTGTCCTCTGTCCTCCGTCCTCTGTCTTCTGTCTTCTGTCCTCTACCTTCCTCCGGCCAGGGCCCACAGCTCATCTGCCTGCCGATAATGTGCACCGATGTCCCGGCGCAGATCCAGGCGGTTGCCCTGCTCGTCCTCGCGGGGCACAACCCGGACCCGGCCGGAATCAAAGGCATTGTAGACTCGGGTGCGTAACCTTTCAGCCACCTCTCCCCGTTCCTGTCCCGGTTTTACGGTCCCGTTGATATTTAAGTAGGCCACCCGGGTTCCGTCCGAATAGAATCCCCTTTCCTGGCTGTAGCCCATTCCTGAGGGAATGAGCTGTATGTTTTTCTTGTGCAGGCCTTGCAGGTCCAGAACCACAGGTTCAAACTTGGTCACGCTCCAGGGGTAGCCTTTCTGGCCGTCCGGACCGCCCGGTCCGGTGACCAGACCCACGCACAAGGATATCTGATCCTGCCGGACTTCCGGCTGCACTTGATCCAGGCGGCCGGTGAACAGAGCCTGAATCAGGGGGCCCAGGTTGCGCACTCTGCGCACTACGGCCTGAAACTCCGGTTCTCCGGGACGGATATTGATCTCACAGACCCTGATATGCGTCGGCTGTAAACCCGTACGCTCATGGCTGGCAAAAGACACGAAGCAGCCGGGATACAGGACGCAGGGCCTGAGGATGCCCTGGCTGCGCATGGCGTCAATCAAGGGCCGGGCGATGCTTTCTTCCACCAGGGTAAAGAGCTCAGGGCTCTCAAAAGGGTGGGGTGAGATGGCCCCCATCCCTCCGGTAATGGGGTTGTCCGGTCCGGGTGGACCGGGAAAGCGTTCCGGATAGTCCATGGACGTGGGCAAAATACAGTGGTTACCACGGCTGTCCACCAGGATGGTAAAACTTATCTCCACCCCGGACATCCGGGACTCAATCAACAGGGGCCAGGGCTGAGAGCGAAACATCTTTTTGTACTCTTTTTTGTAGTCCTGGACCAAGGTCTGATATACATCCTGAATTTCCCAGGTATTTAAAACCACCCGGGCTCCTTTTCCCCCTGCACTGTAAGGATACTTGAGCACCACCCCGCCGTGGTCATGGATACCTTGCAGGCAGGCCGCGACAACCGCCTGCGGATCACGGGCGTCAACTACGGACCAGGTATCGGCCATCGGAATCCCGGCTTGGCGGCAGAACTCTTTGCACTGGACCTTGTCCGCCTCAAGAAAAGCCCCTTCGCGGGTCAAACCCAGGATACGATCTCCCAACCCGGCCTGGTCCAGCTCATCCACCAGGCCTTCAAACAATAAGGCTTCGGGCAAAGGCAAAAGGTAATCCAGCTCTCCAGCCTGCATGGCCTGGATGCAGGCCTGGGCGTAAGCCTGTACGGAATTATTTTCGGTGGATATAAAATCCACTGGCCAATCGCTCATATCCTTTTCCGCCAGCCTGGGCATGGAAGGCGTGCCTCGAACCACAACTCCTCTGCAGGGAGTGCTCTCTGTTTCGCTTTTGGCCGTGGATACAATCAGGGCCGAAAGCAGGGTTCGGGCATCCGTACCGGCAAATCCGATCTTCGTTGTCTGCTGCATTATGAACTCCTGAGGTAAGGTCTGAATGCCCGACTTGTAGACAATGCCGTGCCCAGCGGTCAAGTCTGATCACGCAGCATTCTGTGGGGATAAAAAAAGAACAGGACCTCGTGTAGTGTCATGCTTTGGCTGTCGCAAAATACACCTCCCCAACCCCCCTTGAGGGGGAATCCAAGGCGGTGTCTCTTTTTGTACCACAATCGAGATATGCCATGATGCTCGTTTCACATGTATCCGAGGTACTTGAGCTGCAGCCTGATAAAGGATCAGAAATATGAAGATAATTTTCAAAATTTTCTGTTTTTTTTTGATTTATCAAGCTTTAATCCTATAATCACCATTAAGGTCTATTTTTGATAAATTTTGAGCTACAATCCTTATTGATTTTCGTCGCCTGATCAATATCATGCCCAAGTGTTAGCACTCACATGAATGGAGTGCTAACACCGAGCCGACAATGACAATACAAACAATTCTAACGTAACATGTGGAGGGAGAAAGTATGAAGCTCAAACCATTGCATGATCGAGTGCTGGTCAAGCGTTTGGAAGAAGAGGAAAAGACCAAGGGTGGAATCATCATTCCGGATACAGCCAAGGAAAAGCCCATCCGGGGCGAAGTGGTCGCAGTGGGCCCGGGCAAAATGGGCGACGACGGCAAACGCATGGAGATGTCTGTCAAGGTTGGGGACACCGTCATGTTCAACAAGTACGCCGGCACTGAGATCAAGGTGGAAGGCGAAGAACATCTGGTCATGCGCGAAGACGATATTGTAGCCATTATCGAATAACAAAAGATAATTTCAGCAGAACACGGATTCAAATACGCCTTTTAAGGAGGACGTTATGCCTGCAAAAGATATTCATTTCAGCAACCAGGCTCGCAATGAGCTCAAACGCGGCGTGGAAAAGCTCTCTGATGCGGTCAAAGTCACCCTTGGTCCCAAGGGTCGCAACGTGGTTATAGAAAAGTCCTTCGGCTCCCCGACCATCACCAAGGACGGAGTGACCGTGGCCAAGGAGATCGAGCTTGAGGATAAGTTCGAGAACATGGGCGCCCAGATGGTCAAGGAGGTGGCCAGCAAGACCAGCGACATCGCCGGAGACGGAACCACCACCGCCACCATCCTGGCCCAGACTATTTTCGCCGAAGGCCTGAAGCTGGTTGCGGCCGAGAGAAACCCCATGTCAATTAAGCGGGGCATCGACAAGGCCGTGGAAGCGGTGACCAAAGAACTGAACAACATCGCCCATACCACCCGGGAAGAAAAGGAAATCGCTCAGGTGGGCACCATCTCGGCCAACAGCGATCCCACCATCGGCAACCTTATTGCCGACGCCATGAGCAAGGTGGGCAAGGAAGGCGTGATCACCGTGGAAGAGGCCAAGGGTCTGGAGAATACCCTGGACATCGTGGAAGGCATGCAGTTCGACCGCGGTTACCTGTCCCCCTATTTTGTGACCAATTCGGAAAAGATGACTGTGGAGCTTGAGGACGCCATGATCCTCATCCATGAAAAAAAGATCTCCAATATGAAGGACCTCCTGCCGGTCCTGGAGCAGGTAGCCAAGTCCAGCAAGCCGCTTTTGATTATTGCTGAAGACATTGAGGGCGAAGCCCTGGCCACCCTGGTGGTCAACAAGCTCCGCGGCACCCTGCAGGTCAGCGCAGTCAAGGCCCCTGGTTTCGGCGAGCGGCGCAAGGCCATGCTCCAGGACATTGCTGTCTTGACCGGCGGACAGATGATCTCCGAAGATGTTGGCGTGAAGCTGGAGAACGTGACTGTGAACGAGTTGGGCCAGGCCAAGCGTATTGTGGTGGACAAGGAAAACACCACCATCGTAGACGGCGCCGGCAAGTCCGAAGACATTAAGGCCCGGGTCAAGCAGATCCGCACTGAGATCGAAGAGACCACCTCTGACTACGATCGGGAAAAGCTGCAGGAACGACTGGCCAAGATCGTGGGCGGCGTGGCTGTGATCAACGTTGGCGCGGCCACTGAGACCGAGATGAAGGAAAAGAAGGCCCGGGTGGAAGACGCATTAAACGCCACCCGTGCGGCAGTGGAAGAAGGCATTGTCCCCGGAGGCGGGGTGGCCCTGGTCCGGTGCTTAAAGGTCCTGGACAATGTCAAAGCTGCTGATGAGGACGAACGGGCCGGGGTGGAGATCATCCGCAAGGCACTGCCCGAACCCCTGCGCCAGATCTGCATTAACGCCGGTTTTGAAGGCTCCATCATTGTGGAAAAAGTCAAGCAGGAAAAAGACGGCTTTGGCTTTAACGCCGCCACCGGCGAGTACGAGGATCTGATCCAGGCCGGGGTTATCGATCCCAAAAAGGTGACCCGGATCGCCCTGCAAAACGCCTCCTCTATTGCTTCTCTGCTGCTGACCACTGAAGCAGCCATTGCCGAGAAGCCGGAAGACAAGGACAAAGGCGGGGGCGGAGCTCCCGGTATGGGCGGAATGGGTGGAATGGGCGGAATGTACTAAACCGATCTCTCCACTTCGGATATATCGAAACACAAAAAAAGCCGGGGCTGGCCAGCCCCGGCTTTTTTTGTGGGCTTGAAATTTCGATCCGATTGTGGTTTAACGAAATGAGTTTCAATGGAAGTTTCGATATTTTATAACTTTATAATTTTTAACACCTCCTTCCAGACCGCAGCCCTGTGTGCAAAACGGCTGGCCACCGAGTGCACAGGCAAAGGTACTGGCCCGAACCAGGTTCGACCTTACTCAACACCAGGAGGATTGAGGCCCCCGGCTCGTGATTACCGCTATTTGGTGTGGAGTCATCTGTGGAATCATTACATTATCAACAAGGAGGTCCGCAATGTGTAAGAGATTTGGCATCTGCCTTTTGGCCCTTGTTCTCACCCTGGCCTTCACCCTGCAAATCACCCCGGCCCAGGCCGCTAAACGCCAGTTTGTATCCATTGCCGCAGGCTGGGTGACCGGGGCCTACTTCCCCATGGCTGGAGCCATTTCCCGGGTCGCCTACGAGCAGCTGGAAGATGAAAACATCAAAGTTACCGCTGAGTCTTCCGGGGCATCAGTGGCCAATGCCAACCTTATCGCGTCAGAAAGCACCGACTTTGCCATCCTCCAAAACGACATCGCCTCCTATGCCCGGGAGGGCAAGGAAGGGATGTTTGACGAACCGGTCAAGAACCTCCTGGGCTGTGCCAGTCTATATCCAGAACACATTCAGATCATTGTGCGCAAGGACGCAGATATCGAGACCGTTGCCGACCTCAAGGGCAAGCGGGTCGCCGTCGGCCCCATCGGCTCCGGGACCACGGAAAATGCCAAGCAGATTCTGGAAGCCTGGGACATGAGCCTGGATGATCTCGAGTCCGAACAGCTCAGCTCCCAACAGGCCGGGGACTACATTAAAGACGGCCGCCTGGACGCCGCCTTTTTCACTGTGGCTGTTGGCGCAGCTGTGATCACGGATACCGCTACAGTTGTAGATGTGGAAGTCCTGCCCATTGAAGGGCCAAATGTGGACAAGCTCATGGACGAGTATCCCTTTTACGCCAAACAGATGGTCCCGGCTGAGAGTTATCCCGGGGTGGAAGAAGATACGCAGACTGTTGCAGTTATGGCCATGCTCGCGGCCAGAGAAGACCTGGACAAAGACCTGGTGTACAAGATCATGAAAGCCATGTATTCCGACGAAGGGCTGGAGCAGATTCATGAAGCCCATGCCAAGTTCCGGGACTTATCTGCTGATCAGGCCATGGACGGCATGAGCGTGCCCTTGCATCCTGGAGCTGAGAAATTCCTCAAGGAAGCAGGCGTTATTGACTAACCAGTAAAACCAGCCGTAAACTTAAGGACCCCGGAATCATTCGATATTCCGGGGTCCTTGACCAACTGGACATCAACCCTGAAAAATGTGTCAATATTCACCCCAGGTAGTTAACTCAAAATTTTCGTCCTCAGGAGGACGGCCCAGCTGATAAGGAGTGCACATGCCTGAATCCAGCACCCCCGCAAACCCTTCAGCCACTTCCAGCCTCCCCCAAGAAGGCAGTGGACAACAGCGCCAACTGACCGGACGGATTGCGCCCCTGATCATCTCCGGGCTGGCAGTGGCCATGTCCATTTTCCAGATGTATACCGGTTTCTTCGGGGAAATGCCCGGGGCCAAGCAGCTCTCCATCCATCTGACCTTCGCCCTCCTGCTCTGTTACTTGAGCTACCCCCTGCGCCAGAAATGGGCAGGAGATAAAATCCCTTGGTATGACCTCATTTTGGCGGTCATTGCCGGGGGTTCGGCTTTGTACATGTTTTTAAACTATGAACATGTGGCCTATTCTGTGGGTCGGGCTGCCTGGTACGATCTGGTCATCGGCGGCACTGTCATTGCTCTGGTCCTGGAGGCCACCCGGCGCAGCGTGTCCCCCATGCTCCCCATCATCTGCATCATCTTCCTTGTCTATGCCTATATCGGGCCCTACATCCCCGGCAATCTCGCCCACCGGGGTTTCCAGGTAACCAGGATCATCGACCATATCTACATGACCGGCGAGGGGTTATGGGGGGTGCCCCTGCGGGTCTCGGCCACCTTTGTCTTTCTCTTTGTCCTCTTTGGGGCCTTTTTGGAAAAGATGGGGGCAGGTGAGTACTTGATCGATCTGTCTTTTGCCAGCATGGGCCGGTTCCGGGGCGGACCGGCCAAGGCGGCCGTGGTCGCCTCCGGAGCCATGGGTTCCATCTCCGGCTCCTCCATTGCCAACACCGTGACCACCGGGTCCATGACCATCCCCTTGATGAAAAAGGTGGGGTTTAAGCCCCACGCCGCAGGGGCGGTGGAGGTGGCCGCCTCTACCAATGGGCAGCTCATGCCCCCAATCATGGGCGCAGCCGCCTTCATCATGGCCGAAATGATCGGGATTTCCTATTTTGAAGTCGTCAAGGCCGCTATTATCCCAGCCATTTTGTCCTACACAGCCATTTTTTCTATCGTTCATTTGGAGGCAGTCAAAGAAAATATCCGCGGCCTGACCAAGGAGGAGACCCCACCGCTCATCAAGACCCTGTTTTCCGGGATCCACTACCTGATTCCTTTGTTTGTGCTCATCTGGCTCCTGCTGGTCTGGTTCTGGACCCCGACCACCTCTGCAGCCTGGTCCATCCTGGCCGCCATTGGGGTCATTGTCTTAAATAACCTCTACCGCCACTACATATCCTATCCGCGCAAGGACAGGGGCGGGGATGAGGTCGTGCAAGGCTCGGCCTACGCAGCCTATCAGCAAAACCCGGCCAATTACGCCCTTCGCCGGACTCTGTATGAGATCTTTGCCTCCCTGGAGGCTGGAGCCAGAAATATGGCCGGCATCGCTGCCGCCTGCGCTTCCTGCGGGATCATTATCGGCGTGGTCACCCTGACCGGTCTGGGCCTGAAAATGGCCACCCTCATCTCGGCGGCTGCCGGCAACAGCCTGTTCCTGGCCCTGCTCTTTTCCGTATTTGCCTGTATCATTCTGGGCATGGGCCTGCCTACCACGGCCACGTACATTATCATGGCCGCCATGACCGCCCCGGCCATCCTGCACATCAGCGACAACCTGGGACTGGGATTACCCATTATAGCCGTGCACCTCTTTGTCTTCTATTACGGAATCGTGGCTGACGATACACCGCCAGTAGGCCTGTGCGCCTACGCCGCAGCCGGGATCGCCGGATCAGACCCCATCAAGACCGGTCTGAAGAGCTTTCGCCTGGATCTGGCCGCCTTTACCCTGCCCTTTATGTTTATCTACAACCCCAAGCTTTTGATGATCAACACCAATGCCACGGAACTGGCCTATCTCCTGCCTATGTGCATTTTGGGCATGTTCTGCTGGTCGGTCTTTATTCAGGGCTACTGGCTGGTTAAGACCTTTCTCTGGGAACGGTTCATCTACGTCATCCTGGCCTTTTTCCTGGTCAATCCCTCCGGGGTGACCCTGGCCGGAATCCACCTGCCCCACTATGCTGTCAACTTTGGCTCTTTGGCAATCATGGTCCTGCTCTTTCTCTGGCATAGGCAGCGCAGAGGGCTGCAGATCTCTATGGCTTGAACTAAGAGAGGAAAGTCTGGGAAGGAAAGACAAAAAAGACAACATTCATATCAGAGTTTAGCATGAGAAGGGTATAGATGTGTCTTGTCATTCTGAACGAGTCTTCGAGTGAAGAATCCCTCGTTGGATTGGTAAGGAAGTTGTCATTTTGCAATCACCCCTTAATCCCCTCCTTGCGAAGGCGGGGAATTTTAACCGTCTGATTTAGCTGAAAATATATGATTACAATCCTCGATAAGCTGAACGGTTTCAGATGAAAACTGCGTAGACCACCCCTGTCATCTTAACTCCCCGCCTTAGCAAGGAGGGGCAGGGGTGGTTGGGATGGTGACTCTCGTATGAAACTAGATTTTGCTTTTTCCGCCTGCCACGGACTGAGATCCGGGGTCACCCCGGCGTAGGCCGGGGTCCAGCTCTTACATTTCAGTCTGGATTCCGGCTTTCGCCGGAATGACGGAGGGGGTTATTCATTTTACCCATTACCTGATTATATCCAGATGGAAACAGTTTGCTTCCGATTTTCCCATGACTATATCCCCAAAATCAAAAGCCTTGAAGGCAAACATCCCCGACTGTCTTTTGATCTCCAACCAGCGGTGGGCTCTGATCTGGAAACAGATAAAATTGTGAATGGCAAGCTCATCCGCAGCATCCGAACATTTCTGCACCAAGACGACATGAGATTGCGAGTGGTTATCGACTTGGCCAAAAATTTTGACTACCACGTAGAATAGCGCTATGCCCAAGACAAAAACACCCTGTGCCTCATCATCCAGGCAGAAAAGTGAGTTGTATGCCCAAGCTGTTCACCTCTTTCCTCATTATCGGAGGAGTCATCATTTTTGCAGGCCTAATAATCCTGGCCAAATATGATGTTCTTGTCCTCCGCATAAGCGTGCCTCAAGAGCAAGAAGACCTCATTTACCAGGACATTGCCTCCTCTGGAACAAAGCTCTGCATGCAGTACATCCATTCAGTAGAACGAACTCCGGTTCAGGGCTGGTTTGCTCTCTCCTCTGATGGTGGCTTTCAGGCCCTGCGGACCATGAGCAAAGGAAGCGGTACAGGACTGCCCAACGTGATGGACAACCCCCGGGTCACTATGGACCACGGGTGGATGGTAGTCGATGAAGAGCGCACTTATGTGCCCCAGATCCCCTTTTACTATCTGCCCTTGAATGATCTGCGCATATCTGTCAGTGGTCAGGAGGTGGACCTGAGTAAAGTACCACCCGGAAGTAAGCTCTTGATCAGCAATGAAAAAATGTCCCTTGCCAAGGCGATGTTAAGTTTTGCCTTCGACGAATGGCCACAATAAGGAACACGTTCATCTGACAACAGTGTGCATACAAGCATACAAAACCCTCGAGATACGCATCATGCCTTCAATTCCCAGACTCTCATTCCAAGACACTCTTAAGCGGCTGCAAGGCTTCCATTTTGAGCACCACGCCTCCTATCTTTCCATGTTCTCCACCTGGTATGGGGGCATTATCACTGACCCGGCCCTGATGCTCGTACCCATCGACGATCATCTGGTTCACCGTGGGGATGGCATTTTCGAAGCCTTTAAGTGCGTGCAGGGAAACATCTACCTCTTGACCCCCCATTTGGACCGATTGCAGCGTTCAGCTGAGCTCATCGATCTGGCCTGGCCCATGAGCCGCAGCGAGTTGCAAGAGACCATCAAGGAGACCATCCGGGCTGCAAATGTATCGGACTGCCTCATACGCCTGTACATCTCGCGTGGGCCGGGAGATTTTTCTCCCAACCCTTATGCCAGCATCGGCTCCCAGCTCTATATCGCGGTCACTCTTCTCAATCAGCCAGATCCTGCTTTGCGGGAGAGTGGTTGTTCCTTGGCATTAAGTAATATTCCCCTCAAACCCGGCATCTTTTCCACTGTCAAAAGCTGCAATTATCTCCCCAATGCCCTGATGAAAAAAGAGGCCGTGGATCTGGGTGTGGACTACACAGTGGGGCTTGATGAACAGGGGTTCCTGGCTGAAGGGCCGACGGAAAATCTGGGGATTGTCACCCGGGAATACAAGTTCGTGGTCCCCAAATTTGACCGTATCCTGCGGGGAACAACTCTTGTTCGGGCTATGCACTTAGCCGGGAACCTGGTGGACACAAAAGAGCTTACCGAAATAAAAGAAGCAGACCTCGCACCTGAAGATCTCTCCGAAGCCAGAGAGGTGATCATGTTCGGAACCACCTTTGATGCCCTGCCGGTGGTCTCCTGTCAGGGGCAAACCATTGGTGACGGCCGACCCGGTCCGATCAGCCACCGCCTCTATGAACTCCTGGGCCGGGATCAATTGGAGAGCCCGGAGGTCCTGACCGCGGTCTTTTGAAGACAGAGGTCA
>JAWLEI010000053.1:0-22233 GCA_041686195.1 Desulfovermiculus sp.
CCCGGGTGAAACAGAAGCCCATTTCCAATCCCTGGTATCCTTTGTGCAGGAAATGCGCTTTTGGCATGTAGGTGTGTTTGCTTTCTCAGCTGAGGAGGGTACGGCAGCGGCTCGCCTTCCCGGACAGGTGCCGGATGAAGTCAAAGAAAAGAGACGGCAGGAACTCATGCAGGTTCAGGCCGGGATCAGCCGGGAGATCCTGGCTGACTATGTTGGTCAGACCATGCAGGTCCTGGTCGACCAGCCAGAACCGGAATGGGTCGCCCTGTTCCAGGGCCGGGTCTGGTTCCAGGCCCCGGAGGTGGATGGATTGACGTATATCAGTTCAAGATGGGCCAGGCCAGGAGATATGCTCCGGGCCGAAGTGGTGGACAGCATGACCTACGACCTGTCTGCCCTGGCCCTGGAGAACGTATCCGAACCGGCCCAGAAATGAAATTTTATTTTTTGGACTTGTTTCAGTTGCATTGCGAACCATGATCTGATAAATTTTACAAAATTTACCGTGCTAGGGGGTATGAGTTTTGATGCACACAACGCAACCAGAGTATTTAGGCAACCAAGACATGAATTCCGAAAACGAAATGGCCATGGACGAAACCGACTTCGAAGCAGCCCTGGAGAACTATCTCCATTCCGACTTTGGTGAACTCGAAGATGGGAGTATCATCACTGGAACAGTGGTTAAGCTTGGAGACGAACACATCCTGGTGGATGTGAATTTCAAGTCCGAAGGGCAGATTTCAGCAGAGGAGTTCAAAGACCGGGACGGCAATCTCACTGTTCAGGTAGGGGATAAGGTTGACGTCTTTGTGGTCCACAAGGACGACATGGAAGGGACCATTTCCCTGTCCCATCGCCGGGCCAAGCGGATGAAGGTTCTTGATGAACTTGAAGCCCTGCAGGAACAGGAAAAGAATGTCAAGGGGACCATCATCCAGCGGATCAAGGGTGGGTACACCGTGGAAATCCAGGGCATTGAAGCCTTTTTGCCCGGTTCGCATGTAGACCTGCGGCCAGTACCGGATATGGATGCCCTGGTCAATCAGGAGTATGATTTCCGCATCTTGAAAATCAACCGCAAACGCAGCAATGTCATCGTGTCTCGCCGGGTGATCCTGGAAGAAGACCGCGAACACCAGCGTGATGAGCTCCTGGACACCCTGGAGGAAGGGCAGATCCTGACCGGAAAAGTCAAAAACATCACCGAATACGGTGTCTTTGTCGATCTCGGCGGTCTGGACGGTCTGCTGCACATCACAGACATGTCCTGGAAGAGGATCAAGCATCCCAAAGAGATGGTCCAAATGGGGGACAGTCTGGAGCTGAAAGTCCTGAACTATGATCGGGAAGGGCAGAAGGTATCACTTGGCATGAAGCAACTGGTACCCAACCCGTGGGAAGGAATTGCTGAAAAATATCCTCCAGACCAACGCTTCACTGGAAAGGTGACCAACATAGTGGACTACGGAGCCTTTGTGGAGCTGGAACCCGGAGTCGAGGGCCTGGTTCACATTTCTGAAATGTCCTGGACCCGAAAGCTTCGGCACCCCTCGCAAATGGTTCATGTGGGCGATGAAGTGGACGTGGTCATCTTAAGTGTCGACGCCGAGCGCAAACGCATATCCCTGGGCATGAAGCAGGTCAGACCCAACCCGTGGGATCTGGTCTATGAAAAGTATCCGGAAGGAACCATCCTGGAAGCACCGATCAAGAATATCACTGATTTCGGCATCTTTATCGGCATCGAAGACGGAATCGACGGACTCATTCATGTTTCTGACCTGTCCTGGACCAAAAAAATCCATCATCCGGGAGAAATGTATAATGTCGGGGACATGATCCAGGCCAAGGTGCTCACTGTGGACAAGGAAAACGAAAAGTTCACCTTGGGCGTCAAGCAGCTGACCGACGATCCATGGCTGCAGATTCCGCAGCTCTTCCCGGAAGGGACCACGGTCAGTGGAACCATTACCAATATCACTGATTTTGGTTTGTTTGTGGAAGTGCAGGAGGGAATCGAGGGTCTGGTTCATCTCTCTGAACTCAGCCCCAAAAAGATCAAGACCCCGGGCGAGCTCTATGAAGTGGGCCAGGAAGTCACAGCCAAGGTGATCCGGGTCAGCGCAGACGAGAGGCGTCTGGGTTTGTCCATCAAGGCCTACCTGGAAGAGGAAGAGCGCAAGCGAGCCCAAGAGCAACGAGGCTCCGGAGCTGCTCCAACCGGAAGCAACCTGGGTGATCTCATCCGGCAAAAACTGGAAGATGAGGGGAATTCCTCCGGCGATGAGGAGTAGATTTAGCCAAAGGCACCCGCTGCTGTTTGGATTGTTTCTTGTTTTTACGGCCGTGGTCCTGACTTTTGGGGCCATGGCCTTTTTTTCATCCCTGCGCAGCGGTGATATCTCCTGGTTTGCGACCAAGATGGGCATAGTCCATGTACGAGGAACCCTTGTCGATTCCCGAAGAACAACGGACTGGATTGAACGCCTGGCCCAAGATGATGCTGTCCAGGCTGTCCTGGTGCGCATAGACTCGCCTGGCGGGGTGGTAGCCCCCTCTCAGGAGATCTACGAAGCAGTGAGCAAATTGGCAAAGCGCAAACCGGTCCTGGCTTCTATGGGCGCTGTGGCTGCATCCGGCGGATATTACATCGCCTGCGCCGCAGATCGGATTGTGGCCAACCCGGGCAGTATCACCGGCAGCATTGGAGTCAAGGCCCAGATGTTGTCCTTTGAAGATCTTTTGCACCGCATCGGAGTTGTGGATCAAACAGTGAGCAGTGGACGGCTCAAGGACGCCGGGTCCCCCACCCAGTCACTTAGTGAATCAGAGCGGGAATACTTTGAGAACCTGGTCCAGGACCTGTATCAGCAGTTCGTCCTGGCCGTGGCTCAGGGCAGGAGCATGGACGTAGAGCAGGTCCGAGACCTGGCGGACGGCCGGGCCTTTACCGGAAGGCAGGCCCAAAAGGCAGGTCTTGTCGATTCCCTGGGCAGCATGAGCGCCGCCAAGAACCAGCTCAAGGAGATGGCCAAAATCAAAGGACCGGTAAGCTATATAGAAGGACCGGAAGAGCCGTCGTCCCTATTGTCCTGGATATTGGGGCTGGCAGCAAAATGGTCGGGGGCCAAGGCAGTAACCGGGCAGCGGACGGTCTTTTCATACATTTATTCCCCGCATGCTCCGGAAGCCGTCATCAGATGACCCGGTGCTGATCCGGGTCCCTTGCTGTGGTTGGGAGCAAACAGGAGTTTACTCCTGGTCCAAATCTCCGATCATGTGCTCCTCGCGGTTCCTTTTTTGCTGGTCGGCTGCATCCAGGACCGGCTCGAATCCCGGCTTGAGAAATAAAGAGTGGTAATACTCTCCGTACTCCCCTGCATCGTGCATCTGGAAGTTAAACGGAGAAATGATGACCTCGATATCAATTCCCTGCTCTTCGAGAACAGGTTGAATTTTCTCAGCCATATCCAGCCCCCAGGCAAAACCCTGGTCATTATACGCCTCCAGATCCTGCGTAATGCTTGGATCGGCCAAATGACAGACCAAGTCCACCTCGTCTCCCTGGAGGGGATCCCTGGGCGCATCGGAGTGGACAAAGACCTCGATCACCCGGTCATCTAGTTCGGCAATACGCTCGGCCACAATCTTGAGCTTGTCAAAGCTTTCCTTCATACCATCCTACCTTCGCCACGTGCTGGCAAGAGTCTTAATTCTTACACTTTGCACTCCTCAAGCATGCTCAAAAAAAGAGCACTCAAGGAGCAAAATACCCGCTATCACATGTTAAGACCTCTTTGTTCCGGCCCAAAGACGTCTCAAGCCGTCTGAATCTAATCCAGTTTGATTCTTGAGACAAGGGGTAAAGGGCACAAAAGGCAAAAGTCATCCTGTTTGATCCAATGTTTGTTGCTCGGCAATGGCTTGTTGGATGTTCTCTGCCACTTGTTCCGGACTTGAAGGACCTCCTGTCTCATAAAGGGCTATCTGTAAATTCAGAGCCCGCTGGATAACCGGCTGATCGGTATTCATATATCTTCTCCAAACCGATATAGCCTCAGCCAGACGATCCTGCCGGGTCAGAGCCAGCCCGAGATGCAAGAGGGCAAACACGTCATGAGGATGCCGGGCCAATATGGCCTCAAACACCCTGCCGGCCTCGGACAGGCGGCCAGCCTGCAGCAGGCAATACCCCAGTTTGCGCTCGGCCTGCACATGGTCCGGGCTTTTCTTCAGCAATGCATGGAGCCCGGCTATGGCTTCCTCCAACTGGTTCTGGTCAATAAGACGGTCAATAGCTTTGGATTTTGGATCTCGGCCGGTTGGGGCCCGAGGAGTCGCGTCTTGCCGCAGGCGGCCGGTCAAGGCCATGAGCATGTCCCGCCTGGAAAAAGTGCGCTTGGGAAAAAAATGTGACATAAGATATTGGAACACAAGGTGATAGAGTTTCTCGCATCATGAAGGCCTTCGCCATGAGTCCCCTGCAAGAGTCTTTATTGCAGGCCTACCACGGACCTGCCGTGCACCTGTGAATATCCCAGCATGCAGATCATCCGCGGGCTCAAAATGTAGCCTGGAACCGGCTATGGGGCAACCCCGGGCGAATCAAAAATCCACTGACGATCCCGAACTACAAATCCGGCGCCGACAGAATTTTTGGCTTCATGCGGGATTACTGGGTATTTTCGCAGTGGATAAAGACTTGGACCAAATGGGGATCGAACTGGGTCCCAGCCCCTTTTTTCAGCTCAGACAGGGCCTGAGCATGGGATTTGGGAGAATGGTAGGGTCTGGCCATGGTCATGGCTGTATAGGCCTTGAGTATGGCCATGATCCGGGAAGGCAATGGGATGTTTTCGCCGCTCAATCCAAGTGGATACCCTTGTCCATTCCACCATTCATGCTGCTTGTAGATCCATTCGGCAATGGGCTGGAGCTCTTTTGTGTATCGTGCGATACGGTATCCTGTCTCCGCCTGTTTGCAGATCAAGGCCAGCTCTTCACGGCTTAAGGGGGTATCCTTGTCAGTAATATCTTTTGGTACTCCTAACAATCCAACATTGTGGACCTTGGCAAACAAAAGCAGGTACTCGGTTTCCTGGGCAGAGAGTTCCAGGGCATGGGCCAATTTGCGGAGTTTTTCTTCCAATGTGCGCCTTCGCTGTTCATTGCCTGGTTCGCGCTGATTGAGCATGGACAATAAGATGCCATAGGCATCAGACTTATGTCGCCGCTTATTGTACATTTTGTTCCGGTACATAGATTCGTCGGCTTGCTTGAACAGGGCCTGCATATCAAAAGGGGGGTCCTCATCCATGGCATAGCCGATGGACAAGTGCAAGGGAAGCTCCAGATGAGAGCTGTTATACCGGTTCATATTCTTTTTGATCCGCTTGATGGCATGTATCAAGTCCATGTGCGAGGCATTGGGCAATAACACGGCAAACTCGTCTCCACCTATGCGGGCCACCATGTCGCTGATCCGAAAAGAGGTCATAAGAGTTTCCGCAGCGGCCTTAATCAGTTGATCCCCTTTTTCGTGACCTAAGGTGTCGTTGATGATCTTCAAGCAGTCCACATCGCATATGATCAGGCTCACCATTTCATAACGAGCTTCAGCAATCCGGTTCATCTCCTGTTCAAAGTAATTGCGATTAAACAACCCGGTCAAGGAATCGTGGAAGGTCATGAATTTTATTTGTTCTTCAGTCTGTTTGCGCTGGGAGATATCTCGGTTCACAGTTAAAATGACCCGCATACTATCATACTGAAAAATCCTGGCCCGGGATTCAACCCATTTGTAATGCCCATCCTGATGCCGCATCCTGACCTCAATAATGGACTCCTCTGTGTGCTGGTATTTGAGGTCCTGCAGGGAACTCTCGACCTCCTTTCTATCATCTGGATGAAAAATCTCGAGTGCCCCTTGGTGCATAAGCTCATGCTGTGTGTAGCCCAACAAGCGAAAGGCACTTTCATTGACATACAATATGCAGCCATTGTCATCCTGCAAAAAAATAATGTCGTCCAGCTTATCGGTGATGAATTTGTAGGTATCGAAGCCTTCCATAACCATCATGCCCTCTTGCTGTGCACTCAAGGGCTGAACCAAAACAGCTATTCTGGAAAGTACAGGCAGGGGAACGATAGTCATTTCCAATCGGGAGACATTTTGATCCGCGTCGTGCGGAAAACACCCTGGGGCGTACAGGGCTATGCAGGAGGCAAAAAGGTTGGCCTTGACTTTTTCTTTGGTCTCTGCACTCAAACGAAAGTTCTGAAAAAGATTGAGAGAAGCAGCCCCATGATCTGCACAGGGGCATAGCTGTACAAAATCCGGGCAGGCGTAAGCTAAGTCCCCATTGAGGTAGAACAACGCCAAGCCATGGGTATGGAGAGATTCGCACAACAGCTTGTGGTTTATAGGTGGGCTGCTTTTTTTGATTCTGATCAATCCTGACTCCGGCTGGGTCGCTGTCCTGTTCACGTTTTGCCCTCGGCCCCAGGCGCCCGGCTTCATCATGGATGTCTCTTCTGCCACGCACGTTAGATGCCTTGCAAGGTTCATGCTGGAATAGTCCGACCCTGCCTTCAGCGTATAAAGAAGGCTGACACGTGCCGCGAAAACGAGATTTTGCTTTCGACATTTCACCGAAAACGCCCATAGGCCCTTGATGAGCTGCCCATAACCTGTGTGCAGATATGTGCATACAGACTCACTAGGAGGAAGAGTGTTGCATATGCTTAAGAAAGCATATTGAAATGACAATGAAATTCTCCATTAACTTACAAGAGATCACTGGGGTTAAAAATTACTTTTGACAACAAAATAGAAAAGCTTTAAACGAAAGGAACTGAATTGTGTAAAATTTCACAAGTGCTGGGGAGTGCATAAAAACGACAAACTGCGAAAGGGGGAGCTATGCCAATAAAATGAGGAACATAGAGACGTTATCGTTGAAAAGCATGTACCCGGCCCGGAAAGCAAATTTTATTCTTGATCCCTTGCAGTTTGGGGCAGACAGATACGGTACCGGGCAGGAAATTCGGGGACAGCGCGCGTAGTGAAATTGAATGCATGACCAAGGAGTAGGTTCATGAAAGCGTTTCTGGCCAAAAGAAAAGCCATTTTCAAGGGACTGGGATGGGCCTTGCTCATTGCTCTGGCTGTGGTGGTGAGCGTGAGTACCATCCATGCCGCCAACGAGCTTGAGCCCATGGGCATGAGCCCGCTGATGTTTTTTATTGGATTGTTACTCGTCTGTATAGCAATCGGCGTATTTGCCGTCCTGGCCGGAGTTGGAGGTGGAGTCATCTTCACTCCGCTGTTCATGGGATTTACACCAATTGATTCCTATATCATCCGCTCTACAGGCTTGTTTGTGGCCATGGCCGGGGCCCTGGTGGCGGCCAGGCCTTTCTTGCGCCGGGGGGTAGCCAACATCCGGCTGCTGTTCACCGGAGCCGTCCCCTACACGGTGTTTGCCGTTATCGGGGCCCTTATGGCTGGATATATTCAGGCTCACATGGGTAAGGGCGGAGAAGCCTTCATTAATGGGGCATTGGGCCTTATTGTTATCGGCATAGGTATGTTGTTCATCTTTTTTGGCGGAAAGTCGGAATACCCGGAAGTCAGCCACATGGACAAATTTTCAGCCAAGCTCGGTCTGGCCATGCCATATTACGAGGCATCCCTGGGCAAGGTGGTGAACTACAAGTTGACCAGGGCGGCCTTGGGGATGGTTCTGTTCTGCGGGGTTGGGCTTATTTCCGGACTGTTCGGGCTTGGAGCCGGTTGGGCCATGGTTCCGGTCTTCAACCTGGTCATGATGGCTCCGCTCAAAGTGGCAGCAACCAGCAGCAAGGTCATGATATCCTTGGGCGATACAGCTGCTGTCTGGCCGTACATTGCGGGGGGTGGAATGTTTCCTCTCTTTGCCGTGCCCAGCTTAATCGGCCTGATAGTGGGTACCTTGATCGGAGCCAGGATTATGCTCAAGGTCAAGGCTGGTTTTATTCGTTACCTGATCATCGCAGTGATGCTATTTTCAGGGATCAGATTGGTTCAAAAAGCAATCGGGATGATGTAGGAGGGACCATGACAGAAGAAAATCAAGCAACCAAGCCTTTGCTTTCCGGTGTGATTTATGGAGAATTCGCCTATTGGACTGCCCTTGTGGGCATGGGGGTCTCTATAGTTGGCATTGTTTTGTACCTCATTGGCCTCAACCAACTTGTTGATCCTCAAATCCTTCTTGCCGGCCTTTTTGAGGGACTGGATGCGAATCAAATCTGGGAACAGGCAGCTGGTTCAGAAGCCCTGCATGGGCATTGGTATTTGAGCGTCCTGGCCAAGAGCGATGCCATAGCTATGCTCGGCATTGCAATTTGCTGCTTAGCCGGCGTTCTGGGAATATGGGGTGCTGTGGTGGGAATGATTGCCAGCAAAGAAAAACCCTATATCTTTCTGGTTTTTGCGCTTATTATTGCCGTTATTTTAACCATGTCTGCCGCAGGCCTGCTCAAAATTCATTAATTGCTCTTGCCCGGTCCGGAGAGTGCCCTCCGAACCGGGCAGGATTCATTACCTGCCATCAAAAGATTTTACCTGCCCAGCCGTCAAGCCAGCTTACCCATAGCCTTGCTTTCCTATATTACCTGAACAACCATATTTTATTGACATAGACGTCTGAAAAGAGTATATTTTATAGATAGTTAATATCGCCATTGCTTCAGGCAGACCCTGTGACAGGTTGTGAACTTTTTCAGCATGAATCATAACTCATGGAGGAACTGACGATGAAAAAAGTCCTAGTTTTTGCCTTGGCCGTAATTGTGCTTGGTGTCTGTGGTCCGGCTTGGGCCAAGAAAGGAGAGGAAATCCGCATGGTCCAGGTCAACTGGACCGGAGTAACTGCCAAAACCGAAACCGCGGCGTATCTTCTGGATTTGCTGGGCTATGAAGTTGATGTAATAACCGCCTCTGTTCCCATCATGTTCCAAAGCTTGGCCAAAGAACAGCGTGACGTGGCTCTTGGCCTCTGGCTGCCTACCCAGCGCGAAATGGTCCGGAAATACATGGAAAAGGGCGAGATTGATTTGATCACCACCAACCTCGAGGGTGCCAAGTATACTGTCGGCGTTCCCACCGAGGCCTACGAGGCCGGAGTGAAGAGTTTTGAGGATTTGGACAATCACAAGGACAAGTTCAACAGCAAGATTTATGGCATTGAGGCTGGCAATGACGGCAATGAGATCATTCTGGATATGATTGAAGATGATGCCTATGGATTGGGAGACTGGGAGATAGTGGAGTCCAGCGAGGCGGGCATGCTCACCCAGGTTAAACGTGAAATCAACAGGGATAATTGGATTGCCTGGCTGGCTTGGGCTCCTCACCCCATGACCCTAAATATTGACATGAAATTTCTCCATGGCGGTGAGGACTACTGGGGACCGAATCAAGGAGAGGCAACTGTGAGGACCATCTGCCGCACAGGTTATGCCTGGAAAAATCCAAACATCGGCCAATTTTTTGAAAATTTCACCTTTACAGTAGATGAACAATCGCAGATGGGGGAGTATGTCATCAATAAGGATATGGACTATGCGGAAGCCGGGAAAAAGCTGATCCAGGAAAATCCAGAGATCTTGGAGCGCTGGCTTGACCAGGGCGGAACCTTTCAGACCGGAGTGGTCAAGACCGCAGACGGCAAAGAGGATGCCCTGGAGGCTGTAAAAGAGGCTATGGGACTTTAGTTCAGACATCAGACGTCAGACGTCAGAGATCAGACGTCACCGGAGTTGAGTCTAATTTCAAACGAAAAAAGCCGCCGGGGTCTTTCCCCGGCGGCTTTTTCTGTCTTCATCAATTAAAAATTCAGCCGGAGGTCTTCCTCCGGCTGAATTTTTACAGGCAGCCCAGGCAGCGCTTGTACATCCATTCATAGCCCTGGATGTCGATATCCCGGGGGTTGCCCGGTGTCTGCGGGTCGACATAGGCCTCCTTGGCCAGCTGCGGGATCTCATCTTCCTTGACCCCAAGCTCGGCCAGGGAAGGAATGCCGGTGTCCTCGGCCAGGTCGTACACAGCCTGAGCCCCCAGAAGGCAGGCCTCCCGATCGCTTAAGCCTGTGGTTTCCACGCCCAGGGCCTCGGCCACCCGGCGGAACTTCTTGGGCCGGCCAATCCAGTTGTACTCCATAAAAGCACCCAGGGTGGCCCCCACAGCCGGTCCGTGGTGAATCTCGGGCTTGATTCCGCCCAGGGTCTGGGTCAGGGCGTGCACTGCTCCGGCGCTCTCAGTGCCGTAGGAGATTCCGGCCAAATGGGCGGACATGGCCATGTAGTATCTGGCTTCCATGTCCTGGCCGTTGCCCACAGCCCGACGCAGGTATTTGCCGCAGTACTCAATGGCCAAAAGGGCCACAGCATCGGTGTGCGGCTGGGCGAAATGGCAGGTATAGCACTCAATGGCGTGGCACAGGGCATCCATGCCGGTCCCGGCCGTCACATGGGGCGGCATGGTCATGTGCAGCTCCGGATCGACAATAGCGATATGCGGAGACATAAGCGGTCCGCCCACATTGAATTTGAACTTGCGGTCCGGATCGGTAATCACGGCCCAGACTGTAATCTCACTGCCGGTTCCAGCAGTCGTGGGAATGGTGATCAAGGGAGCGATACGCCGCTCCAGGTCCCGCTTTGCTGCTTCCCAGTACAGGACGTCTCCATCATGAGTTACTTCAACACCCACGCCCTTGGCCGTGTCCATGGAGCTGCCGCCGCCCAGGCCGATCAACCCGTCGCAGCCCTCCTTTTCATACTGCTTCGTGGCATCGCCCACAGTGGACACATACGGATTGGGCACGACCTGGTCGAACACCCCGTAAGGAATGGAGGCTTCTTCCAGGACCTTGGCCACATGATCCAGGAGCCCGGCGCCGACTACGCCGGGATCGGTAACAATGAGGGGCTTTTTCACGCCCAATTCACTTAAGGAATCAGGCAGGGAAGCCAGAGCTCCAACCCCGTGTTTGGCCTTGGTTGCACACTGAAATTCTCTGAGTTTGTAATAGTTGTCCATGCTGTATCTCCTTTTTTGTTTTTGTGAGTTATCGGTTGTCGGTTGATTGTTGCCGGATTGATCATGCATGAAACTTACGACTTGCCCCCTCCGTCATTGCCCGGCCCGGATCCTTCGAATACACCGGGGTCAGGCTCATCACGCGAGACGCGTGACAATCGAGGGTAAAGCCATTCTCTCTGCTCTGAATTCTGGTCCCGGATCAAGCCTGCCCCGGACCAAGATCCGGGGCCTGCCCCGGCGAAAGCCGGGGTCCGGGATGACGTTCCTTCGCGGGAATGACGGACAAAGAAAGATCTTGTTTCATACGAGTTGTCAGCGCCGCCGCTGGCCGCAGACGTCCAGTTTGATCGGGGGTGAAACTTTGAGTCGCCCCTCCGTCATTCCGGTACTGGATCGGGGTCCAGCACAGGCTCCAGCCGGAATCCAGACTGAAAATGTAAGAACTGGACCCCGGCCTACGCCGGGGTGACTGAGAAAGCAAAATCTAGTTTCATACGAGTCTTAGCTGTCCTTTTCAAACTTGGGCAGATCCTGCACCCCCACCCGTTTCAGGGTGTCTTGGGTGGGCCGGCCGGTTTCGTCCCAGCCCCGCCGGGAATAGTAGTCCTTTTTCAGGGCTGCCATATCGTCTGCGGTGAAATGGTGTCCCTTGTATGGCCCGCTGGGCAGGGGTTCCTGCACAAACCGTCGGGGCAGGATATCCTCAGCCGGATCAATCCCCTCGCGAAGATTGAACTGCCGGGTCAGATTCCATATCCGCTCTCCAAGCTGATCGAAGACATCGGCGGTAAAGCTCTGTCCAGTGGCCGCACTGAGCAGAGCGGCATAGGTCTCGGGCTGGACCCCGAAACCTCCGAAATCACACTTGACCAGGGCATCGGTTCCAGCCAGGTAGTTCTGCATACTTATAAGCATGTCTGCCTTGCCTTCCAGGGCCAAGGCCTGCACAGTCTCTCCTTCCCATTCCCCCCCGGTCACCTCCAGGGGAGCGGGCAGACCGCGCTGGTGGCATCCTCCCCGGTCAGCAGTCATAAAGGCCAGCCCGGTACCGGCTGCACCCCGGGGGCCCCAGGCCGGGGACTCCAGACCCTTGACATGCTGAGCAAAGGCCGAAGCGTCCCCCCCCAGGACGGCAGCGGCCCTCTTGACCCCTTGAGCCAGGAGCTTGCCCAGGTCGTTGTCCACAAAGGCGATGGATCGAATCAGGTATTCAGCGGCCTGGACATTGCCGAACTCCAGGGCAATGCCCTCCGGAGACTCGATAATGCCTTTCTCCCCGGCCTCCATGGCGAACCCGATCACTCCACCCGTGGACATGCTGTCCAGACCGAACCGGTCGCAGAGCTTGACCAGGTGGGCTACAGACCGGACATCGGAGATGCCCAGGTTGGATCCCATCAGGGCCGCGGATTCGTACTCCACTATATCGGTGATAAACCCGGCGTATTTGCCGGTACGTACCGCCCCCATCTTGCTGCAGCGTATGGGGCAGCCCAAACAGGCTGCGCTGTTTAACCACAAGTGTTTGGCCTGGCCCGCGTCTCCCAGATTGGAGGCCTGCTCAAAGGTCCCGTCTTGAAAGTTGCGGGTCGGAAGCAGGCCGGTTTCATTGGCAAAGTCAACAGCCGGAGCCGTTCCCCCGGCCTTCATGGCCTGCACATCTTCAGACTGTTCCAGATCGGCGTTGGCCTGGATGACTGCGGCCCGAAAGGCTTCAGGGTCATGTAGAGTTACGGGCTGGGAGCCGCGCACTGCTATGGCCTTGAGCTGTTTTGAGCCCATAACCGCGCCTGCTCCGCCGCGGCCGGCCTGTCGATTATATTCACAGCTGATCAGTGAATACAAGACCTTATTTTCTCCGGCCGGCCCGATGCTGAGGATCTTTATTGTCTCGTCTCCCAGTTCGGTCTTGATTGCTTCGTTGGCTTCCAGGGCGTCCTGGCCCCAGAGATGGCCGGCTGGCCGGATCTCAACCTGATCGTCGTCTATCCACAGATAGACGGGACCTGTGGCCTGTCCGGTGACAATCAGCCCGTCGTACCCGGCATATTTAACTTCCGGAGAAAAGTAGCCCCCAAAGTAGGAGTCCAGAAAGGTCCCGGTCAGCGGGGATTTGGTGACCACGCATCCGCGCATGGACGGGGCACTGGTCCCGGTCAAGGGACCGGTCATGACCATAAGCGGGTTGTCCGCACCAAAAGGATCACAGCCGGACGGAGCGAGGTCGGCGAGCAGCTTGGCCCCGAACCCCTTGCCCCCGAGCAGGCTGGATGTCATCCACTCCGGCACCTCCTTGGTCCAGGACGAGCCGGTGGACAAATCGACAAACAGGAACTTTCCCATATAGGCCTTAGGCATGTTCACCTCCCTGTACGATAAGCTCCAGGGCCCCAGTGGGGCAGGCCCTGACACACAAGGGATCTCCGTTACACAGATCGCATTTCACTGATTTACCGCTTTGGACATCCCGGACAATGACCTGCCGCGGGCAATATGTGGCGCACAAGCCGCACCCAATGCAGGTATCCGGATCAATGACCCGGGCTCCGGTCTCCTCATCCAGGCTGATGGCCTGAACCGGACAGACATTTTCACAGAAGGGGTTCTGGCATTGTTCGCACAATATTGGTTCATGGACCAGGTTTTCCCGTCTGTGTTCGATGCGCAGAGCGGCCAGCCTGGGGTTGAACCCCCCGTTCACCCGCTCGGAGCAGACAAGCTGACAGATTTCACACCCGGTACACAGGTCGAAATGAGCGATCAACCGCAACCCTTGAGATGCTTGAAGTGCTTGATTCATAAAAAATCCTTGAAAAAAGAGGTTCGATTGCACTGCAAAGGAACTGTTACGAGGTAACAGAACAAAGAACCATACCACAATAAATACTTTCGTCAAGTCACAGTCAAATATCTTAGTTGTTTAAACAACCGATATACAGATAGATGCATTCATAAGAAATGATGTGCACAAAGAGAGGAAACAGAAACCAAGGTTGTATCTTAACATTTGACCCTATGGCCTTTTGAGCTCTGCTAGAGCCAAAGTCTCGCCTGAGTGAGGCCAGCACCAAAAAATCCATTTCCCACCCTGCCCATCATTAATATCCAGCGATTCTCAGCAAAATGCTGCGCGCTGCCCCATCTTGAAAATGTTTCCGAGCGATAAAGAAATTTTAAAGGCAAAATTTGCAGAAAAATAAAGATATCATTTATTAAAAGCATATAATCTCTCTTATTTGCCCAAAATCCTTTTTTCTTCTCCTTGTCTTCACAGCTGAGATGAATAGGGTGCCCTTGTTAGCACTTGGACCCAATGAGTGCTAAAAGACCAAACAGCAAGGAGGTATCCCATGACTCTCAAGCCGCTTCAGGACAGAGTTGTGATCAAGCAGGTGGAAGAAGAGCAGAAGTCTGCCGGAGGGATCATTATCCCGGACACAGCCAAAGAGCGCTCCATGCAGGGAGACGTGGTGGCCGTTGGGCCGGGTAAGGTAGACAAGAACGGACAGAGAATGGACATGTCTGTGCAGCCCGGAGACCGGGTGATGTACGGCAAGTTCGCTGGAACCGAAGTCAGCATAGACGGCGAAGACCGCCTGGTCATGCGCGAAGATGACATCATCGCCAAAGTAGAATCATAAATACAACAAGGAGGCGCATATATGCCGGCCAAAGAAATTCAATTCGGAGAGCACGCCCGCCAGGGACTCAAACATGGGGTTGAAAAACTCAGTGACGCGGTTCGGATTACCTTGGGGCCCAGAGGACGGAATGTGGTCATTGAAAAGTCCTTCGGCTCTCCGACCATCACCAAAGACGGAGTGACCGTGGCCAAGGAGATCGAGCTGGAAGATAAGTTTGAAAACATGGGCGCCCAGATGGTCAACGAGGTAGCCAGCAAGACGAGCGACATGGCCGGGGACGGGACCACCACAGCTACCATACTGGCCCAGTGCATATTTGCCGAGGGCCTGAAGCTGGTGGCTGCTGAGCGAAATCCCATGTCCATCAAGCGGGGCATCGACAAAGCAGTCCAGCAGGTGTCCCAAAATCTGGACACCATGGCTCATTCCACTCGGGAAGAAAAGGAAATCGCTCAGGTAGGAACCATCTCAGCCAATAACGATTCAGCTGTGGGCAACCTGATTGCCGAGGCCATGAACAAAGTGGGCAAAGAGGGTGTGATCACGGTAGAAGAGGCCAAAGGCCTGGAAAACACTCTGGATGTCGTGGAAGGCATGCAGTTCGACCGCGGCTACCTCTCTCCCTACCTGGTCACCAATCAGGAGACCATGACTGCTGAGCTGGAAAAACCCCTGCTTTTGATCTATGAAAAGAAAATATCTGTGATGAAGGATCTGCTGCCCGTGCTGGAGCAAGTGGGACAGCAGAACAGGCCTTTGCTCATTATTGCTGAGGACATCGAAAGCGAGGCCCTGGCCACTTTGGTGGTCAACAAGCTGCGTGGTGTCCTCCAGGTCTGCGCGGTCAAGGCCCCTGGTTTCGGAGAGCGGCGCAAAGCCATGCTGCAGGATATCGCTGTGCTTACCGGGGGAACACTCATTTCCGAGGATACCGGGCACAGCCTGGAAAATGTGAATATTAATCATCTGGGGCAGGCCGATCGGATCAGCGTAGACAAGGATAATACGACCATTGTCGGCGGCCAGGGAGACAGCAATGAGATCAAGGCCCGCATCAAACAGCTGCGGACCGAGATCCAAGACACGACGTCTGACTACGACCGGGAAAAGCTGCAGGAACGGCTGGCCAAGCTGGTCGGCGGCGTGGCAGTGATCAACGTGGGCGCAGCCACTGAAACCGAGATGAAGGAAAAGAAGGCCCGGGTAGAAGACGCCTTAAACGCCACCAAGGCTGCGGTGGAAGAAGGCATCCTGGCCGGCGGCGGTGTAGCTTTGGCCCGTTGTGAAAAAAGTCTGGATGCAGTGAATACAGCAGACGAAGATGAAAAGGCCGGAGTGGAAGTGGTGCGCAAAGCCCTGTCCGCTCCCTTGCGTCAGATCGCAACCAATGCCGGATTTGAAGGAACCATTGTGGCCGAACAGGTCAAAGGCAACTCCAAACCGGAATACGGTTTCAATGCAGCCACCGGCGAGTATGAAGACCTGGTCCAAGCCGGTGTGATCGACCCTAAAAAAGTCACTCGCAGTGCCTTGCAAAACGCGTCCTCTATTGCTTCCCTGCTCCTGACCACTGAATCCACCCTGGCTGAAAAGCCGGAAGAAGGTGACCAGGGCGGAGCCGGCGGTGGCGCTCCAGGCATGGGCGGAATGGGCGGAATGGGAGGTATGGGCATGGGCATGTAGCCCTCCCTCCTCCTGCTCCTGCCGAACACAAAAAAGCCGGGACACACCGTCCCGGCTTTTTTGTGTCAGCTCGCATGCAACGAGCAAATAACTTAGCGGTACTGGCCTTGCCCTCCGGGAGCTTCAGTGACGTGTCAGGGCGTGACTGGCCAAAGAGGGCGAATGATCATTCGCCCCTACTACACACCCGCCAGTTTCATCACTGATCAATCCGGCAAATTCTCTTTTTTTGGGCGCTTTGGCCCAAAAATATTTCAGATTTGCCGGAGGCAAAGCTGAACAGTGAGGACGAGTCCCTCCTGGCCGATCACTTCAACTGGATTTCCAGCCGGAATGGCCTGGGAGGCCCCTTCAGCCCTGGCCGGCCAGGTCTGGCCGTGCAATCGCACCCGGCCTTGTGGGTTGATGTCTGTTATGGCCACTGCTCTTTGGCCTACCAGGCTGTAGACATCTCGGCTTTGATTGTCATAGGCTGGCCAGAGAAAGAAAAAAAGGATAATATCCTTGACCACCCAGATGAAAAAGATGAACCATCCGGCCCAAACCGGGAGCTGAAATTGAGCATGGATGACCATAAGGACCAGGCCAAGCAGGAGCATTCCCGGGAGCTGGATGAGGATGTACGTAACAACGGCCCGTCTGGACCATCCTGTTTTGACCATATAAGGAGCACACTTATGAAACTGGCCCTCAGCAGTCAAGGCGAAACATTGGACTCCGTGCTCAGCGGGTTCGGCCGGTGCAGGTATTTTATCCTTTATGATACAAAGACCGAAGATGTTTCCTCGGTGTCCAATGAGGGCAATATGGTGGCCGGGCGCGGTGCCGGGACCCGAACTGCCCAGGATGTGATCAAAACCGGGGCTGAGGCGGTAATCACCAGTCAGATTGGCCCCAAAGCCGTCTCCTACCTCAACGGCAAGGAGATGCCGGTCCATGTCTCCGAGGCGCAAACAGTGCAGCAGGCGATCCAGGAATATCTTGAGGGCAAGCTGCAGGCAATATGAGTCTTCCCCTGACCAATCGCTGGGCCGTCTTTGCCCTGACGTCAGTCTTTTTTCTCCTCTCCCAGTTCTATCGGGCATCCATGGCTGTGATCAGCTCCGACCTGATCCGGGATCTGAATTTGAGCGCCTCGGACTTGAGCCTGTTGTCCTCAGCCTTTTTTTACGTGTTTGCCCTGGTTCAGATCCCCCTGGGCCTGACCTTGGACCGCTTTGGCCCCCGGCTGACCATGAGTGTCCTGTCTTTGCTTGGGGTGGCCGGGGCCCTGTGCTTTGCCTGGGCCGGCTCCCTGGGCATGGCCCTGACCGCCAGGATCCTTCTCGGCCTGGGCATGGCCTGCAATCTGATGGGGCCTTTCAAGCTGCTTACCCTCTGGTTCGGGCCAGCCCAGTTCGCCTCCTTGACCACAGTTATCTTTTCCATCGGGGCGGCCGGAAGCATTGGAGCTTCTTCACCTCTGGTCGCCCTGGTCCAATGGGTGGGCTGGAGATGGGCTTTCACTGTGATCGCCGCATTTCACGCCCTTTTAACCGCAGCCTTTTTCCTTTGCATTCGGGACCGGCCTCCCCACAGTCAAGATGTCCTGCCTGGTACAGACAGGTCTGAACTTATCCGCGGCCTGCGCCTTTTGTTTCGAACCCGGGAGTACTGGCTCATTTCCCTGGGCACTTTTTTCCGCTACGGGATATTTGCCGCCATTCAAACCCTGTGGGCCGGCCCCTACCTCATGCACGGTGTGGGCCTGTCTCCGATGCAGGCCGGAAACATCATCCTGGCCCTGAACCTGGCATTTATCATCGCCGGACCTGTGTGCGGGGCATTTTCAGACCGCATTCAGCGCAGAAAAGGGGTCATCTTAGCCGGTCTGCTGGGCATGGGAATCATCCTTTTGGCCTTGAGCCTGCAATCCAGGCAGACCTCCCTGTTCACGTTTGTGCTCCTGTTTGCCTCCTTCGGAGTGGCCGGAAGCACAGGGGGCATCATGTACACCCATATCAAGGAGCGCATGCCCGTTCATCTGGCCGGAACAGCCATGACCGGGATCAATCTGTTCACCATGTTCGGAGCGGCCTTTTTCGTGCATGGTCTTGGCTTTTTAATGCAAAAGGTCTATGCCCGCGAGGCCTTAAGCCTGACCGCCTTTCGCCTGTCCTTTGTCCTTTGCGCCGCATGTATGGCCGTGGTCTTTGTTCTCTATCTGTTTACCCGGGAGAAGCAGAGGACGACAGAGGGTGGATGAAGGTTTCCTGGTCCATTTCAGGGCACACTGCTAACCTTTTTTCCGGATCATTTCCGCCAGATCAGCTATCCGGCAGGAATAGCCCCACTCATTGTCGTACCAGGCCATGACCTTGACCCACTTGCCTTCCCGGACCGAGTTGAACTCCGGATCTACGATCGAGGAATGAGGATCCATGATAAAGTCAGAAGAGACCAGGGGTTCCTGACTGTAGGCCAAAATACCCTCCAGCTCAGACTCTGCAGCCTGCTTCAAGATAGAATTCAATTCCTCTGTACTGGTAGACTTCTCTACTTGAGCGGTGAAGTCAACCACTGAAACCGTGGGCACGGGCACGCGCATGGCGTAACCATCGATTTTTCCGGCCAGATCCGGGATGACCTGACCCACGAGCTTGGCCGCTCCAGTGGTGGTAGGGATGATGTTCTGTCCTGCGGCCCGGGCCCGCCGGGAGTCCTTATGGGGCAGGTCCAGGATACGCTGGTCATTGGTGTAGGCATGCACTGTGCACATGGACCCGATTTGGATGCCGAAGGCCCGGTGAACGACCCAGGCCACCGGGGCCAGGCAGTTGGTGGTGCAGGAGGCGTTGGAGATGATTTCATCCTTGTCCGGGTCATACTCCTGGTCATTGACACCCAGAACAATGGTCCGATCGATTTCCTTGGCCGGAGCAGTGATGATCACCTTTCTGGCCCCGGCCTCCAGATGGGCCCTGGCCTGAGGACCGGTACGGAATATGCCTGTGGATTCAATAACCACATCCACTCCCATATCGGTCCACGGTATACGCTGGGGATCGGTATAGGCAAAATTCTGGATCTCCCAGTCCCCAATGCTGATCACGTTCCCATCTACGCTTACAGGCTCGGGAAAACGGCCGTAGGTCGAGTCGTGCTTGAGCAGGTTGGCGTTTTTGGCCGCATCAAAAAGGTCATTGACTGCAACAACCTGCAATGAATGTGGGTAGTTGGTGCGTAAGGCCTTGAGCACTTGCCGTCCGATGCGGCCGAAGCCGTTGATTCCGATTTTCAGTTTGGTCATATATATTCACTCCTCATATATGGATGCATAAAGCCTCTCTGCCTGCCTTATTCCATTTTGCGATCAAGACGGCTTGAATATTTAGCAAATAGTCTGATGATACGGGCAAAAGTCGTAATCACTTTGACTGCAAAATGGTATTAGTCTTCAAAGAGCTGATAGGTATACCGATTCAAGAGTTCATGTTCGTATCTGATTTTGTCGTAGGCCAGGGAGTTGTGAATAGCCAGGGCACATAAGTCTGCCATGGCGTTTAAAAATTCTTGCTCCTCCTGGCTGAACTCCCGCTCAGTGCTGGAATACACCCGAAGTACTCCGATGACTTCCTGGCCTTGCAGGTTGAGGGGAACGGCCATGACCGAGGCGATGCCTTCGGTCCGGGCAGCATCCGGGTATTGAAACCGATGATCGCTGCAGGCATTGCACACATACACGTTGTGTCCGTGGAGCACTTCCTGGTCCAGCTTGCTTTTGTCCACCTCCACCTTGCCTTTGCGCAGGTATTGCTGGCTTAAGCCATAGGTAGCCCCGGCCAGCAGGTATTTGCGATCATCGCTTAACAGCCTGATACTGCAGGCCTTGACATCCATGGCCCAGCTTACCTTTTCCGCCACCTGACGGAGTACTGTCCTGGGGTTCAAGCTGGAGTTGACCGCCTTGACCACCTCATACAAGGTCCGAAAATAGTCCATTGATTGCGTTTGGTGCATGTTCTTTCTCCTTATATAGTATGCTGTTTCAGCGCTCGTCTCCGTTGTACTCCTTACTCATAGTCTGTGACCTGCTCATTGACCTCAATCCTGGCCCCGCATCCGCCATCGATAAAGCGCTCGCCCCATACCCGGCCAAAATATTGCATGGCCGCATCACCTGTACAGTGACTGGGAGAAATATATGTCACCCCCAAGGCATCGAGCTGACGGGCAATGTCCTCTATCTGATTCTGAGTATGGTTCATAAGGTGAAATCCACCCAGCAGAAAGAGGACATCCCGGGGCAAAATGTCTTTGGCTTTGCGAACAATGCTGGTTATTCCCGGATGAGCGCATCCAGTCAGAATGACCAGGCCGGCTGGCAGGTCAATGATCAGGGCTTGCTCTTGCATCCAGTTCCCCATGCTGCCGGTAGAGTAGACCTGAGGGAAAAGTCGGCCGGGTTCTGAGACGGCCACCACCCGGGTGGGGTGTGCGTATTGAGCTTGCAGTCTGGCAGCCAGGTTCAAAGGGGCATAGATCGTCACCTGAGGATTGACCTGCAATACAGAGTCCAATCCTCCGGTATGGTCGAAATGGGCATGGGACAAGACCACAGCCTGCACATCCTCCGGCCGCAGGCCCATGAGTCCGAGGTTGTATTGCAAACTCTCCCCATTTGAACCGGTATCAAAAAGAATGTTCTGCTCCAGGCCCTGAATGAAGCAGGAAAATCCCCATCCCAATCGAAAGTCTGGATTATGAGCCACATTATTAAAGAGGATCCTCAACTTGACATACGTGTGGGCGTATTGCTCTGCCGGTCCAGCCGGGGCATATGCCGGCATAAGCGCGAACAAACCGAACAGGGCCGTCATGCTGCGCAAGGAAAATGTAGTCACGGTATCCCCCTCTCTGTGCACTGCTCAATCCGGCAATATTTTTTGCCCTCTTTGGGGCAAAAAATATTTTATATGCATTACAGGGCAAATCGCAGGAATGCCCCTATCCGATATTTTGAGAACTCTTCATGCGGCATAAGCACATGATTGATCTCAGCATTCTGCAAAATTGCTTCCTGGACTATCTCCTCGACCAGATCATCTGTTTGCTGCATGGCTTGGCCGCACACCGGGCAGGTCTGCAGATAGGTGGACAGGGTCCTGTCCTGGGAGCACATTGTCCCCCTGACTTGAAAGTTGTGGTCCACAAGAAGTGTATGCACTTGGCCCATAGTCAGGGCCTCCAGGACCGGTTCCAGCCCCAGGACAGCCAGTCCGCCTGAATTATCTTTTGGATCTCTTTTTTGCTCAGGGGCATAAAAGCTCCTCCTTCTTTGATCCTTGCTGCACAGCCTTTTCTCGTCCATATTTTTCTCATAAAACGAGTTTTCGGCCTTGCCAAGGGGCGTCCCGGCAAAAATAATCTTATGCAGGCTGGCATACTTGATGCGAGCTTTGCGAGCATCTGACCAAAGAATGTGGCCGGAGCCCCCAGAGAAGACGTTCCCAGGGAGGACCCTAGGAACGAAGAAAGAGGTCTGTCCTTGGGGCAAGGACGGCCTACTGGTGGTGCTTCCGTAGGCTCAAGGCCCTGACTCCTCCTTGCTGTCCCAATACAGGCCTTCCTTGGAAGACAAGGGTTGCTCCTGCTACTCCTCCAGTAGGGCGGGCTTGACCCCAAGCCCAGCCCTCTTCATACCCTGTTTCTTTCTTGATCAAACTGGGCGGCTGCGGCCAGCGGCGACGCTCGTATGAAACTAGATTTTGCTTTTTCCGTCACCCCGGCGTAGGCCGGGGTCCAGCTCTTAAATTTTTATTCTGGATTCCGGCT
>JAWLEI010000054.1:0-22204 GCA_041686195.1 Desulfovermiculus sp.
CCCGGAAAAGCCAGAGCCATCTTAGAGGTAAAATCTCGTTTCATACGAGTCCCGCCATGTCGGGACCTCCGGCAAATTTGAAATATTTTTTTACCTTAAGTGGACAAAAAAAACATTTGCCGGATGGATCGGTGATAAAAAGTAAGACCTGATTATTTTACAAGTCCGATGTATTTTGCAGCGTATCAGTCCCCAGGGCAGGTGTGGCGATATTCGCATTTGAACCAGCCGGAGTTGGAAACCGGTCCTGAAACATGTCAGCCACGATATCCACAATCATCATCAGGCACCCGACCGGGAGAGCCAGATAGGGAATAAGCATAGGGAGTTCCATGGCCGGAGATCTTTGGTGCATGTTAAAGACCGCCAGGTTTATTCCCTGTTTTCCGAGCACAATCAAGAAGATAATCATGCTCAATTGAACAAAGGGAACAACGTAGCGGTCATAGCCCTGGCCGGGAATCTTTTCCACCAGTATACGCACACCGATGTGCCGTCCCCAGCGCAAAGCGACCACACTGCCCAGCATGGCCATCCAGATCATCATGTACCTGGCACATTCTTCGCTCCAGGGAAAGGGAACGTAGACAACAAAACGGAAGATGACCTGCAGGAAGATGACCAGGCTCATCAATGCTCCCAAGACAGAGAGAAGTATGGAGCAAATCCAGACCTGGGCGTTGGCGGCGGTGTTTATCCAGTAGGAAAGAAAATGCATGATTGCAGGTACAAGGTGAAAGGTAAAAAGATTGAATATAAAATACTTCAGGGCCGCCGTCGGCGGCCCTGAAGTATTTTACTGGATAGCTTCGTATTGCTCGTTGGCCATATCTCTATACTTCTGAACGATTTCTTCGGCCCGATCACCGATTGCCTCTTCCGCTTCTTCAGCCCCGGATAAGGCCTTGTCCACCCACTCATCTCCAATTTCATCGGATATAAATTCCAGCCCGGCCGGCTGGGCTAATTCCCTGAATTTCTCTAGTTCTTCGGATGAAGGATTATAGACTTCCATTCCCTTTTCTTTCAGTTTGGCAATACCCTGGATGTTGGCCTCCTGGCTGAATCCGTTGTGGGTTGCGGCCAGAACGTGGGCGGCTTCCTGGATGATTTCCTGTTCATCGGGGCTCAGATTGTTGAAGAATTGGTCATTGATGAATATAAAGAGAGGATTGTACAGATGGCCGTCCAATATCATATGATCCTGGACTTCATAAAATTTCATGTCATGGATCAAAACCACCGGACACTCCATGGCGTCGACCACACCCTGTTGCAAAGCCATGTATAACTCGCTAAAAGGTATTGGAGTAGGATCAGCGCCCAGGGCCTTGGTCATGGCCATATGAGCCGGATTTTGCATGGTACGCACTTTGAGTCCATCCATATCCGCCGGGGTCTTGATTTTCCGGACATTGTTGGTGAAATGGCGGTAGCCGTTTTCGGTGATATCCAGGATGCGTACACCGGTTTCCTGCAAAAATTCTTGTTTGAATTCTTCAGCTGCCTCTCCGCGGAAGAACTCCCAGGCCGCTGGGGCGCTACTGAACAGATAGGGGATGTCAAAGAGCATGACTGGCTTGAAAAAACCAGGCACTGGCCCGGAAGTCAAGGTACCCATCTGGATGGTGCCCATCCGGATCCCCTCCAGGGCCTCTCGTTCATCGCCCAGCTTGGAGGCATGGTAGGCCCGGACCTCGATTTCTCCGTTGGTTTTGGTTTCCACCAGATGTTTGAATATGGCCACGGCCTTGACTGTCCGGTTATCTGGTTCGTCCGGGCCGGCATTGGCCAGCTTAATTACAGTCTTGGCCGCAGCGGGTTGGATGGTCAAGAGAAGAAAAAGGGGAATCAAAAGATAAACGTATTTCTTGGTCATGGGCTCACTCCATTTGTAAATGTTGGGGGGAAAATTCCGTTTGGAAATTATGAGATTTGACTCTAAGAACGCTGATCTGTCAAGGTTTGTACTCTGGCCATATACCTGTTTTGTTCTCACAACTTCAGGGAGGAATTATGCGCAGCAAGCTATTTTACTTTGGACTTGCCGGTTTGGTGATCGGCTTGGCTGCCTGTGCCGCCACCTATTCCGATTTTCAAGCTGATGAGTCGGATGATGTTCCCCGGATTTCCATCCACCAATTAAAGTCAATGCTGGACAAAAACGATGTAGTGGTACTAGACACCAGACCCAATCAGCAATGGGAGGCGAGTTCGGAAAAGATTCCTGGAGCCACGCATCACAGCTCATTTGATGCCGGGGAGTGGTCCCAGCAGTACAGCAAAAACGCAACCATTGTGCTCTACTGTGCCTGACCCGATGAAAGTTCGAGTGCCCGGGCCGGGCGTGAATTGATCGATCAAGGATTTACAGAGGTATATGCCTTAAAAGGCGGGCTTCGGGCCTGGCAGCAGGCCGATTACCCCCTGGAGACCAAAACCGCTCTTCAGCAGGACTGTGTTCAATGTCATCAACAGGTGACCCCCCGGATTGTTCAGGACTGGGAGCAGAGCAAGCATAGCCAGGATGTAAACGATGTGTCCTGCTCGGTATGCCATGGAGAAGAACATACCAGCGGGGCGGATGTACACAAGGCTGAACCGGTCAGACCCCAGACCTGCCAAACCTGTCATGAACAGCAGTGGCAGCAGTTCAGCCGGGGGAAGCATTCCAAGGCCTGGGAAGCCATGCAGGCCATGCCCACCATGCACTGGCAACCCATGGCCCTGACCAGTGGAATGAAGGGCTGCGGTGGGTGTCATAAGATAGGGCTTAAGACTGAGGAAGAAATTGCTGAATTAAAAAAGGGAGGGGGCGGATTTGGACTTGCTTCCTGTGATGCCTGCCACACCCGGCACACATTTTCGGTCCAGGAGGCCCGTCAGCCTCAGGCCTGCCGCACCTGCCACACAGGCTTTGATCATGCCCAGTGGGAAATGTATGAGGGATCGAAGCACGGAACCAGGAACGAACTCAAGCAACTGGGGACCCTGGATGACCGTGCCGCCGCACCTACCTGCCAGACCTGCCATATGCCTGAAGGAGACCATGAAGTAAGGACGGCCTGGGGCTTTTTAGGGCTCAGGCTGCCCATGCCTGATGATGCAGAATGGGCCGAGGCCAGGGCCACCATTTTCCAGGCCCTTGGACTCTTGAATATGGAAGGGGAAAGAACCGAAAGATTCAAGGTGGTAGCCGATCTCGACTTTATGCGCCAGAGCAAGGCCGAATGGGATGAGGAGCGGCAATCCATGCTCAATGTGTGCAGCGATTGTCACTCTGAAAACTTTGCCCGGCAAGAACTGGCCAGAGGAGACGAAATGATTCGTCAGACAGATTTACTTATGGCCGAAGCCATCGAACTGGTCGCAGATCTCTATGCCAGCGGAATCTTGGATCAGCATGGGGAATATACCCAGGCCTTTCCGGATATCCTGGCCTTTCACGATGCCCCCAGCAGTATAGAGCTGAAGCTTTTCCGCATGTTTCAGGAGTACCGGATGCGCTCTTTTCAGGGTGTTTTTCACGCCAATCCGGATTATGCCCTGTGGTATGGGTGGAGTAGAATGCGCCAGACATTAACTGAAATTCAGGACCTGGCTGAAAAGCTCTCTGATAGACATGAATAAAAGCACAATCCGGCAATATTTTTTGCCCCAAAACGAGCAAAAAATATTTCAGATTTGCATGAACAAATATTCGGGACGCGGGAAGATTATGCCCAATCACTTTACTATTGAAGCAGAACTCAAACAAAATGCAAAGGCCATATTCAAGGCCGGTCTCCAAGCGGTTGATCCGAGGGCATGTATTCGCAAATGGGTGAAAATGGAAGGAGAGCGATTGCTGATCGGTGATATGTCTCTCCAGCTGAATGAGATCAGAAGAGTATATGTCCTGGGCATAGGCAAGGCCTCTGCAACCATGGCAGCTGAAGTGGAAACTCTTTTGGGCCAAAGGATACATGCCGGTTTGATCATAACCAAATACGGCCACGGACGTTCTTTGCGTCATTGCCGGGTGATGGAAGCCGGGCATCCGGTGCCGGATCAAAACGGAGTCACAGCTGCCCAGGCCCTGATCGACCTGGTGTCCACCGCCGGTCCGGGGGATCTGGTCCTGGGCCTGATTTCCGGCGGTGGCTCGGCCCTGAGCCCGGCACCGGTACAGGGAATCAGCCTGGATGACAAGCAGGCAGTGACCCGGTTACTTCTGGAATGCGGGGCGACTATCCAGGAGATCAATGCCATTCGAAAGCATCTTTCCCGGCTTAAAGGAGGACAGCTCTGCCGTTATGCCCAAAAGGCCAGAGTGGTTTCTCTTATTCTCTCCGATGTCATTGGCGATGATCTGGATATAATCGCTTCCGGAATCACTGCTCCGGATCCGGATACATTTGATCGTTGCCGGCAGATATTGAAAGGTTTTGGCTTGTTGCAAAGCGTGCCTTCAGCTGTGCGTGATCATCTGGTCCGGGGATGTTCCGCTCAGGTTCAGGAAACCCCAAAACCCGGAGATCCCATTTTTGATAACACCTCGAACATTATTGTCGGCAGCCTGGACGAGGCCTTGTCTGCAGCCGAAAACAAAGCCCGCTCCCTGGGTTTTCATCCCTTGCGGCTGACATCAATGCTCCAGGGTGAGGCCCGGGAGGCGGCCAAGTTTCTGTGCTGCATAATCAAGGAGGTGCACAGATCAAACCGGCCTGTTCCTTGTCCCGCCTGTGTGCTCTCCGGGGGAGAAACAACTGTGACTCTCAAGGGGGAGGGACTGGGGGGCAGAAATATGGAGCTGGCCCTGGCGGCAAGCATGGAACTGTCCGGGCTGCCCCAAACAATGCTCCTGTCAGCCGGCACAGACGGTACAGACGGACCTACTGACGCAGCCGGAGCCTTTGCGGCCGGGAATACGGCGTTTCGGGCTCAAGCCAAGGGTATTTCTGCTGCACAGTACTTGGCCAGGAACGATTCGTATAAGTTCTTTAAAGAGATTGACCAGTTGTTTATTACCGGCCCTACCGGAACCAATGTCATGGACATGCAGATCATGCTTGTGGGGCAGCTATGATTCTTGATCTGTTTGCTCCTTATTAGTATGAAATACACCCAGCCCTGCAACGCCAACCAACAAAAGGTCTGTGGTATGTCCAAATATTTACAACCTCGCTCAAGGTCCAAATGGATTTTCAGGACCAAAAAAAGCAGAAAGCCTTTATTTTTCTTGGTGCTTATCTTACTTTTGGCCTCTGGATATATGACCCTGGAGTTTGGTCTGTGGTCCTGGTTGGGCTCGATAAGGCAAAGCATCACGCTGCATACTGCCCCAGATAAACAAGAGGCTGAATCCGGATCGCGGTTTTTGGCTTCAGGTTTGCCAGCACTTCCAGAGGACATCGTTCCCAAGGATATATATTTGTTGTTAAGCTACAGTTCAGCCACAAAGGATCTTGCATCAGGGAACGATGGTCCCAAACAAGCCTGGCATCAAGGCCCTGAGGGCAAAACCACGGAGAAAACTCTCACTGTCTCGGCCGGAGATACTTTGATAGATATTCTGCGCAAGGCAGATCTGAGCAGGTCGCAGGCGCACGGCATTATCAAGACCTTAGAGGAAGTGTATGATCCAAGAAAATTGGGGCAGGGACAGAAAGTTGCCCTGGCTTTTACTGAACACAGTGACCACCAGCGACTTCAAGGGGTTAGGATCAAAATGGACGCAGTCCGGGATGTGCAGGTAGTGCGCAACAAAGAGGGCAGCTTTACCCCTCGGGAGGTCACTCGGGAGCTTCAAACCAAGCCAGCTCTGGCTGAAGCCAAGATTGAGTCAAACCTGTATCAGGCCGCCTTGGACGCCGGCCTGCCCATCCAGGTCTTGATTGAGATAATCAAAGCGTATTCTTATGATCTGGATTTCCAGCGCGATATACAAGCCGGGGACAAAATAGAGGTCCTGTATGAAGAAAAGGTAGATGAGAAAGGCCGGGTCCTTACGGCAGGTTCTGCCCTCTATGCCTGCTTGCAGACAAGGGACAGGGACATATCCATCTATCGTTACCAGACCTCGGATGAAGAAACAGACTTTTATGACTCTGAAGGAAAGAGTGTGCGCAAAACCCTGATGGTCACCCCCATTGACGGGGCCCGGATCAGTTCAGGCTATGGCATGCGCCGCCATCCTATTCAAGGTTATAATAAGATGCACAAGGGCTTGGATTTCGCCGCTCCTTCCGGCACCCCGATCATGGCTGCCGGGGACGGCGTGGTGGAATTTGCCGGGCGCAATGGTGGCTACGGGAATTACATCCGCATTCGCCATCCGAACCAGTATAAAACCGTGTATGGACATTTGAGCAAATACGGGCAAGGCCTCACTCAGGGGGCCCGGGTCAAGCAGGGGGAGGTCATTGGCTATGTGGGCTCCACAGGCAGATCTACAGGACCGCATCTGCATTACGAGGTGCACCACAGAGGAGAGCATGTCAATCCCTCTGCTGTAGATACGCCTCCCGGCCGCACCCTGGCTGGCGAAGAACTGAAGAGGTTCAAGGTGGCCAAGAAAAAACTGAAAAACAGCTATAATTCATTGCAGGAAAAAGTCTACGTGGCTCTTAAAAAAGATAATATTGAATAAAATAGTAATGGACAAACAGCCCCAGGGAAAGATATTGCCCTTTGTTCTTCTGGCATGGTTCAAATCAGTGTTTTAGTGTCCGCCAGATTCGAGCTTTTTGGGAACCCTTGGGACTGTAAAGTCCCAGACAGGAGCTCTACGCAGTGCGCATCATCATTGTCGGTGCCGGGGAGGTGGGCTATCACATCGCCCGGAGATTGTCCGCTGAAAACAAGGATGTGGTCATTATTGATCGCAATGACGAGGTCTTGGAACGTGTGGGCGAAAGGTTGGATGTGGAAACGGTTTTAGGCTCTGGTAGCAGCCCCAGGGTGCTGGAAGCAGCAGGAGTCAAAAAGGCGGATATCCTTCTGGCCGTGACCGACAGCGACGAGATCAACCTCATTGCCTGCACCTTCAGCAACATTCTGGCCCCGAATCTGACCAAAGTGGCCCGCATCCGCAATCCGGAATATACAGACTACAAAGACATTCTGGCCTCTGATCTGCATATTGATATTGTCATCAATCCGGAACAGGAGGTTATCGGTTCCATTGAGCGCTTGATGGGCACTCCAGGCGCAGCTGAGGTCAGTGAGTTTCCTGATGTGAACATCACCCTGGCCGGGATGTGGATCAGGGATACCTGCCGTCTGGCCGGGATGAACCTGGCTGAACTCAAACAGGCTGTTGGCATAGATGGATTTATAGTTGGGGCCATCGTGCGGGGGGAAAAACTGATTATCCCCTCAGGAAAGCATAAGGTGCTGCCTGGGGACATGATTTATTTCGTCTGCGCCCATAAGGATCTTGAAGGCGTGCTCAAGGCCTTTGGGGCCATTACAGGGGCCCAGCACAAGGTCCTGATCATTGGCGGAGGCAATATCGGTTTTAAGCTGGCTCAGAAACTGGAGCAAAAAAAGGGCCTGCAAGTGAAAATCATGGATAGTGAGCGGGCCAGGTGCGACTTTTTGGCTCAAAACCTGACCCGGACCATTGTCCTGCAGGGAGAGGGGTCGGATCAGCGGCTGTTGACAGAAGAAAATGTCGGGAGCATGGATGTGGTGGTCAGCGTGACTGGGGATGAAGAGAACAATGTCCTGTGCTCTTTGCTGGCCAAAAGCATGGGAGCCAAGCTCACCGTGACCAGGATCAATAAGTTCGCCTACCTCCCTTTGATGCGGGCCGTTGGACTGGAGCATATCGTCAGCCCTAGACTGTCAGCAGCCAACAGTATCCTGCGTCATGTCCGGAAGGGCACGGTTATCTCCAGCATATCCATAAAGGAAGACGCCGAAGCCATGGAAGTCGTGGCCCGGGAAGGTTCACCCCTGGTCGGCCGGCCGATCAAGGACCTGGATTTTCCCTCCGGGGCAATTGTTCTCTGTTTGGTCCGCGGGAAAGAGGTGATCATTCCTACAGGCGAAAGTGTGATTCAACCCCAGGACAGGGTGATGATCATGTCTACCAGCAAACACATCTCAGATGTGGAAAAAAAGATAACCTAAGACGTACTGATCATGCGCTGGGGATTTATCCTGCAAGTCGTAGGGCTCATCGTCCTGTTTGTGGGCCTGACCATGCTTTTGCCCCTTGGCTTTTCTCTGACGGCCAAGGACGGAACAGCCGTCTCTTTTATCCAGGCCATGCTGTTGAGCATAGCAGTCGGGGGTGGGCTGTTTCTTGTCTTCCGGACCGACAGGGGCCATACCGTCACCCATCGCGAAGGGATGTGCATCGTCACCCTGGGCTGGGCCGGGGCCGGTCTGTTCGGGGCCTTGCCTTTCTATCTCAGCGGCAGCATCCCTGGCCTGACAGACTGTGTTTTTGAGACCTTTTCCGGATTCACTACCACCGGATCGACTATCCTTGGAGATATTGAATCTCTGCCCTCAAGCATCCTCATGTGGCGGAGCCAGACCCAATGGCTGGGAGGGATGGGCATCGTCCTTTTGTCCCTGGCCATCCTGCCCTTTCTGGGAGTAGGGGGGATGCAGCTGTACAAGGCCGAGGTGCCAGGACCGACCCCGGATAAGCTGAGACCGCGGGTGAAGGATACAGCCAGGTTGCTGTGGCAGGTTTACCTTCTCCTTTCTGCTCTGGAATTTCTCTTTCTCCTGGCTGGGGGGATGTCCTTTTTCGATTCCCTGAGCCACACCTTCACCACCATGCCCACCGGCGGTTTTTCCCCAAAAAGTGCCTCTATCGGACACTACGACAGTGTATACTTCGACCTGGTCATCACCTTTTTTATGTTCATGGCCGGGGTGAACTTCGCCCTGCATTTTCAATTGCTGCGCAGAAATCCGTCTGCCTGGTGGCGAAGCCCTGAGTTCAGGTTTTATCTGCTGGTCACCTTGGGAGTGACTCTCATCGTAACCCTGTGCATTTATGGATCTGTGTATTCCAGCCTGGGACAAGCCCTGCGCTACAGTCTGTTTCAGGTGGTGTCCATCTTCACCACCACGGGATACGGCACAGCCGATTACGAGCTCTGGGGGCCTCTGGCCCAGTTTCTGCTCCTTCTGTGCATGATCGTCGGAGGCAGCGCCGGGTCCACAGCTGGGGGGGTAAAATGCATGCGTCTGATTATCCTGATCAAGCAGGCCCAGCGTGAACTCATGCGCCTGGTCCATCCCCGGGCTGTAGTGCCGGTCAAGCTGGGGGGGAAAATCGTATCCGATGAAATACTCAGCGGTGTTGTCGGTTTTTTTCTCCTCTACCTGGCCCTGGCCGCTCTGGCCATGTGCATCCTGGCTGCTTCAGGCGTGGATCTGCTGACCACCATCGGCGCGGTCATCGCCTGCATCAGCAACATCGGTCCTGGTCTGGGCCAGGTGGGGCCAACGGATAACTTCGGTCATCTCCCGGATTTGGGCAAATGGGTCTTAACCTTTTGCATGCTCTTGGGACGCTTGGAGATCTATACCGTGATCGTCCTCTTTTCCAGGGAATTTTGGAAGAGCTGATTCTCATGTCTTTTTCCTCAATGCTTCCTTTCTGCTCATCCAAGAATTCAAGCTGATAAACCTGGGGCATAACTGCTTGACACGCGTATCCTCTGCAGGTAGGATTTATTAGTCATACCATAAAGGGGAGCATATATGCATACTCAAAAAGTAGCAGTTACTATACCGAAAGATCTGGTAGCCCTTATTGATGAAATAAGCAAAAATGAGGGCTTGTCCAGAAGCAAATACATATCTTCCGTGCTTAGGGAAAAACTGGAATCTGAGAAAAACCGATACATTAAGGAAAAATATAATCAAATATTTTCAGATCAATCAATACGAGAAGAACAGCTTGCATATACGCATTGGCTGGAAGGGTTGGGAATTGACGAGGGACAAGAATGGTAATCCGGAAGGGGACTATCTATTGGATAGATTTTTCGCCGGCAAAAGGCTCGGAACCAAAGGGCAGACGACCAGGACTTGTCCTGCAAAACGACCTGTTAAACGACAGCAAGCTGAATACAGTTATTGTTGTGGCTATTACTGCAACATTGAAATTTGGTGAACTGCCTGGAAATATAATCCTCCAGAAAAATGAGGCAAATATGCCTCAAAGGTCTGTGATCAACATGACCCAGATTAAGACTGTGGACAAAGCAAGCCTGAAGGAAATGATCGGCAGCCTTTCCAAAGCCAGAATGCTTGAAGTTTATGAGGGTTTGAAGCTGGTAATGGACATTCTTTAATATACTATGGATCCTCAGAAACAGATTTGATGTTGAACAATGCTGACCAATAGGTTGAGAACTTGTTTGTTAAGCTCCTTCCTATGTTCGTTTCTTCCCTCATCCTTCAGCAGCCAGAAGAGCCGCCCCCAAGGCCCCAGTCATTTGTGGAGTTTCCGGGACCCGGACATCGACTTCCAGGCTGTGGGCCAACAGCCTCCGCATACAGGAATTGTTGGCTACGCCTCCGGCAAAGACCACGCTGTCCAACTCATTGCTCACCCGGCGGAGCATGCTCACCGCGCGACGGACCACGGCAGCGTGCAGTCCAAGTGCGATTTCCCTGGGATCCTGGCCTTTGGCGATCAGGGAGGTGACTTCGGACTCGGCAAACACGGTGCACATGCTGCTGATGTTCAGGGACTTTTTTGCTTTTAAGGCCTCAGTCCCGAAATTCTCCAAAGAAAACCCCAGAGCCGAGGCCATGATCTCCAGGAACTTTCCGGTTCCGGCTGCACAGCGGTCGTTCATCTCGAACTTCTTGACCCGCCCTTTCTCAGTCAGGGCGATTGCCTTGCTGTCCTGGCCGCCGATGTCCAAAATGGCCTTTTGTCCCGGAAAGAGGTGCCAGACCCCGCGGGCATAAGCCTTGATCTCGGTTACTGTGGGCGTCTCATAGGATACTTCGAACAGGTTCCGGCCGTAGCCGGTGGCCAGAATGCGGTCGTACGCCTTGCCCTGAAGCACGGTCTTGACCCCGCTTAAGGGATCAAACCCGGTATCCGCCTGCTCCTGATCCACGACCTGTCCATTTTCCATAATAACCAGCTCAATGCTCCGGGAACCTATATCGATTCCTGCACAGCGCATAGGTGATATCCAGTTTGTGTTGACGAGGATTTGAGGGAATTCATTGGGATGCTTTGGACGAAGATATTTCCATCAAAGGTCTTTTACTTGGGCAAGGTGACCTCACACATCGTCAGAGTGAAGTTGCCTGAGAAAGCCCGCCTGGGGTCACTAACTCACAAGCCAGAAAGGGCGAACGCCGGTCGCCCCCGCCGGCACAGTGTTCATTTTTACATAAGGGTCATCGAACAACTCGTAGGGGCGACTGGCAGTCGCCCTTTTGGAAATTGCGGCAGACCCACAACACGTGTATTCTTGATCAATCCAGCAGCTACCTGAGCACCTCCAGAAAGGCCTCGATCCTGGTTGAAAGCTGTCCGGCGTCCTCCATGCTGTAGTCGGTTTCCACCCGCAGACAGGGGATGCCCTCTGCCTCCAGGGCCTTCTCCACCGGGATGGACTCCATGATGTAGGGCTGGCAGAACTGGATGCTGTAGTGGATGACTCCGTCCGCCTTTGAATCAGAGTACATTTTCTTGATCCGCTCCAGGCGGTCCGGATTGGGGGTGAAGATGGCGCATTCAATCTGGAAATAGCGGTTCACCAGGGCCTCGATCAACTCATCCACAGTTTGGCCGCTGTCATCCACCAGGTTGCGGTTTCCCCGCTCACCCACACAGGATTCTTCACCCACAATAAGCCCACCTGCGGATTCCACCAGATGCGGCATCTTCCAGTTGGGCACAGCCATTGGACAGCCGGACATTAATATGCGGGGCGTGCCCTGAGGTCTGACCCCTTCCTTGTTTTTCCCCCTTTGTTCCAGCTCATCGCATAAGGTGTTTCGGGGCAGGACTTTCTCCACCTCCTCCATGGCAAAGTCCGCCCCGGAACACAGGCCGACCAGAGTAGCGTTTCCGGCCAGAACGATTTCTTCCGGGACAAACACACAATAGGAACCGATGATCTTTCGCCCGGCCTGTTGTTCTTCCCGCAGCTCCTGGATGCGCTGCCCGTGCACCTGGCCCAGGACAAAGTCAAAATAGCGCATACCCTGGGGGCGGTTCTTCTGGCTGAGGTAGATATCCCGGTAGCCCTGGTTCAGGGCATCCAGGAGGGCATCGTGGGCCTTAAGATCCATGCCCAGCTCAGTCCACATCCGGCGGTAGTCTGTACTCATCGGGTCCTCCATATCTGTATTTTGGGTTTATTTTTCTGGAAACACCGAGTACAGATAGCACACGCCTTGCCAGGCAATCCAATTTGTTTTTGTAATCAAAACAACATTGAGGTATCGGGAAAAGTGATAGATGGTTGATAGCTTGCAAAAAAGGTATCTGGGTTGATAGATAGAGATCAAATCCAAGGGGTTTCTCATGCGCTTTACCCAGGAAATGCTTTCCCGGCACACCGGAGTCATCCACGGCCGGTTCCAGGTTTTGCACAACGATCACCTGGTTTATCTTCTGGCTGCCAAGGCTGAGTGCGAGCATCTGGTGGTCGGGATCACCAATCCGGACCCCAGCCTGACAGCAAGGGACGATTCAGATCCAGAACGTTCCGATCCCCGGGCCAATCCTCTGACCTTTTATCAGCGCCTCCTGCTGGTCAAATGCGCATTGGTGGAGGCCGGCCTGACAGAGGCTGACTTCTCCATTACTCCCCTGCCCATCAATTTTCCGGAACACTATTCGGCCTATGTCCCCATGCAGGCCACTTTCTTTCTGACCATTTACGATGAGTGGGGACGGCGTAAGCTGGAGTATTTTCAATCCCTGGGACTTAAAACCAAGGTCCTGTGGGACCGTACGCCGCAGAGCAAGGGGCTCAGCGGGCAGCACATCCGGCAGGCCATGGCTGCGGGCCATCCCTGGGAGCATCTGGTGCCGGAAAGTACCGCCGTTTTGTGCAAGGCCTGGGGGCTATCGGAGAAACTGCGGGCGGAAGGGGAAAGTGCTGAGTGCCCTGGATCAAAGGTTTAGTTTATTATTTTGGCAAAAATAAAGTGCACTTCATCTGTACATACATAATTTCGAAATTCGAAACAAATTCGAAATGTTAAATGACCAACTGACCGAAAACATTGATAAAATTCCTCTGATTGTGTCTCATATTACATTTCGCAACAAAGAACCCTCCCCTGGCCCATCCCTCCTGTCCAAAGCGGCAGCAGGGCGGTGGGCAAATCTTTTGACATTGACCTTTTTATGGACTAAATTCAGTCATAAACAGGAGGCCAGGTATGAAATTTTCCGCCCAGATCAAGCCCATCAGTTATCTCAAATCCCATGCAGCAGAAATCGTTCGCAATCTTGAGGCCCAAGCAGAGCCTTTGATTATAACCCAAAACGGAGAGGCCAAGGTTGTCATGCAAGGGGTCAAGAGCTATGAAGCGACTCAGGAGACAATGGCCTTGCTCAAGATCTTGGCCCTTGGAACTCGACAGATCGAGGACGGAGACGTGCTGTCAATGAGTGAAGCGAAGCAGAAAATCCGGGAACATCACGGAAGCTCATGATGTCCTTTCCGGTTCTTCTTACTGCTGATGCTGCCAGGGATCTGGAAGATATTTATGCATATATCCAATCCCACGATATTCCGGGCAAGGCTGATGCAGCTTTGGATGACCTTGAGCAGACTGTGAACAGCTTGTCTGAGTTGCCTCAGCGTGGAACATATCCCAAAGAACTCTTACCTTTGGGAATTCGGGAATACCGAGAGATATATGTCCATGCATATCGAATTATTTATCGTGTAGTTGATGCCACAGTGTATATTCTGCTGATAGCTGACGGACGTCGAGACATGCAGGATCTCCTGCAGCGAAGACTCCTGAGGGGATGACATTCCTTTCATGTGACTGTCAGGCAATGACATGCGCATACCACACTTGATACAATGGATATATACCATGCTGAAAAATAAGGTCTCAATGCAGAAATAAACAGCAGGTCTGTTATGAAATTTTCCGATCGATCAGGCAAATCTTAATTTTTCTCACCTTGAGGCAAAAAAGTTCAGATTTGCCAGAGATCCTCGCCAGAGGCGGGAATGAACGGTGAACCCGGAACTGAGAACCCCATTTTCCATATGTCCCCCTCCGCTTGTCTTTTCATCATCCTGGACGGTCTGGGCGACCGGCAATATCCCGAGCTTGGCGGCCAAACACCCCTTCAGGCCGCGCATACTCCCAATCTTGACCGTTTGGCCCACCTTGGAGGCAACGGCCTGTACCATGCCGGATACCTGGGAGAGCCCTTTCCCAGCGAGAGCGCCCATTTCGCCCTTTTCGGCTATCCTCAGGCCCTGTTTCCCGGCCGGGGGCCGTTGGAAGCACTGGGGGCAGGGGTTGATCTGCACGAGAGCGATGTGGCTGTCCTGGCCCATTTTGTCAGTGCCGAAAACAGGGCCGGGAAGCTCTTTGTGGGCCGGGATCGCCCGGAACAGGTAGCAGAACACGAGGCCCAGGCCTTGTTCGATCAGGCGGCCAGGTTCGAGGACTGGGGAGTCGAGATCACCCTGCACCGGACCAAGGGGCTGTTCGGGGTCCTGATCCTCCGGGGGGAGGTCAGTCCACGGATCACGGACAGCAACCCCATGCGGGACATGGCGGCAGCCACGGACGTGGTTGCCTGGACCGAGGCTGCGGGCAACGTCCGGGCTGAGGCAACAGCCAAGGCCTTGCGGACCTATCTGCGTCGAATGTTTCACCGCCTGGACCAATCAAACCTAAATATCTCCCGTAGACAGCGGGGTCTCTCTTCAATCAACGCTTTGGTCACTCAGCGGGCCGGGCAACTCAGCAGGATCCCCTCTTTTACCGCTCGAACCGGCCTCAAAGGGGTGAGCATTGCCTCCGGATCCATGTTTCAGGGCCTGGCCAGATTCATCGGCCTGGCATCTCATGATGTTCAGGGAACCAAGGATGTGGAAGCGGATTTCAAAGCCCGTCTGGACTTGGCTGCCAAGCTTTTGCCGGAGTACGACATTATCCATGTGCATACCAAGGCCCCGGACCAGGCAGCCCACAGCAAGGACTGCCGGGCCAAGCGGAAGGTTATTGAAACCCTGGATCGAGCCCTTGCCTCACACATGCCCATGCTGTCTGAGGATCCCAATATACTCACGGTCATCGCCTCGGATCACAGCACCCCGAGCAGTGGACCCATGATCCATTCCGGAGAGCCGGTGCCGGTGATCATGCGCGGAGAGACCGTCCGCCGGGACCGGATCGCAGTTTATGATGAGGTTTCGGCTGCTTGCGGCTCTTTAGGCCTGATGCGTAGTACTGAACTTATGCAAGTTATGGTGAATGCTCTGGAGAAGGCTAAACTACAAGGGATCCGGGAATCAGCTGAAGAAAGGATCTTCTGGCCTGGACCAGCTCCTGGGCTGGTCCTGGGTGACGAAAATTTTGGGCCTGAAATAGACAGCGGTTGAGGGCAACCGCGTCCTACTCAAGAACAAAGCTTGGTTTTTTTATACTATTTTTTATACTCAAGTCAGGAGGAAAGGGCATGCTGCAGATCGACATTCCCGACTTCGGGCACCTGCAATTGGAACATTTGGTCATGGACTACAACGGGACCCTGGCAGTTGACGGCGAGCCCGTTCCTGGCGCCCATGAACGGGTGGAAAAGCTGGGCGAACAAATCCAGGTGCATGTAATTACTGCGGATACCTTCGGCAAAGTCCAGGCTAGGCTGGAGGGCTGGTCCTGTTCGCTAAAGATTCTGGGCCAAGAAGATCAGGTCGGCCAAAAACTGGCCTTTATCCAGGAGCTGGGGACAAAAAAATGCGTGTGCATAGGCAACGGCCGCAACGACCGGATGATGCTGGAGGCTGCGGCTCTGGGGCTGGCGGTCATGCTGGAGGAGGGTACCTCCAGGGAGAGCCTTTTGTCAGCCGATATTGCCCTGCCGGGCATTGTGCCGGCCCTGGATCTGCTCCTCAATCCCTTGCGGCTGACCGCTACTTTGCGTTCCTAAGAATTTTGCCCCCAGTGTGGTCTATGCACCTCTTGTGGGAGGTACATGCTCCTACTTGATGTTTCTGGTCTCCTGAGCCAGGACAATCCAAGATTGACGGGCCATATCCTCATAATATGACACAAAGCGGTCAATTTCTGTTCCTTTTTCCTCTTTCAGGTTGTGGGCCCAACGAAAGGCAATAGGCTGATACATGAGTTCGGCCTGGATAGTAAAGGGACCTTGATTTCGATCAATCTGGACGTGGTAATGGACAGTGTCCTTTGCTCCGCTAAAGTCGCGGTCGTTGCCTGCCCGGCCCTGAACCATGATGCCCTCGGAAGCCGTCGCTTTATTGAACCCCATGGGCAAGATACGATTGTCCTTGATAAACTCAGTGGCTTCGATCAGTCCGGTGGTGACATTGCCCTTGATATCAGCCATGATTGCTTCATAGATCTGGACCTGGTCCTGCCTGTTGATCTGCTCGTGATGTTTTTCAAAACGATTCTTGTCGTGATCGTTCACATTGCCTTGGATCGATCCATCAGGATTTACTTTCCCGGATTCAAAAACGATCTTTCCCTGAGCATCACTGACCGTGAAGTGGAGCCAGGCCCGCCTGGAAGGATATGCTGTGGGCAGCTTGTGTCCGGCCAGGTTGGTCACTACCACGTCAGCCTTCAAGGAGTCCTCAGCAATTTGAACCTGATCTATTTTGACTCGGGCTGAGGAGTTCTGGAGGTGATCTTCAGTTTGTTGAGAGGCCAAGATCAAATCCTGGGGCAAGGCTGAAACACCGAGCTCTTTTCGGTTCCGATTAAAGATCTTGGGCATAAAAAAGTTTCCGCCCCGGAAGACGTGTTTGGAAAAATTCTCCCTGGGCTGTCCCATAACAGAAGTAATATGCATTGAGTTTGTGAGCTGCGGCATATGGCAAGACTGGCAACTGGTGTTCTGGTAAAAGGCACTGTGCTTCCATTCCAAATACGGTACCTGCTCTGGAAGCTGACCCAGGATTTCCCCATTCGGTCCCCGGGCATGGGTATAGAGAGTATGGCAAGAAGCGCATAGAGCCGAGTCCTGCACATGGAGCTCGGTGCGAGGGACCATCTGGGAGGCAGACTGCATGATCCTGGTCCGTCCCTGGTCCACGTCGTAGGGGCCAAAGATCGAACGCTGGCCAAGAGGCGTGGTGCTGTCCACTACAAAGCCGGCAGTGAAGCTTTCCTCTGTGCCCAGTTTATCCTTCTTAATCTGATGGCACATAGAACAGGACACCCCGTCCGCAGCCAGTAGACCGGCTTGTCCCCTGGTGGTCAGGATCGGGAGATGGGCAAAGACACTGCCCTTTTTATGTAGTAACCAGAGCCCTGGGCAGGTTCAGTTCGACCCGGGCCCAGTTTTTATTGTTGCAGAAGGTGCGGATGTGATCCATGATTTTCATGACCTCTGGCCTGGACAAGGAGTCGCCAAAGGCAGGCATCATGTTGTCAAACCCCCTTGCCGGGCCCCCCTCGGCGGCCACAAAGTACCAGTCAAGATTTGGTTCCCGGGAGGCGAAGTTGCAGTCGGTGAAATCGGGAAGAGGGGTCTTGAAACCCACAGTACTCGAAGGGGCACCCCTTCCGTCTGTGCCATGACAGGCTGCACAAGCCTGCCTGTATAACTGCTGGCCGGTTTTGGAGTTGCTGCCTTGCTGACTGCCCCAGGCCAGGGAAAAGATACAGACAATCAAAGCCGCAAAACTGGCAATGGACAGACATCGATGAGCCAATTTTCTATGAAGATCTGCCAGCATAGTGACCCCTTTCTAGAGATGAACACCTGGAAAAGAATTCGATTATCATGAGGTTAAGAACATATCTGTTCAAAGAACATAAGATGGGTAAATGTTCATGCCATGGTGTTAAAGATATTACCTGAGGACTCTTGGGCCGTCAACAAGACAGAGAATGTATTTTAAGAGGATAAAACATACCGTTTTGGTGTGTTATGTACTCAATGCGCGAAGTCAAAGCTTCATTTGTAGAGGATATACTCAGGAAAGTGGCGTGGATTGCGCACGAAGCTGGGCGGGAATCTACTTCCCGGGCTGAGAGCAGGGGGCAAAAAGTACATAACTTTTTGCCCTCATGAGTAAGTGCAGAACAGCGCGTATGTGGAGGTAAAGGCCTGGGAGACAGATTGAGGGGTTCCTATCCAGAGACCGTGCCCAGATGGGCCAAGACGATTTTTATCTGCCCATAACTGATCTCATCGCCAAGCCTTGTTTTGATTTCCTTCAAAGAGTTCCCTTCGGTTGCTGCAACGGCCTGTTCGATAGTCTTTTGTGTATCCGGGGATAATAACTCAGTGATGTGCAGCTCACCCTGCTGGACCAGAGAGCTCAAATGGCCTTCAATGGTGGATAGGGCCAGGCCGCGGGACGCGGCGATCTGAGCTGGGCTGTAACCCTTTTGGTGCAGCTCCAGGGTAATCTGTTTTGTGTCTTTTGCCTGTGCTGTCCGGCCGGACTGCTTGTTCTCGGTTGACTTCGGTTTTTCCGGCAAAACCACCTGCTCAATCCCGTGTCTGCGGCGGTAGGAAGCCACCAAATCGATGAGTTCCCGGCCATATTGGGCAAGTGTCTTCGGCCCCACCCCGCGTATCTTTTCCAGTTCAGACAGGCTCTGCGGCAGGGTGACCGCAATCTGAACAGCCACGTTTTGATGCAGGATCTGATGAGGGGCCAGGTCCAGACCATTGGCCTTTGCCGTCCGCCACTCTTTCAAGGCCTGAAAAAGCTCCGGGTGGGCGATGTCCGTTTCATTGTAGCCTGTGACCTCCGGCTTTTTTCTTCTCTGGGAGGTGATCTCCACTTGGGCCCTGGCCACCGCCTGCAGGTATGCGGCCGGAGAAAATCCCTGCTCACAGGTCTTGATCCCGGCCAGCTTGACAGCCAGGTCTTTTTTCAGGTTGGCCAGGGCGTTGGTGATCTTTTTATCCAGCTGTGCATTGTCAGTTTCCACCCCGATAAGGGACAGAGGCTGACTCAGGTTGCTGTCCAGCTTGTCCTGAAACCATTTGGACCCTTTGCTGATGCGTTCCAGGAGATGGGCGTCCGACTCCGGCACTCGGTCCGGGCTGAATATGCTATTTAATTCCCGCAAGAAGACTTGGCTGACCTCAAAGATCTGCCCTGCACCGCGTTCGAGATCGTGAATATCGTGAATGCCCTTAAGCTGCACCAGCTGCCTGTTTTCTGAGAGCAAACGGACGAAATACCTCAGTCGTCCCTGCAAAGGCCCCAGATCAAAGCAGTTCCGCAGCATTTGCTGCTGAAAGGAAATCCTGGCCTGGTGCAGGTGGTCCTGGGTAGGCGGATTCTGTCTGACCTCGCGGTCAAAGCGAAGGATGGTTTCATCCGGGCCCATGCCTCGGGGAGAAATTGGGGAACAAAGGATCATCCCGTTCAGGTTCTTGCATCGGCTCAAGGCTACATAGACCTGGCCGTGGGTAAATGCGTTCTGGACATCGATGATGGCTTGGTCAAAGGTTAAGCCCTGGCTCTTGTGTATGGTGATGGCCCAGGCCAGCTTGAGGGGATATTGGGCAAAGGAGCCGATGACCTCTTCCTGGATGTCCTTGCTTTCCGGATTCAAGCTGTACTTGATATTCTCCCAGGTCAAGGGCTCTACCTTGATCGGACCCCGCTCACCGGGACACAAGACCTGGATCTCCTCCTGGGAAATGGCGGTGATTCTTCCGATTTTTCCATTATAATAGAGCTTTTCCGGGCTGGGATCGTTGCGCACAAACATGACCTGGGCCCCTTTTTTGAGCAGGAGCTCGGACGAGGTAGGGTAGATGTGTTCCGGGAAATCTCCGGAGATTTGGGCTAAAAAACAATATTCTTTGCCCTTGAGCTCGTCCAGCCTGTGCTGATTGATGTTCTGGGCCTTTCTGTTGTGGGATGTCAGGGTGATATAGCCTTGCTCTGTGTCCGGAGCAAAGTCCGGCAAACAGCGGGTATTCAGCTTGCGGGTCGATTCTGGATCCAGCTTGTTGTCCCGCACTTTATTCAAGATATTAATGAAGCTGTCATCCGACTGCCGGTAGATGTGTTCGAGCTCAATGGTGATGAACTGGGTCTTGGCCAGGGCTTGGCTGCTGAAAAAATAGACTGAATCGTAATACTCCTGCAAAAGCTCCCATTCATCCGGCTTGGCCACCGGAGAGAGCTGATGCAGATCTCCGATCATGAGCAGCTGTACTCCGCCAAAGGGCTGGGTGCTGCGGCGGTGACGCCGCAGGGCCGCATCTACGGCATCCAGCAAGTCGGCCCGGACCATGCTGATCTCGTCGATAACCAAAAGGTCCAGGCTTTGGATTATGTTCTTTTTCTCCTTGCTGAATCTGAACTGACGCTGCTGGTCCCGCTCATAGGCGTCGCTCCCGGGCAGAAATGGGCCGAATGGCAGCTGGAAGAAGGAGTGCAGAGTCACGCCACCGGCATTCAGGGCGGCCACCCCGGTGGGGGCGGTGGTGATCATCCGCTTGCTGGAAGAATTTTGCAGCTTTTTCAGAAAGGTGGTTTTGCCTGTGCCTGCCTTGCCGGTCAAAAAGAGATGATGTCCGGTCTGCTCTACATAGCCTTCAGCCAGCTCAAGTTCCTGATTAGTCGACCATTCAGAGGTCATAGGTGCTCATCCCCCGGGCTGAGAGTTTAAAGAGATCCAGAGGAGAGTATGTTTACTGAGCCCAAATTTCAAGGCCAGGCTTCGATATCTGCTTTGAATAAGCAGAGGAAACGCTTACTCCTCTTTGGGCTGCAGGTGTTCTGGGATTTCGACCATTTTCAAGAGCAAGGGCTTTAAGAAGGTCCAGCTGATGCCGGCCTTGTATTCCTCTTCCATATCCCGGATGGCATCCCAGCAATTATGGCAGGGTGCGACCACCTCAGTGGCCCCGGTCTTTTTGATCTGATCCAGCTTGCAGCGAAGGCCTACATTGCGTTGCTGTCTGTATCTTCCGATGCCGTTTAAACCTCCGCCCCCCCCGCAACAGAAGTTGTGTTCCTTGTTCGGGGTCATTTCCCGGACATCTTCAGCCAAATAGGTCATGATCTCCCGGGTAGCCATGGTCAGGCCGTGGTTCCGGATGTAGTTGCACGAGTCCTGCAAAGTTACAGGCTCCTTGAGCCTTTTTTCCGGATCGATCTTCAATTTTCCGGTCCGCAGGGCCTCGGCCACCCACTCCACGTAATGCAGGGCGGGTACCGGGGTCTGCCCGTCCCGGCGACCGGCCCAGTACGGGCCTTCAGTCACTGTAGCCCGAAAGGCATGTCCACATTCCGTGCCCACCATTCTTTTGGGCCGCAATCGTTCCATGGCACTGTAGACGGCATTGACCTGCATTCTGCATGCTTCCCAGTCGCCGGCGAACATGGACAGACTGGTCATATCCCAGCCTGTGCTGGAGACGGTCCAATTTTCGCCGGCAATATGAAACAAAATGGCCGCTTCGGCGATATCGTCCGGATAATGCATGGGCTCCCGGGCATTGACCAGATAAAGGATATCCGCATCTTCCTTGTCCACCGGGATCTCCAGGGAAGGCCATTCGTCTTCATACTCTTCGCACATCCAGGAGCAGGTTTCCACCCAGTCTTCATCCGTGACCGCCATCTGGGCCCGATACACCCGGTGCATGCCTGATCCTATCTTCATTTCCCAGGGCACAAATCCCTGACTGAAGAGCAGACCGCGCAGGTAGCTGAACATGACCCCCATGTCGATGCCATAGGGGCAGTACATGCCGCAGCGGTTGCAGCACGTGCAGCGTGACCAGGCGTAGTCCATGGCTCTGATCATGAACTCGGTGTCCACTTTTCCCTTGCGCCTGACAATCTCGCCCAGCGTGGATTGGATCTTATAGGCCGGAACCTGCTTCGGATCCCGATTGTTGGTCAGATAAAAAAAGCAGCTGTCCGCACACAGGCCGCAGTGGGCGCAGATATCAAGCCAGGTCCGTATGCGGGACTTGCAGGTTTTGTCCAGGGATGCCTTGAGCTTGGCCGTATCCACAGGCAGGTGTTTCATTTCTTCATAATACTGT
>JAWLEI010000055.1:0-20817 GCA_041686195.1 Desulfovermiculus sp.
CCCTAGATTGTCACGCGTCTCGCGTGATGAGCCTGACCCCGGTGTATTCAAAGGATCTGGGCCGGGCAATGACGGAGAAGGACATCCCAAAGTTTCATCCTTGATCAATCCGGCAAACTTCTCCTTTTTTTGCCCGCTTTGAGGCAAAAAATATTTCAGATTTGCCGGTGGCAAATCTGACACCTGCAACCTCAGCTTTATACAAGTCCCTTACTTCCTGCTCCAGGACCCATTGTCCTGCTGCACCCACCATCCGGATGAGGCCTTGTCCCGCCATTGCCGGGCAAAGATCTCTTCTACCCTGGACACCTGGGACTGCTCCAGATCCAGGGCGGCGGCCACCTCTTTGTACAATTGCCGTCTGGACTCATTGTCTTCCTGAACCAGTTTGCGCAGCTTGGCCACCTGTCCCAGATTCAGTCCGGAAGTGTCCCTGACTTCCAGGTATCCATCCCTGGTGATCCCTACTGCCCCTTGATCATAAAAGGGCTTGAGCTGCTGGTGGTGCTTGGAAATGGTTTGCTTGAGCCCCCGGATAGCTGCATTGCTCACAGAGGTCGCATCCTGGGCCCAGGCCTGGTTTGGTTCCAGCCAGGCTATAAACCGTCTCCAGGCAGACTGGTCGGAATTTCCATTCCGGGTCTCTCCATTCTCCTCTCCGTAGACATCATCAACAATCCTTTCCGCAGCCTTTTCCACTTCAGCTGCTGGAAAATAGATGTTCACCGTCACGCAGGCGGCCAGGCCCAGGAAAAGGGCAGCCACCACCATCCATCGCTTGAAAAATCTGCTCATAACGCCTCCTGTTCAGTCCCGCCTGGGGCGGGACCTCCGGCAAATCTGAAATATTTTTGCCCTAAAGCGGGCAAAAAAAAGAAAATTTGCCGTATTGAGCATACATGAAACACACGGTTTGCCCCCCCGTCATTGCCCGGCCCGGCACTCACTTGCAGTATGGGGGCGGTAGTTAGGCACAAAGCTTCACACTGCAAGTGAGTGCCGGACAATCTAGGGCAAAGACATTCTATTTGATCTTATTCCGTACGAGCCTGGGTGTACACCCGTTCCAGCCGGTCCAGCATATCGGAAAAGGCAATCACGTTGTTGGGATTGGTGTTGATCACGTCGATCCCTGTCCAGCCGCGTTTGACTATATATTCCACCCCATCCTCACGAATCAATCCGTTCAAGGAAAAGACATCATTGGCCAGAACGCAGGACAGGCCGATCCGATCATAGGGAAACTGCTTGAAAAAGCCGGCATATAAACTGATCCCCAGACCGGACAGTCCCTGCCCGGTACCGATAATGGACAGGGAGTTGACCGCCTGCAGGCTGATCCTGCGGGACTGTTCAGGCTCAGGAACTGATTTGGCCCGCAGATGAAAACGCACCGGCTGCCCATAAGCCAGTCCAAGCCTTTGGACTTCAACATCCATTTTACCGGTAATCCGGCCCACTCCCAGACTGTGGCTCAAGGCCTCCAGATCCAGGCCACGAATATACACGTCCGCATGAGCCAGACGGCTGGGTTCGAGAGGTCTCTTCAGACCGAGATCTTCAATCCGCACATCGCCGCTGAACAAAGAACCCCGGATTGCCCCTTGAGTATGCATTTTCTGAGCTGAAGCGGCAAATTCAAGTTTCCCCTGCAAGTGGCCCATTTCTTCCGAACCAAGGTCCAGGAGCCGGGCCGGCTGCAAATCAAAAACCATCAACTCCCCCTTGCCCTGCCAGGGATCGGACCACGGCATTTCCAGGCCAAAATCATTCAGCCCGGCCCGAAACCCCTCTCCACTTATCTCCAGGTGGTTTCGGAGCTGGAGGGCATTATCCCTCAAGCACATCTTTGTCCCGGCCACCTCAATTTTGCGATCGGCAATCCGGAAATCGCCGGGCCGCAGCACCCCCCAGGGACCTATGTCCTTTACGTTCTCCTTCCCAGCAGGAGATTCACCCAGAAGGTAATGCACTGGCAATACAATCTGCCAATTTTTCATCTCCATTCCAGCCTCGGGAACTGCCAGTCCTAAATCCTGACCGGACAGTCGGCCCTGAACCATCGGCCCAGCATCCGAGCTGCTCACTTTTCCCTCCCATCCCAGCCGGCCCTGAATCTTCCAGCCAGAGGGAATCAACCCTTGCACGGCAGTGGACAAGCCCTCCAGGTGCACACGGCTGTCCGGAACCTGGAACTCCCACTGCCAAAGCTCCGGGCTCAAGCCCAGCCTGGCCTTGCCCTGCATATTGAAAAAATCCCCGGCCCGCACATCCAGTCCTGTGATCTGGACATCCTGTCCGGGCCGGAGCCTTCCTTGTCCCTGCAAAGACACATCGGCCTGCCCGAGATCAGCATAGCGGGTACCCCACAGCACTTCGCCCTGGTCTGCACTCAGGGAAAAAGATGCCTGAGGACTGGAGCCCCACACCCCCGCTCCCTGGATATGACCGGCCAGTCCGGCGACCATGATCTCTCCATCCGGGGAGCTTCCCCCCAGGTCCCGAAAATCGAGCTCCCAGCTCCCGTGAATACCCTGAGCGTCCTTTTTGGCTATTATCTGCATATCGGCCCGGCCCTGAACATTCCACCCAGCTGCCGGATCATGCCCAGCGCTCTGAAGCCAGGATCGCACCCCAGACATCTGTAAGTCTGATGCATGAGCCGTGAGCCTGCTGTTTTCCCCCTCTCCCCATTGACCGGTGATCTCAAATGCGCCCAGGCCCTGCATATCGAGCCTCATTTTTTCCAGCCTGGTTCTTGCGGGCAAAATATCAATATCCTGAGCCTGGATATGTACTGACCGCTCCTGCTCCTCCTGTCCCGGCCGGCCGATCCATTGACTGTTCACGGCAGCACGTAAGATGCGCACCCCTGAAGGCAGAAACTGGAGTTTTCCTTCACTTGCCAGCCCGGCGGCAACCATCGTTCCCCATTGGACATTGTCTGTAGCCTGCAAACTCCAGGTAAGATCCCCTTCTTCCAGATTGAACTTGAAGGACGCAGTCAGTGGTGGCAGAATGAGATCTGAACCCGGCCCTGAGTGCTGCCAACGAACACTGCTCCTGGTTTGGATATCCAGCTCCAGGATCGACGGTTGGCCGGATTCTGCGAAACGCCAGGCCAGAGCAGCTCTCAGCCCGTGCGATTCGATCTCTTCAAAGTGCACCCGGGACAGCCCGGGCCAGATTGGGGCAAGTTCCTTGAACAGATTCGCGGGATGAAGGGAAAAATCTCCTTTCCACCCCATTGCCTCCTGCTTTAAGCGGCCCTGCCCAACCGGGCTGGAGCCTATTTGGCATCGAATATCCTCGAACAAAACATGCCCGGTGGAAATATCCTTTGGCCCCCGGGCCGTGAGTTCAATGCGCGGAACCGGCACCCAGTCTTGATCCTGACGTATATTGACATCCTCAAGAACCAGGGACAGGCTGGACATATATCCGGGGTGGGAAGCAAAATCGAAATCAGCCTCAATTTTGGCTCTGGCTCGTATCCACTGGCTATGGATGCTTTGGGCCTGGACCACCAGGGTATACCCCTGGACTTCACGTTTTTCGTCCTCAAGAGGCACATCTGTTTGGGTCCGGGCCTGCAGGATCTGAGCCTGACTCAGCAATCCCCAAAGGCTCAGGAGACATACGAGTATTTGCATTAATCTGGACACGTGATCGCCCTTTCAACAGTGTTTGGCCCGCTTTATGTCTTGCACTCAGGTCCCAATGGACGTAATGTGCTAGTCCTTTGTGCCCATCACAAGCAACTTTTCAAATCAGCCCCAAGAGGGAGGAGATATGGCAGCAAAATCACCACAAGTTGGAGACATTGTTGAGTCAACATGCCGCAAGTGCAACGACATCACCGGACATGCCATTGTGTCTATCCTGGATGGAGAGATTGCCAAGGTCGAGTGCCGCGGATGCGGCAGTGTGCACAAATACCGCCCGGCATCGAAACCCGGAAGTTCCAAGGCGGCAACCTCTTCCTCATCAGCTTCGCAGAGCAAAAAAACAGCTTCCAAAGGTAAAAAAGGGCCAACAGCCAAAGAAAAAGAAGCTCAGCAGCTCGCAGAGCAATGCTATAAACAATGGCAAAACAAGATGGAAACCAAGGACCCGGCTGAGTCCAAAACCTACAGCATGCAGGGGCAATTCCAGAACAACGATCTCATCGACCATCCCAGCTTCGGCTTAGGCATTGTCCAGCGGACCATCCCCCCGAACAAGATTGATGTCCTGTTCCAGGACGGGGAGAAACGCTTGCGCTGCGCTCCGGTCTCCAGTTCTGGACAGCCCGCATAGTCCCGCGTTTGATTTGGAATTTTCGTATTGGGATAATAAGAATTTGCATGCACTCAATTTTCCTCTCTCATATGGAGAGCTTTTGGTTCAGGGCATGAGCACTGTGTCTTATTCTCCGGAGCCAAGGATTGCATCCAAAGACTGCAGTTTCTGCCTCAATCTGGAGTATACACCTTCCAGGTTCTGCTCCACCTCCTCCAGGCCGGCAGTCCACAACCCGGTCAGCTCGGCAGTCAAAATCCGGCCCTGACCCTGGGCCCAATCCTGTAATTTCCGTCTCCAGGCCTGATAGAAGCGGACTCCGGCTCCAAGCATGAGCAGTCCGAAACTGACCAGAGCGGCCACCCCCTGGAGGCTGAAAAGGGTCTCCACAGCGGAAAAAAAGACCTCCAGGACCGATCCCGGGCTGGGGTGGCTGATCAGGCCCTTCCAGGCCTGCCCTCCGCCCAGGCCGATAAACAAAAAAAGAATCAAAAGAGCATAGACCAGGATTTGACCTGCAGCCAGGCCCGGCCACCTCGCCGGCCGATCCTGGGCCAGGGCATTGTTCACCGCCCGTTGCCAGCTTGATGTAACCTGCTCCCAAAGCCTGCTCACATCTGCGGCTTCTTCCAGTTCATGGCCCAAAAACCGGGGATTGTCGCTTCGCAGGACCTGGGTCAGTAAACGATTTTTCAGTTGCTTCATCCGGGAGTAGAGTTTCAAAAGTTCAGGTTCTTCGCCCACATCCGGGGCAGAGGCCAGGCCTTCTGCACCTCTCTGTCTCCATTCCCGGACCACCAGCCCCACCAGACCGGCCGGACCGAAAAGCGGGACCAGGCCAGGACCTTGCTGAATGAGCAGTGGTTCCATTCGCCTGCCCACCCAGGAAGCAAGGACAGTCTCCCCATCCCGGAACCAGGACCGGCCTTCTGCCTCCACTTCCTCTTGCAACTGCCGGATCACCGCCAGGGACTGTTCCAGCCGCTCTTTTTCTTTGCCCAACGGCTGGTACAGGGCGACCATCTCCTGCTCCAGGTTGGCGGTCTTGATGGCTTCCACCTGCTTGGCCGAACGCCGGGCAAAGAGCAGGTCTCGAAACTGGTTGAGCTGATTCCAGGCTGAATGCGGCGACTCTTCCAGAGCCGAAACAGCAAACAGTCTGGGGGAGGCACTGCTCTCCATATCCGCACGCTGGGCCAGGGTCTGAGTCAGCAGACTGCGAAAATGTTCAGCCACCCGCTGCATCTGATCCAGGCTCTGCTCAGCCCTTTTTCGATCCCAGAGTCTGTCCATCTTGTTCAGAACAAAGTAAAAATTGCCCACCGCCTTTGGGGCTTGACAAAGGACACTATGCAGGCTCCGGTCTGCATACTTTTCCGGCGAGGCCACCCAAACCAGAAGATCCAGGTTGGACATGAACTCAAGCACTGCCTCTTTATTTTCCGGACGCAGGCTGTCAAAATCCGGCAGATCGCAGAGGAGGATGTCCTTGACCGCCTCGGCCTGATGCACATGCTCAGCCCAGGCTGCTTGACTCTGATGCACGAAAGAGGGCAGCTCTACCTCCGCATGGCGGTAAATGAGGACATGATCGGTGTATGGACGCCTGTGGCTGGTACCGGTCACTTCAGCCTGAGCCAGGGCGTTCATCAGGCTGGACTTGCCCACCCCGGTTCCGCCCAGAAAACCGGCACACAACAGCTCGCCCCGGGCTGCATCCAACCGGGTCTGAAATCCGGCCGCGGCCTGTTCCAATTCCTCCCTTTCTTTTGGATCCAGACTGATCCAGTCTCCTTCCCGGACAAAGCTTCGTATTTGATCCAGATTCTGCTGCAGCTTCCTGTGCAATGTACTCCCCATGTTCACCCCGGACATGCCCTGATCCGCATTATGTCGGGTACTCTGTCATATATGCATTGTCTTCTAAAGGAAGGCGTCCCCGTGACCACGTGGGTCAGGGTACTAGGCAACCAAGACAGCCAGGGCCTTTTTCTCTGACCATCCGGCCCACTCCTCAACCGCTTGCATTACCTGGGCATCCGGGCCTAGCTCGTGCATGGCCCGCACATATCTGTCTTTTTGCTCCCGGAGGATATCCACAATCCCCTCCTTGAGCCGGGCGGACAGTTCCCGGGTTATGGCCCGAAGTTCTTGATAGGCAAAGAGCTCCACTGCCCCTTTGGTCACATACGGGGCTATGGCCGAATCGACCAGCACCTCCACCAGAGACAGACCGCCGCCGACAACTGTTTCAAAGGACACAATCATCACCCCCCACAAGGCGGAGGTGGAATAGATGCCCCAGGCCTTGCCTTTGGGCGCTTCCCTGGCCATACGTTCAAAACGGGCATTCAGCCAGGCAGCCATGTCATCCTGGACTGTCTGGAACCTGGCCTGCACCTCTTCAGGCCGCATGGCCAGCTCACTTCGGCGCAAGGCCCGGCCGGCCTGGGTGTCCCGGCCTACTGGCACCAGTCGCTCCAGGAACAGGGTATTAAACTCATCCACAGCCTCCTGCACCGGGCGGGAGTCGGCCCTGCTTTTGGCCTTTTCCAAATCTTCCTGCCTGGTTTTCCTGGATGGACCGGCCACTCCCACAAGTCGCAGGGGCAGGCGCAGGCAACCGCCGATGACTCGCCGCGGGCCGGCCAGAAAATCAAAGCGCCCGAAAACCTTTCTGATCTCTTCTTGCACCGCCCGGCGCTGTCTGACCTGAAATCCGGCTTCTTCCCGCTCCAGAAGTCGGGACACGCACTCGTCATAAACTGACTGCAGACGCTTTTCCCAGGCCAAAACCTCCCCGGCTTCAGCCTGCAAAATCGCATGGATCCGGTTCAAGTCCGCTTTGAGCTCCGACCAGGTTCTTTTCTTTTCCTCTTCCATAATTTCCCGACCCGGCCCGAAGGCATAGAACGCAGTTACTTCCTGAGCAAAGGCCTGCATATCTGCTTTGCACTCCGGAGTGGTTCCGGCCGGAACAAAGGGCAGGGCCACACCGCGCTCCGGACTCAGAAAAGCGCGCTTTGGGTCCAGGGTCTGAACCACCTCATCCAGGATGTCCTGAATGCTTCTCCCCGGCGGTGGGTCTGTTTTGTTGAGGATAAAGAAGAGTCTTTGGCCGGAATGCCCAAGGGAAACCAGGCTCTGATACAGGACCTCGTCGGCATACTTTTCCTGGCTGGCCACAAAAAAAACCACATCGGCCATAAGCAGGATGTCCCGGGCCAGGTCCTCATGGCCGGTGACCAGGCTGTCCAAATCAGGGGTGTCCACCAAAACCAGGTTCTGCAATCTGGAGTCCTGGTGAACGATCAGGGTCATCCCCTGTTCCTGCCCCTTTTGTCCCTCGAGTGCATGGACGAAATCCATCCGCTGAATGGGTCCCAAAAATGCCGGCAGGCTCTCTTGATCTCCTGCCTGGGCATGGGCATAGGCCACAGCGCCCAGTGTCTTGGGCCGTTCAACTCCGGTTCGGCTGACCTCTCTGCCGCAAAAGGCATTAAACAGGGTGGACTTTCCGGTCCCGGTCCCGCCCAGGAAGACCATCCACAAGGCCCGGCTATGAGCTTTAGCCTGCAGGACCTGGGCCTTTTTTGGAATGCCCAAAGCCAGATCCCTCAAGTCCCGACCCTTGTCGGTCAATTCCGGCACCTTGAGACTGAGCCAGAAAGAGCTGTCCAGGATTCGCGCCCTGACTTTGTCGTCTTCACCCATTTTGATCGCAGTCCACTGGCCTCGCAGGCATGAAGCTTAATTTTTTAAAACTAAATAACACTTGACAAAAATTGAGCGAACATTTTTTGACACGGTGCTAATATCCCACAGCCTGACCGTCTTTGCGCGGATCCGAAGCCGCCGCATACCCCTTGTCCAGACAGTGGACGATCTGCCCGCCCCCAAAGAGCCAGGGCGGCGGATCGCTGATCAATGCATGCCCCTTCTCGGCCAGCTTGGGGCCTGCACTTGCAGCCAGCCCGGGTTCCAGGGCCAGGCTGTAATCCGGGCTGACCTGCCACCGGGGGGCGTCCAATGCACTTTGGGCGTTTTGGCCCCAGTTCAGCATCCGCTGCAGGACCTGGACATGGCCCTGGGGCTGCATGTGTGCTCCCATGACCCCGAAGCTGAGCAGCGGCCTGCCCTCTCTGGTCGCAAATCCGGGAATGATGGTGTGAAAGGGCCGCTTGCCTCCGGCCACACAGTTGGGGTGCCTGGGGCCCAGAACAAAGCCGGCTCCCCGGTTCTGCAGGCTGATCCCGGTATCCTCAATCACCACCCCGGAGCCAAAGCCCATATAATTGGACTGGATAAAAGAAACCATGCGCCCCTGTTTATCCGCAGCACTCAGATAGACCGTCCCTCCATCGGCAGGCAGGCGGGAGACAGGCCTGGACGCCCGGTCCGGTTGAATGTTCCGGGCCAGCTCCCACAGCAGTGCGGGGTCCAGGAAGCGCTCCACCGGCTGGGACATAGCCCGGGGATCTGCTACATGGGCATGAACTTCGGCAAAGGCCGCTTTCATGGCCTCGACCTGAAAATGCACGGCCTGAACCGAATCCACAGGCCATGTACCCACCTCCAGAATATCCTGGATCCCAAGGGCCATAAGGGCGGCCAGCCCCTGTCCGTTGGGCGGGATCTCATGCACCCACACATCCTGAACCTGATATCCGATGGGCTCCACCCAGGTAGATGCATGCCCGGCCAGATCCTCAAGCTGCAAGGACCCGCCCTGTTCCTTGGCCTGGCGGACCATGGCTTCAGCCAATTGTCCCTGATACAGGGACTGTCCGTGGGTTTCAGCCAGCAGACGCAAAGAGGCTGCCTGCCCCGGGTTTACAAATCGTTCTCCCGGCTGGGGGGCCCGGCCTCTAGGCAGAAATGTAGCGGCAAATTCAGGTAGTTTCGCATGTGGCTCAGCCACTGCCGCCCATTGTCTGGCGATCAGGGGAGAGACGAGAAAACCGTTCTGCGCATAGCCAATGGCCGGTTCAAACAAATCAGCAAAAGGAAGGTTGCCAAAGCGCTGGGAAAGGTCGCTCCAGGCCTGAACCGCACCGGGCACAGTAACCGCATCCCAGCCCTGGGCGGGCATGCGCTCCAGGCCTTGAAAACGCTTGATATCCAGGGCTTGGGGAGAATGACCGGATCCGTTCAGACCGTGCAGTTTCTTTCCGTCCCAGACCAGGGCAAAGGCATCTGATCCCAGCCCATTGCTGGTGGGTTCGACCACGGTCAGGGCAATGGCTGCAGCCAGGGCCGCATCAATGGCATTGCCTCCTTTGTGCAGCATGCCCAATCCGGCCTGAGCAGCCAAAGGCTGGGAGGTGGCCACCACATTGTCGGCCAGAACCGGCATGCGCTGCGAAGCATAGGGAAAGGTCCATAATGTGTCCATGTTGCCTCCAGGTTGAAAACAGGCAGGAGAACATGTCTGACATGAAACCAGGCACCATTATCTTTTCCTGCCGCCAGATTCCAGGTCCTCTTGCAGCATGAGTAAACTCATCATGCATGTGGACCACAGGATGTCCACGGCCATGTGCTCCCGGCAGCTGGAGTCCACCAGCAAGGTCGCCCCGGCCTCGAACTCCTCATCCCCGAACCAGAGGATGATATGCACCGGAATGGGAGGAAAGGGATACAGCTCCAGGGAGACATCCCCATAGCCTGAGGCCTTGCCTCCCAGGATCTCTCCCCGCCGCAGGAAATAAGCCCTCTGTCCATCAAACCTGCGAGCCAAAGAGGCCAGGGGCAAGACATGGGTTCCGGAGACAAAAAAATCCCCGCCCGGCAATTGAGAGGGTTTGATCAACTCTCCGCTCAAGGGCCTGTCCTGGGCATGGGCCAGATAACGCAAAATGGACAGCTTGGCGTATTCGGGATACCTGGTGAGCAGAATCTGACCCAATTGCGAAGAGCTTTTCAGCCGTCTCTCGGTCAAAAACACATTGATTGTTTGCCCCAGGCAGGGCACGGAGTACATCTCTTGCTGAGGCTCATAGCGTACCTGGGCCGCAGCTTGAACCTGTTCCGGGTCCCTGCCGGCCAGCACATCCCAGGATTCCAAGATCCCGGGAGCAGCAATATTTTCCGGAAATCCCTGCTCCATGCCTTGCCCCTTATGCCCCTTATTGGTGGTCAGTGTTCAGCGCCGCCGCTGGCCACAGCCGCCCAGTTTGATCAAGAATGAAACAGAGTATGAAAAGGGCTGGGCTTGGGTTCAAGCCCGCCCTACGCAAAAGCCCGGCTCGTAAGTAGGCCGCCCTTGCCCCCAAGGGCAGGCCCTCTTCAAGATGGATCTCGTTTCATACGAGCGCCGCCGCTGGCCGCAGACGGCCAGTCTGATCCAGGATAAAATTGCCAGCGGGCAGTAGGGGCGAATAATCATTCGCCCTCTTCGGCTGAGGTCATCTCCCGTAAGAACTCCCCGGTCACCGAGTCCGGATTGTACATGATCTCCTCCGGAGTGCCCTGAGCTATGATCCACCCCCCGTATTCCCCACCGCCAGGACCAAGGTCGAACACATAGTCTGCAGCCCGGATCACATCCAGATTGTGTTCAATAACCACCACTGAAGCGCCTTTATCCACCAGGGCCTGCAAAACATAGATGAGCTTGCCCACCTCGTGCATATGCAGTCCGGTTGTCGGTTCATCTAAAACATACAGGGTCCTGGGCAGGCTCTTCTTGCCCAGCTCCCGGGAAATCTTCAGCCGCTGGGCCTCCCCCCCGGACAGGGTGGTGGCCGGCTGCCCCAGGGTGATATACTCCAGACCCACCTCCTCCAGGACCCGCAATTTACGTTCCAGGACCGGATAATTGGCAAAAAAGGACCGAGCCTGACGAACACTCAAATCCAGGACCTGGGCGATGTTTAAGCCCTTATAGGTCACATCCAGGGTCTCCCGGTTATATCTTTGCCCCTGGCACACCTCGCAGGTGACAAAGACGTCGGGCAAAAAATGCATCTCCACCCGGATCTGCCCGTCCCCCTGGCAGGCCTCGCACCGTCCTCCCCGGACATTGAAGCTGAACCGCCCCGGTTTGTATCCCCTCTTTCTGGCCTCAGTGGTGGTGGCAAAGACCTTCCTGATCTCGTCAAAGACTTTGGTGTAGGTGGCTGGATTGGACCTTGGGGTCCGCCCGATAGGAGACTGGTCAATGGATACGATCTTGTCCACCTGCTCTGCGCCCTGGAAGTTGTCCACCTGCCCGGGATTGTCCACCTTGATTCCCCGGGCCAGGGCCAGGTGCTTGTACATGGTATCCACCACCAGGGAGCTCTTGCCGGATCCCGAGACCCCGGTCACACAGACCAGAGCGCCCAGAGGGATGTCCAGGCTCAGATCCTGCAGATTGTTGGTCCGCACGTGTTCCAGACGCAGGCTCTGAGTCCTGTTGCGCCTGGACTCGGGCATGGGAATAACCAGATCCCGCCGCAGATACTTGCCGGTCAGGGAATCTTCAGCCCGCACCAGATCCTGGACCCGGCCGGAAAAGACCACCTCCCCGCCCAGGGCCCCGGAGCCCGGTCCCAGCTCCAGAACATGGTCCGCTGCCCGAATAGTCGGCTCATCGTGCTCAACCACAAGCACTGAGTTCCCCCTGCCCTGCAAGTCCTTCAAGGATCTGATGAGCCGGGCATTATCCCTGGGATGCAGGCCGATACTCGGCTCGTCCAATACATAGGTCACCCCCACCAGCCCGGAACCCAGCTGCCCGGCCAGACGGATGCGCTGAGCCTCGCCTCCGGACAGGGTGGACATGGTCCGCCCCAGGCTCAAGTAATCCAGACCTACATTGATCAGGAATTCCAGCCTGTGGGTCAGCTCCCGGAGCAGAGGGACGGCTATCTGCTCCTGAAAACCCTGAAAGTCCAGTTTTTTCAGCCAATCCAAGGCCCTGACAATGGACCATTGACAAAGATCGTGGATGCTGTGCCCCTGCACCTTGACCGCCAGGGCTTCCGGCCGCAGCCGGGCTCCATTGCACTCCGGACACGGTGCACTGCGCCGGAATCTGGCCAGTTCATCCTGCCAGATTCGCCCCAGCTGCACCCCGGATTGGAGCAGGGAGATCACTCCGGGCCAATTGCACTTTTTATATCCATAAAAGAGTCCCTCCCAGGCCTGCTGGGAATAGTCTTTTAACGAGGTGTCCAGATCAAAGCCCAGGGCCTGCCCCAGGCACTTGAGTTCCTGGGCGTATCTGGACAGGAGATTTCCCCTTTTCCAGGGCACCAGGACTCCCTGACTCAAGGACAAGCCCCGGTTCGGAGCCACCAGCAGAGGTTCGAAATACTCCACGCTGCCCAGTCCGGAACAGGCCTGGCACGCCCCCTGCGGACTGTTAAATGAAAAGAGCTGGGGCGAGGGCACAGGCAAGGACAAACCGCAGACTGTACATACCGCTTCTGTGCTGTACAGGGTCTCCTCTCCGTCCACCCCTGCAACCACCACCCGGCCGGAGCCCAGCTGCAAAGCCAGCTCCAGAGAGTCAGCCAGCCGCTTGCGTACATTGTCTTTTAAAATCAGGCGGTCAACAACCACTTCCACTGAATGCCGGGTATTCTTTTTCAGTTCCGGAACATTGTCCAGCGGCACCACCTGCCCGTCGACCCGGACCCGAACAAAACCCTGGCTCTTGAGCTTCTTGAACAGGTCAGCCTGGGTTCCCTTGCGGCTTTCCACCACCGGAGCCAGGAGCATGAACTTCGTTCCCGGAGGCAGCTCCAGGATGGAGGCGATGATTTCATCCGAACTCTGGGCCGCAATACCCTGCCCGCACTGGGGACAGAAAGGCCGGCCCAGACGGGCGAAAAAAACCCGCAGGTAATCGTAGACTTCGGTCACCGTGCCCACCGTGGACCGGGGATTGCGGGTGGAGGTATGCTGTTCCAGGGAAATGGCTGGAGAGAGGCCTTCCACCTTGTCCACCTTGGGCTTGTCCAGTTGGGGCAGAAACTGGCGGGCGTATGCCGAAAGGGATTCCACATACCGGCGTTGTCCTTCAGCATAGATGATGTCAAAGGCCAGAGTGGACTTGCCTGATCCGCTGGGGCCGCAGATGACCACCAGCTCATTTCTGGGGATTTCCAGATCCAGATTCTTTAAATTGTGGTGCTTTGCACCCTGAATGCGAATTGATTCGTGCATAGAGTTCACAAAAAGATGCGCCTGCAAACGTCTTTTGCAGGCGCACAGGTCAAATTTCAGTCCCGCCTGCGGCGGAACCTCTGGCAAATCTGAAGTATATTTTTCGCCCCAAACCGAGAATGTTACTTATCAGCTTGCAAGGACCTTTTTCGATACTGGATATAGCCGTCCTTAAACGCAGAATATGGATCCAGGGCACTTTCCTTCATGTCTTCATATTGCCCCAGGCGCAGGGACAATGCATTGAGTTTTTCTTCAGCTCGAAGTCCCAGAGCCAGCTCCCAGGGAGAGACATAATCCAGAGGATCCAGGTAAACATCCCCCACCCTGCCCACGCTGTCCCTCAGGCTCGACGGTCCCAGTACAGGCAGGACAAGATAGAATCCGTGTCCCAGCCCCCAAGTGCCCAGGGTCAGCCCGGCATCTGTGTCCGGCGGCTGAGGGCGCAGAATCTCTATGCTTTTGGCCGGCTCCAGGAGCCCGGCGAAACCAAACACTGTATTGATCACACAAGACCCCACCTCCCGGGCAGCATTCACCGGCCGACCCTGCAACAGATTGTTCACCAGGCGGACCGGGGTGGCCACATTGTAAAAGGCGTGGCCAAAGGACTCCCGCCAGGGCTCTGGCACGGCCGCGGCATATCCCCTGGCCGCCGGGTCCAGGACCCACAAATAGAGCCTGTCGTTGACCTGGAACATAAGCCGGTTCAAAGGCTCAAGCGGATCGGCTATAGAGTCAGTGTCTTGACCTGCATAATCCGCCCCCAGTTCGGACATCAAGTCATTTTCTGCATCTGATCCTGATTCCTGGGTCTGCGTCTGTTCGGCTCCAGCCAGGGCCAGATTGGTTTCTCCGGCCAGGCTCGGCCCGGCCATAAGCATCAGACACAACAAAAGCCCTGCGGACAAAATAGTATACGTACGCATTGTCTTCCCGTTTACTTAAGAAAGCAGATGGTTATTTCTCGCCCTTAAAGCATGACCCTGCAATCCGACCATGAGATGCGGACGCAAATACTCTTGCCAAAAGCATTCATACCTCTCGTTCAGCTCACAGTTCAGGATCCTCTTCCTCTCCTGATTCCAGCTTCTGTACCTTATCCCGCATTTCCTGCATCAATTCTGCGACCGAGACCTTTTGCAGTCTGTCGTTGAACTGACTCCGGTAATTCTGGACCAAACTGACCTCTTCCACCAAAACATCATAAATCTTCCACTCATCATCTGTCTTCACGAACCGATAATCTACCGGAACATCCTTGTCATCATAGACGATCTTGGACTGCACCTCAGCCTTGCGGGATGAAAAGACTATCTCATCGGTTACCTGCATATCGTCATCAGAATACTCCCTGACCTCGGAAAGATGCTCCTCGAGCTTTTGAAAATATGTATTTTCCAAAAGCCGGGTAAACAAGGTCACAAATTCATCTTGCTCATCAGAATCCAGATCCTGCCAATTCCGGCCCAGGCTCATTTGAGCCATGATCTCAAAGGTAAATATCTCCCGGGCCATGCTTTGGAGCTCTTCCCGCAGCTGGTCCTTGTCCAGGCCTTTGTCAGTCAAGACATCGCGCACCTGTTCATAATAGGCACTGACAACCGGGGCCGGGCCTTTGTCTTCCTGGGCATACCCTGCAGTGTTCCAGCCGATCAAAATGCAAAGAACGGCACTAAAACAGGCCAACCCTACAGGCCCGAGCCATCTCAATCTGATATCTTTCATGTCCATCATAACAATGCTCCCAATACCGGTCTGTTGTGTCCATCTTCCATTCCCCAGGTCTCAAAAATTTTTAACTTATAACCACCCAGCGCCACTATTCATCATCTTCCCCGCCGCCAAAGACATACTTGCCCACCAGCTCTTCAACATCTATCGGACTTTGGGTATCAATGATCATATCCCCGGGCTCAAGAGCCATCCCGGATCCTCCGGGAGAGATGCTGATGTACTTGTCTCCGATAAGGCCGCTGGTCTTGACCGCAGCCATGGAATCGTCGCTCAAAGTCACATCCTGGTCAATACCCATGGTCACAATAGCTACAAACCGATCTTTTTCCAGCTCTATGTTCTCCACCTTGCCCACGCTGACCCCGGCAATCTGCACCTCATTGCCCACATTCAACCCGGATACGGAATTGAATCTGGCCTTGACCGGATATGAGTCGGCCCCCAAAAAATCAAGTTCCCCAAGCTGAATGGTCAAGTATCCCACGCAAAGCAAAGCCACGAGAACGAAGACCCCGACCGATGTCTCAACAGCATACCTGGTGCTCATAATTCATCCTTATGCGTTATTCTGGCCGCAGACCAAGCTGGCCAGCAACTTTTTGTCATCCTCGGCTTCTTCCACCACCTCGTGCAGAGGCTTGCCAGGAGCGGAAGTCGACCACCCGGCCAAAACCGCGAATGAGGTGCATCTGCTGCCCAGGGACGTGGGGTGAAAGAATTTCGTACCCTGTAGGGGCTCTTCCACGGCTGAAAAGACCTCGTGCGCATCCCGGGAGTGGTCTCCGGGCACCACATACACTATTCTGTCCTGACTGTAACGGCCGCCAGCGGCCTTTGTGTCCTGCAAGGCTAAACCGGCCAATCGGGCCACAGTGCTCACTACTTGGTGGGCCATGAGTTGACCGATCCGGGCCCGGATTCGTTCCAGGCTGTCAATGACGAACACGAACACGGTCAAGGGCCTTTGCTCCTGATCCAGACGGACATAGGCGGTTTCCAGATCCAGCCGGCTCTTGAGATCAATGATCTCGTTTTCCAGGCTTTGCACACTGTTAATGTATTCATGCACCACCTGCAAATCACTTTGCTCCAGCTCCAATGGGGAACCCTCAAACAGGATCTTGGCCTCTTCCAGGACAGCGATTCTGTTGGAAATATAAAATACGTCCGGCACATCGTGGCTGACTAAGACAGCGGTAAAACCAAAGTTTTTTTGGTTATGGGTGATCATGCTCAACACACTGTTTTTGCGCACCGGGTCCAGGCCAGTGGTCGGTTCGTCAAACAGAACCACCTGAGGATCTGTGATCAAGGCCCGGGCCAGGGCCACCCGTTTTTGCATCCCCCCCGAGAGCTGGGCCGGGTAGCTGTACCCAATGTCATGCAGGTCCAGAGCCTGCATCTTGACCTCTACCCGTTTGCGGATCTCCTGCGGTTTCAAGTCCGTCTTTTCTTTTAAAGGCAAAGCGATATTGTCGAATACATGCAAAGAGTCAAACAGGGCATTATTCTGGAACATGAAGTTGACTTGTTTTTTTATTTTCTTGCGTTCCTGCCGGGATAGAGTCTGAATGCTGCGTCCCTGATACAGGATTTCTCCCTCATCCGGCTCCAAAAGGCCGATGATCAGTTTCAGGGTCACGCTTTTACCCACCCCGCTTTTCCCAATCAAAGTGGTGACCTCCTGGGGAAAAATGCGCAAGTTGACCTTGTCCAGGATGCACTTGTCCCCAAAGCACTTGGTCACGTTTTGAAATTCAATCAAAGGTGTGGTCATGAATTCGCCGGGCTTGGTTCAAATGTTTGCATATCAGTCAAACTCACAACAAAAATGAGGTCAAGATATAGTCCGAAATGAGTACAGCCACCGACGAGAGCACAACCGCTCTGGTCGTGGCCAGACTGACTCCCTTGGCTCCATGGCCTTCGCTCCTTTGGTGGACGTAATATCCCTGATAGCAGCAGATGGTAACTACAATAACCCCAAAGACAAGTGTCTTGATGAACCCGCCACTCACATCGGACAGAATCACCAGGGTATCCATGCGGGAAAAAAAGACCCCTGGATTGATGCCCAAAAGGACCACCCCTGTTAAGTATCCGCCCATGATAGCGATTACGTCAAACATAGCGGTCAACAAGGGAAAGCAGATCAGGGAAGCAACAATGCGCGGACTGACCAGATAGCGAACAGGATTGATATCCATGGTGAACAGGGCATCTATCTGCTCAGTGATGCGCATGATACCGATCTCGGCAGCCATGGCTGAACCGGCCCGGCCGATGATCATGATCGCTGTGAGCACCGGTCCGAGTTCGCGAATAACAGACAAAGCCACGGCAGCCCCCAGGACACCTTCTGAGCCGAACTTGACCAGAGTATAATACAACTGCAGTCCCAGAACCATGCCAGTAAACAAGCTGACCAGGAGGATGACGAAAATCGATTTGACTCCGATGAAATACACTTGCTGCACGGTTTTGTGCACCTGCAAAGGCCAGGTAAAAATGTGGCGTATTCCAGACAGGAAAAAGACAAATCCAGCCCCCAGCTCGTGAATGACTTGAATAACTGCCCGCCCCAGTGCAGATGGAACCCATAAGGGACTGATGCCGGTTTTGCCCATAACGCACCTGTGTGTTAAAGCCTTGTCAGCTCTGGACCGCGATAACTTCTTGGAAGATCAGGGTTTAAATACTTACTCTGCTCAAAGAAATACCTGGTTTCAAGTTCAGCGTCAAACAGCGAACAGCCTGGCATACAGCCTAAATGCGCTCTTGAATACTGGATATCTGGGCTCACCGGGATCTCAGGAAGAGACCTGCAGCATGACCGACTCCTGCTCAGATATAAGGGCTGCCGGTTTTGAGCTTTGGATATCCTGCTTTTCTCCCTCTATCTGCAGAGATTTTATCCTGGCTTTCTCCGACTCGGACAGATTATCCAACACCTGGGCCAGGCGCCGGCCCTCTACCCGCACTCCTGCGGATAACAGCAAGGGCCCTATGCGCGGAGCCATAAAATTGAACAGCTTGACCTGGATAAAGCCCGTATCTGTTTGGTCTGGACCTTCTTCCTCAGCCCAGGAAATGCCTTGACGCAGTCCGGCATAAACACCCCCCCGCCGCATGCAGGCCCCGACCAGGCCGGGCATGGCCGCGGACAGGGACAGAACGCTCCCCTGGGTTTGAACTCTTGTCCCCAGATCATCCACAGGATGGTTGTTCAAAAACAGGCTCTGAATTTCCTGTTCGATAATATGTTCCGGGATGTGCAGGTCATCCTCCAATACCTCGCGGACAGTCCTGCCCAAGCGCACTTTCACTTCTACTCCCTCTCGGAGCAGAGGATGAAACATCTGCCGCTCCTGGCCGGCAATAACTATTCGCACCTGCATATTCCCTCCATAAAAGAGGGCGGTCGACTGCCGCCGACCGCCCTCTGGCTATTCCATCATGGATCTAAAACGGCTACCAGTTGAAGACAGAGTCCAGCTGTTCATTCGGGACATCAAAAGTCACATTGTGCGGCTCCAGGGCCTCGCGCGTAAAATAGCGAGGCAGGCGATCGTGAGCTGCAGTGAACCCGGCCCGGGCATTAAAGTCCCGTTCGTTTTTCAGAATGGATTTACCCAGGGCAGTGACGTCGTCAGCAGTCAAGCTCAGTCCATAGCAGGCATTGATCAAATCGATCAAGGCCTGAAAGGTCTCCGGCTGATCTAAAACGGCAAAGGCCACAAACAGGCACATGCCGGTTGCATCCACGGCCGCAGTGGCAATTTGTAAGTTCCGGGACAGATCAATCTGTCCTTCCGGCTTCAAGGGATCCACTTCCCCGCCGACCTTAAGTATATTGGCGGTTACCGCATATCCTGCGGTATGATCGCCGCCCATGGGTGATGTGGCATAGGTTACTCCAATACCTTTGACAGCCCGGGGATCATAGGCTGGCAAGGCCTGGCCCTTGACCACCGGAGCGTGCTCGATGCCAAAGGCCTTGGCAGTAGCCGCTGCACCACTGCCCAGGATCCTGCCCAGGGGGGTGCCTTTGCCCACTTCTTTCACCAGCTCGATGGCCTTCTGGTCATCACCGAACTCAAGCAGACCGGCTTCCATGGCCACCCCAATGGTCACACCCATCTCGATGGTATCCAGGCCGTAATCGTCATCAAGCTTGTCCAGCATGGCAATGGCGTCCAGATCGCAGATTCCGCAGTTGCCGCCGTGGGCCCAGACAGTTTCATACTCAGGCTGTTTGGTCACAAAATTGCCGTCTTTGTCGTTGAAATCTCCTGAACAGGCAATAGCGCAGCCGCGGTGGCAGGCATGTGAGGTCCGCCCTCCCCGGCTGGCTTCAAGCTCGGCTTGGCTTTCACCGCTGATTTTTTCGCTGTCTTTGTATCGACCGGTCCTGAAGTTGTATGTGGGGTAGGCCCCGGCCTCATTGAGCACATTGGTCAGAACATTGGTGCCGTAGGCCGGCAGGCCCTGCCCTGTGACCGCGTGATCCTTCAAGCCCTGGGTGAATGCCTTATTGGCCGCCTTGAATGCTTCCGGGTCTTGAGGCTGCACCATCTTGGTCCCTGTACCGTCCAGGATAATGGCCTTGATCCCTTTTGAACCCATAACTGCGCCCACACCGCCCCGTCCGGCATGCCTGGTCGGCCTGCCCTCGGGATCGGTTACCGCAACCGTGGAGTTGGCCAATCGCATCTCACCGGCCGTGCCAATACTGATCATGGACCCGTTCTTCACATATTCATCCTTGAACTTGTCCATGAGCTGATAGTTGGTTAACATCTTTACTGAGTTGTCTTTTTCCACCTTGACCCCATCCTGGGAAATACGCACGACGTAGAGGTCATCCCCAGATCGATCGCCTTCCAGAATAATAGCTGCATACCCCAGTCTGGCCAAGACTAGGGCTCCCTGGCCCCCAGAGTTGGCCTCTTTGATCCCTCCGGTCAGGGGGCTTTTGCACCCCACGGAAAGGCGTCCGGAACTCACCGCAGCGGTTCCACTGAGCAGACCCGGAGCGATAACTAGTTTATTTTCCGGTCCCAAAGGATGACAATCAGCCGGGACCTCGGCGTTGACCACAGCCGAAGTCATGGCCCGGCCGCCCAGCCCGGCATAGTCTCCCAGGCCTTCTTCCTTGAATGTAGGCTGCCCGCCGCTGACATCAATACGCAAGATCTTGTCCATGTACGCCTCCTTGTCGGCTTGATTCACCTTTTGTCCAATACCCGCTTGCTCGCATCTGCGGAGAAACCTCGGATTTTCTTAACTGCCAACACAGGGTATGCAGTTTTGCGGTCCGAAGCAAGGGGGAATGCTCTATCAATTTCGCAATACCAGTTACTGCACAAAATACAGGGAGGCCCTGGTGAAGAACCTCCCTGTTTGCTTACGATATACAGTCTGTTCGAAATTATGCAACCAATCACCCATACTTGATAATAATGTGGACCTCACCCTTCTGGTTCCTCTCTCTGCCAGTCTTCCTGGCGGGGAGGAAGGGCCAGGCCCCTCTGGTTCCCCTCAGCCAGTCTTCCTGGCGGGGAGGAAGGGCCAGGCCCCTCTGGTTCCCCTCCCTGCCGCCGCCTTGGGCAGCAGCAGGAGGGGTCAATCCACCTTATTCCC
>JAWLEI010000055.1:20917-22068 GCA_041686195.1 Desulfovermiculus sp.
GCCAGTCTTCCTGGCGGGGAGGAAGGGCCAGGCCCCTCTGGTTCCCCTCCCTGCCGCCGCCTTGGGCAGCAGCAGGAGGGGTCAATCCACCTTATTCCCCTCCCAGCCGCCGCTTTGGGCGGGAGGGAGGGGCCAGGGGAGGGTTCTTATCTGCGTCATCTGAGGCCAAAGAACGAGCCATTTATCTTAAAACTTTGTCCCAATCTTTGGCAACTGACTCTCTCCTACAAAGCAGCCTTATAGATAGCCATGACGTCTTCGTCTGTCGGGCATCTGGGGTTGGTGAATCCACAGGCATCCTTTTGGGCGTTGGCGGTCATGGTGGCTATATCCGACTCCTTGACCCCCAGCTCGGACAGGCCTCTGGGGATACCGATATCAGCAGAGAGCTTTTCAATAGCTGCCAGGGCCTTATCAGCTGCATCCCGCTTGGACAGCCCGTCAACGTTTTCGCCCATGGCCTTGGCCATGTCCACAAAGCGGTCCATCTTGGCGATCAGGTTGAAGCGCTCCACATGGGGCAGCAGGATGGCATTGCACACACCGTGGGGCAAATCGTAGAATCCGCCGAGCTGATGGGCCATGGCGTGCACATGTCCCAGGCTGGCATTGTTAAAGGCCATACCGGCCAGATATTGGGCATAACACATGTCCTCTCTGGCCTGGACATCCTGGCCATTGGCCACTGCCGCCCGGAGGGAGGCGGCGACCATCTCGATGGCCTTTAAAGCGCAGGCGTCGGTCATCGGCGTAGCGGCCAGGGAGACATAGGCTTCAACGGCATGGGTCAAAGCATCCATGCCTGTGGCAGCGGTCAATCCCGGTGGCATGCCCATCATCAGCAGAGGATCGTCAATGGCCATGTTCGGAGTCACTCTCCAATCAACAATGGCCATTTTCACTTTGCGGGAGGTGTCGGTGATAATGCAGAAGCGGGTCATTTCACTGGCTGTCCCGGCCGTGGTGTTGATGGCCAGATAGGGAGGCATGGGCTTGGTGGACTTGTCAATGCCTTCAAAATCGTGGATTTTGCCCCCATTACTGATGACCAGCCCCACGCCCTTGCCGCAGTCGTGGGAGCTGCCGCCCCCCAGGGTGATCAGGGAATCGCAGTTGTTCTTTTTGTAGAACTCCACCCCATCGTGGACGTT